>CAWVRH010000024.1:0-2462 GCA_963932545.1 uncultured Rhodobiaceae bacterium | reverse complement strand
ATTCAGATAGCCATTCAGATAGCCATTCAGATAGCAATGAAGCCGATGGCTCTGGGGAGCCTTTGGTATTGGTGCGCGATACGGCATCCGATGGGGATTCCGATGGAAAGCCATCGAAACCTTCGCGCCGCCGTGGGCCTTTGCGCAAGAAGCGCCCGCCAACCTCTGAGAGGCAAGTTTCGAGCGAAGATGTGGTTGTGGAGGCTGTCGAAGTTATCGCGGAAGCCACAGTCGATGCTTCCCCCGAGGCTGGAGAAACAAGCGCGACTTCTGCTGAATAAAAGAGCTTTACGGATTTAGATTTGACCCGCCCGATTTTATCGCGGCGGGTCTTTTTTTGTCTACGGAGTGAGCGCGCTGCTGCGCCGTGGTAAAGAGCGCAGGGAATTGTCACTGACGGCTAGCCCACTTACTTTTTCGGTGATATCGGCCTTGAGTTGTGCGAGCTTCCCAAGCGCCTTTGCATCCAGATTGCGTTGCGGTGGCACGTTAAGTTCGCGCGGGTTAACTGGCTTGTTGTAATGCAACACCTCGTAATGCAGATGCGGGCCAGTAGCTAGCCCCGTGCGCCCTACCGTGCCGATAACTTGCCCTTGGCTGACCCGACTGCCTTTTTTAAGACGCCGCGCAAAACTATTCATATGCGCGTAAGCCGTTTTATATCCATTGCGGTGTTGGATGCGTATGTATTTCCCGTTGTTGCCATAGGTGCCAAGGCGTTCAATGACCCCGTCCCCTGCCGCATAAATGGGGGTGCCTTTGGGGGCCGCAAAATCCAACCCACGGTGCAAGCGCGTATAGCCCAAAATAGGGTGGCGGCGCATGCCGAAGCTGGACGAAAGACGCGCCCCATCGACAGGTGTCTTCATGAGCAAGCGCTGAACACTTTGGCCTTTGGCATCAAAATAATTATGGATGCCGTCTTCATGCGGCATCCGCCAATAGGCGTAGCGCTTGCCGCGATTGGTCAGCGCGGCAAAGATGATATCGCCTTCTTGCGCCACTTGATTGTTTGCATCGAACCGGCGCGTATAAAGCACTTCTAATTGATCGCCTTCGCGGATATCGCGTTGAAAGTCGATGGTAAAGGAGAACAGTCGGATAAGCTCAACCACGAGGTTGGGAGACATACCGCCGCTGCGCGCGGCTTCATAGACCGAGCTATTGATAAGGCTGTCGGCCAAGAAATGGCGGTCGGTTAAAAGGCGGTCCCGCTTGATGGCGGTGAAGCTTTGGTGGTCGGTGCGCCGAACAATTACTTTTTGTTCCGGCACAGGAATAAAATCAAACCCAGCAAAACGCCCCTCGTAAGCGCTCTTATCTTGTCCGGCTGGCCATTCACGATGGATGCGAACGCTCTGCCCGGGTTTCAGGCGGCGCACATCGTATACGGTGCGTAATTGGTCGAGCGCGGCATCGGCCTCGACGGCATTTACTCTGGCGCGGGCAAGCAAGGCAGCGAGTGTGTCCCCATTGCCCAGAGCGTCGCTCTCATAGTCTCTTTGCATCGGAGCGAGGGCAAGTAGCCCGGCATTCAACACAGGGTTAGAAGGGGCTGGCTTGGCGCTTAAATTGGCCTCGGCGACATCAGGCACCAACAGGTCAGAGGCCATCCAGCTAATCAGGCTCCCGACAAGCAATGCGGTGATGGTAAAGCGCAGGCGGGCACGTTTGCGCCTTTGTTGGGCAATCAGGCGTTCTTCTACCGAGCCATAAAAATTGGCCGATGGGCGCTGGTTGTCCGCTCCGGTCTCATTATTTGTATCTTGTTTAGATTCCATGTACCGAAAATGGCTTGCGCCGCCAGTTTTTGTCAAGTTTTAGTAAAGCATGGCAAAAGGCTGTAATTTTATCCCCGTCTGTGGCTACCCTATGTAGGGGCTAAGTGGCTAATTAACCTACTAAATTTAGGGTTAAAGAAAATAAACGCTTTTTTATGAGTTTTTTTGAAAAAAGGCTTTGACAGTTTCGCCTAGCCAACCTATACCCAGCTCACTTCCAACGACGGTTCATCAGTAACCCAGTTGGCTTCGGTCCTCGGATTTATCCGAGACTCTAGTAAAATACTGATCCTCACAGAGGTTAGACACACAAAGACTAGAAATGGTCGCGGGTGTCTTTTCGCTTCTTGAGGGCTCGATACGAAAGTAAAGAGCTGCTGTTTGAAATTGTAGATATTGAAAGAGAAGCGTGGACGGCGGTGTCCTGGCGTGTCTCATCTTTCTTTGAAAGATGGACAACAGAACAAGTAGTCATCTAATGATTGCTAACCGTTACGTTTACGTTTCTTCCACTCCCGGATGTGTTTTGGTTCGCCAAAGCATATACGGAAGAGTGGGAACTCGTTAATACGCATCATATCATATGATATGGTTTGAACGTTTAGTAATGTGATGATTTCAGAATCAAACTTGAGAGTTTGATCCTGGCTCAGAACGAACGCTGGCGGCAGGCCTAACACA
>CAWVRH010000023.1:0-14616 GCA_963932545.1 uncultured Rhodobiaceae bacterium | reverse complement strand
TTCATTTTAAATAACCTCTAACTCACTTTTGAGGGAGTTTTGCCACCCATGGGTGCTTATATTCTTCGCCGCTTGCTGCTGATGGTGCCGACGATTTTCGGCATTATGGCGATTAGCTTTGCCATTGTGCAATTCGCCCCCGGCGGGCCAGTGGAGCGCGTCATCGCCCAATTACAAGGCCATGACGTAGGCGCCACCTCGCGCTTTACCAGCGCGCAAGATGGCTCTGGCGGTATGCAAGGCGCAGCAGCGCAAAGTGCTGCGGGCAGCAAATATCGCGGGGCCCAAGGCCTCGACCCCGAATTCATCGCCGAGTTAGAAGTCCAATTTGGTTTCGACAAACCAGCCCATGAGCGGTTCTTCAAATTGGTCAAAGACTATGCTCGCTTCGATTTTGGAGAGAGTTATTACCGCGATATTCCGGTCATGGACCTGATTAAAGAAAAGCTGCCCGTCTCCATCACACTTGGGCTTTGGGCGACTTTGCTGACGTATTTTATTTCCATACCCTTAGGCATCGCCAAAGCGCGCCGCGATGGCAGTGCTTTTGATGTTTGGACCTCTGGCGTGATTATTGTCGGCTATGCCATTCCTGGATTTTTATTCGCCGTCGTCCTCATTGTTTTATTTGCGGGTGGCTCGTATTTCGACTGGTTCCCGTTACGCGGGCTGACGTCTGATAATTTCGACCAATTGAGCCTAAGCGGAAAAGCGTTGGATTATCTCTGGCATATCTTCCTGCCCGTCTTGGCGCTTTCCATCTCAGGTTTTGCAACCACTAGCTTGCTAACGAAAAATGCTTTTCTCGATGAGATTAGAAAACAATATGTCGTTACCGCGCGCGCCAAAGGACTAACCGAGGGGCGGGTTTTATATGGCCATGTGTTTCGCAATGCCATGCTCATCGTCATCGCCGGTTTTCCGGGCGCTTTCATCGGCGCGTTTTTTACAGGCTCGCTGCTTATCGAGACGATTTTCTCGCTCGATGGCCTTGGGCTATTGTCTTATGAGAGCATCATCAACCGCGATTATCCGGTAGTTTTTGCCTCGCTTTATATTTTCGGTCTGGTCGGGCTTGTCGTCACGCTTATCTCTGACATCACGTATATGTGGGTCGATCCGCGGATTGATTTCTCTGCGCAAGGGGGCGGTTGATGCTTATCTCTCCGCTAAATCAGCGTCGTTGGCGCAATTTTAAAGCCAATCGGCGTGGGCTTATCTCCCTATGGCTGTTCGCTGGCTTGTTCCTTGTCACTCTGTTCGCCGAGTTTTTAGCCAATGATAAGCCGCTCCTCATTCGCCATGAAGGCGCCATCTATGCGCCTGTGTTCGCAACTTATGCCGAGACTGAATTTGGCGGTGATTTTGCGACCGAAGCCGATTATCGCGATCCATTCGTCATCGAGCTGATTGAGGGAAAAGGGGGCACGATCATCTGGCCGCCGCTACGCTATAGCTACAATACCATCAACCTAGATTTGCAGCAGCCCGCGCCCGCACCGCCGAGTGCGCAAAACTGGCTGGGCACCGATGACCAAGGCCGCGATGTGCTCGCGCGTCTGATTTATGGCTTTCGCATTTCGGTTCTCTTTGGCCTTATTTTAACGCTGGCGTCTTCCGTCATCGGCATTGCAGCCGGTGCCGTGCAGGGCTATTTTGGCGGTTGGGTTGACCTTGGGCTGCAGCGTTTCATTGAAATATGGACGTCTGTGCCAACCCTTTATTTGCTGATTATTATTGCCGCTATCATCGAGCCTGGGTTTTGGATTTTGCTTGGCATTTTATTATTATTCTCTTGGGTGTCGCTGGTCGGCGTTGTGCGGGCCGAGTTTTTGCGCGCCCGCAATTTAGAATATGTCGAAGCGGCGCGAGCACTCGGTGTTGGCAATGCCACCATTATGGCACGCCATTTATTGCCCAATGCCATGGTCGCCACGCTCACTTTTATGCCGTTTATTTTAAATGCTTCCATCACTACGCTCACTTCGCTCGACTTTTTGGGCTTTGGCCTGCCGCCTGGCTCGCCGTCTTTGGGCGAATTATTGGCGCAAGGCAAAGCTAATTTGCAGGCGCCTTGGTTGGGGCTTTCGGGGTTTTTCACCATTGCGATTATGCTGTCGCTGTTGATTTTCATCGGCGAGGCCGTGCGCGATGCCTTCGACCCTAGAAAGACGTTGGGCTAGATATTATGGGCGCTCTGATTTCCTTGAAAAATTTACGCATTGGCTTCACTAGCGATGGCCGCGTAAGCCATGCAGTGAAAGGCGTGAGCTTTGATATTGGCGCGGGCGAAACGCTAGGACTGGTTGGCGAAAGTGGGTCTGGCAAATCTGTTAGTGCCTTGTCGATTTTAAAACTGCTGCCCTACCCAGCAGCGTTTCATGACGGCGGGGAAATTCACTTCGATGGCCAAGACCTGCTGAGCCTCAGCGAAGATGAGTTGCGCCAAGTGCGCGGGTCTAAAATCTCGATGATTTTTCAAGAACCCATGTCGTCGCTCAACCCGCTGCATTCGATTGAGAAACAAATCACAGAGGTGCTTGAGCTGCATCAGGGTCTAGGTCGCGCCGCCGCAAAGGCCGAAACCCTGCGGCTGCTTGAGCGTGTCGGTATTGCCGATGCGCACGCGCGTCTTGGCGCCTTGCCACATGAGCTATCGGGCGGGCAACGCCAACGCGTGATGATTGCCATGGCCTTGGCCAATAAACCGCAATTGCTCATCGCCGATGAGCCGACCACCGCTTTGGATGTAACCATACAAAAACAAATTCTCGACCTACTGAAAGATTTGCAAAAAGAGACCGGCATGGCGGTTTTGCTGATAACCCATGACTTAGGCATCGTGAAAAAAATGGCCGACCGCATTTGCGTCATGCAAAACGGTGAAATTGTGGAGACAGGAAAAAGCGCGACCGTATTCAAAAACCCGCAGCAGGCCTATACCAAAAAACTCATAGATGCAGAGCCAGCGGGCTCGCCAGCGCCAAGCAAGGCGATCGATGAGCTGGTGCGGGCCGAAAATTTACGCGTTTGGTTTCCAATGAAACGCGGTTTCTTACAGCGCACCTATGCCCATGTCAAAGCGGTGAATGATATCTCTTTCTCCATCAAACGCGGGGAAACGCTTGGCGTTGTGGGCGAGAGCGGCTCGGGCAAAACCACGCTCGGGCGGGCTTTATTGGGGCTTCAAAAGGCCACGGGACAGGCCTTTTTAGGCGATACCGATGTTCTCGCGACCGACCGAATAACGCGTCGGGGTTTGCGAAAAAATATGCAAATTGTTTTCCAAGATCCTTATGGCGCGTTGAGCCCGCGCATGGCAGTTGGCGAAATTATTGCCGAAGGTTTGAAGCTACATAGACCGGATTTGAGCAAAGTAGAGGTGGCCCAGCGCGTCCGCGATATCCTCATTGAAGTGGAACTGGACCCTGATACGGCCGAGCGCTATCCGCATGAGTTTTCGGGTGGGCAGCGCCAGCGCATCGCCATTGCGCGCGCATTGATATTAGAGCCAGAGTTTTTAGTGCTCGACGAGCCGACCAGCGCATTAGACCGCTCGGTACAGGCCCAAATCATCGATATGTTGCGCCGCCTGCAAAAGCAAAAAGGGCTGACCTATTTATTCATAAGCCATGATTTGAAAGTCGTGCGGGCGATGTCCCATCAGGTGATGGTGATGCAAAATGGGGTCTGTGTGGAAACCGGAACGGCGACCCAAATTTTCGATGCCCCGCGCGAAACCTATACGAAAAACCTACTGGCAGCCGCACTCGATACGGATGTTTAGGTAAGTGTTTAGAGAAGTGTTTAGCTGAGGCGCTTCATGGCCGTAATCGGCCCTTCCGTCTCGCGGATACGGGCGCAAGCGGCGTCGAAATTTTCTTCGACCACCGACATATGAAACGCATTGGCGTGCAATAGCGTGTTCGGCGCACTCAAAAACCCAACATGGCCTTTCCAAAATACGATGTCTCCAACCTCTGCCACCTCAACGGCTGTGCCAAGACTGGCTTCTTGCATATCGCTATCGCGGGGGCACGCAAGTCCACAGGCCATCAGGGCGGTTTGCACCAGTGCCGAACAATCCAGCCCTATGCTTTCGCGCCCGCCCCAAAAATAGGGGGCGCCAATAAAGCGGCGCGCAACCTCCACCGGTCGGCTTTGGAACTCGCCCATCGGGGCAATATGCGCAGCATGAATGAAGCCGCCGCCTGTCTCCTCCGACAGCTCAGCGAAACGACCTTCAAAGCGAGACACGCTTAACTGAGCCCCCATGCAAACCCCCATGAGAGGCCGTGTTTTAATATCTGGCTCGCGGTAAATAAAACTCCGCAAGCTTACAAGCTTATGGGTGGGTGCCATCACAGGGCTGGTTTTTTGCAAATCTTCCGCCAGCACATAGCCAACATAATCATCGTGATTGGCCTGCCCCCAAGCCCATCTGTCTTTCATCTCATAAACCCGAAACCCCTCGCCATAGAGCAATTGGCTATCCTGCATGGCGCCATCGGCGGGCGAGCGGCGCAAAGCACTGACCGGAGCGATGATTGTATAATCTTCGCCCTCAACAAAGCGGCGCGCCGAAACCTCGGCTCGCAAATGCGCACCCGCCAAATCATCGCGCCAGACATTGAGGCGCGGGTCTGGTTTGGGATTAGGCAAAGCGTTGTTCCAAATAAGTGTAAACGGCGCGCAAAGCTTGTGCCTCTCCGCCAACTGGACGCCCAGCGCGTGCCCGCAAGCTCCACGCATATACATCGCAATGCATCCAAGTCTCAGATTGCTCAACAAAGCGAGCCAAGAACAGAGCGGCGGTAATCGAGCCGCCCATGGGCGCAGATCCAATATGGTTCACATCGCCAATTTGGCTATCCAGCCAGCCATCATAGCCGGCCCAAAGTGGCATACGCCACATCGGGTCATGCGCCTCGCTGGCGGCGTGTTGCATGGCCTGCGCAAGCTCATCATCATGGGTATAAAACGGCACGACTTCTGGCCCCATAGCCACGCGCGCGGCGCCTGTGAGGGTAGCAAAATCGATCAGCACGTCTGGCGTTTCGCTATCGGCCTCGCATAACATATCGGCCAAAACCAGACGCCCCTCGGCATCGGTATTGCCAATTTCCACGGCCAAGCCTTTGCGGCTGGCCAGCACATCGCCCGGGCGAAAGGCATCCGGGCCAATGGCGTTTTCCACCGCACCGACCATCAAGCGTAAGCGAATGGGTAGCCCCGCATCCATTAGGGCATCGGCCAGCGCAATCGAAATGGCGGCGCCGCCCATATCTTTTTTCATAATATCCATATACGAACCCGGCTTTAGGTTCAGACCGCCCGTATCGAAACAAACGCCTTTGCCGACCAGCGTTACTTTGGGCGCGTCTTCTTCGCCCCACGTCAGGTCCAGCAAGCGCGGCGCTTCGACGGCGGCGCGCCCGACGGCGTGAATCATTGGGTAATTCTGTTGCAATAAATTATCGCCAGAGATGACATTCAGCTTGGCCTTATGGCGTTTGGCCAGCGCTTGCATCACTTGCTCTAGCGCCTCGGGGCCCATATCAGCGGCCGGCGTATTGATGAGATGACGGGTGGAATAGACGGCGCGGTTTAGCCTATCTACGCGGGCGCGGTCACACGTTTTTGGTAAAACCAGTTGCGGCCATGCGCCCTCGCGTGGGCGGTTTTTATAAACCTCATACCGATAGCAGCCCATCGCCCAAGCCAAAGGCGCCATGTCTTTCACGGCCTCTGGCGCACTATCGTCTAGCCGATAGGCACCTTCTGGCAATTGCGTGGGCAAAGCGGCCATAGCAAAAGGGTCTGGCTTCGCGCCAAGCCCCAAAAGCACGGCCTCTAAATCACCGGCTGAATTGGGCAGCAGTAAAACCTCGCCCGCAGCGGCCGCAAAATGCGTAGTCTCCATCCAAGTGAGGTGCGGGCCGACAAGGTTTTCGCGCCATGCCGCCAGAGATTCGGGCGTCAGCGCTCGAATAAGACAGGCAGGCTTTCCCTTATCTTGCAGGTAAATTACCCCCGGCTCGGCAGGGAAAACATCGCTGATAGAAGATATAAGTGCGGATGGCATGGTATAGACCTTTGGCAAAACTCAGGGAAACTGAACGAGCCGAAACTCTATCACGCGCTTATCGCGCGGTCATCGCGTAATCAATTACCAACTCAGTACCATTCACGTAAGACGAGGCATCCGACGCCAGATAAACAATGCCATTGGCAATGTCTTCCGGCTGGCCCGGCCTGCCATTTGGCATGCCAGCGGCAGCCACCATGTCTATGTTCACGCGGTTTCCGCCGGGTGTCATGATATCTGGATTGTTTTTGGCCATGCCAGAAATTTCGCGCGACCAAATATCCGTATCGATAATGCCCGGATGCACGCTATTGCACCGAATGGTTTGGCCGTTATCCGCACATTCATTGGCAATCGCCTTTGAAAACAAACGCACGCCACCCTTAGACGCAGAATAGCCAGCCAGACCCGAAGCCCCAACAAGACCCGCGATGGACGATATATTGATAATGCTCGAAAGCCCGCTGTGGGCCATCAAAGGAATAGAATGTTTACACCCCAGAAAAACGCCATCCAGATTAATCGCGTTTTGGCGCTGCCAATCTTCTAGGCTCATCTCGGTCACCGGCACGCCAATCGCAATGCCAGCATTATTGACCAATACGTTGAGCTGGCCTTCGGTTTGCTTAATGCTCTCGATAAGCTCTTGCCAGACGCTTTCTTGCGATACGTCTTGAGCTAGGCTACGCGCCTGACCGCCGGCCTCGATAATCATCTGCGCGGTTTTCTCGACCCCGCTCACATCAATATCTGTGACGATGAGCTTCGCGCCCGCCGCCGCCAAAGCAAGTGCGCCCGAACGCCCAATGCCTGTCGCTGCGCCAGTAACTACCGCAACTTTTCCACTACAATCTTGGCTCATTAGGCGCGCGCAATCACAGTCATTTTTGTGTAGCCCTTAACAAAAGACGACACATTGCGTTCTGGCTCACCCACAACTTCGATTTTCGAGAAACGCTTAAGCATTTCATCCCACAGAATTTGCAACTGCAATTCCGCCAGACGGTTGCCAAAGCAACGGTGAATGCCAAAACCGAAGGAAATATGATTACGAGCATTCTCGCGATCAAAAATTAGGTCATTCGGCTTTTCAAATTTGCGCTCGTCGCGGTTACCAGCGGCATACCACATGGCAACTTTGTCGCCTTTCTTAATGGTCTCGCCGTGCATTTCCACATCTTCCAAAGCCGTGCGGCGCATATAGGCTAGCGGCGTTTGCCAGCGAATAACCTCTGCCACAGTGTTTGGAATAAGGTCACGATTAGCTTTTACTTTTTCCCATTCGGCCGGGAACAAGCTGGAGCCATAGACCGAGGCAGTCATGGAATTACGGGTCGTGTCATTGCCGCCCACAATCAGCAAAATCAAATTGCCTAGATATTCCATCGTGTCCATGTCTTTGGTTTCTTCGCCATTGGCCAGCATGGTGATTAAATCATTGCCATCTTTGCCTTGGCGCTCTTGCCATAGTCCCATGAAATATTGCACGCATTCCATCAGCTCAGCGCGGCGTTGGTCTTCGCTTTCCACGATACCCGTTTCCGGGCCTGCGGTGGCGACATCCGACCAGCGGGTCAATTTGCGGCGGTCTTCAAATGGGAAGTCGAACAAAGTGGCGAGCATCATGGTAGTCAGCTCAATCGAGACCACGTCGACCCAATCAAATTCTTCGTCGATAGGCACCGAGTCGAGCACGAATTGCGTGCGCTCACGAATGAGTTTTGACATTTCGGCCAAGCTCATTGGCGCCATAATAGGAGCTACCGTTTTGCGCTGAACGTCATGCTTGGGTTGATCCATCGCGATAAACATCGGCAGTTCAAAATCTTCGGACGGGTCTGGCAACACAATCGCTGGCTCCGACGAGAAGCGCTTGTGATCTGTATCAATCGCCATAATGTCTTCATAGCGCGTTACCGACCAATAGCCGCCAATATCGGGCGCATCATTGGTGCGGTCTTCGGATTGCCAACCGGCATCGCAATAGTGCAAAGGAGCTTCATTGCGCAAACGATCGAAAATCGGCCAGAACTCTTCCTTGGGCCAGAGTAAAGCGTTCGATGGATCCAAGTCCTTTAAGGCTGTGCTATAGGCTAAGTCTTCGCCTGGGCGCATGTCTTGTTTAATCGCTTCACTCATCGGTTTTCTCCCAAAATCAATTCTAATGCGGCGTTCTTCGAAAAATGACGCCTGCGTCATAAATTGTAGTCAGAAGCTCATGCCCGCTGCAAGCTTTTTTCGACCAAAAGGTAGTTTTTTTGTGCCTTTTGGTTGCCCTCAAGATTGCACCCACAATTGAGCCCTACGATTGCGCTTGCGCTCGGCGATAGCGAAACCTAAAGTCGAAAAAATGCACAGGGGTCCGGTGCGCGCGAAAATCTACTCGTAAGTGCCGGTGAGACGATACCCTTTGTACCTGTTTACGGATTATGCCGCTGCAGGGAGTGCCGGACTTATCTCCGCCTTTCTCGCACGTGTCATCGTCTTCGTGAGAGCCCCAAGAATAGGGTTCCGCGCTGTTTTAGAAAGAGCTTTGGATATGTCATCAGCTAAAAAACCAAGTTTCACCAGCGAGCAAGCCCGCGTCGACGATGCCTCCATTGTGCCTTTGCCCAATAGCGCGAAAATTTACGTAACCGGCTCGCGGCCCGACATTCGCGTGCCGATGCGCAAAATTAGCCAAGATGATACGCCAACCGATATGGCGCTTTCGGGACAATCGAGCGAGGAAAACCCACCTATTTTTGTCTATGACACCTCCGGCCCTTATTCCGACCCCGCCCTCAAAATTGATATCCGCAATGGCCTCGCGCCCATGCGCCAAGCTTGGATTGACGAGCGCAACGATACGCAAGAGCTGGATGGCCCAACCTCAGAATATGGCCAAGCCCGTTTGACGGATGAGAAATTACAAGCCCTGCGGTTTAACTTGCAGCGCACGCCCAAGCGCGCCAAGGCGGGCAAAAATGTGACGCAAATGCATTACGCACGTGCCGGCATCATTACGCCGGAAATGGAATATGTGGCCTTGCGCGAAAACCAAAACCGCGCCGCTTACCTAGAGAGCTTGGAAGCCACCGGCGAACGCGGCAAACGGATGAGCGAGATGATGCTCGCGCAACACGAAGGCGAGAGCTTTGGTGCCAATCTGCCGCTTGAAATTACGCCCGAATTTGTGCGCGAAGAAATCGCCCGTGGACGCGCTATTATTCCTGCCAATATCAACCACCCCGAAATTGAGCCGATGATTATTGGTCGTAATTTTCTGGTCAAAATTAACGGCAATATCGGCAATTCCGCCGTCTCGAGTTCGATCGGCGAAGAAGTCGATAAAATGACTTGGGGCATTCGTTGGGGCGCCGATACGATTATGGATCTATCGACAGGCAAACATATCCACGAAACTCGCGAATGGATTTTGCGCAATAGCCCAGTGCCCATTGGCACGGTGCCGATTTATCAAGCGCTCGAAAAAGTCGATGGCAAAGCCGAAGACCTAACGTGGGAAATGTTCCGCGACACGCTCATCGAACAAGCGGAACAAGGCGTCGATTATTTCACCATTCATGCGGGCGTGCTGTTGGAATATGTGCCGCTGACCGCCAATCGCCTGACCGGTATTGTGTCTCGCGGCGGCTCGATTATGGCCAAATGGTGCTTGGCGCATCATAAGGAAAACTTCCTCTATACGCATTTCGCCGATATTTGCGAGATTATGAACGCCTATGATGTCTCCTTCTCACTAGGGGATGGCTTGCGCCCTGGCTCGGTTTGGGATGCCAATGACGCGGCTCAATTGGGTGAGCTGAAAACATTGGGTGAGCTGACCCAAATCGCATGGCAACAGGATGTGCAAGTGATGATTGAAGGCCCCGGCCATGTGCCGATGCAGCTCATCAAAGAGAATATGGACAAGCAGCTAGAGTGGTGTGACGAAGCGCCGTTTTACACTTTGGGGCCGCTGACCACCGATATTGCGCCGGGCTATGACCATATCACCTCGGCCATTGGCGCCGCGCAAATCGGTTGGTATGGCACGGCCATGCTTTGCTATGTGACGCCCAAAGAACATTTGGGTCTGCCCAATAAGCAAGATGTGAAAGACGGCATCATTACCTATAAGCTGGCAGCGCATGCGGCCGATTTGGCCAAAGGGCATCCGGGCGCGCAGATACGCGATAATGCTTTATCCAAAGCGCGTTTCGAGTTTCGTTGGGATGACCAATTTAATTTGGCGCTCGACCCAGACACGGCGCGCAGCTACCACGATGAAACCCTGCCGAAACAATCGATGAAAGTGGCGCATTTCTGCTCGATGTGTGGACCCCATTTCTGCTCGATGAAAATCACCCAAGATGTGCGCGAATATGCGGCCAAATTAAACATGAAACCCGAAGATGCGCTGGAAGCTGGCATGCAAGCCAAGTCGACCGAGTTTCGGGTTGGCGGCGCGCAAGTCTATAAAAAGGTCTAGCTACTTCCAACCGCGAGGGTTGTCGGCCATCTCCTGATTGCGCGCATCGAGAGCGGCTTTCAGGCGAGCGGCCACTTCGGGATGGCGCATCGAGATATCATACGACTCGTCAGGGTCAGATGTTAAATCATGCAGCCACGGGCCTCGCTTTGGCCATATCGGAATCGACACAGGGTCGGTGGCATAGACCACTGGTTTGGCATCGCGGTATTTATATTTCGCATCGCGAACCGCCATGAGAGTGCCCGCGCCATAATAATAAACGACCTCATGCGGCGAGGTGCCGCCGCGCAGACTAGAAGCAAGGTTGCGCCCATCCAACAGGCGGTCATCGGGGGCTGGCAAGTTCAACTCGGCCAGAATCGTTGGTAATAAATCCGTGCCCATCGCCAAAGCTGAGGAGCGTCGCGGCGCAAGCTGGGCCGGCCAATGGGCGATGAAAGGCACATGTACACCGCCCTCGAAACTTTGCCCTTTGCGGCCACGGCCCACGCCTTTGCCTTGCCACCAAGGGCCATTGTCGCTGGTGATGATAAGCAGCGTATTGTCCAAAGTGCCGCGTTTTTTAAGAGCGGCCACAACGCGGCCCACTGTGTCGTCTAGCCCTTGCACCACATCGCCATAGAGGCCGGCATCCGAGCGGCCATGTTCATGCGGCGCGACATGTAAAGGCACATGCGGAAAATTATGCGCGAGGTATAAAAACATCGGCTTGCCTTTGGGAGCAGCCGCGATGAAGCCTTCTGATTTTTCGGCATATAGTGCGTTCAACTGCGTTTGGTCGACGGGTGCCGCCACGGCAATTTTCTCACCTTGGGCGGGTGTCCCCTCCACCAAATGGAACGGGTTCATATCATTGGAATGATAGGTGCCGAAAAAAGTCTCGAAACCAAATTCCGTTGGAATGGATTTATCATGGTCCCCCATGTGCCATTTGCCAACCATGGCGGTATGATAGCCACTGGCTTTTAAAACGTCGGCCAGAATAATTTCTTCGCGTGGCAAGCGCACTGGATTGCCAAAAAGCCGATTGATGCGATCCACAAAATGACCACTAGGAAACGGCACTGCCGTCAGCAGGTTGCGCGATGGCAAACGCCCCGTCAGCATGGCCGCGCGAGACGGCGAACATACGGGCGCTGGCGCATAATAATTTTCCAACACCACCGCATTTTTCGCCAGCGCATCCATATGCGGCGTGGCAATCATTTGGCTGCCCATGAACCCAACATCGCCATGCCCCAAATCGTCAAACAAAATGATAACGACATCCGGAGCCTTTTTGGGTTTCGCCGCTGCCGCGAGGGTTTGCAAATAAGCTTGTTTGGAGGCCATATGAGCGGCGTCATCCACTTGCTCATAAGTGGCCACGCTGATGACAACATAAAGCCCGAAAGCCACCACCGCGCCGACGGGCAGAGCCAGCAGCAAGGCGATAAGGCGTGCGGTTTTTTTAAGGCGTGCGAGCATACGTCCCTTAAACTCCAAGGTTCACTTCGAGATGGGAAATAGCATTCACGAAATTATTCGGGGCATGCGCCTGCTTGCCCGTCCACTCGATGTTGGGATAACGATCGAGAATACGCGCATAAGCGGTCTCGAGCTGCATATTGGCAATCCGCTGGCCGAGGCACACATGCGCGCCCGTACCAAAAGCCAAATGCTCATTGGCATTAGAGCGATGAATATCCATTTTGTCTGGGTTTTCAAACACTTCAGGGTCTCGATTGGCGGCGCCATAATACATGATGACTTTTTCGCCTTTGGTGATTTTCTGACCCGAAAACTCTGCGTCCGCTTGTGCCGTGCGGCGCATATACATGACGGGCGACACGAGGCGCAAAGCCTCCGGCACCATTTGTGGAATGAGGCTCGGGTCGTCGATGAGCATTTGTTTTTGATCCCCAAACTGGGTCAACAAACGCATGGTGCCCGACAAGCTATTGCGGGTCGTATCATTGCCAGCAAAAATAATCAGCAACCAAGAGCCATCTAAATAAGACGGATCCATCGGTTCGCCATCCACCTCTGTGGTAGCAATTACAGTGAGCAAATCATCGCGCGGGTTCTTGCGCCGATCGAGCAAAACTTTTTGTCCATAGCGGAACATCTGACGAATGTTCCAAAGAAATTTAGCAATAAACCAAGGCGAAACTTTGGCCTCTGGGTCGCCCACAATATAGGCGGCATTTTCCAAATAATGCATCCAGCGAACAATGCTCGGACGATCTTTTTTATCAATGCCCAGCATTTCGCACAAAGTATACATCGGCAACCATTCCGAAAAATTGGTGACCATATCGACTTTGCCATCATTTTTCTTGGCGATGACTTCCATATTATCGAGCAAGCGGTCGACTTCGGTCTCGACGCGCGATTGCAATTTACCGATATAGTCTGGCGTGAAAAATGGGCGATGCGCCATGCGCAACGGAATGTGCCACGGCTGGTCCAAATTAATCATAGAGTTTAAAGCCGCGCCCGAAAGCCGCTTCGGACCGCCACCTTTGGCGCTATGGCCCATTAAAATACCGCCCGCACCTGATGAGAATGTTTTGGCGTCGAGGTCACATTTTTTAACGTCTTCATAGCGCGTCAAAGCCCAGAAACCGGCCACATCGGTTGAGGCCGGCGGCTGCCACCAGCTGACCGGCGCTTTGTCGCGCAGCGTGTGAAAATAGTCATAAGGCTGGCCATGATCGCGGAACATGGTCATGTCCAGAAGGTCGAAACCTTTCGGCGTCTCATAAGCAATATGAGGTGGGCGATAACTATTGTCTTCCGCTTGAATGGTTTCCGATAACATTTGCATTTGGCAACTCCTTGGCACGACAACTTTGAGCCTGATTATAGGCAGAGTGGACAAGCCATCAAGGGGAAAGCGGAGACAGGTGGCAATAAATACGCGCATGCCAAGGCGTTGCATACCGCGGCGAGCGTGTTAACCTCGGCGCGAATCTAAATCGGGAGAGTGAAAATGTTGTCAGTTGTGGTTACCGGAGCGTCCTCTGGAATTGGTCGTCAAATTTCCAAAACACTGGTCGAAAATGGCTATCGCGTTTTCGGCTCGGTTCGGAACAAGGCCGATGGCAAAGCGGTTTCCGCTGAGCTGGGCGAGAATTTCTCTCCGCTGGTGTTTGATGTCACCAGCGAAAAAGACGTGCAAGCCGCCGCCAAGCAAGTGGAAGCCGAATTAAACGGCGAGAAACTGGCTGGCCTGATTAACAATGCGGGCATCGCGGTATTCGGCGCCATTCAAAACCTCAGCGCCGAAGAGTTTCGCTATCAGTTCGACGTGAACCTCATGGGCGTTTTCCATTGCACCCAAGCCTTCATGGGACTGCTAGGCGCCGACACAGAGCGCACGGGCGCGCCGGGAAAAATTATTAACATTAGCTCCGTTTCCGGTGAGGCCGGCATGCCCTTCATGGGCGCCTATAATATGAGTAAATTCGGCCTCGAAGGTTTTTCCGAAGCCTTGCGTCGCGAGCTGATGCTGTTTGGCATTGATGTCGTCATCATCGCGCCAGGCCCCGTGAAAACCGCCATTTGGGGCAAAGTCGACAAAGCCCCCATGTTGGCGCGCTATGATAATTCGCCATATCGCAAAGCCATCACAAAAGTTATCGGCTTCACCGAAGGCATGGAAAGAGCTGGCTGTGAGCCAGATGTGATTTCCCAGCGCGCGCTGAATATTTTGACAAGCGCCAAGCCGAAAACGCGCTATCGGATTGATGTGCAGTCCGGGCAGAACCGTTTTCTGGCGATGCTGCCCAAGCGGCTGGCGGATAAGATGATTGCTAAGCAGATGGGGCTTGTACGGAAATAGGGGTCGATTGGGGGGAACAGCAAGTTACGTGATTTCTGGGTTTTCGCTACGGCCGACGCGGGCTATAAGCATTTAGCAGCTTGCTGCTTTAGTGCGCCTTGACCCTCGCAAAGGGGAAGTGCGATAGAACGATTGCTGGATTTTCGCTACGGCCGACTTCGGGGCGTGGCCCCTACGCTGGCGGGCTATAAACCCTTGCCAACTTGTTGGCTTAGGGTGCCTTGC
>CAWVRH010000022.1:0-17027 GCA_963932545.1 uncultured Rhodobiaceae bacterium | reverse complement strand
TGCATCATCAACAGGAATAATAAATTTTTCTTTAAAAAACTGTAAGCCACTTTCGAGCGTTACCGTTTTGGCGCTGGCGTCGAGGCTTGTGACGCGGGTGTCGAGTTTGAGGGTGACGTCATTTTCTGAGAAGAAGCTATCGGGCTTGAGGAACAAGCGATCGCGTTCCATTTTGCCGGACAAATAAGCCTTCGATAGCGGCGGGCGCTGATACGGCAAATAGGCTTCATCCCCGATGAGCGTAATCGCTTGGGTATAGCCAGATTGGCGCAAACTAAGAATGGTTTGTAGGCCTGCCTGACCGGCTCCGATAATAATAACGCTCATTTTTCTCTCGCTTTAGGGAGTGGAAACATAGCCAGTTTATAACAGCAATTGCGATTGACCGCCCATACTTTAAACGCCAAACTCTGTGCAAATTAGCGGTAATGGGAGAAACGACGATGACGGATTATTCGAGATTTAGATTGCAGGCCCTGACGCCAGCCATTGGTGCAGAGCTGTTGGACTGTGATTTGACCAAAATTGACGCAACCCTAATAGAAGAAGTGCGCGCGGCTTTGCTAAGGCACCGAGTGGTGTTTTTTCGCGAGCAAGACTTAACGCGCGAACAGCATATTGAGTTTGCCGCCCAATTTGGCGAACTGGAAATTCACCCCGCAACCCCCAAAGACCAAGCTGACCCAGAGGTTTTACGCATTGCCCATGGCGCCAAATCGCGCGGCGCAGAGAACATGTGGCACTCTGACGTAACTTGGCGCGCGGCGCCCTCGCTTGGTTCTATTTTGCGCGCCATTGAATTGCCAAAAATCGGCGGCGATACTTTGTTCACCAATATGGTGATGGCCTATGATGGCTTGTCGGATGAGATGAAAGAAAAGATTGAACCTCTGTCGGCCTCGCATGATATTGCGCGTGTGTTCGCCAAACGCTTGGGCAAAGCGCCGGAAGATTTGCACGATAAGTTTCCGCCGATGGTGCATCCCGTGGTGCGCACGCATCCGGAAACGCAAGAGCGTTTGATTTATGTAAACGGCGCCTTCACCGATCATATCGTCGATATGGATCCTGCGGAGAGTAAGGCCTTGCTGGACAAGCTATATAAAACCGCTTGGAACCCAGAGCTGCAATGCCGCTTTCGCTGGCAGGAAGGCTCGATGGCATTTTGGGACAATCGCTCGTGCCAACATTTTGCGGCCTCTGATTATTTCCCAGATGTGCGCGTGATGGAACGCGTGACCATTGCCGGCGACCGCCCTTATTTCGACGCGGCGGCTTAGAGGTATTTATGACTGACTTAATTTTACATCAATACACGATGTCACCTTTCTCCATTAAGGTGATCAAAGTTTTGGCCCATAAAGGCTTGGCTTGGCACGGCGTCGCACAGCCGGTAGTAGCCCCCAAGCCTGATTTAACGCAGCTGACGGGCGGCTATCGGCGTATTCCAGTGTTGCAAATCGGGGCGCATATTTATTGCGATACCACGCTGATTTTGCGTCACATCGAGCGTTTGCACCCAAGCCCACCCTGCACGCCATCCCATCAACAGGGCGCGGCCGACATCCTCGCGGATTGGGCTGACCACCGAATGTTCTCTCATGCCGCCATGCCGACGGTGTTTGAGGCATTGGCTATTTTGCCAGAAAATTTTCTCGCAGACCGCGCCGCCATGCAGCCTGCCGGAGCAGGCGCAGGCCCACCCGTTGAGCATTCCATCGCGCAGTTTCAGCAAGACTGTTTGCTGCTGGAGCGCCAGCTCGCGGCAACGCCATTTTTACTGGGCGATGATTTTACGCTGGCCGATGCTGCGGCTTTTCATGTCGTAAACTTCACGGGCGCGGCACCAAGCATGGTGAAAATTGTAAAGAGCCTGCCAAAGCTATCGGCTTGGATGCAGCGCATCCAAGATATGGGCGAGGGCGAGCGTTCAGATATCAGCCCGCAGCAGGCTCTGGATATCGCGCGAGATGCGACGCCAGATGAAACCCCGCCTGCAGATGCCCTTAACGATGCGGCTTTGCCTGTCGGTGCCATGGTTCGCATTCAGCCAGATGACTACGGCCAAGAGGTTACCCTTGGCCAGATTGTTTGGGTGACGGCAGATGAACTGGCGGTGAAACGCCATGATGAGGCTGTCGGCGACGTGATGGTGCATTACCCCCGCGCAGGCTATTTGATGACACTGGAGGTTTGATGACACAGCAACGCTTAGCCAATAAACGGGTATTGGTTACCCAAGCCGACGACTATATGGGGCCTATTACTTGCGAGGTATTTGCCGAGCAGGGGGCGGAGGTTATTGCAGACACGTCTGATTTAACCGAGCCTTCGCGCGCCGCCGCCCTGATTGAGGAGGTTGGCACCGTGGATGTATTGGTGGCTAATTTGGCCGCGCCAGCGAACCTCGGCGTGGCAGCAGCCGAAATGCCGGAAGACACATGGCAGAAAATGTTTGACGTCATGGTGCATCCTTTGCATCGCTTAACCAAGGCCGTGTTGCCGCAAATGGTGGCGCGCAGACAGGGAAAAATTCTGGTCTATGGCAGCGCCACGGGTGTCAAAGGCATGGCAGGCATCACCGCCTATAGTTCAGCCCGCCATGCGCAAGTTGGCTATGTGCGCTCGACGGGTATTGAAATTGCGGGGCATAATATTCAGATGAATTTAATCGCGCAGAACTTCGTCGAGAACCCGGTTTACTTCCCGCCAGCTTTTACCGAGACGCCGGTGTTTCAAGAATTGCTAAAAAGCGTGCCTGCCGGACGCTTGGCGACAGCCCATGAAGACGCGATGTTCGCGGTGTTCATGGCGTCGAATGAAAGCGATTTCTTTGTCGGCCAAGCGATACCCTTTAGCGGCGGCTGGGCACAGTAAGGCGGTTTTTAATGTCGGTGATTGGCCGGGTTGACCTGCTCTAGGTAGAGATAAAAAGCTGAGTTGGTGATGAAAACATAGCCAACTCCCAGCATGGCGAGCGTGGCTAAGGACAAAAAAACATATAGGGCAATGGGCTTTAAACGCAGAGCAGCCATGAGAGAGCGGATTTTAGACATGGGTTATCTAAAGCAAATTAACCGCTTCGCGCAAGATGCTTGCTGGATTCAAAACCATAGTTTTGCTAAGCTCCGAGCCAAGGCAATAAAAATAAAAAGATGGGAACCATAGACATGAATTCGATTAGCTTTGCTTCCATGCCAGACGATATTGTAGCCGCTAGCGGGGCGGGCTTGCACTTGCAGTATGAAATTTATCATAGCCCCTTCGGAGATCTGCTTTTGGTGTCATCGTGCCACGGCCTTTCTCATGCGCTGTTTGACAGCGAAGCGGATGCCTTGATACGCATCCGAAAAGACTACCCGAAAGCAGACATAACCCGCGAGCGGACACAACACCATCGCGCAGCTATGAGTTATTTTAAAACGGGGAAGGATGCCGCCGCGCTAAGTTTAGCTGTGAAGGGAACCGCCTTTCAACTCGCGGTATGGCAGGCGTTGCTTAACGTGCCGCTTGGCCAAACGGCCAGCTATAAACAAATCGGCGCAGACTTAGGCAAACCCAATGGTGCCCGAGCCGTCGGCGGCGCGGTGGGTCGAAATCCCGTTTCTTTTTTCGTGCCTTGCCATCGCATTTTAGCGCATGACGGAAGCCTCGGTGGTTACTATTGGGGGCTCGATAAGAAGCGAGAGCTGCTGAGTTGGGAAGGCATTCGGGTTTAACGATTGAGCGGCAGCACTGTGCTTTTGTGCGGCGCGGCCAAAACGGCCTCACGCGTTAATGCAACGGGGCGGAATTTTTCGGCCGCGAAAAGGGGCGCTTGGTCGTCATAATGCGGCGATTTGGGGCGCGTGCTGGCGGCACCAAAATTATGCACGGTGCCTGCCGATTGTTTGCCATTTTTATCCCAGCTCGTGTAAACCACCAGCCCATCGCCGGCCACGGCTTTCAATTGGCCGCTCTCATTCGCCAGCCCATAAATTGCGCGCAAGACGTCTGGCCCACCGCCCAGAGCAATATTTGTGTTGCCCCGAATAAGCCGATTGCGTTCAGACCAAAGCGGGTCTAGGCGCTTGAAGTGATGCATCATCTGATCCAAACAGGCGTCATAGACAGGCGCGATATCGGGCGCGGGCTTTTGCTTTTGTTCGGCTTTCCATTCCTCGGATAGCAAGCACACACCAAGGGCGGCCGCTTGATTGTCGAGTGCGGTTTCGCCGTTCCAAGTTGCCAGCAACTTTTGCCCCTCGTGATGACGGCTATTGGCCTCAAAGCGCATGTCTTGAATTTGGCGCACATATTTCATGGCGCGCGATTGCGGGGCGTAAAATTTATCCCATTTAATGGCGAGGAAATCAGCTTCGCTAAGGCGACGTTTAGCGGCGAACATATCCAGCCCTCGGTCGGCCCGATTGGTCATTCGGGTTTGTAAGCCCAGCTCTGGCGGATAGTCGTCGCGCTCAAGATTATCGCGCGCTGCCGTTACGTTAAACGGAGTTTGGTTGGTCGATAGCAAATAGCCCGAAGAGGGATTGGTGATTTGCGGCATCGCCTCAAAGCCAATCTGCTTGTTCCAAATTAAGTCACGCTTATCGCCCGGCAGATATTTTTGCCAGTCCCAACCGGGCTTGCGTTCGGGCGAGCGATTGTTATGCAGAAAAAACACATTGCCGTCTTTGTCTGCGTAAACATAGTTGAACGAAACAATCGCCTGCATCGCCATGGCTTCTTTAAAGGCTTTTAGATTGCGCGCTTTATTCATCGCCATCCACTGCATCGGTTGGCGCATTTCTTGATGGCCAGCAAAGCGCACCGCATAAGTGCCATGCTCGGTTTCAATGGCAGGCCCGTGTTGGCTGGCCAGCAGGGTGCGGGGAATCGGCAAGTAAAAATTACCGATGAGTTTCAGCTTCAGCCAAGTGCGGCGGGTCTCGAAAAGCACGGTTTCGCCATCCAGCAAATAGCCATCGCCTTCCAGCTTCAGCTTATAGACATCCACAAGGTCGGGTTTATTTACCGTCACGCCCCAGCCAATATCAGGGTTAAACCCTTTGGCGACAAATGGCATGCCCGGAAAAATACCGCCATGCATGTCCCAGCCTTCGTCGCTTTTTACATGCGCTTCATACCAAGCCACAGGCCCGTTCAGGGGTTGGTGCGAATTAATCATGATGCGGGTGCTGCCATCATTTGATTTGCGACCATTCATGGCAAATGCATTGGAGCCGACGGGCAGTCCGGCCGCGCCGATGTGGCGAGACAGTGCGTTGTCGGGCGCTTGGGCTAATTCGCGTTGTGGGCTATCCGCGAACAGCTCGCCAATGTGACTTTCAAAGCCATAGAATAAAAGATGCTGCAGCGAGAAGCCAACCGCGAGGTCTCTGCCGCTCATGGGAAATAGTTTGGGGTCGGCTTCAAACGGATGCTGTGCCGCATAATAATTCATGCCATCGGCGTAGGCTTCCAGATGAGCGCGAATTTCTGGCGTCAGCACTTGCTCGTAATTGGCCTCGACGAAGCTTCGCACATCCAGCCATTGCACCAAATAGTCGATGGGCAGGCCATCCATGCCAAGGCTGCGGCCCAATTGGCCACGGTAAAACGGCACGAGGGATTGCATGGTTTCGAAATCATCTTCGGCTTGCGCATAGGCCAGACCAAAGGCGACATCTGCATCTCGTTTGCCATAAATATGCGGCACGCCGAACTCATCGCGGATAATTTCAACAGCATAGGTTTGCGCAGTCGCTATGGCGAGGTCTGCGTCCCAGTCGGCGCTGCGCCGAGCCTCAATGGCTAGGTTCAACATGGCCAGTAGCGGCACAGCCACAAGACACCCAATCCAAACCTTACGAATAAACGCGCGCATAACCACAGACCTCCAAATATATCTGGCACTTGCTTAGCATATTGGGGCTGGGCGTTGAAGGGCGCGATATTTAACGCCACTATATTTAACTATGGCCAATGCCCAACTCTGCTATAAGCCGCCTATGAGTGATATTCAAAGTGACGAAAAATTTGATGTAATCGTTGTCGGCGCTGGCGCGGCAGGGCTAATGGCGGCCATCGCGGCGGGCAAACGCGGCCGCAGCGTTTGGCTAATCGACCATGCCACGAAGATTGCCGAGAAAATTCGTATCTCTGGCGGTGGACGGTGTAATTTCACCAATACGCGCACCAAGCCAGAGAATTATTTATCGAGCAATCCGCATTTTTGTAAGTCTGCGTTGAAGCAATACACCCAGCATGACTTCACCGCTTTGGTGAAAAGCCACAAGATTGCCTTTCACGAGAAGGCCTTGGGTCAGTTGTTCTGCGATAATAGTGCGCAAGAGATCATCGATATGTTGCTTTCCGAAGCTGCAGCAGCAGGCGTGCAGCTTGATATGCAAACCGATATCACGTCCATCGCGCGCGGCGTTGACGACGAGGGCTTTGAAGTGGTCACCCAATCTCAAACGGCTGGCGAGCCGATTACAACCATGTGCGAGTCCCTAGTGATTGCGGCTGGTGGATTATCCATCCCTAAAATCGGTGCGACGAAATTTGGTTATGAAGTGGCGCGCCAATTCGGCCTCGATATCGTCGAGACCCGCGCGGCACTGGTGCCCTTAACGTTCCAAGCCGATTTGCTAGACCGTTGCAAAGCCATGTCTGGCCTCTCAGTCGATGCGGTGGTCAGTTGCCAGAAGGCCGACTTTAAAGAAGCCATGTTGTTCACCCATCGCGGCCTATCTGGCCCGTCGATTTTGCAAGTGTCGTCTTATTGGCGCGAAGGGCTGACGATTAAAGTGAACCTCGCGCCCGAAGTCGATGTGACGGCGCATCTTTTGGCGCGTAAAAAGGAAGGCGTGAAGCTAGATGTCGCCAGTGTGCTGGCGGAAGTGTTACCCAAGAAACTGGCTCAAGATATGGCGCAAAGCCAAAACCTATCGGGCCGTCTGGCGGAAGCCAATAACACAAAATTGGCGCAACTGGGCGCCGCCGTGAACGATTGGGAGCTGATGCCTGCGGGCTCGGAAGGCTATCGCACGGCCGAGGTTACGTTGGGCGGAGTGGATACCAACGCACTATCTTCGAAAACCATGCAAGCCAAAGACCATAAGGGCCTCTACTTCATCGGCGAAGTGGTGGATGTGACGGGGCACTTGGGCGGGTATAATTTCCAATGGGCATGGTCTTCGGGCTATGTCGCGGGACAAAACGCCTAGCCGCGTAAGGTAAAACGCGCTACCACGCATCGTAATTCATGACGCCCCACGTCCACTTCTTGAAGATGAAAATTCTATTTATAAGCGAGCTGAAATCTATGTCCTCCGCCATCTCTAAATTACAAAATTATATTCTCGGCGTGCCGCTAGGTCAGCCTCCGCAAGCGCTCTCAATTTCGCAAGTGCGAATGGATATTTTGGCAGGCCTCACCGTCGCCTTGGCTTTGGTGCCAGAGGCGGTAGCCTTTGCTTTTGTGGCGGGCGTCGACCCGCTGGTGGGGCTTTATGCAGCCTTTATCGTGGGCCTAATAACAGCAACCATTGGCGGACGCCCAGGTATGATTTCGGGCGCCACGGGTGCGCTGGCAGTGGTCATGGTGGCTTTGGTCGCGCAACACGGCGTGCAATATTTATTCGCGACGGTAGTGTTAATGGGCATCTTGCAATTAATTGCTGGCGCGCTTCGGTGGGGTAAATTTATCCGCATGGTGCCGCACCCCGTGATGCTGGGTTTTGTGAACGGGCTAGCCATTGTCATCGGTCTGGCGCAATTGGAACAGTTTAAAACGACCAATGACATGGGCGTGACCGAATGGATTGGCGGTTTCGCATTGCTCGCGACGGGCGGGTTGGTTGTTGCCACCATGGCGCTGATTTGGCTGACCCCAAAGCTTACCAAACTTATTCCCGCGCCGCTGGCCGCCATTGGCTTGGTCACGGCTGTGGTGCTGGGCTTTGATATCCAAGTGCCTCGCGTTGGAGATTTGGCCAGCCTATCTGGCGGCCTACCGAGCTTTGCCATTCCTATGGTGCCGTTCAGCTTCGAAACCTTGGCGATTATTTTTCCTTATGCGGTCATTCTCGCGGCCATTGGGCTGATTGAAAGCCTGCTGACGCTCAACCTCGTGGGCGAAATTACCGAGCAGCGCGGCGGCGCCTCGCAAGAGTGCATGGCGCAAGGCGCGGCGAATTTGGCAACCGGCTTCTTCGGCGGCATGGGCGGTTGCGCGATGATTGGTCAGTCGATGATCAATGTAAATTCGGGCGGGCGAACCCGCATCGGCGGTCTGGCTGCGGCTTTATTCCTCTTGGTGTTTATTCTGTTCGCTTCGGGTCTCATCGAGCAAATCCCAATCGCGGCTTTGGTCGGCGTCATGTTCATGGTGGTCATTGGCACATTCGCGTGGAACTCGCTGAAGACGCTTTTCAAAGTACCGCGCGCAGATGCGCTGGTGATTATTGTGGTGACCATTGTCACCGTGGCGGAAGATTTGGCGATTGCCGTTGTTGTGGGCGTCATCATGTCGGCGCTGGTCTATGCGTGGAACGCGGCCAAACGCATTCATGCCTCCAAGCGTCCATCGACGCGCGAAAAGGGCGCCATTGTCTATGACATTCAGGGCCCGTTGTTTTTTGGCTCGGTAACCGGATTTCGCCAATTATTCGATATGGTCGACGATCCCGATACGGTGATTATCGACTTCTCAGACTCGCGTGTGGTCGACCAATCGGCGCTGCAAGCGATTGAAGATGTAGCGGATAAATACAATGAATTGGGCAAACGCGTCATGCTGCGTCACCTATCGCGCGACTGCCATCGCCTGCTATCCAAAGCTGGCCAGCTGATGATAGATAGCGACGACGACCCAGACTACGGCGTCGCGGTAGACTATGACGTCAACGTGGGAGCCTTCCGCTAACGAGCTGGGGCGCTAGCTCGTTAGCGGCCCCCATATTTCACGATTGTCTTCCCGGTCGACGCGGCGGGTGCTGCGCGCGCTTACGATGTTGGTGAGGCCTGTTTCGCCTAGCAGCGCGTCAACGCTCTCGCGCTCGCTTTCGGTCGAAGCGTCATAGGCGTCTTGAATGCGTTGCAGCAAAAACACGCGGTAGGGCATTACCATGGCTGTAACTTTTTGGTCGCGCCAAACAAAGTCGCAAAAGCCAATTTGGCGCGTGGTTTCTTTGCCGCCTATAAGCTCGCCTTCGCTTATCTCGGCGGTTTTCAAATAGTCATTTTGAAACGCAATCATCGCTTCTATCTCTGGCAGATAGTCGCTGGCTACGCGCCGTAAAAGCGTTTTCAGTGTGTCTGGAATATCATCGCTGGGTAGAAGGTTTTCCTTGCGGCCAATAAATTCAACCATATCCGACGATGGGTTGCGCATCCGTTCGGTCCAGCGAAACAGCATCGGAGCTTTTTGTTGCATCAAACGTAGCGGGTGCGGATCGCGGCCCAAATGCGCAAATAGCGCAGCAAATAAACCATAATCACCAATCGTCGGTGCGCCGCCCAAAAGGTATGGTTGCGCGGCGAAATGCGCATCTAACTCGGCCATTGTCTCGAGGTACGCGGCTTCAATATGAGGGGCTAGCTCTGGAGTGACCCCAAAAGCTGCGGCGGCCCCGCGCATACGACCGGCGGCATGGAGAGCCATTTCGCGGCGTTCCTCGGGCGGTAAATGCGGCATAGCGAAGAGGCCAAATTGTTGCAGGATGAAATCTAAATTGTCTTCATCAAAGTTCCACCGATAATGCATCGCTGGGCGCAGCAGACCTTCACCGCCAAACATTTCCATAATCAAAGAGGTTATCAAATGGCGTGGACTCTTTGGATAGGCGGATGTCTTGGCCATATCGCGGCTTTCAAACCAATCGATAATATCCGTGCCATCTTGCACAATCTCGCCATCGGGCGTCGTCATAACCGGAATAATCCATCGGCCAAGCGCCGGCTCAATGGTGTTTTTAAAACTTGGGTCGGCGGGGGAAATATCGTCAAAGCGAATGCCTTGCTTGATCAAATAAGCCCGTGCTTTGCCAGAATAAAGCGAGACGCTCCAAGTGTATAATTTAAACAAATCGCTCATGATGGGCTCCTAAAAGGTCAAATAAATCAGATGAGATAAAGTGAAATGGTAATCAAAACCAAAGCTAGCCAGACCCGTGGGCTGGGCATAAGCGTGGATAGTGTCTCGACGGGCAGCGCCAAGGTGGCCTCTAAAGCCGCCTGTTTATAGCCATGCACGCCGTGAAACTGCGGGTTGGTGACGGCCTTCATCAAATCACGACGCGAGCGATATCGCATCAGGCCGATAATCTGCCAACCCGGGTTTGTCTCGACACCCCAGTCTTCAATATAGTTGGCCCGAATGCGCGCATTAAATGCGGGGTAGCCGGCGGCTTTTAAAATCAGGCTGGCGAAAGGGCGGAAGTAGCTTTGCAAAAGTTTGGGCCCTGTGCTGGTTTCCCCTGTCGCGGGATGTTGAATGTCTCCGTCGGGAAATTTGATGAGATTCAGCATGTAAAATTCGCGTCCGGTATCGCTTCGCATGAAGGCTTCCAGAACAGAAATTTTATTGTCGTCCAAACGGGCTTTCCCAGCTTTTAACTGGGCTAAAAATTCATCAATCTCATGCGGCTTCAATGCGCCGCGCCAATTTTGGTGCCAAGCCATAAAGAGGATATATAAAAGCAGACAGAGGCTCCAAATGCTTGCGGGAAATGTCTCCATGGGGGCTCCAAAAGAAATAGAAAAAAGGACGTTATCTAGGCCAAAAAACTAGCAGATTGGCACGCGGTCGTAAATGGATGCGCCCGCCCACCTTTGGCCACATCGGCAAAACCAAGCAGAACGAGCGGCGCACGGTTCCTCAAGATGGCGAGTTAGGCTAAAGATAACTTCATAGCGTCGTGCAGTAAGGAGCCAGTGATGAGTAAAGTAGAAAAACCGCGTTTAGCCATTATCGGCACTGGCATGGCGGGGTTGGCTTGTGCGGATGGGCTGGCGCAAGGTTTTGATCTGACGTTATTTGATAAATCGCGCGGTCTATCGGGTCGGCTGTCGACGCGGCGCGCACCCCCCTTTGCCTTTGACCATGGGGCGCAATATTTCCGAGCCGATAGCGCCGCGTTTCAACAATGGCTGAAACCGTTTGAGGCGGCGGGGCATGTTCGCACTTGGCTGCCGCGCCATGTAAATATTTCCGCAGATGGAACCAAAACTGCGCGGCTAGATGCGTCGGCCAAGAAGGTTTTCGCCCCTGGCATGAGCGCGATTGGCAAGGCCTTAGTGGCGGGTCGACCGCAGTGGAGGGTGTATCTCGATTGTGGTGTCGATGCTGTGGAGGGCAAAGCAGGGGCTTGGGTTTTGCGCGCTGGCGAGCAGATCTTTGGCCCGTTCGCACATGTTGTCTTCGCCATTCCGCCCGAGCAAGGGCAGGCGCTTTTGCCTGTCGAGACGAGTTTTGCAATTGCTCTGGCCAAGACGCGAATGCTTGGCTGCCATACGTTGATGTTGGGCTATGCGCCGGATGAGGCGCCGGCGCTAGATTGGGATTGCGCGCATTTTGACGATGACGTGTTGGGCTTTGGCGCGGTTAATTCAGGCAAGCCAGGGCGGGGTGGCGAGTTGGCTTTGGTGCTGCAAACGAAGCATGATTGGTCGCAAGCTCATATCGAAGATGACACGGAGGCTGTGGGGGCGACGATGAAAGCGCGTTTCGAAGCGTTAACCGGAAGCAAGACTTCCGCCGCTTCAGGTTACGACCGAGTGCATCGCTGGCGCTATGCGTCGGCGCGTCAAGCGGCAGCCACGCCCGCACAACCCTATTTACGAGACGAAGCGCAAGGGTTGTCGGCCATCGGCGATTGGTGCAGCGGGTCTAAAGTTGAGGACGCGTTTTTAAGCGGCGCAGCCTTGGCGGCAAGCCTTCGCTCCTAGAACGATTTGCGCCCCTAAAGCGAGTTGCTTCGGGGCCAAGGTTCGGTCTAATTTATAACAAGATTAGTTTGGGTAGAGGGAGGTTTTCGATGCCGAAGAAGATTACATTTGCGAGCGGAAAAGAGATGAAGAACGAGTTCATGCTCGCGCCGCTAACCAATATGCAAAGCCATGAAGATGGAACTTTGGGCGACGATGAATATACTTGGCTCACCAAGCGCGCCCAAGGTGGGTTCGGTTTAACTATGACCTGCGCAGCCTTTGCGCAGAAGGCGGGCAAAGGTTTCAACGGCCAACTCGGGGCCAGTGACCAAAGCCATTTGGATGGTTTGAAAAGATTGGCAGACGGTATCAAGCAACACGACAGCCTTGCCTATACGCAAGTTGTGCATGGTGGCATGCGCACGTTTAAAAAATTCACCGGACAAGAGCCAATGTGTCCGTCGGCCAATGAAGAAACCGGCGCGCGCGCGATGACGCTAGAAGAGATTAAAGCCACAGAAGAGGCGTTTGTGGACGCTGCCTTGATGTCGCAAAAAGCGGGGTTCGACGGTATGGAAATTCATGGCGCGCATGGTTATTTGCTGTGCCAGTTTTTGTCGTCAGATATCAATAAGCGCGAAGATGATTATGGCGGTGAGCTATCTAATCGCACGCGCATCCTCGACAATATTATTGCTGGCGTGAAGCAATCTTGCGGCGCCGACTTCAGCCTAGCTTTGCGCTTATCGCCCACCCGCTTCGGTATTCAGCTGGACGAGATTATCAGTTACTACGAACGCTTGTGCAAAACTGGGGCGCTCGATTTTATCGATATGTCGCTTTGGGATGTGTTCGAGGAAGTGAGCGACGGCCCGCATGCAGGCCAACGCCTTGTCGATGTTTTTTCCAAATTGGAACGAGGCGATACCAAGCTTACGGTGGCAGGCAAAATTATGACAGCTGACCATGTACGTGATGTGCTAGCGGCAGGCGTAGATTTTGTTGCTTTGGGGCGCGCTGGCATTTTGCACCATGATTGGCCACAAAAATTTGCATCGGATGAAAATTTCGTCTCCATCGCAACGCCAGTATCGCGAGAGCATTTGGTGGCTGAGGGGCTTGGCCCTAATTTTGTCGACTATATGTCGACCTGGGCGGGCTTCGTAGAAACAGCACCTTCAGATTAGCACCTTCAGACGGGCGCCAAGATGCCAGTAAACATGGCTCTTATCGTGAGGCCTGTTTCGGCTAGATTTAGGAAGAAGACTTCAATGACCCGCATACTCACCATCATCGTGCTTCTGTTTGCGACGCCTGCTTTGGCTGACTACGAGCAGCCAAGTTACGAGCTTGTGCTTCAACAAGGCACTCTAGAAATAAGAGACTATGCGCCTGCTATGGTTGTTGAAACTCAGGTATTGTCTTCGCGAAGAGATGCCGCTGGGGACGCATTTCGAAGCTTGTTCAAGTATATCAGCGGCAGCAATGAGGATAACCTGGAAATTCCAATGACTTCACCAGTGGCGCAAACTCAAGCGACTAGAGAGGGGCGTGGGGCTGAAGATAAATGGGCCATCCGGTTTTTTCTTCCTAGCGACATGAGCGCAAAAGACATTCCACAACCGACCCTTAACGGCGTCACTATTGTGAGGCTCGAGGCTCAGCGATACGCAACTGTGTCGTTTAGAGGCACGCAAAATGATAAGAAGGTTGCTAGAAACCTTACCAAATTGAAGTCTTTTATTGCCGAGCAAGGCTATGAGGTTTCTGGATTGCCGGTCTATGCCTTCTACGACCCGCCATTTATTCCTTGGTTTCTTCGGGACAATGAAATTTTGCTCCCAATCAAAACCGCCAGATGAGGCACATGAGTTTGTCTGTTGCCTCTGCGGAGCGGAGTAGCCTCGAGCTAGTTCAGCTATATTTCACTCGTCTCTGGGCCTACCGCCAGCGTTACCGCTTTAGCATTTTTTTTAATACGTTTTAATTTATTGCCTATCACTTGTTGCCCCTGTGTTGGGGTTCAGGTTAGCCTAATTTTTTGGGAGTAAAAAATTATGGATATTTGGGGCTGGTTTTCTGACAATGAAAAACTTCTTAGCGGTCTCGCGGCTGCGCTAGTTATAATTGGTGCATTTGCAACCGTCGGCAGAGGTTTTTTCATACAGATAATTATCCGCTTGGGCGTCAAACCGTCGGGAAAGGCAACCCTGTCTGAATTGAGCGCTCCCTCACCTCATGCTATTAAGTTTGCAAATACTGACGGCGTTAACATCGCCTACACTGTTTTTGGAAAATCTAGCCCAGACCTTGTTGTCACACCTGGTATAATTTCAAATATTCACGTTTCTTCTAATCTCAAGCCACTCAGGGAGACCATGAAGGCTTTATCCAATTTTTGTCGTGTAATTAGTTTCGATAAAAGGGGCAGGGCCTTTCCGACCCTGTTGCAAGCTCAGCTTCCCTTACGGAGAGAGTAAAAGATATCGAAGCGGTGGCTGACGCCGCAGGAACAAAGAAATTTGTTCTGATGGGGATATCTGAAGGTGGCCCAATGAGTATTCAATACGCCGTCGACAATCCTAGCCGAGTTGCGGGTCTTATATTGTTCGGCACAACACCTCGCTTTTCGAGAGCCGATGATTATGCAATTGGAATATCAGACCAGTCACTGGATCAAATGGCTGAAGCTTGGGGAACAGCAGCGGCTAGAGATATCTTGTTTCCAAGCATATCTAGGGATGAAATTGACGATGAGACCTATAAAGGAATGGAAATGCTTTTGGCTGACAAGCGGTCCATGAAACAAATAGTCGAATACATGAAGACCTTTGATGTAAGAGAGCTTTTAAGTCAGGTTACCTGCCCAACATTGATTGTCCATTTTTCCGGAGACCTTGCCGTGCCTGCGCGCATGGGGCGTTATCTTGCAAATGGAATTCAAGATTCTGAATACCTGGAAATTGCTGGAGTGGACCACTGCGACCTAGCTCAGGCGCCAGATGCCATAAAACGCATCAAAAGGTTTGTTAAGCAGTGTTCTTAAAAAACCGAGTGACCGGCATACTAAACCTCAGTGTATTTGTTTGGAGACTTGCGTAAATGTTAAATGATTTCGTAGAAAAATATTCGGAGCGTATCGGCGTCATTTTCGTTATCGTTTCGTTGCTTTTTGTCGGTTATGAGATACGTGAAAATTCGCGCAGCTCGCGGGCTAGCAATCACTTGGCGTTGATTGACACGGCGATGCGCCTGAATGTCGAGATTATGAAGGACGATCAACTGGCCAAGGTTTTTAAAGACACGATGGACGGGGTCCGCTACCCCGCAGGCCAATTGGATAATCTGAAGCAAGAAATTTTGCTTCAGCAATTATACAACATTTGGGAGGTCGCGTTTTACAATTTCCACAAAGGCCAGCTAGAAGATGATGTCTGGCTTGCGTTCAGAGGATATTTCACTGAGTTTTTATTACCAAAGTCATATGACTTTTGGGAAAACCATCGATTTATGTATGGTCCCGTATTCCGCGAGCATGTCGACAGTATTCCGGTTAAGATGTAGTCAAAGCCCCGGTGGCTTCTCGGGCTATGTTTAATGTCGAAGTAAACTAATAGGAGACCGCCATGATGACTTTCGAATTGCCGCAATCCGGCGTTTATGATTATGTGCCGCGCGCCCGCATTCGTTGGGGGCAGGCTGCTCTTGAGGCAGTGCGCGAAGAAATCGGCGACACCAATCGGGTTTTTATCCTCACGACGGCATCACTGGTCAATAAAACACCCGTAATCGAGGAATTGCAGGCAGGTTTGGGCGCGCAGTGTGTTGGCCTGTTTCACAATGTTTCTGAACATACCCCTTTTGGTGATGTGGTGGCCGCTGCGCAAGCTGTGGGCGACGCCAATGCCGATATTATATTGTCGGTGGGGGGTGGCAGTATTATCGATGCTGCCAAAGCGGTGATTATCTGCTTGCGGGAAAATATCGATACGGTCGAAGCATTATCAGCTCGCATTGGGCAAGTCAGCGAAGGCCCCGGCGGCCCGCGCCATATTTGCTTACCGACGACCTTGTCAGGTGCCGAGCATACCGAATTTGCCGGTGGTATAAATCCGGCGACTGGCACGAAAGAGCTTTTGGGTGGAACGCATATTTGCCCGCAAACGGTCATACTCGACCCGGACATGGCCATTTACACACCTGAGGCCCTTTGGCTATCCACCGCGATACGCTCAGTTGATCATGCTATTGAGGGCATTTGTGCGCCTGACAGCAGCCCGCTTATTCAGGCCGAGGCTTTAGGCGCGCTGGCACTTTTTGCCAAATCGCTGCGCCGCACCAAACAAGCGCCCGACGACATGGCGGCAAGGTTGGAAAGCATGCATGCGGTTTGGCTGGCGACGGCTTCCATTGGGCGGGTCATGCATGGCGCCAGTCACGGGCTTGGCTATTTGCTTGGTGCGTTAGGCGGTGTGCCGCATGGGGTGACATCTTGTGTGTTTCTGCCCGCTGTCCTTGACTGGAACGTTTCTTTCACGAGCGAAAAACAAAAGCAGATTGCCGCTGCGTTGGGTGCCGAAAATATGAGTGCCGGTGATGCCGTGCGGCGCTTGGTGGACGATTTGGGCTTACCCGGTACATTGAGCGCGGTCGGCGCCGATGACGCGCTGAAGCAGAAAATCAGCGAATATGCGATGATGCATCCCGTGGTATTGGCCAATCCACGCCCCATCACATCATCGCAAGATGTTTATGAAATTATGGAACTGGCAAAGTAAAAGCAGCTATTTGTTATCGATACGAGAGCGGATAGTTGCATAGGCTTGTTGCTTAGCAATTTAAATTCAACGTGATGATATGTTTTGTCACCTTATGTAAGGAAGCCCCATGTCTCACCCCACTTTATCAAGCCCCAAACACTGTAAAGCTTTTCTACTGGGAGCATCCACCCTGGTTTGTCTCGCCTTATCAACGCCAGCAATGGCTGCTGATTTTGTGATTACCAGTGATAATGGCAGCACAAATGGTTTTGGGACAGAAGATGGGGCGACAGCTGCCGATATCGCTGACGATGCAATCAACGGCGATGATACTGTTAGCTTAGGGATTGC
>CAWVRH010000021.1:0-23548 GCA_963932545.1 uncultured Rhodobiaceae bacterium | reverse complement strand
GGGCGGCATGTTGGTCGAGCTGATGCAGGTTCCCGAAGCCGCGCAGTAAAGCCTCGCCCTCCCGCGCCTTGACCTGAACCACCGAAACTGGTCTCTTCGTGTTTGAATTTCCGAGGCGTCATACCCTGCCTTTTTAACTCTGCAAATCAACAATGATCGGAACATGGTCACTGAAATTGATCCAATCCTCATATGACCCAATAATAACATTCCCCGTCTGACGAAGAAAAAGATAATCGATGTGATATCGCTTCTCTTGTTTTTTGGTGTGGAAGAGGGTTCCTTGAGTTTCATGTCCGAATTGTTCGTTTAAGAACACGCCTTGCCACTCCAGTGAGATGACTCTAAAAAATTTCACGAGTTTGTATCCACTGCCTGGAAAAGCTTTGAAGCTCCGAACTCAGGACAATCCGGAGCTGATAATGCACTTTCCGTCAGCCTTTCAAAGACGCCCGCTATGATAAGGCGAGCTATGGCTCACGATGTTCGCCTTAGGCGCCGGACACCCAACCATACAGCCATGATGAAGACAAATATGGCGCCAAACCCATAAGGTAGAAAAGGCATCATCAAAGGTTTTGCCGCTTTCAGGGCGATCAGCTTACCCGGACTGAAATCATCGCCTAATTCGCTCACGCCCACTTCCTCGCTATAGGCGGCGTAGTCTGACTTCAGCTGTTTAAAAATCTCAGGGAAATCATGCTGTAAGTCGCGCATTTCGCCCGGGTCGCTGGCCAGATTATAAAGCCGCCATTTTCCATCCCCCGAAGGCGCGGGTATTTTTTGCAATTTCCAATCGCCCTTATAAAGAGCAGCATTTGCGGCAACTTCCATGCCGACAGCCTTGTCCTCGCCATAGATCTCTTCCCTGTCCCCTGTCAGCAGGGGCGCAAGGCTGCGGCCTCGAATAGGCACGCTTTCATTTGGGTCAGAGATGGGCGACAGTCCCGCAAGCTCAAGAACGGTCGGAACAATATCAAACACATGTGAGCGCGCCGCGACGAACCCTTTTGCTTGAACCCCCGGTCCGGCAATAATCATCGGCACCCGATGGCCACCTTCGGTTGCATGAAACTTATAGCGCGAAAACGGCACAGCACCGACCGTCGCCCACTCCATGCCAATGGCAGCCATACTGTCTTGCTCGCCAAGCGTTTCTATTTCGGTGTGATACCCTTGCGCCTTCAGCCAATAATCCATCAGGAAGTTTTGACCATTTAAAACCGCCGACTCGGGCCCGTTATCCGAGACAATAATGAGGATGGTATTATCCAGCTGCCCTTTCTTTTCAAGAAAGGCAAACAGCCGCTTCAGATGATGGTCCATGGCCTCAATCATGCCGGCATTGACCTGCATGGCCCGCGCTTGGAAGGCCTTTTGCGCATCGCTTAAGGCATCCCATTGGCGCGCCTCTTTGGGCTGCGGGGGAAGCTGCGTGTCGGCGGAAACCAGGCCCAGCTCTTTTGCTTTGGCCAGCCTCTCTTGACGCAGAACATGCCACCCTTGGTCATAACGACCGTTATAATTATCAATAAAGGAACGCGGCGCTTGAACCGGAATATGAACCGCTTGAAAGGCCAAATAGCCGAAAAACGGTTGGTCGTGCGTGCCGCTATCAATATAGTCAATCATCCGGTCGACAAAGAGTTTTGAAGAATACTCATTGCCCGGTCGGTCAACCGCTTTGTCATCCTCGAACCATTCAACCTTATCGTAGAATGGCAAATAAACCCGCGATATCCAATTATCGGCGCCGGTCGAGTCCAAAACCAACGATCTGTCGAAACCATGTTTGCGGGGCAGGTTTTTGCCAATATCACCAATGCCCCATTTGCCCACCGCATAGGTCTGATATCCTGCCGCCCCGAGACGGTCTGCGAGGGTCAGTGTTCCTTTTGGGAATCTCATTGAATAGGCCGGATTGTCGCGCAAGGCCTCGGGCAAGGTTTCGGCAATCATGGCCATGCCGACTTCATGATTATCGGCGCCGGTCAGCAGCATGGCGCGTGACGGGCCGCATTGGGGCGAGGTGTAAAAACGGGACATTTTAATGCCCCGTTCAGCAATCGCATCAATGGCCGGTGTGGTGGCCTCGCCTCCATATGACCCGAAATCCATATAGCCGATATCATCGGCGACAATAATCAAGACATTGGGCGGTGCCTTCTTGGGTTCAGAGCCCGTCTGTGCGACGGCGGCGCCCGCTGCGGTGATTTCAAAAATGACCGCCAGCAAGAAAACACCACATAGTCTTTTCATGCCGACTGGGCTTTTGCACAAAAAGCTCGAAGCTTGGGTTGGGCCTTGAGAGAAGCTGACATCGGATGGCATCCTTTTTCGCAATGGCCGAAAATACTCTTTCCGCTTCGCCATATCAATTCCCCTCCTAGGACCCACAGCAATATAAGGTTTGGCCTTATGGCCGTTTGGAAATAATTTCCATAATCTTATGCGCGGTGACATGGCTGCTATTTTGGTTTTGTCCGGTGACAAAACGTTGCTCATCATCGATCACGACATGGGTGGCAAATATGTCGAAAAACGCGGTTTGGCTCTCATATAAAGCACCTGCCTTGCGCAGCTCGCTTTCAGGGTGCATTGGCGTCAGGGTGATGCCAAGCTGTTTGATCTGTTTATCGGTAACCCCGGTCACCTTGCGTCCAGCAATAATAGGCTTGCCGGTTTTATCCTTGGCACGAATAAGCCCCAAAGCGCCGTGACAGACGGAACCGATTATCGGCCTTTTGGCATAATAGGCGTCGGCAATTTTTTCTCCCAGCACTTGCGAATAGCCAAGATCATAGGCCGCGCCCCAGCCGCCTGACAGAAAGATTGCGTCATATTGAGTAAAATCCAAATCAGCGATTTTGATGGAAGTCTCTAACTTTGCCTTAAGAGCCGCATCTTCCAAATAGCGTTTATCCTCTGGGGTCGCAACCATCCGGCCCAAGGTCTGCGGATCAATGGGAATGACGCCGCCTTTAATGCTGGCAATATCGACCTCCATGCCGGCGTCCAGAAAACCGTAATAAGGATGGGTCAGCTCCGATGCTTGCGCACCGGTTGGAGCGCCCGTGGTTTCGCCGACCTTGTTCAGCACGCCATGATTGGTCCCGATGATAAGTGCTTTTTTGCCGGGCAATTTATAAGTCGGCCCATCATAGTCAGGGTGCAATCCAAGCCCATGCACAATAGATGGCGCGGCCATGACCAATAATACGGCCGAAAGAGCTAGGGATCCAAAAACAGTCAGTAATTTCTTTTTCATAACGAGGCTCCTGCGGGGATAATGAGAGCATCATCAGTATATTATGACACTTATTATGTCAATACACGCGCGCGCGAGCTGGGCTTATCTAAAGCTGGGCGTAACAGGATGCCTGCGCTCGGGCGGGCCGCGCAATATAAATTGACATAACAAGTGTCAATTTATAGGATGAAAATAGGTCTCGCCTAAACGCACCATGCGTGGGAAGCGGGTTCGCAAGAGTACCGGATTGAGGGGCCGCATAAGACTGTGGCCCGATTAAAAAGGGGGGGGCTATATTATGCAACGCTTCAAAATAGAATTTCTTATGGCGATGAGCCGACGGGCCAAAATTTTGGCAGCGACCGGGCTTTTGCTCGTCAGCGTCCTTGTTTTAGCTTATGCCAATCGCACAAACCTGATTATTTCCCTTGTCGGTTTTGTCAATAAAGTCGCCAATCCGGTTGGGCCGCACCAGCCAATTTCTTGGCAGCAAGGCGGTGTTTGGGAAGGTAAGGGCCAACGCCCGCCCAATATCGTCGTCATTTTAACCGATGATATGGGCTTTAATGATGTCAGCTATCATGGCGAGGGGCTGATTGAGACGCCACATATTGACCGCTTGGCCGCCGAGGGGGTGCAATTCAGCAATGGCTATGCTGGCAGCGCCGTATGCGCCACCTCGCGGGCCATGCTTTTGACCGGTCGTTATGCGAGCCGCTTCGGTTTTGAATTTACCCCTGTGCCGGATAGGTTCGGGCCGATATTGCAACAATTGGCAAAAACCGACCCCATGCCGCGTCGTTTTGAATTTCTAGAGATTAGCGACGAAGTCCGCGGGGCCGCCTTACCATTTGACGCGCGCGGTTTGCCGCCGCAAGAAATTACCCTGCCCGAAGAATTGCGCGCCAAGGGCTATCGCACCTTGCATATCGGCAAATGGCATTTGGGACGCAAGGAGGCGCTTCTTCCGCGAGCGCAAGGTTTTGACGAAAGCTTGTTTATGGAAAGCGGGCTTTATTTGCCGATCGACGACCCGAATGTCGTCAATGCGCGCAATGAGTTCGCCGTATTGGATAAAGTGCAATGGGAAGTGCTGAATTACGCCGCCAGCTTTAATCAAGGCCCGCTATTTCGCCCCAAAGGCTATTTGACCGACTATTATACGGACGAAGCGGTGAAAGCCATTAAGGCCAATAAAGACCAACCGTTTTTCCTTTATCTCGCTCATTGGGGCATTCACACGCCCTTGCAAGCCTCAAGCCAAGATTATCAGGCCGTGGGCGATAATTTTCCTGACCATCGCTCGCGGGTTTATGCCGCCATGATACGCGCCGTGGACCGTTCTGTCGGGCGCGTTATGCAGGCGCTTAAAGTCCACGGCCTTGATGAAAATACGCTGGTTATTTTCACCAGCGATAATGGCGGGGCCAATTATATCGGCATGCCCGATATCAATAAGCCTTATCGCGGCTTTAAACTGAGCTTTTTTGAAGGCGGCACCCATGTGCCCTTTATTATGCGTTGGCCGCAAAAACTGCCATCGGGAGAGACCTATCGCCATCCCATATCGCATCTCGATATTATGCCGACAGCTTTGGGGGCCGCCAAAATGGTCCCTCAAGCAAAGCTTATGGATGGGGTCAATTTGCTGCCCTATATGACCGGTCAAAAATCCGGTGCGCCGCGCGACACGCTGATTTGGCGGTCCGGCGACTATCAGGCGATTTTATCAAAGGGCTGGAAAATGCAGCGCAGCAAACTCCCCGAAAAAACACGGCTCTATCATGTCGCACAAGACCCAACCGAGCAAAAAGATATGAGCCCCACAAGGCCGGAAAAAATAGCCGAATTAACCGCCCTGTTGGACGCCCATAATCGCCAACAAATGACGCCGAAATGGCCCAGCAATGCGCTGATGCCGATCTGGATTGACAAAACGCCGGCCGACAATGTGACATTGGCCGATGATTATATTTTATGGCCTAATTAAAGGTCAAATTATAGGCGCGAAAAAGCCAACCTTAGTGTCGTGGACGGCCGCCGCCAGCGCAGCGACCCCAACGAATTGGATAAAATATGAAACGCATACTTCTTTCAGTCTCTATTGGCCTACCGCTCCTTATCGTCGGCCTTATCTGGGTGATTTTCTTTTCCGCCCGCCCGCCTTTAACAACTGACCCAGCTGTGCTGGCCGGTGACGGCAGCACGATTGATTATTGTCGTCTGCCGCCTTTGAATGGGCGCGGCAAGCAAGCTCATGAGATTGCTAAGGGCAATACGCCGGGCTGCGCTTATACGCATTTTCCTTTGCCGATATTACAGGCCTGCACCCAAGCCTTGCCGCCTGAGGCCGATGATATTCGCGGCCTGTGGGTTGGTGTGTCAGGCGGCAAAGTCGGCCATATCGAACGCATTGAGCAATGCGGCAGCCGCACCGTCGTCACCTCTGCCGGCATTATTCATGATTACGGCCCCAATTCTACAGCCGGCCTGAATACCGATGATACGGAAGGCGGGGTCAGCTTTACGATTGGCGATAAACAATATTGCCCGCGCTCGTCAGCATCGATGATTTGGCGCGACAAGGTATTGAATTTTCATGCCTTGGGCTGGGGGCCGGTGGTCGTGCAACGCTATCGCCAAGGTGAACAACTTGTTTGGGAATATGGCGATGGTTCCATCACACGAATGGAGCGCATTTGCGATTTGCCGGAAACGGAAAAAACACCACGCCCACGCGGCGCAAGGCTAAAGCTGTTTTAACGCCTTAACGCCTTAGCGCGTTTTGACCGTGCGAAATCCAATATGGCTGGTCGGCAGACCGGCTTCTTGGGCTTGGCGCGCAGCAGCCCGGTAGCGGCGACAAAAATTCGGCGCGCATAAAAACGAACCGCCCTTAATCGTATAACGCACTTCACCGGCAAGACCTCGCGCCGCGCCATCAAAAGGTGTATCCGTCCATTCCCAAACATTGCCAATCATATCGTAAAGGGCAAAATCATTGGGCGGAAAACACCCGACCGGCGACCGCTTGGCATAGCCGTCTGCCTCGGTGTTTTGTATCGGAAAACTGCCCTGCCATGTGTTGGCCATTTCTGCACCATCAGGCGCACGCGCATTGCCCCAGACATAAACCGTCTCAGCACCCGCCGCGGCGGCATATTCCCATTCCGCTTCGCTGGGCAAGCGACGCCCGGCCCAAGCAGCATAGGCTTTGGCATCCGTATAAGATATCTGCACCACCGGTTCATCGGCGCGCGCCTCAATGGAGGTCTCAGGCCCATCGGGGTGACGCCAATTGGCGCCAACCACAAAATGCCACCAGCTGGGATTTTTTAAATTGGGCGTGCGAAACACAACCCCTCCGGCTTGGCCAAATCCGGCTTGTGGTTTCTCCGCATCGGTCACATAACCTGTCGCGTCGATAAAACGGGCAAATTGCGCATTGGTAACTTCCGTCGCGTCAATATCAAAAGACGCCAAATGCACGCGCTGTGGCGGGCCTTCTTCTTCATAAGCGGGACGTGCGCCCATGATAAAATGACCCGCCTCAAGCACTTGCGGGGCCGCCTCTACCGAGGCGCATTGTTTGGCTTTTTTGGTAGCGGCTTGTTTATCCGGCGCACCATCACAGGCGACCAGCACAAAGGCGGATAAAGAGAAAAAAAGAAAAAACCGGCACACTCGTTCAAGGCTCTGGATCATGGTACGTCCTTTGATTAAGGGGTCATCCAACACCAGGCAAAGGCGCAGTGCAAGAGCCATGTTGAGCGCCGCCCGTCATGTTGAGCAAGAAAAACGTGCTGGTAAAAACCAGCGCCAAGAGACCCATAGTTTTCAAAACTGACTTGATATAAAGATTACAAAACAGCCGAGAGTGCGGCAATCATCGCATTGCGAGCTTGTCTGATATTGAGCTTTTGGTGTCGCCGCAAACGATCCCAAGTCTCATACGAGGCCGTCGCATGCGCCGCCTCGCGGTTTGCCTCTGGCACGCCTTTCAATTCGGGTAGCCATTTTTCCAAATGTTTGCGCAAACCATTTTGATTGCGGGCATAATTTTTTTGCAAAACCTCAGACCGCCATAATTGCACTCGGGTGATCATCATCATATTTTTAAGCCGCTCATAGGCATCCGTAAGACCGATGACCGTATCCTCGATGCGCGCCTCCAGCTCGCCCGCCTGAAAGTCTCGGTCGAATAAAGGCTCGTAATATTGGCGCATTTTCTGGTCAATCGCTTCGATCAAGGCTTCCATGTCTTCAAAGTGACGGAAGAAAGACCGCAAGCCAACGCCCGCCTCTTGCGCAATTTCACGCGTGGTCGGCGCATAATTGCCCCTATCGATAAGGTTTAAAGCCGCCGTGAGGATGGCGGCACGACTGCGCTCGCTGCGCTGGCGGCGCCCATCTACAACTCGTAATTCCGTTTGATTGCCCATGTGCGTCCTATATTGTGCGACCTAAATTTCTCGTGCGGCTTCGACTTAATATATAAATTGACATTAGCGGTGTCAATTCATATTCTGACGCCTCGGGAGGAAGCATCTATGGCATCGATTTACCTATGGGGTTCGGCTTTACTTATGTTTTTGCTATTCTTGGCATGGCATGAAAACTGGCGTGGGCCGCTAAAAGAAGCGGAAATCAAGATGTTTATGGCGCAAATGGAAGCCAATGAAAATTTGGACAAAACCCGATTTGACACTTGGGTGAACTTCATGCGCTGCGACACGGGCGCCGAGTTTTTCATGGTCAATATGCTGGTCTATACCAAAGGCAAACTCGCCCATCCCGAAACTGGCGAGCCAGTATCTGCGCACGCTTTATTTTATCGTTATTTTCGCTCTTTCATCGGCCGCTTATTGCGCAATGGCGGCTATCCCGCTTTTAGCGCGGGCGCGGCCGGCGATTATATAGAGGCTTGGAACACAGCCGCCAATCCGGGCTGGTCTGGCAGCGGCATCATTCGCTATCGCAGTCGGCGCGATTTGATGCGCGCGGTTACGGATCCGGCATTTTCGGGCGGTCATATATATAAAAAAGCCGCTTTGGCAATCACTTATGCCTTGCCCGTGGAGGCCAGTTCTGGCCTGCTGGTATCGCCGCGCATTTGGGTCGGCATGCTCCTCACGCTATTGGCCGCTTTCGGGCAAATCATCTATCTCGTTTTAAGGACACATAATGGATAATAAGTTCAAACTGTATACGTGGAGCGCCTCGCTCTACTCGGGCAAGGCACGTGCCTATTTGATAAAACAACATATTGATTTCGACGATATTTCGCCTGCTGACCCGCATTATGACGCGGTCATTCGCCCGGCGCTTGGCCGTTGGATTATTCCGGTTATGGAGACGCCAGAGCAAGAGATTGTGCAAGACGGCACCGAGATTATTGATTGGTTTGAAAACCGCCAGCCAACCCGCCTGCCTGCCTATCCGCAAACGCCGCGCCAGCTTATCAGCTCGCTGATTATGGAGTTTTTTGGCGGCGAAGGCCTGCTGCGTCCGGCCATGCATTATCGCTGGAATTTCGACGATGATAATCTCGACTTTATTTTGCAGCAATTCGGCCTCTTTGCCTTGCCGCAAGTGGCGCCCGAAGAACGCGGCGAGATGGCCTTACATGCGTCAGGTCGTATGCGCAAGGCGGCGGTGTTGTTTGGGGTGACGCCCGAAACTGCGCCTCAAATTGAGGCCGCCTATGAAGAGACGCTGGCCGAATTAGACGCGCATTTTACGAGCCAACCCTATCTTTTGGGCGGCGCGCCGACGATTGGCGACTATGGATTATTCGCCGCGCTTTTCGCGCATTTGGGGCGCGACCCGTACCCTTTGCGGATGATGCAAGAAAAAGCGCAAATGCTATTCCGCTGGACCGAGCGCATGCGCAACCCGAGCGCCGATATGGTCGAATTTCTGGGCCGCGACGAAAGCCTGCTGGCACAAGACGCCATTCCCGATACGCTAAAAGTACTCTTGCGCCGCGTCGCTGCCGATTATCTGCCAGAAGTAGAGGCGATGATTGCCATGTCGAATGATTGGCTGGCGGAACATCGCCCTGCGAAAAATGAGATGGTTGGCGGTGAAAGTCTGGGCCGTGGCATAGGCATGTGCCAGTTCCCTTGGCGGGGCGTCAACATAAACGCCGTGGTGATGCCCTATCGCATTTTCATGTTGCAGCGCATTCAAGATGCTTATGACAAGCTCGGCGCGGCCGACCAAAAGCAGGTGGATGGTCTGCTTGCCGAAACCGGCCTTGAGGCCATGCTCACGGCTCGCTGTAACAGACGCGTAGAGCGTCAAAACCATCGTGAGGTTTGGGTTTAGAGAGCGCTAGCCAATCTCGGTTAAAAAACTCAGCAAAGCCGCGCCATAGTCTTCGGGGCAATCCTCGACCAGAAAATGACTGCCGCCTTTTAAAATCACCGGTGCGCGGTTGGCTGCCGCGGCGATAAACGGGCGCACGCTCTGATGGCCATTGGGGGCGACAATATCTTTATCGGAATAGAGACATAAAAAGGGCTTGTTGAAATTGGCCAGTTTTTGTCTGGCACGGAAATTATCGACCAACATTGGATTATCATAGCGGGTTGGCAACATTTGGGTGAATTGCCGATTGCCCGTCAAATACCGAAAGTTGGGATAAGGCGCCGCATAGCCAGCGACCACTTGTGTCTGTAAATCGCGGGAACAGATTTTGGTCATCATATTCCAGTGCCGCCAGAACGGGTTAAATCGCACGAATAGTTGAAATTTACGCAGAAATTCTGAGCCAGGAATGGCCATATCGGTGATCGTTTCCTGCGGATCGCGCACCGGCAATCCGGTATTTGAAAAAGTTATACTGGCAAGCTGGTCTTGGTAATTAGCCGCCACCCGCAGACCCAAAATACCGCCCCAATCATGCAGTACGAAATGCACACCATGCAGATCTAGCTTGTCGAACAGAGCTTCGCTCAACCAAGCCTCATGGCGCGCAATGGTATAATCTCGCAGGCGCGTCGGCTTATCCGAACGCCCCATGCCAATCAGGTCAACGGCAATGGCGCGATAGCCAGCGGCGGCCAATTGCGGCATAAGTTTGCGCCACATGAAACTCCAAGTTGGATTGCCATGCACCATCACAACAGGCTGACCCTCGCTGGGCCCGGCCTCAATGTAATGCATGTCCAACGTGCCACCCTCGCCATCGTCTAGGGTTACAAAATGCGGCTCGAAATCATAATCTGGCAGATTATCAAAACGGCTGTCAGGGGTTTTTCTCAATTTCATACACAGGATGATACACGGCCTTGGCCATTATGCAAACATATTGGCACTTATCATGCCATTATGTTTTCTGATGACAATTTGTTGGCGTGAGGGCTTTCGGTATTATTTCTCAAATTTGGGGAGCCTTGAGAATAAAGCCGCCGAGACGGCAATAAAGGCTGCAGCTGTGAATAAAGATGCGGTGTAACTGCCCGTGGCGTCTCGAACCGCGCCGAGAATGACGGGGCTTAGGCCTGTCGCGATTAAGAAGGTTGCGTATTGTCGGCCATAAATCTGACCATAGGCATGCATTCCAAAATATCGAGCGACGAGATAGCCAATCAGATCCACTTCGGCTCCGACGGAGAAGCCGATAACAAATGCCGCCGGCACAGCGACAGACATACCAAACACCGCCAAAGCCAGCACCCCGCTGATACACGCGAATAGAATGGCAATGGCCACATGCGGCGCAAATATGCGGTCTACAGCAAAACCGACCAACAGACGGCCCAGCTCGCCTCTGACTGCGGCGCCTGACTTGGGAGCCATCGCCTGCAACTTGCGCGACGATGGCCGCTTGGCCGTGCAATATAATCCGGGCGATATGCACGCCGGCGCGGTGCTGAGTGCCGTGCAAGGCGCAGGCATTGAGATTGTCGATCTGGACACGCAAGGCGCCGAGCTGGAAACCATCTTTATGAAACTCACCAGTCACAAATAACCCCAAACAGGAGCCTCCCATGATCGGACGTTTAAACCATGTCGGCGTTGCCACCCCCTCCATTGACGAAGCGGTAAAGCTTTATCGCGACGTGCTGGGAGCCACGAGTATCGGCGAAAAGTTTAAAATGGAAGAGCAAGGCGTCTGGGTCTGTTTTGTCGATTTGCCGAACAGCCAAATCGAGCTCATCGAGCCGATTGACGAGAGCAGCACCATCACGGGGTTTTTGAAAAACAATCCGCTGGGCGGACAACACCACATCTGCTTTGAGGTAGAAGACCTTTTGGCGGCGCGCGATGACATGGTCGCCAAAGGCGCCCGCGTGCTAGGCGAGCCGCGCATCGGCGCCCACGGCACCCCAATTATTTTCGTCCACCCAAAAGACATGGGCGGCATGTTGGTCGAACTGATGCAAACACCAGAGGCAGCGCATTAGGCCCTAAACATCTCCGCGCCTTGACCTGAGCAGGCTAAACTGCAAGCCTTTGTGTATGAATTTTTCAAAAATCTGCTCAGGAGCGCAAAGTGTTCACATATAAGCCTAAAGACGTAGAAGCCATCGTCATCCGCGATTTCGATTTCGCGTTCCCCGATGACTTAGACCCTGTATGGATACCGGGGAAGCGCGTGCGCAGCCATATGTTCAATGGCCTGTCTTTAACCATGCCGCATCTCGAACCGTTTCTCGTAAAAAACGGCAGAGAAACCGCAAGGCATGTGGAAGATAAACAACTGCTGCAAGATATTCGCGATTTCTGCGGACAAGAAAGCCAGCACTTTAAATGCCATCGCCGCCTTAACGATATTCTGACAGCCAATGGCTATCCGGAATTTAAAAAAGTCGAAGAGGGCATGGCTAAATCTTGGAAAGACCTGAGCGGCAAAAGCCTCGAGCATCGCCTCGCTTACTCGGCTGGTTTTGAAACCATGACCAATGGCTTTACCCGTTGGTTGATTAAAAAGCGTCTGCAGTTATTTAAAAATGCAAACCCGCATATCACCTCTTTCTGGCTCGTTCATATGATTGAAGAAACCGAGCATAAGACCGTCGCGCTGGATTGCTATATGGCTCATTCGGGGCGTTATCTGCCGCGTTTCTTGGGGGTATTTCATGGCTCCTTCCACGTGGTGGGCCATGGCCTCAAGGCGATGATGGTGGCGCTCAAAAAAGACGGCGTTCTGCACAAGCCAAGCACTTGGTGGGAGCTGGCTCGTGAAGTGTCATCGATGATTTACCACACCAGCCCTTTTCTGCTGCGCTCCCTATTGCCGGGGCACGATGCGCGCGATGAAATAGACCCCGAATGGATGCAACAATGGATACAAGGCTATGCCCAAATGCCAGCCTCGCAAACCATTCCGTTGGTAGACACGAAACATCCGGAAATGCCTGTGCCGTTTGAAACGTTGCAAGCCGCCGAATAAAACAAATAGGGAGAAAACCCATGGCTAGATATCAGAAATTAATGATTGCCCACGGCTTCTTGGTCATTTTGGTCAGCCTACTGGCTGGCTTTATGTTGATGTTCAAAATGTTGGGCGGCCTAGAATATTGGCCAGGGACATTCTTTGAATTTGGCGTTTACGGCACAACCGAAGGCTGGGTGCGCGCCCATACAGGCGGCGTGGCCAATGGCTTGCTTACCGTCGTTGTGGCGCTGGCCTTACCAAAGCTGGATATCAGCGAAAAAATGACGGCGTTCTTTGCCTGGGGCCTGATTTACTGCGCTTGGACATTCACCGCGTTTTATTGGATCGGCAATGCGTCGGGCAATCGGGCTCTAAGCCTAGGCGACAATAGTTTTGGCGGAGCCGACTGGCTCAGTGTCATCGGCTTTTTACCCGGCTTGCCCAGCATTTTCATTGGCCCAATTGTGCTTTACATCGGCGCCCGCGGAGCGTTTCGCGCCATACAAAACGACTAGCCAGCTCAAGTCTTAGACGTTCGTCCACCGCAAACGCATTTGTTTGGTGAAGTCGAAAAAACCCGCTATAAGAGCCGAGTAAGCACCCGTAGCTCAGCTGGATAGAGCGCTGCCCTCCGAAGGCAGAGGTCACAGGTTCGAATCCTGTCGGGTGCACCAAATTGAAACGATAAATATGGCGAGGCGGCGAGCCATCCCTTCAGGCTAGCGCCAGCTGCGTTCCACCCGCATGGATTTATAAAATCTACCGACTTTCTCCATAGCCGCCCGATGGGTAGGGTGGTTTCGAAAAGTGTTTACGTCTTCCAGCGTCGCAAAAGTAAATAGGCCAACTTCCAAATGCCCATCGTGTTCCATGCGCCGCTTGCAGCCAAACTGCTCTGATACTTCCAAGACCGCGTCATTGGTGGCGATATAATCGGGGTCGTTTGGGTCTATTACATCTGCCGTAATTTTTATTGTGTAAGGCATGGGCTTTTCCATTTGTGAGAAAGGAGCCCCCCTTACTCTGTGGGGGCTTCTTACCCATGACTAGACGAAACTAAGTTGGACAACGCAACCCCTAAGGGAGCGGGGGCAGACAGTTGGGCACGGCAGATGCAAGGCTTACAACGCGTTATTAGTCCTCAAATTTTGGGAGCCTTGCGAACAAGGCCGCCGATAGAGTTATAAAGGCTGCCTGCCACCCGTAGTATTCTCGGTTAAGGGGGCCAATATAAATCTCAGACTCCATGCAAATGGGCACTCGTCCTATCCATATTGACTTCGCTTCAAACTCTAGTATATAAATGACCGTCGGTCATTGCAATGTTAAATGACTTTTTTGCTCTCCATCGGCACTCGAAACTTTACAAAATTAGGAGTTAGACACGATGTCTGTTTATATAATCGCCCGGTTTAAAATTCATGATCGCAGCGAATACGATACGTATTCAGCTGGCTTCTCAGAAGTTTTTCAGCAGTTTGATGGCAAAATGTTGAGCATTGATGAGGACCCCACAGTATTGGCGGGAGAATGGGAAGATACAAGATCGGTAATTATTGAATTCCCATCTAAAGAGTCTGCTTTGGCTTGGATGACATCGGATGCTTACCAAGCCATTGCCAAGCACCGCGATGCCGGAAGCACAGCCAACTCTATCCTCGTCAAATCGCTGGACGCTTAAGAGCCAATTTTATTTACCGGCCGTCTTTGTCCAATCGATAATCATGTCTGCGAATAATTCTGGCTGATCGGCCCAAGACGCGTGACCCGCTTCAGGCAGAATTTGCAGCTTGCTTTGCGGCAAGGCTGCATGAAGATGCTCGCCATTGCTGGGGTGAAACAGGACATCCAGTTCGCCCCAGAAGACCAAGGTAGGTATCTCGATTTCTTTCACCCGGTCAGCCAGTTCTTTGGCTCTGGAACGGAAGTCCTTAAACCAGTAAACCACCTCGCCGGCGCGGCCAGAGTAAGCCCGTTTATAGTCATCCACTTGCGCGGCGTTCGCCTGATTGCGAATGACCCCAAGTTTTCGCGTGAACGCGATGAGAGGCCCGGCCCCTAACAAACCCGTTGTGAAACGCATGAAACCAAATTTGGCCAACATGTTGACCATAAACGCCAGCTTAAATGGGCCAGGCGCTCCCAGGCCATGTCCCACGGCCATAGTTTTTAGGCGATGTTTATGGTCGAGCACGTAAGCCAGTGCGGCCGCCATTCCCACATCCGGTGCGACAAGATGAATATCTTGCAAGTCAAGCTCGTCAAAGATGGCCGCCAGATGCGCGCCCTGAGAGCTGGGAGACATGTCTTTGCGGTCTCCTTCAGAAGCTCCAAAGCCTGGAAGATCAATCGCGAGGACCCGACATTTTTTTGTCAGGGCTTTCCAAGACCCTGCAAAACTCAAGATGCTTTCAGGGAACGGACTGAGCAATACCACGAGCGGCGCGTCGGTTGGCCCGGCTTGCGCAAGGCGGATTTTGCGGCCCGCAATCGTTCGCGTTTCAACAGGAAGCGTTATATCCGGCGTCTCAAACGATGCCGCTGCCTTTCGGGCTGCCTTAACTTTTCGCCATTCGGGTGACACCAACAAAAGTGTGGTTGCATTGATTTGATCGTAAAGATTAAGTTTTTTCATATTGCTTCCATCCAAGTAGTTAGAACCTATTCGGTTTTAAAAAATTTCGATATGTGGGCGGATGGCTTTTGCGCGGGCGACTTAGCCCCGACAAAATCAATCCGCCTCATATCTGGATTGCGCCTTTAGATTGAGCCAAGAACTTTGCTTATATTCTTGCGAAACTTTTTGCCGAAGGGCGGACGTGCGCCAATCAGAGGCAAGAGATCAATCATGGTTTGGCTGTATATCGCGCGCGGGTGGCTCATACCGGTAAACCCTTCCAGGCCGTGATAGGAACCCATGCCAGAAGCACCAATACCACCAAATGGTAGGTCTTCTTGAACGTAGTGAACCGTAATATCATTGACGCAAACACCGCCACTGGGCACATGATTCAAGAGGTACTCTTGCTCTTGTTTATCTTTGCCAAAGTAGTACATAGCCAGCGGGTTTCGGCGCGGCTCAATCTGATTTGGAACCTCGGTGACATCGTCGTAAGTCATTATCGGAAGTATGGGGCCAAAAATTTCTTCATGCATGACCAGCATATCTTCATTAACATTTTGCAGAATGTGTAAGGGCATACGACGGTTGTTTTTGGAGGCGCGCGTCTTGTCAGCCCCTACAATCGTAAGCTTGGCTCCCTTGGCGACAGCGTCGTCAATGTAGTTTTGCAACCGAGCAAAATGCCGGTCATTAATAATACCCGCGTAATCGTCGTTTTTGGTGATGTTGGGATACATTGCCTGTGCCTCATGGGCCACCCGCGCGATGAGCGGCTCTTCCAGCTCTTTTGCCACGACAACGTAATCTGGTGACAAGCATAATTGGCCACCATTCAAAAGCTTACCAAATGCCAGCCGGGTTCCAGCTATGTCCAATTTTGCGCTACGACCAATGATGACAGGCGATTTACCGCCAAGTTCGAGCGTCACGGGAACCAGGTTTTTCGAGGCCGATTGCATTACTTTTGCGCCGACATTGGTCGAGCCTGTGAACAGGAGGTGATCGAAAGGGAGTTCAGCAAATTGTTGGCTGATATCTGGCCCCCCCGTTACCACCGCAACTTCGTCTTCTGAAAAATACTTAGGGATAATCTCAGCGAATAGGGCCGCGGTTTCAGGAACAAACTCTGAAGGCTTCAGTAACGCTCGGTTGCCAGCAGCCAGCGCACTTGTCAGAGGCGCAACCGTCAGACCGAATGGCAGATTCCATGGAGAAATAATGCCAACAACACCCTTGGGGAAATGCCTAACTTGGCTTTTCCCACCTAAGAAATTCATCGGCTTGTTGGTTTTTCTCTTCTCCGGTTTCATCCACTGTTTCAAATGTTTCATCGTATGGTCGATACCTTCGACCTTGGACGCGAACTCTGAGAACAAACTGAATTCATAAGAACGTGCATTGCCGAATTCGCGCTTGGTGGTTGCCGCAAACTCTTTCTTATTTTCAACAATCAGGGCTTTCAGTCTCTTTAGACGATCAATCCGTGTTGCATAGGTGACCTCGCCCTCAGCACGGAATGCGTTTCTTTGTCGTTCGAGTAAGGCTTTCAGGTTCTGCGTGTCTAGGTTCGTAACGTTTTGGTTTTTAGCTGCGCTCATGATGTCTATCTCCTGCTGGTCTGTATTCTTGGGAATTTGTCACTCGCGAGAAAGTTTGATTGGTTTAACTATTGGATACGGTTTCCATACGAATGCCCTCGATAATGCGGACGGCATTCTTCGTGAAAAGGGGCTCGGAAGAAAAACTGGCGATAAGGTTTTGAACCTCTTCTGGCAGCTCTTCGTCATCCAAGGAGGGGCCCTGGTCACTTTGCGTGGCCCCGATCAAAAGGACACCCATGGTGTTAACCACTTCTGTCGCTTGCGCCTCACTCAATCCAAGTGCGGTCGCCGTGACCTTCGCAATCGCATCCACTCGAAGTATGAATACTTGTTTGGAGCTGATCAGCCGAGGCACCGCGACATTGTGTTCGATGAGGTGTTCAAGGCGGATAAGCAAAGGCAAGAAAGTGCCATCTGCGGAGGCGCCCCTAAATAGTTTTTGAGCATATGCCTCGCTGGTCATCGTGTCGGGTAAATCATCAATGAAGGCTTGGCTCCATCGAACCAAGCTTTGCTCATAGAGGGTCAGAAAAATTTCTTCTCTCGTTTCGAAGTAAAGATATAGCGTTCCCTTGGCGACACCGATGCTCTTGGCGAGATTGGCCATAGAAAATGCCTCATAACCGACCTCGAGGAAATATGTCTCGGCAGCCTCTAGGACCGCACGTCGCCTCATGGCTTTTTGTTCTGCGGTTCTAGCCCTTTGATTAATCGCGACGACTGAACTCATAAGTATCTCCATAGTGCTTTTTGTTTGGACGCTTGATCCAGATGGGTTGGCAGCTATTCAATCCCGAGCTGACGATATCGCGACCCTATAGCTGACCGGTAGTCATTTCAAGATGTTTTTTTTCAAACGGGCGACTAGACGGGCGGGATGAGAGAACGCAAAAGCCACTTCCTTAAAAATCTGGGCTTGCATTACCCCGTTAATTATATTTAACTGACTATCGGTCAGTACACCAGCTACTTTATTATTCGTTGCTTTCGCGCGGATGGTGGGCTGGGCGCGTAAATTTTAAAGAAGGAGTTTGTTATGACCCTCAACCGACAATGGCTATTAGCCGCCCGCCCGGACGGCACAATTGGCCCCCAGAATTTCACCTATGCAGAGACAGATGCCCCCGAAATTGGCGCCCCCAAAAATGGCGCCGAGGAAGTGTTGGTTAAAAACCTCATGCTGTCTTTTGATCCGACACAACGCAATTGGATGGTCGACCGACCTGGCTATTTGCCGCCAGTAGAAATCGGCGCGCCGATGCGGGCCGGCTCTGTGTCGCAAGTTATAGCCTCCAACCATCCAGATTTCGCGGCTGGCGAGTTAGTGCAAACTACCGGCTGCTGGCAAGATTACGCAATCGTGACCCCGGGCAAAGGCCCGACAGGGGTTAATAAATTGCCGCCCGGCGTATCACCAGAAATGATGTTATCGATTCTTGGAATTACCGGCATGACAGCCTATTTCGGCCTGTTGGATATCGGCATGCCAAAAGCCGGAGAAACGGTTTTAGTTTCTGGGGCGGCTGGCGCCACGGGCTCGATTGTCGGCCAAATTGCTAAGCTGAAAGGCTGCCGCGTTGTCGGCATTGCTGGCGGCGAAGAAAAATGCAAATGGTTGATGGAAGAAGCCGGCTTCGACGCCGTTATCGATTACAAAACGGAAGATGTTTCCGCCCAAATCGCGCACCACTGCCCTGATAAATGGGACATATTTTTCGACAATGTGGGCGGCGATATTCTAGAAGCCGCGCTCAACCATATTAACCTATATGGCCGCGTTGTCCTTTGCGGCGCGATTTCGGGTTACAATGCAACCAAACCCGAACCCGGCCCGAATAATTTGATGACGCTGGTAACAAACCGCGGCCGTATGCAGGGGTTTATTATTCTCGACTTCCTGCCGCGCGCCATGGAGGCCATCGAGCACCTCATGGGTTGGCTCGCTTCCGGCGATATTGTTTACAAGGTGGATATGGCCGAAGGCTTTGAAAATATCCCCAACACCATTCAGCGGCTCTATACGGGGCAGAATTTTGGCAAGCAATTGTTGAAAATTGCCAATCCAGAATAAACCTGATCTCCCCTCTCTCCAGAGCACCATGGGGGAAAAGACACCATTGTAACGAAAGCCCACCCAATAATCCCCGCGCCTGCGGCCCACATAAGGAAACTACTATGTCTCACCAAACCTTTGCTTTGATCGTCTATGGCGCCACCGGATTTACCGGCCAATTGGTCGCCGAATACCTCAACACCCACCCTGAACTCAAAGGCAAGCCTTGGGCGATTGCGGGGCGCACAAAAACCAAATTGGCGGCCCTATCGGCCAAGCTAGGGGGTGGGCCAGAAGTTTTATGTGTGGACTTAAGCGATACAAAGGCTGTCGACGCCATGGTCGCACAGACTACGGTCGTGCTGAATTGCGCAGGGCCCTATTCGCAAAATAACGGACAGGCTCTTTTAGGCGCCTGTGCGCGCGCCGGCGTTCATTACTCCGACCTCTCCGGCGAAGGCTTCTACCAAGGCCAAATGGCCGAAGCGTTTCACGAAACAGCTAAAGAGAGCGGCGCGAAAGTCATTCTGGCGGGCGGCGTCGATTCTATCCCTTCCGACCTTGGCGCCATGATTGCCACCCAGACGCTGGCGACCAAAGCCGACCAAAATGTAAAAATCCTCGGGGTCTATACCCGCTATACCGGCTCGTTTTCTGGCGGCACTTTGAATTCCGGCTTAGCGACGGCTCGAGCCAAAAAATCTGGCAAATACACCGACGCCATGGAATCCAATCCCTATCTCGCCGCCCCCGGCACCACTGGCATTGAGACAGACGCCCCCGGCACCGCCGACGGCATGGCCGCCGACTTCAAATGGCGTTTCAACTGGGCCCATGGGGTCGTTTCGAAATTCTTCATGGCCCCCATCAACGCCAGAATCGTACGCCGCAGCCTCGCGCTGCGCGGCGAACACCAAACCATTTCCTATAGCGAATGCGCCAGCTTAGGCATGTGGGTGCGCTTGGTCGGTACTTGGGTGATCAGTGGCTTTGGTTATTTCTTAGGCCAACCTATTAAATTCAAACCCACTTCAGGCGAAGGCCCACCTCCGTGGTTGCTCCGCACGGGTGGCTTTAAGATAGACGTAACCGCTGTCTCGCAGGCCGGTTCGGCGCGCACGCGAGTTTCCGGACGCGGCGACCCTGGCTATGGCGCGACTTCAAAAATGTTGGCCGAATTGGGGCTTTGCTTGGCGTTCGATGACCATAGCGCCGCCTCCCATAGCGCAGGCGTGCTGACCCCTTCCACAGGGTTGGGACACGTTTTGGTGTCGCGCCTCACACACGCACGTGGCGGCAAATTCATGGCATTTCGAACGACCCGGTAAAGGCTGAGGTTTATTGGGGCTTCGGCGCCTTCCAAAGTTTCATCATGGCAGATTCGGGGCTTGGCTTAAACTCGGCGAGCTCAAGCGCGGCGAGCGCCTGCTCGCGATCTTGGCGGCTGAACGTCCCTGTCGTGTTGCAAAATTCGATGGCATTTCCGTCGGGGTCGCTGGTGTAAATCGAATGGCACCAATTATGGTCGATTTCAAACACGTCCAGCCCCTCATCGAGCCATTTTTGCCGCCGGCTTTCCAGCTCCCCTTGACTGTCGACATTGAAAGAAAAGTGATTGGTCAGCGGCGGCAAGTTTCCAGCTTTGTTTAGGTCATAAACAAAGCTCTCTTGTTCCGGCACATCGTGCAGGGCCCAAAAGGCGATGAAGCGCGTGTCATCTTCATCCATACGGTAAAAGAAATGCTTGCCCCAGCCGCCTGTGCTGACTGGCGCCACCTCAACTTTTACCAACTCAAACCCCATAACTCGCTCGTAAAAATCGTGGGTTTTTTGGATGTCCCTAACGGCTATCGCCAAATGATGATAGGCCATTAGCTGTCCTCCCCATCGACCATCGACATCACGTCTATGGAGCCGGCTTCGGGCGCCGCTATCTCGGTGACGCGCTCTTCGACATCGTCATATTCCAACCGCAAAGCGCGGCTCATGACGCCATGCATCATGTAGGTGCAGGTGACATAGGTGAATTCCAAAATCTCCTCATCCGAGAGATGCGCTTTCAAAACGGCAAAAATGCCATCTGGCACGCGCCCGCGCTGCAGCACCAAAGCATCGGTATAGGCGAGAACGGCGCGCTCAAGTTCCGAAAAGCAATCGGCCACTTGCCAATGCGGGATGGCTTCGATTTGCGCCTCGCTGAGGCCTGCGTCTCGACTGGCTTTGCAGTGCTGCGAGAAGACGAATTGCGATCCGACAGAAAACCCAGCCCGCGTTTGCCCCAGCTCGCGTAATTTTGGGTCGAGCTGGCGCTTGTCGGAGCGATAAAATTGAAACCCTTTTGTGGTGTGCTCGAAAGCATCCGGCACAATATTAAACACCGTCCACCAATTCCCTGGCGTGCCGGTGGCGGTTCCCGGCTGCTTTACCGGGTCACGGTCGCCAAATAAGATATCGAAAATCTGATGGGCATATGGGTTTTCCATCTCCCGTCCCGCTTGTTTTAAACGCGGCATAACGCTCTCCCTGTTTTTCCTGCTTTCAGCCTAAAAGAAAATAACGAACACCCGCAAGCGCAAGTTTGCTCAAATTGGGTCTGGCGCTTCGGGCGCAGACAGGAAATAATAGGCCGCTAACAAAGGAAATTCAGATGACACTCGATCGCGCGCGCCTCAGACAAAAATTGTCGCAAGCCGAGCCCATTATCGCGCCCGGCGTTTACGATGGCCTATCGGCGCGTATTGCCGATGCAGCCAAATTCGACGCGCTTTATCTATCGGGCTATGGCGTTTCCGCCAGCCTCTTGGCCCAACCCGACAATGGCTTTTTGAGTGCCGCCGACATGCAGTTTAGAATTTCTACTCTGTGCGATATATTGCAGACCCCGCTCATCGCCGATGCCGATACAGGCTTTGGCGGCCTTGTCGAAACCCAAGCAACCGTGCGCGCCTATGAGCAAGCGGGCGCGGCGGGCATTCAAATTGAAGACCAACAAGTCCCCAAAATCTGCGGCCATATTCCAGGCCGTGAGGTGGTAGAGCAAGACGCGGCCGTGATGAAAATCGCTGCCGCCGTTGCCGCCCGCGAAGACCCCGACTTTCTTATCGTCGCGCGCACAGATGCGCGAGAACAACACGGTCTCGACGAAGCCATCGAACGGGGAAAGCAATTTCATGGCGCCGGAGCGGATATTATCTTTATCGAATCGCCGGAAAGCGAAGCCGAGTTCGCCGCCATCGGCGCGGCCTTTTCTGGCGTGCCGCTTTTGGCCAACATGGTGGAAGGCGGCCGCAGCCCGCTTTTATCTCGCCAGCGACTTACGGAATTGGGCTTTCGCTTTATCATTTATCCGGTCGCGGGACTGGCCACCACGGCCGCCGTTTTGCAAAAAACCTATGCAGATTTAGCCACAGGCGATGTAGAGCAGGCCCGCGTTAGCTTCGGGCAGTTGAACCAAATCGTCGGTTTTGGGGATACCCCGAAAGACTGAGTAAAAGCTGCGATAGACTTGTGCTTAGTGCGTTAAGTGCGTTTAGTGCGTTTTGTTTTCGAGCAAATCAAAAGCACCTTGTGTCAAATCGTCGACCCCCGCAATCAGCTTGTTCTTCGCAATCTTATTCGACGGCGTGCGCGGAAATGCATCCACATAAGCAATATAGCGCGGCACTTTAAATTTGCTCAGTCGCTCTAAGCAATGAGCTTGAATATCGGTGGGCGAAACATCCTCGGCGCTCATACCCTCGGCTAGCAAAATATAGGCTTTCACCTCTTCATTGCGCATCGGGTCTGGCACACCGACCACGGCCGCCTCGACAATCGCCTCATGTTCGGCCAAGACTTCTTGCACTTCAATCGCTGCAATGTTCTCGCCGCTGCGTTTGATCATTTCTTTCAACCGACCCACAATCGAGACATAGCGGTCTTCGTCCATGACGGCCACATCGCCGGTGCGAAACCATTTTCCGCGAAAGCTGTCGCGATTGGCTTCAGGCTTTTTGTAATAACCCCAAAACAGACCTTCGCCAGCAATGCATAATTCGCCCGGCTCGCCGCGCGGTTTCTCAGTGCCGTCTTCATCGGCAATCATTATCTCGCGATAGGGCGCGGGTAGCCCAACGGTGCCTACCCCAACTTTATGCGTGGCCGCCGTGGGTGTATAAAGCGCGACGCCCACTTCGGTCATGCCAAAAGCATCGCGACCGACACAGTTAAAGCGCTTTTCCAGCGCCGCATGCGTGTCTTCTTTATGATAGAAGGCCGAGATATAGCGCAGCTCACTATCGCCATCATCTGGCAGCTCGGGCATGGCTCGAAACACCGGCGGCGTAATCGTCGCCACATGAATATTATAGGTACGAATCCAATCGCGAAACTTTGACAGAGAATGCTGCGCCGCAATAAACGCGGTGCCATTGCCGCGCAACGCCATCAGCACTTGCAGCTGCGGATCCATATAAAACATCGGAAACGTGACCAGCACATTCTCTAGATTCAGCAGTTGAAAATTAGCCGCCACCAGCGACAAACGAAGCCAATAATCTTGCGATTGCATGCAGCCCTTGGGAGCGCCCGTGGTGCCAGAGGTATATTGAATGGACAATAAATCAGACGCTTTCACCTCGACAGGCGAGACAAA
>CAWVRH010000020.1:0-30202 GCA_963932545.1 uncultured Rhodobiaceae bacterium | reverse complement strand
GCCTGGATTCTCGCAAAGTCAGACTATGTGGCAACCCTCAACGCGGATGACTGGGTTGACGAAAACTACCTAAAATCCGTTCGCGATGTCATTGAGAAAGACCAGTCAGACATCGTCATTTCTGCCATGGTTTTTTCCGATCCCAAGCGGCAAAAAATCATCCAACCCGATTATTTTTCAATGAAAGCTCCAATTCGTTGGCGCCACCCTGCCATCAATCACCCTGGAATGGTTATCCGAAAATCCCTGTTGGAAAAAGTCGGCGGATATTCGCCCACCTATAAAATAGCTATGGATGTAGATCTTTTTTACAAGTTGTTGCAACACGGTCCGCGCATTTCCATCTTGAAGCAACCCAGCGTCTACCAAAGCGATGGTGGCGTGTCGCAAAAAAAATGGCGTTTGGCGCTGACAGAAATGCGTCGCATTGAGATAGACCATGGCCGCCATCCCTTGTCCGCTTGGGGCGCCTATCTATGGCGCTCCAACAAGCAGACGCTTAAACATTTAATGCTTTGGCGGAAATTCTGATGCGTGTGCTGGCAGATGGCAGTGCGCTTACCAAGCCCGCCTCCGGTATTGGGCGCGTGGCAGCACAGACGGCTCTGCATAGCCATCCCGATAAGGCCCATATCACCTTCGCCTGTCCCAAGTCAGTTCACGCGTTTTACCAAAACGACACTTTAAACGTCGAAAGGAGCCGTCCTCCGGCCCGCAATTGGCATTTAACAGGGTTGCAGTCGATACTCCAAACCTGCCAGCCCGACGTGTTTTGGGGGCCTGCCCATCGTTTGCCCTTCGGCCTTCCAAGTTCTTTGGCTACCGTGGTGAGCGTGCACGACTTGGTATGGAAGACCCACCCCGAAACCATGCGGTGGCGGACTTGGGCGAGCGAGCATTTACAGTTCAAAAGAGCCGTGCTTCGGGCCGATAGGATTGCCTGTGTCTCACAATCGACGGCCGATGACCTCATCCGCTTTTTTCCGATGACTGAAAGTAAAATACGCGTCGTGCATCCTGGCGCCTCGCCAGCTCAAAAGGCGATACAAAAACGCCCCATAGAAAAACCATTTATTTTGTTTGTCGGCACTCTGGAACCGCGTAAAAATCTGGCTCGCCTGCTCGAAGCCTTTGCCGCTTTGCCGGAGACACTTAAGGCCAATTTCGATTTAGCCATCGCTGGCGGCACGGGTTGGGGCGGTGTCCATATTGCCTCTCTCATCCAACGCCATAAACTGGAAAACCATACCCACGTTTTTGCGTCGCCAGACGACACCACTTTGCACCAACTCTATGCGAGCTGCGAGTTTCTCGCCATGCCGTCCCTCTACGAAGGCTTTGGCTTACCGATTGCTGAAGCCTTGCAGTATGGCAAGCCCATATTGACCTCTTGTGTGTCTTCTATGCCAGAAATTGCAGGCAACGCAGGCTTGTATGTTGACCCGAGGACTACGGATGCCCTAAAACAAAACTTAAGATTGCTAGTGGAAGATGTTTCTGTTCGCGAGACACTGGCGAAGAAGGCTGTGCAAGAGGCCAAACGCTTCTCATGGCCCGCCTCGGCAGTTGGCATGGCAAACTTATTTCGCGAAGCGGTAGTGCTCAAAAAAAAAAGCAGACGGTAAATGAAAATCCTGCACGTATATAAAACCTACTACCCAGATAGTTATGGCGGCATTGAGCAGGCCATTCGCCACCTCGCCAATGGTGGCAAAGCGCATGGCATTAAATCGGAAGTCTTTACCCTGAGCGCCAACCCAAAGGGCAAACGTTTTAAGTATGAAGACCATTTCGTATCGCAAGCGAAAACAAATATCGAGATTGCCTCGACCCCACTTTCCTTCAGCGCGATTTCCAAATTTCGAGATCTAGCGCCAAAGTTTGACCTTATTCATTACCACTACCCCTACCCATTCGCTGACATCATGAAACTGAGCTCAGGCATCGATAAACCGAGCATTGTGACTTATCACTCAGATATTGTGCGTCAGCAGGTTTTGAAACATGCCTATGCCCCCATTCAACGGTTGTTCTTAAATTCCGTCGATCGGATTATTTGCACCTCTAGCGTCTACCTGAAAACAAGCTTGGTGTTACAAAAACACAAAGACAAAACAGAAGCCGTATCCCTCGGGCTCGACAGCAAAACATTCCACAAGGCAAGTCAAAAAGATCTGAAAAAATGGAAGGCCGAAATAGACCAACCGTTCTTTTTATTCCTCGGCGTCTTGCGGAATTATAAAGGGGTCTCAACCCTATTGGAGGCTGCAAAGAACCTAAGCGCAAATGTCGTCATTGCGGGGGCCGGTCCTGAGCTGGAAAAGTTACGCACCAAAGCGCGGGCCATGAAACTCAAGAATGTCTATTTCACGGGAAAATTTGAAGACACCGATAAAGCTGCGCTCTTAGAATTATGTTCGGGCCTTGTTTTACCCTCTCATTTGCGATCCGAGGCGTTTGGTTTGGTTCAACTGGAGGCCGCCATGCGCCGCAAGCCGCTCATTTGCACGGAACTGGGAACCGGCACCTCTTACGTCAATGAACATGAGAATACCGGATTGGTAATCCCCCCTAAAAATTCCCAAGCTTTGCACAACGCGATGAATTTCTTAATCTTCCATCCAACGATTGCCGAGCAAATGGGTCGCCAAGCCGAACGGCGGTTTGAAGAATTATTCTCTGCCAAAAAAATGTGTGCCGAATATGCGCGCATTTATGACGAGGTTCTTCAAGCTCACAAAAGCAAACCGTCTTCCGCCAAATAGCCAGAATGCCTAGATAGACGCGCCCAGTTTTAAGCTTCTGCCAGTATTTCCGTGAGGTAAAGCGCATAGTCCGTCTTGCCTAGATTGGCGATGAGGCCTTGCAGCTTGTCCGCCGACAGCCAACCTTGATGGAAAGCAATTTCTTCCAGACAGGCTATTTTGAGCCCTTGGCGTTCTTCCACATTTTGAATGAATTGCGCCGCCGCCAATAAAGAAGTGTGTGTGCCCGTATCCAACCAAGCAAACCCGCGACCAAAAACCTCTGTTTTGAGAGTTTGAGCTTCTAAATAAACACGGTTCAAATCGGTGATTTCCAACTCTCCGCGCGCCGACGGCGTCAATTTTCGAGCGTATTCAGGCGCTTTCTCATCATAGAAATACAAACCCGTGACCGCATAAGAGCTTTTCGGCTCGCTTGGTTTTTCTTCCAAGGAAACCGCCTGGCCATTGGCATCAAATTCTACCACGCCATAGTCTTGCGGATTGCGCACCCGATAAGCAAAAACCGAGGCTCCAGAGGCGGCCTTATCGGCTTCTTGCAAGATAGAAATCAACTCATTGCCGTAGAATATATTATCGCCCAAAATCAATACAGACGGGGCACCATCCAGAAAATCTTCGGCCAAAATAAGAGCCTGCGCCAAGCCATCTGGCGACGGCTGCACACAATAAGAAAACTGCACGCCAAAATTAGACCCATCGCCAAGCATTTCTTCAAACCGCGGCAAGTCGGTTGGCGTGCTGATGATGAGAATGTCGCGAATGCCTGCCAACATAAGCGTCGAAATCGGGTAATAAATCATCGGCTTGTCATAGACAGGCAGTAATTGTTTGGAGACAACCCGTGTCGCGGGATACAGGCGCGTGCCCGAACCGCCCGCCAGAACAATGCCTTTTCTTCTCGTCGGATTAGTCATATTGCCCCTCAATCCACTCGCGATAGGTGCCAGAGGTTACCCCTTCCACCCAAGCTGAATTATTTAAATACCATTCCACCGTTTTTCGCATACCTGTTTCAAAGGTCTCGCGCGGCGACCAGCCCAATTGATTTTTCATTTTGCTCGCATCGATGGCATACCGCCGGTCATGGCCTGGCCGGTCCGTCACATAAGTGATGAGATCCGCATAATTTCCTGTCGCGCGCGGACGCAATTCATCCAGCAGCGCGCATATATGATGCACGACATCAATATTGGCCATCTCATTATTGCCGCCAATATTATAAACCTCGCCTAACTCGCCTTTCTCCAAAACCGTCCCAATGGCCTCACAGTGATCGCTCACATAAAGCCAATCGCGCACTTGCTGGCCATCGCCATAAATCGGCAGAGGCTTATCGTTTAAAGCATTGTGAAGGATTAATGGAATGAGCTTTTCAGGAAAATGATAGGGGCCATAATTATTCGAGCAATTGGTCGTTAAAACGGGCAATCCATAGGTATGAAAATAAGCCCGCACCAAATGGTCGCTCGCCGCTTTACTGGCCGAATAAGGACTGTTGGGCGCATAAGGGGTGGTCTCGCTAAAAGCAGGGTCGCTTGGCGACAGGCTGCCATAAACTTCGTCTGTCGATACATGCAAAAAGCGGAAGTTCTGTTTTTCAGCGCCTTCCAACTTACCCCAGTAATGGCGCGCCGCTTCGAGCAGAGTGAAGGTTCCCAAGACATTGGTTTCCATAAAATCGCGCGGGGCCTTAATGGAGCGGTCGACGTGGCTTTCTGCCGCAAAATGAACAATGGCAGAGGGTTTATGCTGTTCAAATAGCTGGTTCACCAAACTCTCATCATTAATAGAGCCATGCACAAAATGATGATGGGTCTGACTTTTAAGGGATTCTAGATTTGTTGGATTACCCGCATAAGTTAAGGCATCTAAATTGACAATACCTCGTTCGGTCTGCCCTAAGACAAAATTACTCCCGATAAACCCAGCGCCGCCGGTAACTAAAAGCATCTATTCGTTCCCAAAATCCATGGGCTTGGCTTACTACTTAAAGCCGCGCCACGCTATCGCAAAGTATTGCGAAACTGTTTTACCTTTGAGGCCATTTTTAACAAAACACTGACGGGCGCAAAATATCCCATCCGCAAAGAAATCAAAAAATCTTCCTTCGATTTTTTCAATAGGTTTCGCAAGCCAGCGTTGCTAACGCCACCGGTGCGCATATGAACCAGCACTTCGGGCAGATAGTCTATTTTATGCCCGAAGGTTTTAAACAGGCGCAGGATAAAATCATAATCAGCGGAAATTCTATAGCGGGTGTCAAAACCACCCATTTTTTCGTAGGCGTCGCGGCGTAAAAATATTGTTGGATGGGGCGGCATCCAGCCTAAATGCAGTTTATATGGCTTAAATAGACCCGCTTTCCAATAGCGCACAACCTTGTCGGTGTCGTCTTGGGCAACATATTTTAAATCGCCATAAACGCCCATTAAACTGGGGTCTGCCTGAAACAATTTCGAAACTTTTTCCAAAACCTTGGGGTTTGGATAAAAATCATCGGCATGCAGGAGGCCAATAATATCGCCGGAGCCATTCGCAACCCCCTTGTTCAACGCGTCATAAATGCCGTCATCCGGCTCACTTACAAAAGTTGCATGATCGTATTTTGCTACAATGTCTGCAGTTCCGTCATCGGATTGCCCATCTTGAACCAAATGCTCAACTTGCACACCGCGCTGCGCAGCGACGGAACCCAAGGTGCCCGATATAGTGTCGGCGGACCGATAGCTTACTGTCACAATGGAGATGTTTTTCTTCGGCATTTTAGCTCACACACTTTATGAATTAGCTCAGCAACACACTTGATACTCTAGTCCAACTGTCGCATTAATAATATAGAAATTAGAAAGCGTGACTTCATGAGCATCACAATCCTCAACCTTCCTTCCATGGGCGACGACCGCGGCGTTTTATCGGTTTTAGAAGCGGCACTGCCTTTTGCCATTGAGCGCGTTTTCTGGATCACCGACGCACAAGGCCAGACTAGGGGCGGGCATGGCCATAAAAAATGCCGCCAAGCTGCCGTTGCCATCGGCGGACAGGTGGATATTTTTATGGATAATGGCCAAGAGCAGAAAACCGTAAAACTCGATTCCGCCGACAAATGCCTACTGATTGAGCCCGACTATTGGCACACGATGACATTTCACGAGAACGCGGCTTTGCTGGTTTTTGCCTCGCATAAATATGACGCAGGTGATTATATTCACGAGCAACCGCAAAAGACACAAAACGGATGAGTGCCTTGAAAATAGCTTATGAAAACCTGCAAGCCAGCAATGCGCCTTTCGAGGCCGAGATTGACACGGCGGTAAAGCGCGTTCTAGCGAGCGGTTGGTTTATCAATGGTGAGAGCGTTGCTTCCTTCGAACATAATTTTGCCACCTATATTGGCGCCAAACATTGCATTGGCGTGGCCAATGGTTTGGATGCCCTCACTCTTTCTTTGCGCGCCATGGACTACCCAAAAGGCAGCGATATTATCACCAGTTCCAACAGTTATATCGCCACCCTTTTGGCCATTTTGGCGGCGGGGCATCACCCCGTTTTGGTCGAGCCCAATAGCGCCACCTATAATTTAGATGCCAGCCAATTGGCCGCTGCGCGGACCCCTAAAACACGCGCCATTATGCCCACCCACCTATATGGCAAACCAGCGGCGATGACCGAAATTATGCGTTTTGCCGATGAGCATGACCTAGATGTCTTTGAAGATTGCGCCCAATCGCATGGCGCCAAATTAGCTGGCAAAACCACCGGCACTTTTGGCAAAACGGGTAGCTTCAGCTTTTATCCCACAAAAAACCTTGGATGCTTTGGAGATGGAGGCGCCATCACCACGGATGATGATGAGTTGGCGTTAAAGCTAAGAGCTTTGCGAAATTATGGCTCTCACGAAAAATATAAAAATATGTACCAAGGTGTAAACTCGCGGCTCGACGAAATTCAAGCGGCTATTTTGGACGTCAAATTAACCCATTTAAATGCCATAACGGCGCATAAACGCGAGTTGGCGCAAGTTTATTTTGCCCATCTCCCGCCCCAAGTGGTTCTGCCTCTGCAAGAAACCGATAGCTTTGACGTGTTTCACATTTTTGCCATCCGCACAAAACAACGCGATGCCTTGCGCCAGTTCTTAAGCGAGCAAGGCATTGGCACAGAAATTCATTACCCGATTGCGCCGCACCGCCAAGAGGCCATGCAAGAACATGTGTCGGGAGATTGGCCGATTGCCGAGGCGCTGGCCGATAGCCAGTTAAGCCTGCCCATCTCTTTCGCCACCACCCAAGACAACGTGCGCGAGGTTTGCGCCGCCATAAACGTTTTTTTTGCTAGCTAGATGCATCACTTTTGCACCCTCTTTGACATAAATTATGCGTCGCGCGGGCTAGCCATGATGCGTTCTTTGCACGCGCATCTGCCAGATAGCCACATTCATGTTTTATGCATGGATACGAAAACACAAGATTTCTTCACCGCTTTGCAACTTGAGTATGTATCCCTCATCGCCCTCCACACGCTTGAAGCAGAAGAGCCACGGCTGGAGACCTGCAAACAGGCGCGCAATACGGCTGAATATTGCTGGACTTTATCGTCGGTCTTGACCCGCCACCTGATGAACACACTAGCCGAGATCGACCGCTTAACTTACCTAGATGCGGATCTTTTATTCTTCAGCTCCCCCCAAAATCTATTCGATGAAATGGGCGCGCGCGACATCGCCATCCTTGAGCATCGATACGCCCCCCACCTCCAGCACCTTATGCAATTTGGGCGCTTTTGCGTGCAATGGGTAAGTTTCCGCCGCTCCCAAACAGGGCTGAAATGTCTAAATACATGGGCCGAACAATGTCTCGATTGGTGCTTCGCCTATGCCGAGCCAACACGCTATGGAGATCAAAAATATCTAGATGCTTGGCCGGCAAGCTATGGCGATGAGCTGGCGATTTTGCAAAACATCGGCGCAGGCATCGCGCCATGGAATTTCATCCAATATGACATGGGTCATGACGCCTCCTCGCCAACCGTAAATCAGCAGCCGCTAGTGTTTTATCATTTCCACCAATTTAAAAAGATGCGCTTCGGCTTATTCAGCCATTGCTCGTATTTTTACAGCCGTGGCCGCCCCACACCGAAGGCCATTTACAACAGCTATGAGATAGCTTTGGACGACGCCCACGCGGCTGTCATTCGCGAAACAGGCTTACAACACGCTGGTGTGACGCCTATTTTGGATGTATTCAAAACTCGTCTTGGGCATTTTCTTATTCCAACAAGTATCCGCAATAAATTGCGCCGCCTCTTCGGATAAAGCGTTTCCTTTAACCGGTGGTTCTCAGTTCAAGAATCAAACCTTCAAACGAGAACGCACATCCGTTGACAAGAAAACTACCTTCTTCATTCACAATATGGTCGCGTTTTTGATAGCTCGGCAGAGCCGCCATAACCTCGGTTTCACTCAAAGCCCATAATGGATAGCTGCCCTCATTAATGCTTTTGGGGACTCTTTGAACCATAATTCGGCTTTCCCCTGTACGCACAAATGGCGTGCGGTCGATACATAAAAAAGGCGCTTGAACCTCCCCCAACTCTCGCAGCACAGCAAGCGGGTTTTGCAAATACTGGAGAACCGAAGAGAGCAAAATTAAGTCTGGCTTTTGCTCCGCACAGGCCTCAGCGATTGTTTCAAAAAACTTCAAATTGGCGTCTTCAAGATGCGCCCGACCCGCCGCCACAAAATGGGCTTGCTCGACAATATGCCAAGACAGAACTTGCAGGAAGGCTAAGGCTTTTTGATGCTGAAAATAGGTCGACCCAAGCGAGCCACCAAAGTCTAGAACATGCAAGTCAGCACCGCGAGCGGCCGCCTTCATTTGCTTGAGCACTGGATGGTTTAACGCCAAGGTCTGAAACACCACGCCATCGCGCTCAAACGCTGCTTCCCCTCGCTTAACCTTGAGGTTTGCCTCTAAGACGCCAGCTAAAATATCGGCATTGTCATACCCTTGGCAGGCAGCTTGCGCCGCTTTCCAGGTCTTATAAGGGCCGTAGAATTTTATGCTCCCCGGCAAAATCTTGCGAAGTCGGCTCGTCAAAGCCGATGGCAGATGACGCTTTATCCATTGCTTCGCCCACCTCATGAACGAGCCTGCCTAAGTAGGGCCCGCAAGCGCGCCCAAATACGTTGGGCGAGCGAGCGATGACTGGCTTTAAAAAACGTCACGAAACCATCGCGCCCTCTGGCCGACACTGAGACCTCGATGTTTTCTAAGGAAATCGGCGTGGCACTAACCTCCACATCGTAATTACTCGTGCCAGCGGCATGGGTGCCACTGTCGTCATTGCCAATGTTATGAATAAGGCTACGGCCCGGATACAGCGTTAGCTTGCCAGCTAAAAAAGCCGATGCATGCCAGCGTATCGCCCAGCTATTGTTTTTTCCCAAAATTTGTTTCTTCAGCATTTTCACATAAGGATAAGTGCCATCGTAATCAAATGACTGAGTTAGATTGCGCGCTTGCAACGCCTCCAGCAAGGCCTTGCCATCGGGATTAAAACCGTCCCAAGCGCGAGCCCAAGTCGCCCAGCCCCAACAATCTGCGCCCTGTAGAAAAAACGCTTCGGGCAAAGCCGCCTTCACAGGGTAGCAATAGCCATGCACGCAAGCCACTTTGTCTTCATCGGCATATTTATCGAGCGCCTCGTTCATATAGCGCAGGAAATATTTTGAACTGACCATGTCGTCTTCCAGCACAATCACACGTTCGTGCTTTTGCACCGTCTGGCTGACCCCATCAATGATGGAGGCCGCGAGCCCATAATTGCGCTCCCGCTCGACAATCGAAATAGAGTTAAACCCCGTAACGGTTTTTACATAAGCGCGCACTTCGGCCACAGCATCGGCATCTTTTTCATCACGAGCCCCATCGCAATAAACCGTCACGTCACTTTGCGCCGCCCCTTCATTGCCCAAAAGAGCCTCAAAAGTTTGGCGCGTATGCCAAACGCGGTTGAACGTAAATACGATGATGGGAGCCAAATGCATCAGTGTTTCCGCCCCGCGAGAGCTCGCTCCACGACCCAGCGATGAGTTTCAATGCGAATATTATGCAGCAACAATAAGTGCCGCGAAGCCGTACCTCTGCGCCCTCTCAAAAGCCAGGCCGCAAGGCTTTTGAACCAGCGCGGCAAAGATTTAAATCTCAAGCGAGGCCCCAGCCCCAGCATCGAGGCAGCATAATAGGTCTCGTAAATAGTTTCCCAAGAGCTCGCACAAATATCATGCACCGCTTTGCCGTAGGCTTCCTCGTCTTTGAGTAAATCATCTCGTTCGCTTTGCCTGCCAGCAGCATGGTCAGACAAATCTAAGTCCACTTCATTACCAGTTACGTCCAAGGGGATAAGACTGCATTTCAGCTCGCCGTCGCTTAAGTCGACGTCCAGCATAAGGCCGTGACCCGTATCCTTTTGAGCGAGCATCACATCCATGTAAAAATTACCCAGACTATAGACGATGGGTTTTCCACGATATATCTCATGCCCTTGGGCAACATGGGGGTGATGACCAATAATCAGATCCGCCCCTAAATCAATCAGTTCACGATAGCAGCGGCGCCACTCCGGCAACGGAAACTCGACCATTTCGAGCCCACCATGCACCTGAACAACAACCAAATCAGCTAGCTCGCTAGCTTCTTGAACGCTCTGACGCGCCTTGGGATGATCCATCCAAGCAAAGCCCGCAGCACTTTCGTTGGCTTCCCGCAGCACCCCGAATTGCGCTTCGGCAAAACTACAAAAGGCAATTTTCTGCTCGCCTATTTGTGCGTAATGCGGCGCATAGGCCGCGTCAAAATTTTCCCCCGCGCCAAAGTGTGCGACGCCGAGTTGCGATAGCGAGGCGATGGTTTGGGTTAATCCCGCTTTGCCATAATCCATAATATGGTTATTGGCCAAGGCGGCATGGGTGCATCCTAGATGCTTCAGGGTTTCACTGGCCTGCATGACTTGTGCGATAGAGGGGCCAGCTTTTGGAGCGGGAGCTGGAACATCCGTCATGCCAACCACAGGCCCTTCGAAATTAACCCCAATGACATCCGCCCCGCGCAGTCTTTCCTGCAACCGCGACGACAGAACGGGCTGTCTGGGTTTAGACACGCAATAGTCACCAAAAAATATCATCCGCATTGCTAGATCACCTCTGTGCTAGCTTGGAGGTTGGTTGCCAAGGCCTGAAGCGAGATAAGTTTCTCATAAGACTTTATACCGCCGTTGAAAGCCTTTTGATACTCGCCTCGAAATAAACCTTGTCCCCCAAATTGAGCGGCAAACTCTATCGCTAGATTATTGTCTTCGAACAAAGGATAGAGGCTAGCTTCTTGACTATGACGCATGGCACGTAAATCGAAGTCAGCCGCTTGGCCGCGATAGCTCTCTGGCACCAAAGCCGATAAGCCCAATTTACCCATTATCCGAGACGCCAAAAACATCAAATTCTTAGTGCCGCCGCCTAAGGAGAAAAAGCCGTTACTATTCGAAGCAACCTTGGACATAGCGGGATAATGATTGAGGAACATCATTTCAACCGCCTTCCGGTTAAACAGCATTTCCTTGCTTATCGACATAAAGAAATTCGCATAATCAGCCCGCATATGCGGGCTGCGTGTGGGCACTAGCCATTCAAACGTTCTTGGGTAATAGCTAATAAAATTGCGCTGTCGCGTCCACACATCGAACATCACTGCCTTTTGATGCACCTCGCCATCAAACCTATCGAATGCTTGACGGAAGCGGCTTTCCGCCAATGCGAGGGCATCGGTGTTCTGGAATATGGGCATTTTCAACAGGTCTTCATCCGCCCAAACTTTACTTTGGCTAAAGTTGCCCATCGCCTTCACCAAGCTGGTGTCGGGGCGCGTGATACCCAGCAAGCCATTGTGTTGGCCTGCTGGCACACCGGTCATAAAGCCGGAAGTTAAAACGGCCGTGTCAGAAACACCATGATGCGCCTTGATTTCATCCCAAAACTCAAGCTGATACATGCCATGCATGTGCAAACTTGCGCCAAACACATTTCCAATATCCGATAATTTATCGCGCTCTAAAAACTGGCACGGCAAATCAATATGGGACCAATATACATTGGCCTCACGGCTCAAAGCGCGCGCGGCGTGAACTTCAATGGAGCCAGGCGCGCCATAGGTGAAACATTTAGTTTTCTCGGCCATCTCTGGATTTTCAGAAATCGCTGCCAAAATCAATCGAGAGTCATAACCAGAACTCAACGGCAGAATAATTTCGTCATCCGCCGCCATACTCTGTTTCACAAGGTCCGCGTTTAACTCGTAAAAATGCTCCGCGACCCGATGGTCCTCCATCCCAACCAAGGCATCGCTGCTCTTGACCGTTTGCAAATATTTTGAGGTCATCTTGCCGGAGCGCGCATCAAAAATGGTTTCACTATCGGGCAAGGTTTGATGAATATGCGACCAAGCCGTTTCATCCCAAATGAAATGATTAAACTTTAAAAACCCGAACACATTGGCCGCATCCAAATCTTCCAAACACCCATCTGAAGCGTGAAAGACAGCTGGCTCAATATTCGACAAAACCAAACCGTTCCGCGAGGCGTAGAATACAGGTATCGAGCCGGAATAGTCGTTCTCTAACCGGATTTTATTGTCTTCGATATCTACTTTTAAAAATCGATCTTGGGTGAGCGCGTCGCCACTGCGGCCTAAAACAAAACCAAACGGTTGGCTTTTGGCGGGGGACGCGACAGGCGTGTCGCCAGCAATAGATATGTCTATCTCTCCGCAGCGAACCTTTGAGTAAGAAAACCCATAGCGACGAGCCAGATTATCAATGTGCTTATGGCCCTTTTCAGCAGATGAACACTGACTAGCAGAACTTAAAAAAAATGCAGAATTCATAAACTTACCCGATTTGTTAATGAGCCCTTATGCCACGAAAACCTGCTTCATCCAAAGAGCTAAAACACGCCATTTTTTTACACGCATTCGACTAGCGACCCAACTCAAAGGGCCATAAAATATCGTAAACGCTTGGGCGCGTGGCTTTTAACAACACAGGCACGCCCAACAAAACGACAGCCTGCGATATGGCAGTAGCATAAGCCGCCCCCACTACGCCAAACTCAGGGATGAAATAATAGTTCAAAACAAGGTTAACCACAGCGCCAACTCCGGTAAACACCAGGCTAAAGATTTGCAAGTTTTCCGCCATAATCCACTTAGCTCGCGCCACACCAAGGCCGACAAAAATGCCGCCCAATATGTGCACCACTAATACGGAATGTGCCTCTGCATAGGCCGTGCCATATAACACCTGAATGAGCTTATCTCCGGCGCCAAAAACAAACACAACCGCCAGCAAAGACAGCCCCCACATCAAGCGATAGAGATTGCGTAAATTGCGCATATAGCCAGCCGATTTCGCCGCGCGCAAAGCCACCAGTCCCGGAAACATGGAAGCTGCAATCGCATTTGGGATGAAATACCATAATTCACTTATGCGCACCGCCGCGGCATAAATACCGACGCTTTCTTGGCCCAACATAACCCCAAGCATAACTTGGTCGACCCGCATATAAATGATGATACCCAGCCCCGCGAGCAGGATAGGCAACGCGTCTTTGACCAATGGCTTGATATCGCCAAACTTCGGCCAGACGGACAAAGATGCAGGCGCAAAACGCCATAGGGCGAATAAAAACGCCAAGGCCAATAGCGTGGCTTCTACGACCAGCAACCAAACAAAAGAAATCAGCGGCATTCCGCTCATAATAAAATAAACGCGCAGCGCCGCCATTACCAAGAAAACGCTATTCTCCGCCAGAACCGTGACCCGCGATTGCACCTGACTTTCAAACCAAGATCGGACAATCTCCGTCGATTTCATCAATAAAGTCAGGCTCAATATCGCAATCAGATAGGTCGGCAAATGTGGGGTGTCCCAAAAGGACGCGACGCCAGCCGTCAAAACCATGCCCGCGAGACCGGCAAGCAATAAAGCCATAAAACCAGCCGACAAAATATCATTCGCCCGCTTCGGCTGTCTAACGACCTCGCGCACCACGACATCATGCAGCCCCAAGCCCGTGACGGCAGCAAGTATTCCAATAATAGAGAGCGCAAAATTATACTGGCCAAATTGCTCAGGCCCTAAAACCCGCGCCATCCAAATGATAATGAGAACGCCGAGACCCATGCGAAAAACACGGTCCATCAACATCCAACCAATATTTTTGGTCACCGCGAGGCGCCTCTCATTGCCTATGAGTTGCCCTGAAATTTTCGCGAGTATGTCCTTAAGTTTTAGCATCTATAGGCTTCCTGTAAGGCTTCGGCTTTTCGCGTTAATCAGATCCAAATAAATCGCGGGTAAACACTTTATCGGCCGCGCCTTGCAAGTCATCCACCATACGATTGGCGATAATCACATCACTTCGCGTCATAAATATGTCCAAATTAGCGACAACCTCACAACCCGAAAACTGGGCCTCTTCGACAAGCGGCTCATAAACCAGAACTGCAATGCCCTGCTCTGTTAACCGTCGCATCACGCCTTGCACGGCCGAAGCCCTAAAATTATCAGAAGCGGCTTTCATCGCAAGGCGGTAAATACCAACCACCTTGGGCTGGCGCGCAATAATTTGTTCCGCAATAAAATCTTTGCGCGTCTTATTGGCCTCCACAATCGCCTGAATGAGGTTTTGCGGGACTTTGTCATAATTGGCTAATAATTGCTTTGTGTCTTTGGGCAAACAATAGCCACCATAGCCAAAGCTCGGATTGTTATAATAATCGCCAATGCGCGGGTCCAAGGAAACGCCTTTGATGACTGAGCGCGTGTCCAATCCCAAAGCCAGACCATAGCTGTCCAACTCGTTGAAAAAAGAAACCCGCATCGCCAAATACGTATTGGCGAATAATTTCACCGCCTCGGCTTCGGTAGCGCGCATAAACAAAGTTTCTATATCGGTCGCTTGCGCCCCTTCTTGCAAGAGGCGGGCAAAATCCTGCGCACGCGCTAATTCACTGCCAATGATAATCCGCGACGGGTGCAAATTATCATGCAGCGCACGCCCCTCGCGCAAAAACTCTGGCGAGAAGATAACACGATCGGTCGAAAACTTTTCTTTCATCGACGCGGTAAAGCCAACAGGCACGGTAGATTTCACCACAATCATGGCGGTCGAATTCTCGCCGAGCGCTTGCTCGATTACGTTTTCTACCGAGCTTGTATCGAAATAGTTCGTTTCCGGATCATAGTCTGTCGGCGTGGCCACGACAATAAAATCGGCACCCGCATAGGCCTGAGCGGGATCCAGTGTCGCGGTTAGCGATAAATCTTTTTCATCCAAAAATAGTTGAATATCCGCATCAGCAACCGTAGAGCGGCGCGCGAGAATATCGGCCACGCGGGCCGCATCAATATCGAGCGCCACAACCTCATTATGTTGAGCCAATAAAACGGCCATCGACATACCGACATAGCCGGTACCCACCACAGTGATTTTGCGTCTCTGGCTCATGAGCGTCCGTAATTATCCTCTAGTCGCACAATGTCATCCTCGCCGAGATAGCTGCCACATTGCACTTCGATTAAAATTAATTCATCCGTGCCAATATTGGTCAGACGGTGTTTTTCGCCTAAAGGAATATAGCGATATTCGCCCGGCTTGGTTTCCAGCTCTTCGTCGCCCACTTGCACCAGCGCCAGACCTTGCACCACCACCCAATGCTCGGCGCGCTTGTGGTGATATTGCAAACTCAATTGCTGGCCGGGCTGCACGCTAATGCGCTTTACCTGATAGCCGGTCTCGTGTTTCAGCGTCGCATAAGTACCCCATGGCCGAGACACGACCGCGGGCAATTGCGTGGTTGCTTGCATAAAGGCATCGCCTGCTTTCAGCTCATCAACGAAGTTTTTCACCTGCTGGCTATCGGCCCGATTGGCCACCATCAAGGTGTCCGGCAAATCAATAATCACCAAATTATCCACGCCCAAAGTCGCGACCATTTTCTCGGTTTGGCTGAAACTTTCGATATGCGTGTTGCTCGTGCCAATCTGCATCAGTCGGTTTTCAGGCACGCCAATGGCGCTATTGCCATCTGCGGTTTTAGATTGTGCGGCAGCCACCGTGTCCCATGTGCCAACATCGCTCCAACCAAAACCTGCGGGCACGGTCATTACGGTTTCGGCGGGTTCAAACACGGCATAATCAATGCTGATGTCGGGTTGCGCTAAAAACGCCGCCTCGTCGAAACGGCGAACGCCAGCGTCTAGCGTGCTGGTGGCAAAACAATCGGCCGAAGCCGACCATACCTCCGCCGCGTGCGACTTGAGCGCTTTGGCCATCGCCGCCGCCGAGAAATAAAACATCCCGCTATTCCAAAAATAACGCCCACTGGCGAGATACTCTTGGGCGGTTTCCAAGTCTGGCTTCTCAACGAATTGGCGCACCGGAGCCGGTTCCTTGCCCGCCTCTGCCACTTCAATATAGCCATAGCCTGTGTCGGGCGCGCTAGGCACAACCCCAAAAGTTACCAAAGCGTCTTGTGTGTCGCTCACGCCACTTAAAGCCGTCGCTTTTTCTACCGCCTCTTTAAACGCCTCTAAATCGGTCACAATATGGTCGGCGGGCAATACCAAACAATGCGCCGCTTCGCCAAATGCATCGATGACATGATGCACGGCTTGAGCAATCGCAGGCGCCGTGTTGCGCCCTTTGGGCTCCAGCACAAAATGGGCGCTCACATGAGGCGCATAGTCCGCCATTAAGTGTTGCGACAAATGCAAATGATCTTGGTTGGTCACGATAATTAAATCGCTAGCCCCTTCCACCAAGGCACGGTCGATAGCGTGCGCCAAGAGGGGTTTGCCCGCCACTTCCATAAAAGGCTTCGGCTCGGCATGGCGCGATACGGGCCATAATCTCGAGCCGGCGCCGCCTGAAATAATAATGGGGATAAGGGTCATATGTTTTACGCTTTCACAATGGGGGCGGAGCCAGTCGTTTTTTTTGTAGCTTTAAAAGGAACAAAACCCAAGGCAAACTCCGCGCCGATATGACTTAAGTAAAATTTAAAACGCTCGAGCATAGTTCCGCCTTACCGCAAAGGGCCTCATTTCACTAGCCCTCAAAATAGCCTTCATTCGCAACAAAGCAATTGCTTTTGCAGCTTGGCAAACTGGCCTATGTTGAGCCGATGAGAACGCCTCCAAAATCACGCATTTTTGCCGCTCTTTGGCTTGCCAGTTTGGCAGCTCATTTTCCCCTGCCCGCGCAAAGCCAAACCAAATCCGCGCTTGAGGCAGATGAAATTATCATCGAAGAAACTAGCGGGAGAATTACCGCCAAAGGCAATGTGCAAATAGATGGCGCGGGCGCGCGTTTGACCACCCAAAGCTTGAGCTTAAGCCGTGAGACACAAAATACGCCTGCGCGTCTTAGCATTCCAGGCCCGCTGGTCTTAACGCAAGCCGACGGTGCTAAAGTTACGGCAACCTCGGCTGAGTTAAACCGCACCTTAGACACAGGCACCCTAAAAAACCTGCGGATGAGCCTAGAGAAAGGCGCGCGCATTCGCGCTTCCAAAGCCCGCAAAGACGGAGCTAAATTTGATATGCGAGGTGGCGTTTTCACCTCTTGTCCGGCTTGTGAAAAAAACCCCGACGCTAGCCCCTTATGGCAATTGCGCGCAGGCCGCATTCATTACGACCAAGACGCACAAGATGTCGTCTACACAAATACCCGCCTTGAAGTCTACGGCCTACCGATTGCCTATTTTCCTTATTTGGCCCACGCCGGCCCTGAAGTGGTGCGTCGCAGTGGCGTTCTTGCCCCTTCTTTCACCAGCTCCAACACTTTTGGCCGAGGCTTGGAGACCCCTTACTTCTTTGACCTCGCGTCTAATTACGACCTCACTTTGACGCCGCGCTTCAGCACCAAGCAAGACCCGTTTTTAAAAACCGATTGGCGGCATTTGACGCAAAAAGGCACGTATGAACTCACCGCCTATTTACATGAGCCGAAAGGTAAATTGGCCGATGACACCGCCCTCACCTCGCGCGGCGGGGTGCTGGGCTCGGGCGAGTTCCACTTCGACGCGTGGGATGTCGATTTTTCAATTCAAGAAGCCACCGATGATTTGTTTTTCAAACGCTATAAAATCAACGACAACTCGCGTTTAGAAAACCGCCTCACCGCGACCCGCCTTTGGGACAACCAAGATTTAACCATTGAGACTCGCAGCTTCCGCAACGCCGTCGCCCCGGAAACGGCGGCCACGGTCGACAGAATTCTGCCCACCCTCACCCATCAAATCTACTTTGACGGCGCGGTTTTGGGCGGGCAGCTAGATATGACAAATAGTTTTACCCATGAGGCGCGCGATTTGGGGATTGATGTTAGCCACCTGCAAAGCCAGTTGGATTGGTCTTGGCGCCACGTAAACCAAGGCGGCTTTGTTTGGGAGGCCAACAATCGGCTGGTTCTAGATGCCTATCAATATGGCGGCGAGGAAACCGAAGCGCAGACGGCCGAGATTGAAACGGCGCAAGAGTTGCTGGCCGCCAACGCCACCTCGCTTACCTTATCGTATCCCTTGCAACGCAAACGACCTAGCCATCGCCAGACCCTCACGCCCAAAGCGCAAGTGGTGCTGGCCAGTGAAAATGACCGATATGCCTCCATCCCTTATATCGCCGCCGCCAGCCTAGATTTGACCCGCGCGCAATTGTTTCAGCCCATCGCGCCAACCAATGAAGCCAGCCGCGTAAACGTCGGCCTATCGCATGAATTAGATATTTCCAACGGAGTGCGCAGCTCATTCTTTGTGGGTCAGTCCTATAATTTATCCGGCCTCCAATTCTCCCATAAATCTGGCTATGGCGACGAGCATTCCGCTTTCTTGGCCGATTGGGCGCTTTATATGGGCCCCTTAACGATCAAGCAAAATGCGCGCCTCGATAAAAACAGCCATGAAATTCTGCGCAGCGAAAGCTCTGGCGAATTGGCTTTTGCGCGCCTAACTCTGGGGCTAGAGCATAGTTTTTACGAAGCTGAACAATTGGGAATTGGCAGAGATATTCTGGAAGAAGCCACCACCCATTTCGATTGGGAGATATCCCAAAATTGGGCGTTTAGCGCCTCGCAACGCGAAAACCTAGAAACCAAATCACGGGTAAAAACCGATGCGGCCTTCACCTATGAAGACGATTGCACGATTTTTCAAATTTCTATGGAGCGAGATTATGCGCGTGTGTCGGGCACCAGCATTGAGCCCGAGACAAGCGTAAACGTCACTTTCACACTGAAAACAATCGGCAATTAGCGCCGTGGCACGCGTTCGTCGCTCTCGAAGAATGTATACACCAAACCAAGACCGCCAGAGTAGCCCATCTCATCTTTAAACAGGGGGCTGTCCCGATTGGCTGAGCCATCATAAAACTCGACGTCAAAGCCGCCAAATAGGCGCAATTGTGGATTTACCGGTATCGATAAGCCAAGCCCGACTTCCGTGCCGATATAACCCGCCTTCGCTTTATATTCTTCTCGTCCGGCCTTGGCATATTGCCGATCAACATCATAAAAATACTCGTTCAAGCGTTCGCTACCATTGATCATTTCAATATCTAATTGAATTTCCAAATGCCGATTGCGTTTCGATTTCAGCTCATACACGAGCGCCGGTTCGACAATATAGCCCTGCTCTTCAAAGCTTCCCAAATCTGTGGCGATGATGGCCCGTGTCCGCAGTTTAATATCAAAATGCGATGTCCAACTTTTATGTTCATACTGCGCGGCGTGATAAATAATTTGCGGCCCAATCTCAAACAGAAACTCTAAATCTGGCATGCCGTCGCGGTCATCATCTTCGCTGGCATCGGCGGCCAAAGAGGCGCCCAGAGAGATATCAAATTCAAATTTTTCATTGGCAAAAGCCACGGCTCGTACGCCGCTCTCTTCGCCGATGGAAAACACTTCGCCGCGATAAATTACATAAGGAATGAAAAGCGCTTGGGTGGTGGTGTCGTCGGCACCTGGGTAAGTCGGCCCGCTAAAAGCGCCACCCCCCACGCCAGCTTCCCATAGAGGTTCGGGCAAATCAGCGGCCTGAGACGAGACACTACAGACTATAGAAGTAGCCAAAAAGGCAACGAGAGCAATGCGCATGGAGAGGTTCCTATTCGATTATATGCCTTAACGAGCATTTTATAAATTTCGGTCGCTTCTAACTGGCTTTGGGAAAGCGCTTGGTTTTGCGCTTACCCGAAGTTCAAAGCTCGTCGTTTATACACTTTTTGGCTTAGATTTCAAATAAGTCGGCTTGCACCACCCCCCTTGCATTGTTTAGGCTTTCCCTCTTGAGGGAGAAAACCATGCAGATTAAAAGTGAAATTGCGGGCAGCGTTTGGAAAATCATTGCCACGCAAGGCGCCGAACTGGCGGCCGACGAGGTCATCCTCATCTTAGAATCGATGAAAATGGAAATCCCCATCACCGCGCCGAAAGCCGGTGTTTGCACCCATCTGCATGTCACCGAAGGCGAAATGATTGGCGAAGGCCAACTTGTCGCCACGTTGAGCGTCTAACAGAGGTTCTGCTATGACTTGGGAAAATGAAATCGATGAAATTCACGCGCGACGCAAACTTGCCAAACAGCAAGGCGGCAAAGCAGCGGTAGACAAGCACCACGAAAAAGGGCGCCTGACCATTCGCGAACGCATCGACACATTGCTTGATAAAAACAGCTTTGACGAAATTGGCGAAGGCGCGGGCGTTCCTGAATATAATGAAGACGGCAGCTTAAAAGATTTTCAGCCCGCCAATTTCATTCTCGGCTTTGGCCAAGTCGAGGGTCGCAAAGTGATTGTCGGCGGCGAAGATTTTACCGTGCGTGGTGGCTCGCCCAATCCGGCGGGCTTGCGCAAAAGCGTTTACACCGAGCAATTGGCGCTAAAATATAAAGTGCCGCTCATTCGCCTGCACGAAGGTGGCGGCGGCTCGGTGGGTGGCACAGGCAATGACAAGACACGCCGGCCTTTGGGCGATCCGGTATTTAGCGAATCTAGATTTGTGCCCTTGGCGCAAACCCTCTCGAGTATTCCTGTCGCCGCGGCCGCGCTGGGGCCCGTGGCGGGACTTCCGGCGGCGCGCCTCGTGGCCTCCCATTTTTCGGTGATGACCCCCAATGCTGCGGTCTTAATCGCTGGCCCCCAAGTAGTCAAACGCGCCACTGGCCATGACATGACCAAAGAAGAATTGGGCGGCCCGCAAGTGCATTTGGCCAGCGGCGTCATCGATAATCTGGCCGAAGATGAAGCCGATGCCATGCGCCAAATCGCGCGCTTCTTATCTTACGTGCCCGACAATGCTTGGTCGTTTCCAAAAGCCTTGGTGCCGAGTGATAAAATAGACCGCTGCGAAGACGCCCTCGCCTCGATTGTCCCGACCTCGCGTCGCCAACCTTTTCAGATGCGCAAAATCATTGAAATGGTGATGGATCAAAACCCAGAGGGCTCTAGCTTCTTCGAAATGTCGCGCAAATATGGCCCCAGCCTAATTACCGGATTGGCGCGGCTCAATGGAGAGAGCGTCGGCGTCATCGGTAATGATTGCATGTATTACGCAGGCGCCATGACCGCCGCAGCCGCCCAAAAGCTGCGCCGCTTTGTGGATTTTTGTAATAGTTTCCACCTACCCATCATCAGCTTTGTCGATGAGCCAGGCTTTATGATTGGCCCCGACAGCGAAGCGGCGGGCACCATTCGCCATGGCACGGCGGCTATTTCTGCGGTGCTACAAAGCCGTGTGCCTTGGGCCAGCGTACAGGTTTTAAAAGCCTTTGGGGTGGCAGCCCAAGCCCATTTCGGGCCTGACGCCTATATGCTCAATTGGCCCAGCGCCGCCAGTGGAGCCTTGCCTGTAGAGGGCGGTGTGGCCGTAGCCTTCGGGCGCGAGATTGCCGCTGCCGAGGACCCCGCAGCTAGGCAAAAAGAATTAGAAGACATGTTGGCCGATACGCAATCACCCTTCCCACGGGCTGAGGGGCTAAGTGTGCATGAGTTAATCGACCCGCGCGAGACGCGACCAAAGCTGATACAATGGTTGCAATTAGCGTTAAACGCGCGTACCGAAGCGCCATCCCCATACCTTACGGGCATGCGTCCCTAATTTATTTGGGCGTCCTGCCCATTATCGTTAACCTCTAAAAGGAGAAACCCATGAGTGGTAACCGTCAAATTCTTTCAACCGTCACCGAAGCTGGAGAGATTGTTCTTTCCATCGTCGAAAACGATATCCCGACGCCGGGTCCAGATGAAGTTGTGGTTCGCATCGAAGCCTCGCCGATTAACCCGTCAGATATGTTTCCGCTTTTAGGGTTTGCCGATTATTCAAAAGGCAAACTGATCAGCGAAGGCAATCAGCACAAAATGGTAGCGCCTGTGCCTGAAGGCATGTTGGCTCCTATGAAAGCCCGTATCGGCCAATCTTTGCCTGTGGGCAACGAAGGCGCGGGCACCATTGTGGCCGCTGGCGACAATGTAAAACAAATGGAAGGCAAACTGGTTTCTTTGGTGACTGGCGCTTCCTATCAACAATTTGTCAAAGTTCCCGCCGCTATGTGCTTGGTTCACAACGAAGGCACGACAGCCGACGAAGCCGCGTCGTCATTTGTTAATCCACTGACTGCCCTTTGCTTCATTGAAACCATGCGTGCCGAAGGCCATAAAGCCATTGTGCATACGGCAGCCGCCTCGAACCTCGGCCAAATGTTGTTGAAACTTTGCCTGCAAGACGGCATTGATTTGGTCTGCGTTATCCGCTCTGACGAGCAAGCGAAAATCTTGAAAGACCTTGGTGCAAAATATATCATCAACTCGAAAGACGCAGACTTCTCGAGCCAACTGGAAGATGCCATCGCCGACACACAAGCCAGCCTCGCTTTTGACGCCATTGGCGCTGGCGACATGGCCGACACGCTTTTGGCCGCTATGGAGCGCGCCTTCAGTCGTTCGGCTTCGGGCCTGAACACCTATGGCTCCGACCAGTTCAAACAAGTTTATGTCTATGGTCGCCTCGGCATGGGCCAAATTACTTTGGGCCAAAGCTACGGCATGCACTGGGCATGCGGCGGTTATTTGCTAACGCCAAACTTGCAAAAAATGGGTCCCGAAAAACTCGGCGCCATGCAAGCCCGCGTTGCAGATGAAATTAAAACCACTTTCGCCAGCCACATCACCGATACGCTGTCGCTGCTAGAAGCCATCGACCCAGCGAATGCGGCGCGCTACATGCCAAAGAAAACCGGCGAGAAATATCTCATTCAGCCGCAAAAAGATATCTAAGCCCCTGTCGAAAGATAGGTGCTTACGATCTAACAAACAAAAGCCGCCGAGTTCGCTCGGCGGCTTTTTCTTTGCTTTTCATTTTGGCAGAAAAACCTGTCGTCTAATTTATAGACGGCTATCGGGATCGCCTTTTTGCGGCGTATCTACATCGGCAGCACTATGGCGTTCTGGCACCATTTCCGCACCCCATGCCCGGTTGACCAAACGCCCCCGACGCACAGCAGGGCGAGCCGAAATCTCATTCGCCCAACGCAAGACATGCGTATATTCATGCACCTGCAAGAACTCCGCCGAGTCATACAAAATGCCCATCGCCAAGGCGCCATACCAAGGCCATATCGACATGTCTGCGATGGTATATTCATCCCCGCACATAAATTGATTATCGGCGAGATGGCGTTCCAGCACATCGAGTTGGCGCTTCACTTCCATGGCAAAACGGTCGATGGCATATTCAATTTTGACGGGCGCATAGGCATAAAAATGACCAAAGCCGCCGCCCAAATAAGGCGCTGAGCCCATTTGCCAGAATAACCAGTTAAAACACTCGGCCCGTTTGGCGCCGTCTTTTGGCAAAAAGGCATCGAATTTTTCGGCTAGATGCACCAGCATCGAAGCGCTTTCAAACAAGCGTAGCGGCGTGTCCCCAGAACGATCGGCCATAGCGGGAATTTTTGAATTAGGGTTCAACTCAACAAATCCGCTGGAGAATTGATTTCCTTCTCCGATATTAATCAGCCAAGCATCATACTCTGCGCCTGCGTGTCCGAGCGCTAAAAGCTCCTCGAGCATCACGGTAACTTTGACGCCATTTGGCGTTCCCAACGAGTATAGCTGGATAGGATGCTCGCCCACGGGCAGCTCTTTTTCATGCGTTGGACCGGCGATGGGGCGATTGATTGCCGCAAACCGACCTCCGCTCTCTTTGTCCCATGTCCAAATTTTTGGCGGTTCGTAATGTGTTTCGCTCATCGAAGGCTCCTCTAAAATTAGACATTTACCCTAATCCGCCCAAGCCGCTTGGGGCAAGATAAAACTAGGCAATACAAGCGTTATCTGCGTTTTCAGCTCAGACAGTTCATAAAAATTTAAGTTTTTACTTGCTTTTCTCTGCCCATATGGTAGCGAGAAAGTGCTGCGTGACGTTATAGGTTTCTTTTGGCGCAGCTTAGCATCTCCCTTTGGTTGGTTTTGCTACTTTTTTAAATTACGTACGCAAAAGACACAACTTTAGGACTGACTAATGATTACTGGTACTGTGAAGTGGTTTAATGCCACAAAAGGTTATGGATTTATTGCTGTTGATGGTGAAGACGATGTATTCGTGCACATCTCCGCAGTTGAAGCTAGCGGCTTGCAGCTCAAAGAAGAGATGAAAGTCTCCTTTGAAAAGCAGCAAGGTAAAAACGGCAAATACTCTGCTGTTAACCTCGGCCCAGCTGACTAATATTTCAAGGGCCCGTCGGCATTTGCCGGCGGGCCCTTTTAATTTTATATCGGCAATCTTTGCCTAATGAAGCACCCCATTGCGTGGGTGTTTTTTTATGTCTGCGGCTTACTTTACGAAGCGTCTTTCAGCTTCGCCATATAGACCTGCAGATCTTTTTTCACATCAGGTGCCAGAATATACAGGCCAATGATATTGGGTATCGCCATCACGAAAATCAGCGCATCGGCAAAATCTAGAATAACACTCAACTGTATCGATGCGCCGATGACGATGAACACACAAAAGACCACGCCAAAGGCGCGTTCTTTCAGCTTTCCTTCCCCAACCAAAAACGTCCAGCCTTTGATGCCATAATAAGCCCATGCCAACATGGTGGAGAAAGCAAACATCAGAGCCACCATAGATAGCGGCACTGGTGCCCAAGAAATATTGCTCTCAAAAGCCGAAGATGTCAGCTCGATGCCCGACAAGCCGCCGCCCGTCAGCACCTCGTGCGGCAGTGTGGTAATCAGCACCAGTCCGGTCAGGGTGCAAATCACCACTGTATCTATGAAAGGCTCCAAAAGCGCCACGAAACCCTCGGTTAGGGGCTCATCTGTTTTCACCGCCGAATGTGCAATGGCAGCCGATCCGAGACCCGCTTCATTGGAAAACGCAGCCCGTTGAAAGCCCAAAATCATAATCCCGATGAAGCCACCCGAGACCCCATGCATGGTAAAGGCGCCTGCAAAAATGGCGCCGATAGCCCCCGGAATAGCCGAGGCGTTCATCACCAGAATAATCACAGCGCCGACGACATAAATCAGGATCATGAAAGGCACGAGGCGAGCGGTGACATTGGCGATGGATTTAATACCCCCAACAATAATCAAGCCCACCATTATGGCCAAGGCCAGTCCTACCAGCCAGCCATAGCCGACCAAGGGGCTGTTAGTGCCGCCAGAAACTTCGACCAATTGCACATAGGCCTGATTGGACTGAAACATATTGCCCGCGCCCAGACAGCCGATAACAATGCTAACGGCAAAGAATTTACCAAGATAGTTCCCCAAACGCGGAAACCCTTTTTGCGCCAAACCGTCGCGCAAATAATACATAGGCCCGCCCGAAACTGTGCCATCGGGGTTCAGCACACGGTATTTAACCCCTAGAGTGCATTCCACGAATTTAGTGGTCATGCCCACAAAACCGGCCAAGACAAGCCAAAAAATAGCCCCTGCCCCGCCAAGCGAAACCGTAATCGCCACGCCCGCAATATTGCCGACGCCAATGGTTCCAGACATCGCAGTACTTAGCGCTTGGAAGTGAGAGATTTCTCCGTCGTGCTTGTCATTTTTCAAGGCACCGCGAAGGATAGAGACCGCATGCGTGAAGCCGCGAAAATTGATGAAGCCCATATAAAAAGTAAAGAAAATCGCTGCGAATATAAGCCAGCAAACAATCAGCGGCACATCCGCACCAGCAACCGGCACAGAGAAGAAAATAAACGCTGAAATCACATCTGTAAGCGGCTGAGCTAATTCGTTTATCTTATCGTCTAAAGAAGCAGCCGACGCCGGTGAGGCGAACAGCAGGGCAAACAGGGTAAAGACGCGGGTCATATTTTTCTCCTAGTTAAGGAATAGCCTAAACCAAGATTCTAAAAATAGACACCCCGCGCCAAAAAATAGCTCGTTTAGGGGCTTAAGGTTATTTTACCCGCGCCCGGTAATTGTTCCGCCAGCTCACTGCCCAGCATCTGAGCGGGGGTCAAACAGCCACCATCGCCATTATAGCCGGTCAAATAATTAGCCGTCATAAGAATGCCGTCGCGGGTGACCGTGTACCCATTGAGCACGCGCAAAGTCGCGCTTAGGGTCTTTCCAGATGCGTTTTCGACTTCCCCCCAAACCAACGTATCGCTGCTGTCGCGCTCCGTCTCGGTAGGACCGGTGACGCTTTGCTCAATCTTCTTTTTGGCGAAGTTTTGTAGGAATTTGAGTTTCAACAAATACTTCACCACGGGGAATAAATAGACCCCCATGCGTCCACCGCTATGCGAGGTATAAACGCGAATATTGGGAATTTTGGTTTGCCAATAGGCCGTCGATAAATCACCCCACGGAATGACAGAAGACAGGATAGGCCCATTTCCATAATCGATCTGACGCATTTTATAGCCCCGCCCAACGCTTACCATTTTTCCGTCAACGCGAATTTTCATGCCGTCGCCCAAAGCCTCCACAGAGGTTTTCGCGGTGCCAGGGCTGACCGACATATTGCCTGCGAAAGCTAAGGTCAAATGCGTGGCATCGGGCATGGCGTCATGTAAATAGCCGGCCATGCAATCGGTTGGAATAACGTCAAAGCCCACGCCCGGGCACAAAACGACGCCGGCTTTTTTAGCCTCGCCATCTAGCGCTTGCGCGGCATCGAAGACGCTAATCTCGCCAGTAATATCGGTGTAATGGGTGCCGGCCTCAAGGCACGCGCGCATCATTGGCTCGGCTGTTGCCGAAAACGGCCCCGCGCAATTGCTAACCAATTTCACATCCGCCAATTGCGCCGCCACATGCTCAATGTCCGTCAAATCAAAGATGCGCATATCCAGCCCATGCGTTGCCGCCAGTGCCTCAATAGACGCACGGTTTCGGCCAGCCAAAATAGGGGTAAGTCCTTGCGACACTGCTTTTTCGATCGCCAATTGAGCTGAATAGCCATTGGCTCCATAAATCATCCAATGGGTTTTTAGCGGGCCAGAGGCGGCTTTTTTAGAGGTTTTAGACATGAGATTTTCTTTCATTTTGTGAAATAAGTTATCGGGCATTTTGTGAAATAAGTTATCGGGCCAAATAGGCATCGATCGGGCGCAAAAATCGGCCCAATGGGGTTTTCACCACCTTAGAGAAAAAGGCGATGACCAAATCATTCTCTGGCGAGACATACAGGCCTTGTCCGAACAAGCCACCTTTAAACATGGCACCGTCTTCAAATACCGCATCCCATTGTCGAGAATTAGACTTTGGTTTTGCGCCGAGCCAACCTTCCATCACGGGGCCAGTGTAGCCTTTGCTAAAAAATTCATAGCCGCGCGGGGCTGCCTGAATTCGGCGCAAAGCAGCCTCGGAGACAATTTTCTTTTTAGCCGCAACCTTCCAGTCATTTGTATAGAGCAAGCCAAAGCGCGCCAGATCTCGCAACCGCGAAGACATAATGCCATGGGCAGCCGCTGTGCCGTCGGGGGCCAGATGAACCTGCAAAGGGCCTTCCGCGTAAGTATGCGACCAAACCCAAGCATCCATCAATTCGGGCCAAGGGGTTTGGGTCACTTCTTCCGCCAAGAACACCAGAGCTTGGGTGACGGAGGAGCTGTAATCAAACTGATTGCCCGGCTGCCCCAAAGGCTTGGCGGCTTTCAACACATCGCGCACGGTCTCCATTTTGCCCGCGATATTGGGCTGACCGAACTCGGCTAAAAAAGTCCGAATAGGAATGGAGTTTGGGTTCTGGCGGGTCACAGGATTTTCGACCAAGTCTAAGCCCGCCGTCATATCCAGCAAATCAACCACTCGAACCTTATCCCAATGCGTTCCCTTAAAGTCGCGAAGATGCTGCACCATCAAATCTGTATCTTTAATCAGCCCTTTATCGATCAGCATCTCGATCAAAAGCGCCGCCGTTGGCTTGGCAACTGACGCCCAAAGGTGGCTGTCAAACTCGGTCATATTTGGGTAGCTCTCGAACACCACTTTGCCGCGATGCACCACAATCATGGCCTTGGCGCCCGATTTTTCATGAACCAGCGCTTGTGCCAAAGTCATGTCGCCAAGATGCGTTGCGGCCTTGATTTTTGTGGCATTCAGCTTCCTGCCATTGCGCAGAGCCTTAGGCTGGCGGTTGGCCAAATTGGCGGTAGGCAGCGTGCGCGCCACATTTTCCAGCCACCAACCCGTAAGGTCGCCGCCGCTCAGCAAGGTAGCAAGCTGGGCCTTTTCATAAAACCCTTGCGTGCGTTTAAGCTCGCTTTGGGCTGCGGCCGGCAAGACCCAAACAAAACAAACGAGCATCAAAGCGCAACTCATTGGAGCGAGCCGTTTAGCAGCATATAATTTCATCATCTTAAAACTTCCCAAACTAAAAGAGTTTAAACCGCCGCCTAAAACAGACCTTTGATAGACGAAATAACCGTGTCTATCAGGCCTTTCACGCTAGCGATAAATCCGTCTTGCGCTTCAGACATTTGCGCCTCTCGAGCCTTGTGGTGCTCCAGCACGAGGCCAATTTGATAAGCGGTCAGGCGGGCCGTTTCTTCGGCTTGCCACTGCGCGCGCTGGTTTCTGGCTTCACAAATAGGCTTGCTCTCAAACCCAGCGACATGGCGACATTTAGGCAATTCCGCTGCTTGGACGGCTGGGGAACTGGCCAAAAAGGCGAGACAAAAGGCCAACTTAAAAACAAACTTGCGCATAACACTTCTCTACAATTTACGGGATTAAGATGCGTTAATTTTGACGCTAGGGCAAGCCACTCTCCCAAACTCTAGAGGCGCCAAAAATTGAGAGTTTTATATTTTTGGATTTCAAATTCACATTATCAAACTGGTCGAGAGTTCTATGTCCAAATTATATTTCACCATCGCCACCCTCGTTGTTTTAGCAACCCTGCCCATGCAGGTAAAAGCCCAGTACTTGCGGCCTTTCTAGGCAGCCAATAAACAGGCGGGGGAGCCAAGCGCTCTCCCGCTGAATTTGGCATTTGGGTATGGGTTTTGTTTTACGCCGGCTCTTCGCAAAGCTTATCCAGCAGGCGTTTAGCGAAAACATCTTCGTTTATCATCACGCCTTTTTCTTCTTCCGTGAGAATGGCGAATAACTCTTGCGTCACGCCCTCCACGACTTTCTCTATCTTATTGCTCAGCTCAATTTCATCCGCAAACTGATACTCCACTTCTTGCGCGCGCAGAATTTGCACCAAAGCGGCATGGCAATAAACGACATCGTTTAAATGACCGATAGCGATCTCGGCATATTCCGTAAGCTCGAGAGGAAATTCTTGCACCGTCGTGAAATTAGTCTTCAGACCGCAAGCGGTCACAAAATTAGCTTTACGCGCCTCTGGCTCCAGCTTCTCAAGAATATCGACAAGCGCCTCTTCTTTTGTGGCGCTGGCCGTAAGCTCGGCATAGAAACTGGAAGCCATATGAATGGCTTGTTCTGGGGGGGACATTTCTTGTTCGAAAGACACGGATATTCCTATAACTTCTGGCGGGTCAGGCGCCCTTAACTTTGCGCCAAACGAGTGTGCCGAGGCTGGTGGTGGGCGATACTGGGATTGAACCAGTGACCCCTACAATGTCAATGTAGTTTGCTGCTGTGCAGCTCACCGCAGCTAAAGCTGCTTGCACTCTCTTTCCCTGAAATCTAACGTTTACACGATAGCAGACTTTTGTATTTTGTATATCCCTGAGTGCTGTAACTGCAGCAACTGTGACATAACTGTGCCAAGAAGATGCAATTCGATAGAAGTATTGTCTTCGTTTCTGAGGCCAAAGTGTTCAATAGGGGGACACAAAAAAACACCCTGCTTTCATATATAAAAATAGAGCCTGCCAAATAGTTGGCTA
>CAWVRH010000019.1:0-34891 GCA_963932545.1 uncultured Rhodobiaceae bacterium | reverse complement strand
GACCAGCCAACGATTATGGCCGCGATGGATGAAATTTCCGCTAAACGCGAAGAACCCCAGCCGATAAAATCGCGCACCGGGGGCTCGACCTTCAAAAATCCGGGCGGCGCCAACCCGCAAGGCCCCAAGGCTTGGAAGCTCATCGATGCAGCAGGCGCGCGTGGCTTGCAAGTTGGCGATGCGCAAATATCTGAGCTGCATTGCAACTTTATGATCAATCATGGCCAAGCCAGCGCCGCCGATTTGGAAACTCTGGGCGAGCAAGTTCGCGCCCTCGTGTCTGAAACTAGCGGCGAAGATTTGCACTGGGAAATCAAACGCATCGGGGAGGCTGTATGAGCGACGCAAAACATATCGGCGTACTGATGGGCGGTTGGTCTCCCGAACGCGAGGTTAGCTTAATCTCGGGCGCGCAATGCGCGGCCGCCTTGCGCGAGCTTGGTTACCGCGTCACCGAAATAGACGCGACCCGCGCGCTCGACCAACAATTGGCTGAAATAAAGCCAGATATATGTTTCAACGCGCTGCATGGTGTCGGGGGCGAAGACGGCGAAGTGCAGGGGCTCTTAGAGGTTTTGCAAATTCCCTATACCCATTCTGGCGTGCGCGCGTCGGCTTTGGCGATGGATAAGTATTTGTCCAAACAAGTATTTGCTGCCCTTGATTTGCCTATCGCCGCCTCTATCTTGGTCGAAAAAGGCAGCGTACAAGGCCACCCTATCGAGCCGCCTTATGTGGTGAAGCCGGTCAATCAGGGCTCCAGTGTCGGCATTGAGATTGTCGTCGATGGCTCTAATGCGGTGCCTGATTGTTTAACCGAAGCGGGTTGGGCTTTCGATGACATGGCCATGGTGGAAGCCTATGTGGCGGGGCGCGAGTTAACTTGCGCCGTCATGGGTGGGCAAGTGCTGGACGTAATGGAAATTGTGCCGAGCAATGGCTGGTATGATTATCGCGCCAAATATGAAGAGGGCGGATCGCGCCATGATTTGCCAGCCGATATCTCCGAATCTTTGGCAGCTCAAATTCAAGAAATTAGTTTGGCCGCGCACCTAGCCCTTGGTTGTCGCGGCGTTAGCCGAGCGGACTTCCGCTTCGACGCCGACAAAGACCAACTTGTGCTTTTAGAAATTAACACCCAACCCGGCATGACGCCGCTCTCTTTGGTGCCAGAAATGGCCGCCCATAGAGGCATAGGCTTTGCCGATTTAGTTCAATGGATTGTGGAGGATGCCTCATGCCAACGGTAAAACAAACGAAATTGCCTAAGCCGAGCTTAAAAAATCGTATCAGCGATACCCTTATCTCCATTCTGGTTACACCGCTGAACCTTATGGCCATTGGCCTGCGGGTTTTATGGTCGGGTCGTAAACTTCGTTTGGCCAGTTTGGCGCTGGTTTGCGCGGCTGTTGTGGCCAGTGTTTTCCGCTTTGATATGCTTACCCCCGCCGCCGAAATGGTGCGTGGGAAAACCTATGCGGTCACCAGAGCCATGGGCTTTGAGATTAATGATATTACTGTGGAAGGCCGCAAACGCACGCAAACCGCAGACCTTTTGAGCGCCATAGATGCGCAACAAGGTGGCGCCATTTTCGCGCTCGACTTAGGCGAAATGCATGCTCGCGTGGAAGCTCTGCCTTGGGTCAAACAAGCGGTTGTTCTGCGGCGTTTGCCCAATATTCTGCACGTGAAGCTGACGGAGCGCGAGCCTTTTGCGCTGTATCAAGGTGACCTTCACAAAGCTCTGATTGACCGCAATGGAGTGGCGATTACGCGCCAGCATTTGCGCGCCTTTGAACACCTGCCGACTTTTTCTGGCGAGGGCTCCACCTTGCGGGCCAGTGATTTGATGGATCAATTGAAAGCCTATCCCGTGCTGCGCAATCGTATGGTGGCAGCGCATTGGACAGGTGGGCGTCGCTGGACGGTTCGCCTCGACCATGGCGGCCAAGTATTGTTGCCAGAGGGCAATATTGAAGGCGCCTTAAATCGCCTCATGCGGTTGGAAAAAGATCGCCGCATTCTGGCTGTTGAAAACCAAGCCATTGATTTGCGTTTGCCGGATCGGGTTCTTTTACGCCCCGACTCTGGGCGCTCTAGCCAAAGCTTGCCCCCTAAACTCACTAGCGCAAAGGTTGCTTCGTGAATCTACCTCTGAACATCGCTCAATTCGATCGGCGCACGTCTATGCCGTTGCGTCGTGGGGTCATTGCGGCTCTCGATGTGGGCACCTCCAAGGTCGCCTGCCTGATTGGTGAGCATAGTGTCGATGGTTCGGGTGAAAATGGTTTGGTAAGAATTTCAGGTCTTGGCCATCACGTTTCAGAAGGCGTGGTCGCAGGACAAGTGGTCGACATGCGGGCAGCGGAAGACAGCATCCGCGCGGCGGTACATGCCGCCGAACGGATGGCCGGCTTGGAAGTGCGCGATGTGGTTATCGGCGTGTCGTCCGGTCTCTTGACAAGCCGAGTGGTCGAGGCGGATGTGCCTTTGCTTGGGCAAAAAGTGACGCAAGAACATATGGCCATGGCCTTGCGCGGGGCGCATGAGGACTTTTGGTCGGCCGATACGGAAATCCTTCATGCCATCCCCGTTGGATATGGCATTGACGATCATTACGGCATCGTCGACCCACGTGGCATGAATGGCGAAAAGTTGAAAGTCACCATGCATATGGTGGCCATACCTGCGGGGCCAGCTCGCAATTTGCTAACTTGCATTGAGCAGTGCCATTTACGCTGTGAAAAATTAGTAGTGACGCCTTATGCAAGCGCGCTGTCTACCCTGGTGCAAGATGAGATTGATCTGGGTGTGCTGCACCTTGATATGGGCGCAGGAACCACAAGTGCCAGCGTATTTCACCAAGGCGATGTCATATTTACTTGCGTTGTGCCCGTTGGCGGGCGCCATATCACAACCGATATTGCGCAAGGTCTAAATGTTTCCATGGCCACGGCAGAACGCATCAAAACGCTTTACGGCAGTGCTTTGGCAACCCCAAGCGGTGAACGCGAGCAGTTTGAGGTGCCGGTTATGGGCGACGACCACCAAACGCTTCCGCGCAGTGAGCTGACCAAGATTATTCGCCCGCGCTTAGAGGAAACCTTTGAGATGATTCAAACCAAGTTAACCCAAAGCGGCTTTGCCAATATGGCGGGCGGGCGTGTGGTGTTGACGGGGGGCGCCGCGCAGCTCAATGGCGCGCGCGAACTGGCGCATACAATTTTAGACAAACAGGCACGATTGGGATCTCCCATGCGCCTGACAGGCCTGCCCGAAAGTGCGACTGGGCCTGCGTTTTCTGCCTGTGCGGGTCTATTGACCTATGCCGGGCGCAATCATGCCGATGCTGTGCTGAAGGAAGGGCGTGCTGCTGGCGCGTTCGGCTGGCTCGGAAACTGGCTACGGAGGAATTTTTAATGTCCCAAGCCGTGAAGGTAGGTCCGATGAGAGAGCAAACCCATTTAACGCCGGCGTTAGACGGCAAATTTTACCCATCTCAAGGTTCTAAGGCCTTGGATGGCAACCGAGTTTTGACCATTCAGAACCCAAACCAGATCTCGCTAAATTCGGCGAGTAGATAAGGAGAAAGTCATGAGTATTCAATTAACCGTTCCACCGAAACGTGAACTCAAGCCACGCATTGTTGTGTTTGGTGTTGGCGGCGCAGGCGGCAATGCTGTCAATAATATGGTCGCTGCGGGTCTGGAGGGCGTCGACTTTGTTGTCGCCAATACAGACGCACAAGCGCTAACCAATTCAAGTGCAGATCGACGCATCCAAATCGGCTCGAAGATTACCGAAGGACTTGGCGCAGGCTCCAACCCAGAAGTGGGTAAAGCCGCAGCCGAAGAAACCATTTCCGAGATTGTGGACATGTTGCAAGGCTCGCACATGGCTTTTGTCACCGCTGGTATGGGCGGCGGCACAGGCACAGGCGCGGCACCGGTTATTGCCCGCGCGGCGCGCGAGCAAGGCATTTTGACGGTCGGCGTAGTTACCACACCGTTTGATTTCGAAGGCGGCCGACGCATGCGCTCGGCCAAGGCAGGCATCGAAGCGCTGGCCAAAGAAGTCGATACGCTGATTATCATCCCGAACCAAAATCTGTTCCGCATTGCCAATGCTCAGACAACTTTTGCTGAAGCGTTTGCGATGGCCGATGAAGTGCTTCATTCGGGCGTGGCGGGCATCACCGATTTGATGATCAAGCCAGGTCTTATCAATCTCGATTTCGCGGATGTTCGCACCGTGATGAACGAGATGGGCAAAGCGATGATGGGCACAGGCGAAGCCGAAGGCGACAAACGTGCCGTCGAAGCTGCCGAAGCCGCCATTGCCAACCCATTGCTCGACGATGTGTCGATGCAAGGCGCGCGCGGTGTGCTTATTAACATCACTGGCGGCAATGACATGACGCTTTATGAGCTGGACGAAGCGGCCAGCCGCATCAAGCAAGAAGTCGACCCAGAAGCCAATATCATCATCGGCTCGACCTTCGATGAAGCCTTGAACGGCATGATGCGGGTTTCGGTTGTGGCAACAGGTATTGACGCGGAAGAGGCTAAATTGACGGCTTTGGATGGCGGTCGGATTATCCAAATGACGCCAAATGAAGTCGCCACCACTGCCCAAGCAGAGACTGCGCCAAACCTAGAGCCAGCGGCTCCTATAGAGGCGCCAGCGTCAGCTGCGGCAGATAGTGATTTGCCAAGCTTTCTGGCCGGAGAGCGGGCTGAACAGCCATCTCACCAGCCTATTTCGAAACGCAAACGCTCGTTCATTGATCGCGTGTTTGGCGCTAAAAAAGATACGACGTCGGCACAAACCATGCCTGCGCCCCGTATTGCGCTCGAAGAGCAAGCTCGCGATGAAGCCCCGGTTCAGCAAGCGCCAATTAGTGATGCGCCTGCAGCTCCGCTTGAGGTTACAGAAGCGCCGTTGCCAAGTAATATGCCAAGTAATATGCCCGTTGGTATGCCAGTTGGTATGCCAGAGCCAACCCCTATGGCTCAACCGGCTGCGTTTCAAAACGAGCTAGATGGTGCGCCAGAAGTCCCAGCCACGGCGGCTGAGATTAAGGCTCCAGAACCTGTGATGGAAACCAAAGCTGAAGAAGTGGCACAAGCGCCAATTCTGGATTTGGGAACCAAGGATAACAGTCCGGTAGCCGAAGCCGCGCCAGTTGCGCCTAAGGCAGAAGTTGCTGCACCCACGGTGTCTGCCACGGTCTCTGCGCCTAGCTCCGATGCTGTAAGCTCTGAGCCAATTGTTCAGACCAGTATGCAAACAGGGCCGACCATGTCTGCCTCTTCGTTTGATACGGACCAGCTAGATATTCCGGCTTTCTTGCGCCGCTAACTTTTAGCTTTGTAATAAGATTAGGAAACGGCTCGGGGCAACTCGGGCCGTTTTCTTATGACGCAAGCTCATCCCCGCCGCTGCCTCGGGGTGTATATTGGGGAGATGCTGCTATCGCCCCATTTCAGTTTGCAAGAATTAACGAAATCGCAAACCGCCACCCGCCTCGGGATTGTAAACCAACCTTGCCCTAGGGAGTTGGAGGCGCTCAAACTCGTATGCACGCAAATACTAGAGCCTGTGCGGGCAGAGTTTCGCGTGCCGATTTCCCCCTCTAGCGGATATCGGTGTCCCGCGCTTAACGCAGCGATTGGGGGCAGTGCCAACAGCCAGCACTGTCAGGGGGCGGCTGTCGACTTTGAGATTACTGGCCTGAGCCAGCTAAGTCTGGTGCGTTGGATACAGTCAAATCTCACTTATGACCAACTTATTTTAGAGTTTCCACTGCCAAATGACGTGAACGCCGGTTGGGTGCATGTGTCGCGCGTAATGTGTGATAACCGTAGGCAGAGCCTCACAAAAACGCGAAGTGGCATTTTTAGCGGATTTCCGGTGTTCTAACTATGTTCTAACGATGTTTCAAAAAGTTACAGCGATGTAACAAAAGGCAATAATCTGTTAATTGAGGTGCATCGGGGGGATAGGTAGAAAACACTCATAGATGTCTCAAATGTTTGAGTCGTTAATGAGGAAACCCTGATGGTTGCACCCGCTAGCATAGCAGAGATGAACGCACAATTTAGTGCCGTGTCTCATGCTGTCTTGCCAGCTGCGGCGCGCATGGGGGTTTGGCAGACCACGTTGAAAGCCGACGCGAGCCTAACGGGCATTGGTCTTCATTCTGGCAAAACCGTTACCCTGCGGGTGCGCCCTGCCGCTGCCGATACAGGCATCGTATTTATGCGCACTGACATTGAGACGCCAGAAGAAGCCGTTATCCCGGCTCTTTGCGCCAGTGTTTGTGAAGTAACTTTATCTTCTAAAATCGGTAACCGCTTCGGCCACGTTGTTGGCACGGTAGAACACCTGATGGCAGCTTTGGCTGGCTTGCGGGTTGATAATGCCATCATCGAGATTGACGCTCCGGAAGTGCCTATCATGGACGGCAGCGCCAAACCTTTCGTCGCCATGATCCAGCAAGCTGGCTTGCGCGAGCTTGGCGTATCGCGCCGTGTGGTTCGTATCAAAAAACCTGTGCGCGTTGGCAATGGCGACAGCTATTGCGAATTGCTGCCAGACGATGAAAGCGTGTTTGAAGCCGAGATTGATTTCGAAAGCGGCGCTATTGGCCGTCAGTCCTATGCCCTTACGTTGGACGATGGAAACTTCGACACCGATGTTGTCAGTGCCCGCACTTTCTGCATGTTGCAGCAAGTGGAAGCCATGCATAAAGCTGGCTTGGCGCTAGGCGGTTCGGTTGAAAATGCGATTGTTGTTGATGGCGACACAGTGATGAACGAAGAAGGCCTGCGCTCTGAGCGTGAGTTTGTTCAGCACAAGCTGTTGGATGCGATCGGTGATTTATACCTCATGGGTCTGCATCTTGTTGGCCGCTATCGTGGCTATAAGTCTGGCCACGCGCTGCACAATGACTTGCTGAACGCTTTGTTCCAAGAGGCCGACGCCTTTGAGTTGGTTAATCTGGCCGATGGCGAAACCATTCTAGCGGCTGAATAGCAGCTTTTTTCCTTTAATTTAAAACCGATTTAGCGCTTTGATGCTGGCTTGTGCTTGCGCAATGCAGTAAATATAGAGCCTAACTTAGGAATCGCTAGATGCGCTTAATACATATATTTTCTGTTGCTTTGATCGCTGTCACTCTGTCCGCTTGTGGTGGGGTAAAAGATATCGAAGCCCTATATGTCGAACGCCCGGTTGAGGTGATTTATAATCATGCCCATGCCGAGCTGGCGCGCGGTAATTACATTCTCGCGACACAAGAGTTCGATGAAGTAGAGCGCCAGCACCCTTATTCTTTATGGGCCCGCCGCGCTTTGGTAATGTCGGCCTATACGTATTATTTGCAAAACAAATATGACGAAGCCATTGGCACCGCACAGCGGTTTCTTGCCCTTTACCCGGGCAATGAACAAGCCCCTTATGCCTATTATCTGATGGCTATCTGCCAATACGAGCGCATCTCGGACATTAAGCTAGACCAACGCACAACCGAGCTGGCGCAATATGCATTGGGCGAAGTCATTCGACGCTATCCTGAAACGGACTATGCAAGGGATGCGGTTTTGAAAATCGACTTAACCAACGATAACCTTGCGGGCAAGGAAATGGATGTCGGTCGGTTTTATCAAAACCGGGGTGATTATATTGCCGCCGCCTCGCGCTTTCGCAGAGTGGTTGAAAACTTCAGTCGTACCAGTCATGTACCGGAGGCTTTGCACCGGATAACCGAGACGTTTTTGCTATTGGGCGTGCCCCATGAAGCGCAAAACGCGGCGGCTGTGTTGGGCTATAATTATCCCTCCAGCCCATGGTATAAATACAGCTATCGCATTTTACGCCAGCGAGACTTAGAGCCAGTTAAGGACGAGACCTCCTGGATTAGTCGAGCCTTAAGCGCCGTATTTTAGGGGCAAGCATGCTGATATCGCTGTCCATTCGAAACATTGTTTTAATCGACCAGCTAGACCTAGACTGGCAAGCCAATCTTTGCACGCTGACGGGCGAAACGGGGGCGGGTAAATCTATTTTACTAGACTCTCTCGGCTTGGCCACAGGCGCGCGCGGCGATGTGGGTTTGGTTCGCCACGGTTGCGATCAAGGCAGTGTCACAGCGGTGTTTCAGATAGCGCCAGACCACCGTGTGATGACCACATTGCAGGAGAATGGTTTGGAATGTTCCGGCGAGTTAATCTTGCGCCGTGTGCAATCCGCCGATGGGCGCAGCCGAGCGTTTTGTAATGACCAACCGGTCGGCGTTGGCTTATTGTCGCAAATCGGCAGCCAACTAATTGAAATTCACGGCCAAAACGAAAGCCAAGCGCTCACCGATGCGGCGACACAGCGTGGCCTATTAGACAGTTTTGCAGGCCTTACCGAGGCTGTCGCGATGGTTGGAGAGCTGTTTCAGGCACGTCAATCAGCCCGCGAGGCTCTGGCTTCTTATCGTGGCGAATTGGCTCAAGCCAGTGCCGACACTGAATATTTAACCCATGCTATTGCTGAACTGCAGGAGCTGAACCTGAAAGTGGGCGAGGAGCTTGCTTTGGCCGACGAGCGCGGGGTGCTGATGAGCACGGAAAAAATATCAGAAGACCTGCGCGCGGCAGAAAAATTATTACAAGGCGATGGCGGTATCGACAAAGCCCTCAATGGCGCTCTGCGTCGCCTCGAAAAATCAGCCCCAGAGGCCGGCGGTCAGTTGGATGATGCGGTGGCCGCTATTGATAGAGCGCTGATTGAAGCGGGCGAAGCACGGGTGGCTGTCTCGAGTGCCGTGTCCAGTGTGGTCAATGACCCTGCGCGCCAAGAGCAGGTGGAGGAACGTTTGTTTACCCTTCGCAGTTTAGCGCGCAAACACGAAGTTACTTGCGACGCTTTGCCGGCCACGCTGGGTGAATTAGATGCCAAATTAAGTGCCATTCACCGAGGCAACGACCGAATGGCAGAGTTAGAAGTGGCGGTGAAAACGGCGGAGCACGACTACGCCGAAAAAGCCTTGGCCGTGTCTCACTCGCGCCAAAAAGCGGCTTCGCGTTTGGATGAAATGGTCAATGCTGAGTTGGGCCCGCTGAAGCTAGATGGCGGTCGTTTCACCACGCAAGTTATTCAAGGCGAGTTAGAAGATGGCGCCGCGCATGGCTTGGACAAAGTAAGTTTTGTCGCTTCCACCAACCCCGGCACAGCGCCAGGCCCGATTGCTAAAATTGCTTCCGGCGGCGAGTTGGCCCGCTTCATGTTGGCGCTAAAAGTATCTCTGGCGGCGGAAGGCAATAACGGAACGATGATTTTCGACGAAGTCGACGCAGGCGTCGGCGGTGCTGTGGCCGAGGCGGTTGGCTCGCGATTATACCGTTTGGCGCAGGGCGGACAGGTTTTAGTGGTAACGCATAGCCCGCAAGTAGCGGCGCGGGGCAACCATCATTGGCTGGTTCGAAAAGGCGATACGGGCACGGGTTTCTCAACCAAAGTTATTCCGCTGACGCAAGAAGCGCGCCTAGAAGAAGTCGCGCGCATGTTATCGGGCGCAGATATTACCGACGAGGCTCGTGGCGCCGCCAAGCGGCTGCTTGAGGCCGACTAATGAGCGCTGTGACGCCAGTTGAGGCACTTACGCAATCGCAGGCGCAAGCCGAATTACAACGCTTAGCCAAAGAAATGGCGGCCCATGATGCGGCCTATTATCAAAATGACGCGCCGCTTATCTCGGATGCCGAGTATGATGTGCTTAGGGCGCGCAATGAGCAGATTGAAACGCGCTTTCCCAACTTGAAACGAGCCGATAGCCCCAGCGATAAAGTTGGCAGTGCGCCCAGTTCAGCCTTTGGCAAGGTGGAGCATAGCGTGGCTATGCTGTCGCTTGGCAATGCCTTCACGCCCGACGATGTGACAGAGTTCGATGCGCGCATCCGCCGTTTTCTTAACCTCGAGGACAGCGCTGAATTGGCGTTTACCTCGGAGCCGAAAATCGATGGTCTATCGGCCAGCCTACGCTATGAAAACGGCGTTCTGGTGCGCGGTGCCACGCGCGGCGATGGACGCGTTGGGGAGGATATTACAGCCAACTTAAAAACCTTACCCGATATTCCGCACGTGCTGCCAGATGGCGTGCCTGAGGTCGTGGAAGTGCGCGGCGAGGTGTATATGAGTGGCGAAAACTTTGCTGCTCTGAATGAACGCCAAATCGCGGCCAAGGCGAAACCTTTTGCCAATCCGCGCAATGCGGCGGCGGGCAGTTTGCGCCAGCTAGATACGAAAATTACGGCATCGCGCCCGTTGAGCTTTTTTGCCTATACATGGGGGCAGATGAGCTATCTACCCGCCGACACCCAACGCGGCATGATGTCGTGTTTTGAGGCTTGGGGGTTTCAAGTAAACCCAGCCTTTCTTGGCGTCACGCATCCTGATGGCTTACGGGCGCATTGGGCCGATATCGAATCGCAGCGTGCCGCTCTCGGCTACGACATTGATGGCATGGTGTACAAGGTCGATAGATTGGATTATCAGGCGCGGCTCGGTTTTGTTTCGCGGGCGCCGCGCTGGGCCATTGCGCATAAGTTTCCGGCTGAACAAGCGACTACCAAGCTGGACAATATTGAAATTCAAGTGGGCCGCACAGGCGCGCTCACCCCCGTTGCCAAACTCGAGCCCGTGACGGTTGGCGGCGTCGTGGTATCGAATGCCACTTTGCATAATGGCGATGAGATAGCGCGCAAAGATGTGCGCATTGGCGATACGGTGGTGGTGCAACGCGCGGGCGATGTTATTCCACAAGTGGTGAAAGTCGTATTAGAAGAGCGCAGCGCCGATAGTCAGGCCTTTGTTTTTCCGACCCATTGCCCCGAATGTGGCAGTGCCGCCGTGCGGGACGTAGATGAAGACGGCAAGGCAGATGTGGTGACGCGTTGCACGGGAGGGCTGACGTGCCCCGCGCAAGCGCGCGAACGCCTGAAGCATTTTGTCTCGCGCGCGGCGCTAGATATTGAGGGTCTAGGGCAAAAGCAAATCGACGAGTTTTGGCAGGGAGATATGGTGCAGACGCCGCAAGATATTTTCACTCTGCAAGCACGCTATGAAAATAACCCGCCAGATAAATGGCTCTATGCCAATGGGCCGAAAGACAAACTGGGGACGCTGAAAGATAGCGTGAAGAAATTATTTAGAGCCATTGAAACGCGCAAAACCGTTGACCTAGATAGGTTGATTTTCGGTCTCGGCATCCGTCATGTTGGCGAGACGACGGCGCGTGGGCTGGCTCGTCATTTCGGCTCGTTGGAAAAAATGATGCAAGAGGTTCGCGAGATTGGCGAAGGCGATAGGCTTCTGCGCGCCGATTTAGAATCCGTTGACGGCTTTGGCGAAACCCTACTGGACTCGCTGGCAGCGTTTTTTAAAGAAGAAAAAAACTGCGAAAGCGTGCAGGCCTTGCTAGATGCAGGCGTAAGGCCAACGCCTTTAGAAGCTGTGGCACAAGATACGCCGGTCGCAGGCAAAACCATTGTTTTTACGGGCACGCTGGTGCAAATGACCCGCGCCGAAGCCAAAGCGCGCGCCGAGACTATGGGTGCCAAAGTGGTCGGCTCTATATCGGCCAAGACAGATTTTCTAGTGGCAGGGGCCGAAGCGGGCTCGAAGCTCACGAAAGCGCAAGGTTTGGGCGTGACGATATTGAGCGAAGATGCCTGGATGGCGCTAGCCAGCCTCTAAACAGGGCGTGGCGCTAGCCCGCCTACAGATAAAACCTCTAAAGCGGTTTGCAATTAGCCTTCAGCCAGTTTTGCGTGGCCTTATCGACTTTCGGCAAAAGGGTTTTCTCAACCCGCGCATGATAGGCGTTCAGCCAGCTCACGTCGTGATGGCTCAGCAGGGTTTTATCGATGAGGCGTCGGTCGATGGGCGCCAGCGTCAGGGTTTCGAACTCCAGCATATCGCGCGTGCCCTTGGCCATTTTGGCGGGCCGCACATATTGCAGGTTTTCAATCCGAATACCGAATTTTCCGGCCGCATAATACCCCGGCTCATTAGAGACAATCATACCGTCTTGCAAAGGCACCAGCCCGCCTTTGGAAATTCGATGCGGGCCTTCATGCACCGACAAATAACTGCCGACGCCATGGCCTGTGCCATGATCAAAATCTTGCCCCACTTCCCAAAGCGGCGCGCGCGCCAGCGTGTCGAGCTGCATACCATTGGTGCCGTGGGGAAAACGCACAGCGGCCAAAGCAATATGGCCACGCAACACGCGGGTAAAGGCCTCTATGGCGCCTTTGGGCGGGCTCACTTTGCCGCCTTTGCCGCGGTTGGGTGTGTCAATCAACACGGTGCGTGTGACATCTGTCGTGCCTTTTTGATATTGTCCGCCGCTATCGATTAAAAATAAATCACCCGGCTTTAAAACCCGATTGGTTTTTTCGGTCACGCGGTAATGCACAATGGCACCATGTGGCCCCGCTCCGGCGATGGTGTCAAAACTCAAATCCAGCAGTTTCCCCGTGGCGGCGCGACAGGCTTCCGCGTGTTTGGCCGCGTGTATTTCGCTCAGCTTGCCAGAGCGGCTATTCTTATCCAGCCACGCCAAAAAGTTGCACAAAGCCGTGCCATCGGTGACATGGGCTTGGGTTGTGGCTTTAATTTCTGCTTTGGTTTTATTGGCCTTGGGCAAGGCGCATGGGTCTGAGATGCGCTGAATATTGGCGTCCACCAATTGCGCACCAAACCAAGCGGGGGTGCTGCTGGGGTCATAGGCTAGGGTTTCGGCTTTTATGGCCTGTAAGGTTTTCGCCAAACTGTCGGGCGCGGCCAAACGCAGGCCCTTGCCAATGTGCAGACGAACGCTTTGGCTAACCCGCGCGCTGTCGATAAACCAATCGAAGCTGGCGTTCTTATTTAAAATACCAAACGACAAAGCAAACGGCGTATGCGGCACATCTGTGGCGCGGCAATTGAGCAGCCATGCAAGGTTCTCTGGCTGCGCGATGAGCAGTCTATCTTGGCCCGCCGCTTTCATGTCTTGCGCTAAGGCTTGGCGCTTTTCTAGCGAGGTTAAACCCGCCAATGCGTCGGGATGCACGCGAACAGGCGTTTGCAGCAAAGCAGGACGCCCGTGCCAGATGGCATCGAGAGGATTGCTATCGACAAACACCAAACGCGCGCCCTTGGCAGCCAGCCGATCGCGATAGGCATGCACCGCCGCTTCGCTATGCAATTTTGGGTCAATGCCAATGGCAAAACCAGGCTTGGCTTGCGCCGCCACCCAATGACTCGGCGGGGTTTGCATGACGTTGATAATCTCAAAGCGCTTGCTATCGACTTGTTGGGGCGCTTGTAAAATATAGCGTCCATCGACAAATACCGCCGCCTTTTTGGCCAGCACCACGGCTGTGCCAGCCGAGCCGCCAAATCCGGTTAGATATTTCAACCGCTCATTGGCTTCGGGCACATATTCGCCTTGAAACTCATCTTCGCGCGGCACAATAAACCCGTCGAGTTTGCGTGCGGTTAACTGCGCGCGCAAATCTCTCAGCGTTTGCGGGCTTCCGCCGAAATCATCATCCTCAAAACTTTGAAACATGCTCACACTCTAACGCTTCAGGCACAGGCTCGTCCATGCACCAATTACTTTTTGCTGCTCGACCCGAAAGCCAGCAGCCCGATACCGGGCTTTGACGCGCCGCGCTTGTTGATTCAATAATCCCGATAGGATAACTCGACCTGTAGCGCTGACATGCGCCTCGAAATCGGCGGCCAAATGCACCAAAGGTCCGGCCATAATATTGGCAAAAATCACATCAAAGCGGCGCCCCCGATAGGCCTCATGCCGCAAGCCCAAGCTCGTAAACGCCTGAATTCGGGTGCTCACGGCATTGCGCGCCATATTGGTTTGGGTCACTTGCACGGCCACCGGATCATTGTCGCTAGCGAGAATGCCGTCTGCCGAGCCAACTAATTTTGCCGCCGCGATGGCCAGCGTGCCCGAGCCGCAGCCGACATCGGCAATGGTTTCGGGCGTGTAGCGTTTCAACAGGTCGACGAATAAATGCAAGCAGCCTTGGGTGGTGCCATGATGGCCGGAGCCAAAGGCTTGTCCTGCCTGCATTTCAACATTGCGCCAGCTGCCCGCGCGCGGCAGGTCGTGGCTGCCATGCAAATATAAAGGCGCGATGACAATGGGCGGCAGGTTTTGCTGATTTTGCGATACCCAATCGCGCGGCGGCACAGGCTCTAAAGTGGCCACGGCATCGTCGGGTAATTGCAAAAGCGCGAGGTCTGGTTTGTCTTCGAAATAAACCCCGAAGCGCCAATCGCCCTCAATGTCATGTTGGGTCTCTAGCGGATTATCTATTTTTTCAGATGCCCAAGTGGTCGCGCCAAATAGCTCGAGAGCCGCTTCGGCTTGCAACATATGGGCGGTAATAAAATCAAGTTTCCAAACGGGGCTCATTGCGTAGCGCTAGGGCTTCTCGACGTAGCTGTCGAGAACTTTCTTGGTTCCCGATTTTTCAAACACCACGGTCAGCTTATTGCCTTCGATACCTTGAATGCGTCCATAGCCGAACTTCTGATGGAAAATCCGTTCGCCGCGCTCATAAGCACTATCCGATAAAGTGGAGGGAGCGCTTTCTGCGCGACCATTTATCGTCGAGCTGCGGCCCGCGTAATTTTGTTTGTTGGCTTGGGCGCGTTGCCAGCCGGGACTGTTATAGCTGGAGCCAGAAAAATCATTGGCGAAGCGGCTTTGGGCGGCCAAGCCAGATCCATCTTGGCTGTTCTCGGCCACTTCCACATGGTCCATCGGCAGCTCATCAATAAAGCGCGAGGGCAGGGCAGAATTCCATTGTCCATGCGTGCGACGATTGCCAGCGAAGGAAATCGTGGCGCGTATCTTGGCGCGCGTGATGCCCACATAGGCAAGGCGGCGTTCTTCTTCCAGCCCCTTATCGCCGCTCTCATCGAGGCTGCGCTGATGGGGAAACAGGCCTTCTTCCCAACCGGGCAGAAAGACGGTTTCAAATTCCAAACCTTTGGCCGCGTGCAATGTCATAATGGAGACCTTGTCTTCATTGTCATTGGTGGCGGCTTCCATCACCAGCGAGATATGTTCGAGATAGCCAGTTAGGGTCTCAAACTCCTCCATGGAGCGGACGAGTTCTTTGAGGTTTTCTAATTTGCCAGGCGCTTCGGGCGACTTATCCGCCTGCCACATGGCGGTGTAGCCACTTTCGTCGAGTATCAACTCAGATAATTCTGTGTGGGTCATCGTATCGACCAGCGAACGCCAATGGGTAACGGCGCGCACAAAACCAGATAAGGAGCGGCGCGCTGCTGGCTTTAACTCTTCTGTGTCGATAATATCTTCGGCCGCGCGAAACATCGATCGGTTTTGCTGGCGCGCGACTTGGCGCAAAGTTTGCAAAGCCACCTTGCCCAAGCCGCGACGCGGTTTATTGCAAATACGCTCGAAAGCTAAGTCATCATCGGGCTGGGCGATGAGGCGCAAATAAGCATTGGCATCGCGAATTTCGGCGCGCTCATAAAACCGTGGCCCGCCAATAACCCGATAAGGGATGCCCAGAGATAGAAAACGATCTTCAAATTCACGCATCTGAAAACTGGCGCGCACAAGGACGGCCATTTCATTGAGGCTTTGGCCTTTGCGCTGGTGATTTTCTATGTCGTCAGCGGTTTGGCGCGCTTCTTCTTCGCCATCCCATGTGCCGCGGACTTTTACTTTTTCGCCGTCGTCCTTGCTGTCAGTCCATAGGGTTTTTCCCAAACGGCCTTCGTTCTTTTTAATCAGCCCTGAGGCGGCAGCCAAAATATTTCCGGTCGAGCGATAATTGCGCTCGAGCTTAATGACGCCCGCGCCGGGGAAATCTTTATCAAAGCGCAGAATATTATCGACCTCGGCGCCGCGCCAGCCATAAATCGATTGATCATCATCGCCCACACAGCACAGGTTGTTATGGCCTTGCGCCAGCAGGCGCAGCCATAGGTATTGCACGGCATTGGTATCTTGATACTCATCAACCAAAATATGCTGGAAGCGTTGTTGGTATTCCAATAATACGGCCTCATTTTCGCGGAACAAGCGCAGGCATTCCAGCAAGAGATCGCCAAAATCAGCAGCGTTTAAAACTTTTAGCCGCGCCTGATATTGCGCGTAAATCTTGCCGCCTTGGCCATTGGCAAAAAACCCGCTTTCGCCTTGCGGCACGTTTTCGGGCAGCCAGCCACGGTTTTTCCAACGGTCGATGAGCATGGCCATCTGCCGCGCGGGCCAGCGTTTGTCGTCAATGTTCTCGGCCTGAATGATCTGTTTGAGCAGCCGTATTTGGTCATCCGTATCGAGGATGGTGAAATCGGGGCGCAATTGCACAAGTTCGGCATGGCGGCGCATGATTTTGGCTGACAAAGAGTGGAACGTGCCAAGCCATGGCATGCCCTCGACGGTTTCGCCGAGCATTTTGCCAATTCGGTCTTTCATCTCGCGCGCCGCTTTATTGGTAAAAGTCACGGCCAATATTTGGCTCGGCCAAGCTTGCTGCGTAGCAATTTTATAGGCAATGCGCGTGGTTAGCGCGCGGGTTTTACCGGTGCCGGCGCCCGCCAATAAAAGCAGGGGTCCATCTGGAGCCATGACGGCTCGGCGTTGCTCATCATTTAACCCGTCGAGCAACGGTTCAATGCGGGGTGCCGAAGCCGCTTGGGCAGCGCGTTGCGATACGCTCAAGCCTTCAGGCGGCGGGGGCGTTTGCGGGCGGTTGCCTGCTAGGGGGTCAGAGCTTTGCGGCGCTTTTGGCGCCTGCATGTCATCGCCCAAATCGAACGGATCGTTTTCCATATATCTGCTTTAAATTGATTCTGCCGCGATAGCATCTAAGGGGCACGATAGCATCTAAGGGGTAAGGCCGAATAGGAATTCATAGCCAAGGGGGAGCGGGCTTGGTATCGTAGCCGTTGAAAACAAAGAGGAACCCGATGCGTTTTCCCGCCATACCCTTTTTAATCGCTCTGATGTTGATGATAACCACGGCTGTGGTTGTGCCCAATAGCTTGCGCTTGGCAGAGGCCACGCAAGTTTTGGTCGCTGATTTAATGGCCGAAGGCGGCATAGAGGTTAGCTTCGATAAAGCCATAGAAGACAGCGTTCGCTTTCGGGTGCTGCCGCGCCCACAGGTTATTTTTACGAATTTGAGCATGACCAGCTCTGATAAAGCGACTGTGCAGATGGCGGCCAAGTTACCGAGGCTAATTGTCGATCTAGATATTGCAGCCCTTTTGCAACGCCGCCTCAAGGCGAAAAGCGTGCATGTGATAGAGGCTGACATTACGGCGCAATTCGACCAAAGCCCGCAAGGGTTTCTGGCCTCACTGCTTTCCGTCTCGCAACCAGGTTTTTATTTGCTGGATAGTCGAGTGGTGGCATCTGGGTTGAACGCAAGCGATCCTTCCAAAAGCATGCAACTCCCCGCTGTCTCTTTGGCAATGCCGCCTCGAAATGTGGGCGAGCCGTTAAAGCTTACGATACAGCACCCGACAGGGTTCGGTGAATTAGCTCAGTTTGCTTTGCAGTTAAGCGAACAGACGCCAGCCACGCCCAATTCGACAATCGACGTGCAGGCAAAGCTAAGGCTTGCGGTAAACGAAAAACTTACCTTTGAGGGATCGGTTACACGTCATCAAAATTGGCGATTGGACGGCGAGCTAAACCTTTCGTCGGGGCATGCGATGGCTGGTTTGATGGAACATTATTTGCCAGTTGCCATTTCACAGGAAGCGCGATTGGTGTCCTTTTCTGGATTGGTTCGAGGCGATGCAACGGGCATTCGCTCACAGAACCTAGAAATATCGGCACTCAATACATTATTCCAATCTCGCCTCGCCTTGGATTGGCCAAGTGGGTCGGAGCTCGATAGTCGCAACGGCCCGCTTCTGATTGGGCGGCTGTCGACGGGGTCTTTGAATTTAGATGCTCTGCGGGCTGCGCCCAAGCCTTCGTCTCCCGCGCCGGCCGCAGATCAATTATGGCGCAGTTTGGCACCAGATCTTGGCATAGGGTTACGTTTGGAAGCGAACCAGTTCGAACTTGGCGGCGAGACTGGGAGTAATTTATTACTGGCCTTTGATTGGCGCGGCGACCGAATGAATATCGAGCGCCTGAGCCTCAACTTGCCATTTCGCAGCGCCCTATTGGCCGAGGGAGTGCTGGATGTTTCAGCCCCAACGCCAGCCTTCTCGGGCAGTTTTTCAACGCGCAGCTCCGATGGGTTGGCGGCTATGATTTGGGCCAGTGACCAATTCTCGTCCGACATCTCAGGCTTTGCCGAGAGCATCGACCCCTCTCGGTTGCAACGCGTTGGTTTGGTTGGCGATATGGACTGGGCCAATGGAAACTTGCAGTTAACTCGGCTGTCGGGACGCTTGGATGACGATAGGGTGTCTGGCGAAATTGCCGTCAAGGGAGGGCCAGCGCTAAATATTGAGGCTGATTTGAATTTCTCTCGCCTAGATATGAGCGATTGGGGAATTGCAGATGGGCAAACCAACCGGGACATTAAGCTGGCCGCAATTTGGCACCCTGTGCATAGAACCATGGAGTCATGGCTGCAAAAACCAGACGCAGAGCGTGAGGTGAAGCTACGCTTGAAGGCCGATCAGCTTTACTCGGGCGCGCAAAGTTTTGGCCCCTTGCAGTTGCAAGCTCAAGTAAGGAATCAATATTTTACCCTCGACGATATTCAGCTACCAGACTTTAGCGGCGCGCAGATTAGCGCCACAGGGCAAATGGATTACGCTGCAAGTCTGCCGCATGGGGAGATCGATGTGCAGCTCAAAAGCTCTCGCTTGAAAGAGCTTTCGGCTCCTGTGTTGCGTCGCTTAATTCCCATTTCATTTGCCGCCGATACGCCCGTTTCTTTATTTGGCACCCTACGCCTAAGCTCGCCCGAGGCCCCGGATTGGCCAGATGCTAAGTTCGCCGGATACGGTACTATCGGTGAGTTGGGCACCCGTTTTAATATTATAACGCCGTCCCGTTCCCTAGATTATGGGGTTGCTGGCAGTGAGGTTTCCGTGACTTTAGACGGTTCAGCAAATGCTTTGGCGCAATCTTTTAAACTTCCGGCGCATTACCCCGACACGGCGCAAGGGCGCCTCGAGGTGGCACTAGCTCGCCAAAGCGCGGATGTTTCAGCTTTGCGCGGTGAGTTGACCTTGAGCGAAGACAAAGCAGAAGTGTCGGGCCGTTTGCGCCCTTCCGCCGATGGGCCTCGTCTGGAGGGGGCGCTGAGTTTCACCACAACCGATGTGTTGCCTTTGTTGGGCGTGCAATCGAGCGCGCCAAACCTGCCGGCTTCGGCGCGTGGCCAGTTGAACGCCTCGGCAACAAATATTGGTTTTTCGGGTTTCGAAGGTCAGCTTGGCGACGGAAAAATGAATATCGACGGGATTTTGCAATTAGGGGGCGCGGCCCCTCAGCTGGCCGCAGACATTATTTTGGATGGCTCAGACCTGACGTGGGTATTGCCGGAATGGACAAGCACGGGCTGGGCTCAAACGCCCATGGCTTGGCCTATTTTGGGGTATGCCAACGCGGATATGAACTTACGCTTACTAAACGCGAACTTTGGCTCTGTGCCAGTAAATAGCGCGATGGCACGGCTAAAGTTGATTGAGGGCGTACTGGAAGTGCCAGAGATGAGCGCGCAATTTCTGGGCGGTGAGGTGTCGGCTAATCTTCAGGCAGAGGGCGGTAGCTTGAATCCATATTTTAATCTGGAAGCTAGTTTCACGGATGTGCGGCCGCCGATTTTGCAAACCTCAAGCGCTAGGAATTCTCTTTGGGATGCGCCGCATGGTGGCACGCTGGCGTTGCGCGGGCGCGGCACATCTGTTGCTGCCATGATGGAGTCTATCTCTGGATCTCTCCAAGTGGATGCGGGCGCGGGCGCGTTTACTTTCATCAATGTGGAGGGGATAACGATGGGGCTGGCCTCGCCGAATTATTCTGGCAAAGGGAAAGATTTGGTCGGGCGCTATCTTGGCGCGGGCGAAGTGGCTTTTGAAAGCGGCATAGGGGTGGCTCAAATCCGCAATGGTCGGGTTGAGACGGCGACGGCAGATTTTACCCTTGCCTCGCCGCGCGTCCCCGCTCAGTTCAAGGCACAGGTCGATTTGGTAACGCAAGAGATGGTTGCTAAATTCGAACTACCGATCGCGCAGCCGGGCAACAGCATCCTTTGGGATATCTCTGGTACCATTGCCAAGCTCAAGGTCGAGTTAGATGTTTCGCAAATGAAGGCGCTTAGGAGGCCGAGCGCACCCAGTTTAAAATAGCCACCCTCAGGGTGCTGGATAGGCTGGCTTCTCTAGAGCTGGCGTCTAGCTTGCGAATGAGGTCTGGCAGCGAGCAGTCTTGCGCGGCTGCCATATCTTTCAAAGCGTCCCAAAACGCAGGCTCCAAAGACACGCTGGTGGCGTGTCCGGCTATGGAGATGGAGCGTTTTTCAGGCTTCATACAAGACCTTTATTTCGGGGCAATCATATCCTCAGGGCGCACCACGGCATCAAATTCAGCTTCGGTTACAAAGCCCATGCCGACCGCTTCTTCGCGCAAGGTCGTGCCGTTTTTATGCGCGGTTTTGGCTACTTTGGTTGCGTTGTCATAGCCAATGGTCGGCGCCAAAGCGGTTACCAACATCAAGGAGCGCGCCATCAAAGCGGCGATATTGTCTTCATTGGCTTGAATGCCAACCACACAATTATCGCTGAAGCTCACGGCGGCATCTGCCAGCAAACGAATAGACTGCAACACATTGGCCGCAATCACCGGCTTATAAACATTCAGCTCGAAATGACCTTGCGAACCGGCAAAAGAAACGGCGGTATTATTGCCCATCACTTGCGCGCAAACCATGGTCAGCGCTTCGCATTGTGTCGGGTTTACTTTGCCAGGCATGATGGACGAGCCGGGCTCATTTTCCGGCAGGCTCAATTCGCCAAGTCCTGAACGCGGGCCCGAGCCGAGCAAGCGAATGTCATTGGCAATCTTGAAAAGCGACACAGCCACTTCGTTCAAGCTACCATGCGCTTCTACCATGGCGTCATGGGTCGCCAACGCTTCGAATTTATTCGGCGCCGTCACGAATGGCAATTTCGTGTAGGCCGCCACATATTCAGCAAAGCCTTCGGCAAAACCGATTTTCGCATTAATGCCTGTGCCAACGGCCGTGCCACCTTGAGCCAATTGATAAAGCTTTGGCAAAACGGCTTCAACACGCTGAATGCCATTTTCGACCATGGCGACATAGCCAGAAAACTCTTGCCCCAAAGTCAGCGGCGTGGCGTCTTGGGTGTGCGTGCGGCCGATTTTGATGATGTCTTTGAACGCCTGCTTTTTGTCATTCAACGCATTGGCCAATTTATTGAGGCTCGGCACGAGCAGATGCACAACTTCCTCAGCTGCGGCAATGTGCATGGCGGTCGGGAAGGTGTCATTGGACGATTGGCTGCGGTTGCAATGGTCGTTTGGATGCACAGGGTCTTTCGAGCCCATAGCGCCGCCCATAGCCTCGATGGCGCGATTGGAAATCACTTCATTGGCGTTCATGTTCGACTGCGTGCCAGAGCCCGTTTGCCAAATTACCAGCGGGAAATGATCGTCCAATTTGCCTTCCGCGACTTCGGCTGCGGCCTTAACAATGGCGTTGCCGATATCGCTCTCTAAATTATCCAAGGACATATTGGTTTGCGCGGCGGACATTTTTACAATGCCGAGGGCGCGCACGAGCGGGAGCGGCATTTTCTCGGTGCCGATTTTAAAGTTGCCCAAAGAGCGCTGCGTTTGCGCGCCCCAATATTTTTCAGATGGCACTTCTAATTGGCCAAAGCTGTCGGTTTCTTTGCGTGTATCGGTCATGGCCGTATCTCCCTTAAATCGTCAAATCTTGTGTCGCGGTCTAGCATAGGGCTGCCGCATTTGTCTCTTATTTATCGCGAAAACTATCGAGGCTCACCACTTCACCACTGGCACCATCTGACTTTGGCGCTGTTTTCTGCTCGCCTTCGCCCAGGCCAAACTCATCTTCTAAGGCGCTCTCTGAATCTTCGGTTACCGGCGGCTCGACATCAAACGTCAATCCAAAAGCGATGGATGGATCGTAGAATTTCGATAAGGCTTTAAACGGCACGACAAGGCGTTCGGCTTGATTGTTAAAACTCAAGGTAACCCGAAAGGCGTCGTCGTCGACCTCTAGGTCTTCAAATTGGTTTTGCAAAACAATGGTAATTTCTTCTGGATGGATGGCGCGCATTTTATCCGACAAATCCACGCCTTCGCTTTGGGTGTAATAGGTCAGGTAAAAATGATGCTCGCCGACGAGCCCGTCTTGCGCCACTTGGCGTAACACATTCTTCACCATATCAAGCAGGGCAGTTTGAGCGCGCTTCGCATATTGGTAAAAGTCATCAGGGTTGCCGGAGGGGGGCAAAGGTGGTGTCGTATCGTCTGGCATAGGTGTTTTCCGTTTTGCTGCTTTGATTTCCCCAAAAAGTGGAAGGCTTCTGTTGCCAGGTGCCTTCCGAACCCCGCCAAAACCTGCGAAGGAATTGGACTTAATGTGAAGGTCGTGACTGCTTACGCAGCGACGGCTACTTCCGCATAGTTGTCATTTGCAACTACTAAAATGGCCCGATAACGATGGTACCATGCCGAGCGACGGATACATCCTTTACGCCCTCGTCGATCCTGTGTCGCCCCCCAAAAGCTAAAGAAATTTGGTGGAGGCGCCGGGTACTGCCCCCGGGTCCGATAGGTTTATTACGAAGTCCGTTTATCGCCATAGTCGGCAAGCCGACAGGTCATTTATATCATTTCTCACAGGTAAATAACAGGGGGGTTGCGAAAGGGATTGCGCCCGCCCACAAGAATCGTTGAATATGAGGCTATGAAAGAATACTTATCCCTTCTAGAGCGCGTGCTGCACACGGGCGTCAAACGCGAAGACCGCACAGGAACCGGCACTTTATCGGTGTTCGGTCATCAAATGCGCTTCGACTTGGGTCGCGGCTTTCCGGTTCTCACGACCAAAAAACTGCACTTAAAATCCATCATCCACGAATTGCTATGGTTTCTCTCGGGCGACACAAATATCGCCTATTTGAAGGAAAATGGCGTCAAAATTTGGGATGATTGGGCCGATGACGCTGGCGAATTAGGCCCGGTTTACGGCAAGCAGTGGCGCAGTTGGCAAACCCCTGGTGGCGCGCATATCGACCAGATTACCCAGCTTGTTCAACAGCTGAAAAACAATCCCGACTCGCGCCGACATATTGTCACCGCTTGGAACCCCGCAGATGTAGAAGACATGGCCCTGCCGCCGTGTCATTGCTTGTTTCAGTTTTATGTTGCGCGCGGCAAGCTGTCTTGTCAGCTCTATCAACGCTCGGCCGATATTTTTCTCGGCGTGCCGTTTAACATCGCGTCCTATGCTTTGCTAACGCAAATGTTAGCGCAAGTTTGTGACCTAGAGCCAGGCGAGTTCATCCATACTTTGGGCGATGCGCATCTTTATCTCAATCATATTGACCAAGCCAAAGAACAGCTCATGCGCAAGCCGGGCAATCTGCCGGGGCTGGTGATGAACCCTGATAAAAAAGATATCTTTGATTTCACCTTCGATGATTTCGAGCTGACCAATTATGTCTCGCAGCCGCATATCGCGGCGCCGATTGCGGTTTAATATGGCGACCATCGAGATGGTCGTGGCCGTGGCCGAAAATGGCATCATCGGCAAAGATGGCGACATGCCATGGCGTTTGTCTTCTGACCTCAAACATTTCAAACAAGTAACCATGGGTTGCCCGATTATCATGGGTCGTTTGACGTGGCAATCCATCGGACGGGCTTTGCCGGGACGCCTTAACATTGTTATCAGCCGCAGCGAATTAGATTTGCCAGATGGCGTGGTATGCGTGGCCTCGGCTGAAGCAGCCGTGCAAGCGGGCGGCGAGGCTGGGAGCTTGATGATTATCGGTGGCGGGCAGATTTATAAAATCTTCGAACCGATGGCGACGACCCTGCATTTGACACAAGTGCACGACACGCCCGATGGCGACACAAGTTTTGCCCTCAGCCAGCCAGACGATTGGCAAGAGGTGGCTCGCGAACGATTTTCCGCTGGTGAAAAAGACAGCGCCGACTATAGTTTTATCACGCTTCAGCGTCGCTAAAACCACAGCCCGTGCCGAGACGTGCGCGGTGCCAAGAGGAGGGCTTTATGCAAGAAATCGCATCCGGATTACGCTTCCCAGAAGGGCCCATCGCCATGGACGATGGCTCGGTTATTCTGGTTGAAATTGCGCGCGGCACGCTAAGTCGCGTGACCCCTAAAGGTACAGTTGAGGTCATCGCGGACCTTGGCGGTGGCCCAAACGGCGCCGCTATTGGCCCCGATGGTGCGGTCTATGTTTGCAACAATGGCGGCTTCGATTGGGCTGAACATAATGGCGCGCTGCATCCGGGCGACATCGCCGCCGATTATTCTGGCGGCCGCATCGAGCGTGTCGACCTCGCCACAGGAAAATCAGAAGTTCTCTATACAGCTTGCGATGGCGAGCCCTTGCGTGGCCCCAATGATATTGTGTTCGATAGATCCGGTGGCTTCTGGTTCACCGATTTAGGCAAAGGTTTCGGTCGGTTGAAAGACCGCGGGGCCGTCTATTATGCCAAAGCCGATGGCAGCTTTATCGAGCAAATGGTGTTTCCCATCGAGACCCCGAACGGAATTGGCTTAAGCCCGCAAGAAGACAAAGTCTATGTGGCCGAAACCCAAGGCGCGCGCCTTTGGGGGTTTGAGTTAGAAGGGGCGGGAAAAATTAAAGGCCGCGCGCAAACCAGCCAGAAAAACTTTATCGCCTCTCCCTCGGGTTTGAATTTCTTCGACAGTCTGGCGGTAGAAGCCGATGGCACGGTTTGCGTGGCGACGATTGTTGGTGGTGGCATTTCGCGCATCAACCCCACCACAGGCGATATTCGCCATGTCGCCACCGATGATTTTATGACGACCAATATTTGCTTCGGCGGGGCGGATTTGAAAACCGCCTATATCACAGCCTCCAGCAGCGGACGCTTGTTAAAAACCGAGTGGGATGCGCCGGGTCTGCCGCTTAATTTTTTAAATCTTTAGGCAAAAACTCAGGCAAGACCAAAGCCTGCCCGCAATGGCGATTGCCTTGCGCGTCGACCTCTAGGCTGGTTGGGCCATAAAGTACCCAGCCGTCGCGCAAAGCGTCAGAAACGCGTTGGCAAAAATCTACATCATCCGCACCGGTTAAATACCGATAGGCTTTCTTTTGAGTATCACTCATAGGTGTCTCCTAAACTTGGCGCGTGAGGGCAGCCGCTAAATCGGTGAAAGCTTGCGCTGTTTCGCTCGCCTCCGCCGCCGTATTTTCCGGCGCACTCAGTGGCACGCCGCTTTCGCTGGCGGCCTGCACAGCCGCATCCAGCGGCAGGGTGGCCAAATGTTTTAGCCCCAGCGCCTCAGCCAGTTCTAAGTCGCCTTGGCCAAAGGGAAACAGTTTGCTGCCATCGGGAGCGTTCATATAGGCCATGTTTTCGACGAGGCCAAAAACCGGAATTTCGGTTTTCTCAAACATCACAATAGCGCGCTTCACATCAGCTGTGGCCAAGCTCGACGGCGTGGTGACAATCAGCGCTCCCGTTACCGGAATACGCTGCGCCATGGTCAGTTGAATGTCGCCTGTGCCGGGTGGCATATCTAATATTAAAACATCCAACTCTGGCCAAGCCACGTCCTCGAGCATTTGAATGAGCGCACTTTGCACCATAGGCCCACGCCAAATCATTGCCTGTTCGGGCGACACCATATAGCCGATGGACATGGTAAAAACACCGTAGCGTTCGATGGGAATAAGCTTCTTTTCGTCGTTCAAATCTGGCTTGCCGGCAATATTCAAAAGCTGCGGGGCGGAGGGGCCATATATATCGGCATCCAGCAGCCCCACGCGTTTGCCTTGTTGAGCCATCGAAATGGCAAGGTTCACAGCCACGGTAGATTTACCAACGCCGCCTTTGCCCGAGGCCACGGCGATAACGGCCCCAATTCGTTCAAATACTTTGGGCACTTGCGTGCTGGCACTATTATGGGGGCCTTTATTGGCGGGCTTGTTTTTTTCGGGGTTTGCGGTAGGGGCCTTGTGCGCGGTCAGCACGCAAGTAACAGACAAGACGCCAGATAGCGCGCCCACGGCCTTTTCGGCCTTTTCTTTAACGTCATTGACGCTTTCGCCGCTTAGGCCATCAACTTCGATAGAAAAACCTATATTGCCACCTTTAACGACAATGCCTTGCACTCGATCACTGGCAATAAGCGATTGTGTCTCGCCGTCTGGAATGACGGTGCTGAGCGTTTCGCGAATATCTGCCTCAGTCGTTTGGTTCATGTCGAATTCTTTCTTTCGGCGCTTGAAAAGATGTGGCGGCGTCCCCACATACTCTACTATATGATGGCTCAAGACTGAACTTTCAATGAGTTTGGTCGCGAGCGGGGGGTCGGTGACACTTTGTTACATTGTGGTAATCGACTGCCTAGCCTATAACGAGCTATACCTATTAGGAGGAAGTTTCATGCCCTGGGATAACAAATCAGACAATCAAAACCCTTGGGGGAACGGATCGAATGGCGGCGGATCAAACGGTGGCGGCTCCAACGGTGGAGGCCGAGGCCCTGGTCGTGGCCCTAGCCGTGGCCCTAATCGCGGCAATGAACCTGACCTCGACGAAGTTTTGCGAAATCTTAAAGCGCGCTTTAATGGCTTAGTGCCGGGCGCTGGCGGCGGTTCTGGCTTGCTGGTTATTCTGGCAGTTTTAATTGGCGTTTGGGCAGTCAGCGGGTTTTACCGCGTGGGTGCCGACGAGCAGGGCGTGGTTTTGCGCTTTGGCAAGTTTTATACACAAACCGCTCCGGGTCTGAATTATCACCTACCTTGGCCAATTGAGAGCGCCGTAACGCCGAAGGTAACGACGGTCAATCGGGTTGATATCGGCATGCGGGCTGGCGACGATCGCCGCTCAGCTGGCGTGATGCGCGATGTGCCAGAAGAAAGCCTGATGCTGACGGGCGACGAAAACATCGTCGACGTTGATTTCTCGGTTTTCTGGGTCATCGACGATGCGCCTGACTTCCTATTCAACATTCAAAACCCAACTGGCACGGTAAAAGCCGTGGCCGAAAGCACCATGCGCGAGATTGTTGGGCAAAACGACATTCAGCCGATTTTGACTGAACAGCGCCAAACCAACGAAGAACAAGTTAAAGCGCTGATGCAAACCACACTCGACAGCTATAACGCTGGCATTGGCATCACGCAGGTGAAAATGCAGAAGGTCGATCCGCCCGCTGCGGTTATCGACGCTTTCCGCGATGTGCAAGCCGCGCGCGCCGACCAAGAACGCGCTCGCAATGAAGCCAATTCTTACGCCAATCGCGTGGTTCCAGAAGCCCAAGGTGAGGCCGTTCGTATTCGTCGGGACTCGGAGGCTTATCGAGCCCAAACGGTTGCGGAAGCCGATGGTGAGGCCACCCGCTTTGCCTCGATTTACACCGAATATCGCGCTGCCCAAGGCGTTACCCGCCAACGGATTTTCTTGGAAACGCTAGAAAAAGTTATGGCGCGAACCAATAAAATTATCATCGAAAACACTGGCACTGGCGTCGTGCCATATCTGCCGCTCGACCAGTTGAACAGCCGCTCGAATATTAAGGAGACAAAATAATGCAACGCACAGGACTGATTGCCGTTTTCCTTCTCATCGCGCTGGGCGTTGTCGCCTCGGCTTCCGTGTTCACCGTGCACCAAACGCAACAAGCCTTGGTGCTGCAATTTGGCGATCCGCGCCGTGTGATTATCGAGCCCGGGCTTAACTTCAAAGTGCCCTTCGTGCAAAATGTGATTTTCGTCGACAAGCGTATTCTCGATTTGGATACGCCAGCAGAAGAGCTGATTGCCTCTGACCAGAAGCGTTTGGTCGTGGATGCTTTCACCCGTTATAAAATTACCGATCCTTTGCAGTTTTACAAAGCCCTTCGCAGTGAGCGTCGTGCGCGCTCGCGTCTGGCAGCGATTGTGTCTTCTTCTATGCGTTCGGTATTGGGCGAAGAAGAGTTTCAAACCGTGGTTCGCGACGAGCGTTCCAAGCTGATGACCCGCATCACCAAATTGGTCAATGAGCAAGCGGCTGATTTTGGCATTGAGATTGTTGATGTGCGTATTCGTCGTGCGGACTTGCCGCAAGCCAACAGCCAAGCGATTTATCGTCGTATGCAAACGGAACGCGAACAAGAAGCGGCTGAGTTTCGCGCGCGCGGTCAAGAAGTCGGTCGTGCCATTCGCGCCCAAGCCGACAAGCAAGTAACGGTTTTGACGGCTGAAGCGACCCGCGACAGTGAAGTCATTCGCGGTCAAGGCGATGCCTGCCGGACGCGTGTGTTTGCCCGTGTCTTCGGACAAGACCCAGATTTCTTCGCGTTTTATCGCTCCATGCAGGCCTATACAACGGCACTCGAAGAGGGCACCACCATGGTGATGTCCCCAGACAGCTCGTTCTTGCAGTTCATGAAAAATCCGAACAGCGTTCTCGCCCCTAGCAAACGCGGCACGGTGAAGCGTGGTCAACGCGTGAATGTCGCCAAGCTGACAGCCAAGGGTCGTTCGTTGAGCGACTCGCTATGCCCAGAGATTGCTGCGAAGGCTAAATCGGACGCGAAAATAGCGCTTCAGTAATGCTAGAGAAAGTCTTTTTGGCTTTCGCCCTCGTGTTGGCTTTTGAGGGGGCTCTCTATGCCCTTTTTCCGACATTTTTGCGCTCTATGATGAAGCAATTGGAACAGGTCGATGATGCCACCTTACGACAAGGTGGGGTCATCGCTCTGGGTCTTGGGGTCGGTTTGGTCTGGCTTCTCCATTAGCAATTTTTAGTAGGAATAATCATGCAGTCTGTTCGCGCCCTTCGTTTCTCCCTCCTTCTCACCTTAATGGTTTTGCCTTTATTGGCCTCGCCAAGTCTGGCCCGCCCCGTGGAAGGCTTCGCAGACTTGGCCGAACGCCTTATGCCAGCTGTGGTTAATATTTCCACCTCTCAAACCGTGCAGCAGCGGAACTCGCGTGGCCCCGGCCAGCCGCCATTTGGGGATTTCTTCGAAGAGTTTTTTAACCAACGCCGCGGCCAAAATGGCGCGCCCCAAAGCCCCAATAAACAGCCACAAAGCCGCAAGGTTTCCTCGCTAGGCTCTGGTTTCGTCATCGACCCGAACGGCATTATCATCACCAATAATCACGTCATCGAAGAAGCCGATGAGATTACCATCAACTTCTCCGACGGCAGTAAATTACCGGCTGAGATTATTGGGCGTGACCCAAAAACCGATTTGGCTGTGTTGCAAGTTAAAACCAAAAAGAAGCTCGCCTTCGTGCCCATGGGCAATAGCGCCAAAGCCCGCGTGGGCGACTGGGTGATTGCCATTGGCAATCCTTTCGGTCTCGGCGGCTCGCTCTCGGCGGGGGTTATTTCGGCCATCAAACGCGATATTAATGCTGGTCCCTATGACAGTTTCATTCAAACCGATGCGGCCATTAATAAAGGCAACTCTGGCGGCCCCTTGTTCAATATGAAGGGCGAGGTCATTGGGGTGAACTCAGCGATTATTTCGCCATCGGGCGGTTCCGTCGGCATCGGGTTTTCTATTCCCTCAAACCTTGCCACGTCCGTCATCGCGCAATTGCGCCAATACGGCGAAACCCGTCGCGGTTGGCTGGGGGTTCGCATTCAAGAAGTTACTAGCGAATTGGCCGATAGCCTATCGCTAGGATCAGCGCGCGGCGCATTGGTTTCAGAAGTATCGCCCGGCGGTCCGGCTGAAAAAGGCGGTGTGAAAGTTGGCGATGTGATTGTGAAGTTTGACAATAAACCCGTTCCAACCATGCGAGACCTGCCGCGCATTGTTGCGGAAACGAAAATTGATAAGCCGGTCAGCGTCGAGTTAATTCGTCGAGGACGCACCAAGCGCATTGAAATTGTAACCGGGCGTTTGCAAGAAGCCGCGCTGGATAAAAAGCCAGTAGAAAGCAAAAAGCAAAAGCAGCAAGATACCAAGAGCCACATTTATTTGGGGCTAACGTTACAAAATATCAATCCGAAGTCGCGCCGTGATTTCGAGCTTGGCGAAAATGCCAGCGGCGCCTTGGTGATTGAGATCGATCGCTCTAGCGTGGCCTTTGAATCAGGCATTCGCGTTGGTGATATTATTTCGGAGATCGACCAAAAGACCATCGGGTCGGCGAAAACGGCTGTCGAAGCTCTGAAAAAAGCCAAAAAGTCTGGCCGCAAGTCGGTTTTGGTATTTGTGAAATCAAGCGGCACAGTCCGCTTCATCGCAATCCCGTTAGGAAATTAGGCGATTTTAAACTGGCTCTCGCTATAGCCTTGTAGGTAGAGAAGTCCCGTCAGGTCTGCGTGCCGAAGCCTATATTGCGCGGCTTCGGCTACAGCAGGCTTGGCGCGAAACGCCACGCCCATGCCCGCGATTTTTAACATGGCCAAATCATTTGAGCCATCGCCCGTCGCCAAGACGTCGTCGGGTGTGAGGCGTAGTTCTTGCGCCCAAGCGTTTAGAATTTCGGCCTTGGCGGCGCGTCCCAAAATGGGCTCGACGACAGTGCCATCTAAAACCCCGTTGGTGATGTTTAGGTCATTGCACTGAAAGCGGTGGAAGCCGATGCGCTGGGCAATGCGGTCTGCGAAAAAGGCGAAACCGCCAGACACCAAGCCGCAAAACACGTCATGGGCGCGCAATGTGGCCAGCAAGGTTTGGGCTCCGGGCATCAGCGTCACGCCGTTGTCATAAAGCTCTTGCAGGGCGCTTTCCGGCAGACCTTTGAGCATGGCGACGCGTTCTTTGAGGGCAGGCTCGAAATCTAATTCGCCGCGCATGGCGCGTGTGGTGATATCCACCATCACGGCCTGCTTGTCGATAACCACCGCCAGCTCATCTAAACATTCTTGTTCGATGATGGTGGATTCTAAATCAGCGATGAGCATTTTCTTGCGCCTGTGAGTGTCGCAGACCCAATTTACATCAAAAGGAAACTCAGCCAATTGCGTGCCCAGCTCACCGTTGTGGCTTTCGAACGCATATTCGACGGCATCCTCGCTCAGGCTTTTGGCGGCGGGGAGGTGCGGAAATTGCGTGGCCATTTCGCTCAATCGGGCAGGCGTGAAATAGCCGCTGTGGGGCGCAGCCGTCAGAACTAAATAGTTTGTCTCATTCATTTGTTGTGTCATCTGTCCTCAACCCTGTAAGACTAGCGCCTATGTCTAAGCTTTCGACTATATCTTCGACTGTACCTTCGAATGGCGAATTTTTGCCCTTTCTTATTGCAGGCTCCACCGCCAGCGGCAAGTCCGCATTGGCTTTGGCTTTGGCCAAGCAGAGGAACGGGCGCATCATCAATGCTGATAGCTTACAAGTCTATGACACGTTACGCCAATTAACCGCCCGCCCCAGCTTGGAAGAAGAAGCGCAAGCGCCCCACACCCTCTATGGCCATGTGGCGGCGGGGGCGCCCTATAATGTGGGCATCTGGCAAGAGCAGGCTTTGGCACAAATTCAGCAAGCGCAAGCGGCTGGCCAAGTGCCCATCGTGGTGGGCGGCACGGGTCTGTATTTCAAAAGCCTGACGGAGGGTCTGGTCGATTTACCGGAAATACCCTCGCAGGTGCGCGAGTATTGGCGCCAACGCCTTGAGGCAATCGGCGTCGCGGCGCTATATGCCGAGCTGCAACAGCGCGATGCGTCCTTGGCAGAACGCCTGCAGCCAACCGATAAGCAGCGCATTTTGCGCGGGCTAGAAGTCGGGGAGGCGACTGGCACGCGTTTGTCGGATTGGCAAAAGATAAAGCCGCAAGCGCCGCTGAGCCAGGCCCATAAAATTTTACTCCTGCCCGATAGAGACTGGCTCTACGCGCGCTGCAATTTGCGGTTTGAACAGATGATGCAAGGCGCGGCACTGGCAGAGGTGGAGGCACTGGCGGCGCTCGACCTAGCCCCAGAGGCGACGATACGAAAAGCGCTCGGGGTATCCGAGATTATGGGATTTTTGCAAGGTAGCCTAACCCGCGAGCAAGCCATCGAGCAGGCGCAACAGGCCACACGCCGCTATGCGAAACGCCAAATGACATGGTTTCGCAATCAAATGGTCGGCTGGGAAAGTTTCTCCGAGAAACATTACGCCGATAACCACGACCAAATCTTTTCATTTATTTCAAAAAACAGCTTGACCACGACATAAATATTGCTATTTTCGCTTCTTCACGAGGTTGCGCCGACATAGGGATTGGTGCGCCTACTTATATATGGAGGCGGCTTTGGCCGTTGCGATACGATGAACAAACAATTAAACGGCGCGCAAATCGTTCTGCAATCTTTGCAAGACCATGGTGTGGAGCATATTTTTGGCTACCCTGGCGGTGCGGTTCTGCCGATTTATGATGAGATTTTCCAGCAGGAATCGATCGAGCATATTCTGGTTCGCCACGAGCAGGGCGCGACCCATGCGGCCGAGGGCTATGCCCGTTCGACCGGAAAATGCGGCGTGGTTCTGGTGACCTCTGGCCCCGGTGCCACCAATGCGGTAACCGGTCTTACCGATGCTTTGATGGATAGCATTCCCATGGTTTGCATCACCGGTCAGGTGCCTACGCATCTCATCGGTGGCGACGCATTTCAAGAGGCCGACACCGTTGGCATCACGCGCCCATGCACCAAGCACAATTATTTAGTCAAAGACATCAACGATTTGGCGCGCATCATGCATGAGGCGTTTCAAGTGGCTACCACGGGTCGTCCGGGCCCTGTGGTTGTCGATATTCCAAAAGATATTCAGTTTGCGCTTGGCCCTTACATGAAGCCGACAGCGGTAAAGCACAAAAGCTATCAGCCGCAAATCAAAGGCGATATGACTGCCATCAAGCAAGCGGTCGAGCTGATTGCCAATGCCAAGAAGCCGGTTTTTTATACCGGTGGCGGCATCATCAACTCTGGCCCGCAGGCCAGCCAATTGCTGCGCGAATTGGTTAAATTGACGGGTTTCCCGATTACCTCAACCCTTATGGGGCTGGGTAGTTATCCTTCCGCCGACAAGCAATGGTTGGGCATGTTGGGTATGCACGGCACTTATGAAGCCAATTGGGCGATGCATGATTGCGACCTGATGATTAACATCGGCGCGCGCTTTGATGACCGTATCACCGGTATTTTGGATAAGTTTGCCCCGAACTCGAAGAAAATCCATGTCGACATTGACCCTTCCAGCATCAATAAAAACGTCATGGTGGATGTCGCCATCGTTGGCGATTGCGCGCATGTTTTAGAAGACATGCTGCGGGTCTATAAATCGGACGCAGTGACGCCAGACAAAAAAGCGCTGGCAAGCTGGTGGAGCGAGATTGAAGGCTGGCGCGATAGAAAATGCTTGGACTATAAAAAAGATGCGAAGGCTATCAAGCCACAATATGCGGTCGAGCGCTTGTATGAGCTGACCAAGGACGCCGACACTTATATCACCACCGAAGTGGGCCAGCACCAAATGTGGGCGGCACAATATTATCGTTTTGAAGACCCCAATCGCTGGATGACCTCTGGCGGCTTGGGCACAATGGGCTATGGCATTCCGGCTGCCGTTGGCGTGCAAGTGGCGCATCCCAAAAGTCTGGTTATCGACATTGCCGGCGAGGCCTCGGTGCAAATGACCATGCAGGAGGTGTCGACGGCGGTGCAATATCGTTTGCCGATTAAGATTTTCATCCTGAACAATGAATATATGGGCATGGTGCGCCAGTGGCAGGAACTGCTGCATGGCGGACGCTACTCCAGCTCCTATTCGGAAGCGCTGCCTGATTTTGTTAAATTGGCTGAAGCTTATGGTGCTACTGGTATTCGTGCCGAGACGCCTGCTGAATTGGATGATGCGATTAAGCGCATGATCGATACGCCAGGCCCGGTTATTTTTGATTGTATCGTGACCAAAGACGAGAACGTCTACCCGATGATACCATCGGGTGCGGCACATAATGAAATGCTTCTCGCAGATAGCGAAGGCTTGGATATAGAAGTCTCGGAAGCGGGTAAAACTCTGGTTTAAAGGGAAGCAAATAATCGGGCTTTTAACCACTCAGTGAGTGCGCTATAGAAAGGCGCATGAATGGGTCGAAGGGCCGATTTTGAGAAGGTTGAAGATGAGCGCAGAAAATCAAATTGAGCGACACACGCTTTCCATCCTCGTAGATAATGAGGCGGGTGTTTTGGCGCGCGTCATCGGTCTTTTTTCGGGCCGTGGCTATAATATCGACAGCCTGACCGTTGCCGAGGTGGATGAGCAAGAGCATATGTCTCGCATCACCATTGTGACTTTGGGCACGCCGCCGATGATTGAACAAATTAAAGCCCAATTGGGTCGCTTGGTGCCAGTGCATCGGGTGGTCGATTTGACGGTCGAATGCGAAAGCGTCGAGCGCGAATTGGCCTTGGTGAAAGTGACTGGCAAGGGCGATGCCCGCGTCGAAGCGCTTCGCATGTCGGAAGCTTTCCGCGCCCGCGTGATAGATGCGACGCCGGATAGTTTTGTCTTTGAAATTACCGGTAACACCGAAAAAATTGATGCCTTTATTGGGCTGATGAAACCTCTAGGTCTTCGAGAAGTTTCGCGCACGGGCGCGGCAGCTATCTCTCGCGGCCCGGAGACCATGTAAAGAGCTCCTGTAATTTTACGTAAACCC
>CAWVRH010000018.1:0-42279 GCA_963932545.1 uncultured Rhodobiaceae bacterium | reverse complement strand
CAACCGTCGAAGTCGACGTATTGCTAGACGATGGCGGTTTCGGCCGCGCTGCCGTGCCTTCGGGCGCCTCTACCGGACAATATGAGGCGGTGGAACTGCGCGATGGCGACAAGTCTCGCTATATGGGCAAGGGCGTTTTAAAAGCCGTCGATGCCGTAAATGGCGAGATTTTCTCGGCGCTTTGCGGGCTAGATGCCACCGAGCAATTGCAAATCGACCAAGCCATGTTGACGCTAGACGGCACGGAAAATAAATCGCGCCTTGGCGCCAATGCTATTTTGGGCGTTTCCATGGCGGTGGCCAAAGCGGCCGCCGATAGCCAAGGCACGCCTTTGTGGCGCTATATTGGCGGCGCCAATGCGCGCACATTGCCAGTGCCGATGATGAACATTGTCAATGGCGGCGCCCATGCCGATAACCCGATTGATGTGCAAGAGTTTATGATTATGCCCGTCTCGGCAACCAGCATCAAAGAAGCGGTGCGCATGGGCGCGGAAGTTTTCCATACGCTCAAAGGTTTGTTGATTGCCGATGGTCTGGCCACGGGCGTGGGCGATGAGGGTGGCTTTGCGCCAAACCTCGCCTCCACCGATGCGGCGCTGGGCTATGTGATGAAGGCAATCGAGAAGGCAGGTTATAAGCCGGGCGAAGATATGCATTTGGCACTCGATGCGGCGGCCACGGAGTTTTGTGAAGACGGTATCTACAATCTCGCAGGCGAGGGCAAAAAGCTCGACGCTGGCGAAATGGCTGACTATTGGGCCGACCTATGTGGTAGCTTCCCGATTGCCTCTATCGAAGACGGCATGGACGAAAACGATTGGGATGGCTGGAAGGCACTCACCGATGCGATTGGCGACAAAGTGCAATTGGTTGGCGATGATTTATTCGTGACCAACCCGACACGTCTGTCGCGCGGCATTGAAAATGGCATCGCCAATTCCATTCTCGTGAAGGTCAATCAAATCGGTACTTTGGCCGAGACGCTGCAAGCGGTGGAGATGGCGCATAAAGCGTCTTTCACGGCTGTGATGTCGCATCGTTCGGGCGAAACCGAAGATGCCACAATTGCTGATTTGGCAGTGGCGACCAATTGCGGTCAAATTAAAACCGGCTCTTTGGCGCGTTCCGATCGGTTGGCGAAATACAACCAACTGATCCGCATCGAAGAATTGCTGGGCGACACGGCTGTCTATCCGGGCAAGTCGATTTTGAAATAACCCTCTCGGGTTGCAAATAAAAAAGCCGCGCCTCTTCATTTTAGGGGCGCGGCTTTTTCGTTTTAGAAGCGATAATCTATCGATAGTCGGAAGTCTCGTCCGGCTTCTGGAAGCAAATCTTTAAGGTCGCTTGTATGTTGGCGAACCTCTTCATCGGTTGCGTTTCGAAGCGCGGCGGTAACGGTTAAGCCGGGGCTTTGAGGCACGGGCCAACGCGCCGACAGGTTGAGCTTGGTGTAGGCATCGGTTGCCCGCTCGCCGGCCGCAAGGTCGTTTTGCTGATTGGCATGTTCGACATCTGCCGCAAGGCTAAAGCGTGAGAAGTCGCCGGCCAAGGATAGGCTCATCTGGGTTGGGGGAATGGAACGCACTCTTTCGCCATTCGCTAATTTGGCGCGGGTGCGGGTTACCCCCAAGGTGGTTTTCCATTTGGCATCAAGGGCGGTAAAGCGCGTCGAGGCTTCCATTTCTAGGCCACTCACGGTTGCGTCTTGCTGGCGATATTCATAGGTCTTGGGGTCTGAACTGCCATCGGTAAGGTGCAAGTAGATGAAATCTTCATAGGCATTGTGAAACACGCTGGCCCGCGCTTGGGCGGTGTTCCACTGCCGACGAATATACAACTCGCTGGCCAACGCTGTTTCGCGGCGCAAAGTGGCGTCGCCCGTCTCTTCGCGGTCGGCAGCCACATGCTCCCCATCGGCATATAACTCAACGCTAGAAGGCGCACGCTGTGTGGAGGAGGCCGAGCCACCGATCAAACTATTGCCAAACCCAGTATAGCCAATGCCGAAGGAGACATTGGTAAGACTATGCGAGATCGTGGCATCGGCGGACTTTTGCGCCTCGGCGCGGTCGACCCTCAGGGCATATTCTTGCACCCAATTTGTATCGGTGCGCGAGGCAAGCCCGAACAAGCCAACGCGCTGGCTGTCGCTGCTTGGCAAAAAGGCTTCCTCGCCTGCGGTGGTTAACTCCGCTTGTTGCAGGCTTGCCCCAAATAGGCTTTTCCAACCCGCAAAATCTTTGCTGGCTTCGAGGCGAAGATTAGCGCTGTCTTGCTCAAACTGGGTGCCAATACTTGTGCCTTCTAGCTCGTCTTGCGAGTAGCTGGTGAGGGAGACATCTATCTGCAAGCCATCGACGCGCGAGCCGCTTGGCTGATGGGTGAGGCGGGCTTGAAAGGTTTGGCTATCCAACTCAATGCTAACCGCGTCGCCATCGCCATGCGCATGGCCAGGGACGCCATATTGCATTTCTAAGTTCTCTACCCTTAGGTTGGCCTGGGTCGCGCCCGTGCCATAGGCCGCGGAGGCCGTTATACCTTGGCTTTGGGTCGATGTATTGGCACCATCTTGGGCTTTGTCTTCCTCTGTTTCGCCTTCTTCGGCTAACTGACGAGCACTTTCGGCATGGGTGGGAATGCGAATTTCGCCGCTATTTTGCGAGAAACCCGAAACCGCATATTGGCCGAACCGATGGAAGGCGGCCCCTAGGGTTTCCTCGGCCGCGCTACCAGCCCCCAAAACGATTTGGCTGTTGGGCTCTTTTGCTTCGATTTGGGACTGAATTTGGGATGGAGATTGCATGTGGCGGCTGAAGTTTTGAATAACGCCAGTTGCGGCATAGGGGCCGTAGCGAAGCGCCGATGGGCCTTTTAAAACCTCGATGCGTTGGCTATCGAATAGTTTTAGCGCATTGGCGTGGTCATTGCCCGTGGCAGAAATATCGCCGACGGGTAAGCCATCATTGAGGATGGCGATGCGATACCCACCAGCGCCGCGAACCATGGGCCGCGAGACACCGGGGCCATGGCTTGCCGCGCTAACCCCGGGAAGGTGAGACAGCACATCGCCAAGGGGGCGGTCTACTTTGGATTGAATTTGGTCTTGGGAGATTACTTCCGTGGTGGAAATAATATCGGTGGATGATTTTTGGAAGGGGGAACCAAACACGATAATTTCGTCAAGGTTCTGGGCAAAAGCCGAGGGGCTAATAAGCCCAACGCCGCCAGCAAGGGCGATCCATAATTGAAGTCTCATTGTCTATATCCTTTGATTGAAAAATTGGGGGGTATCAAAGGTATTGAGGCGGAGCTCGGCTGAAGGGGGTTAGGTATTTGGCTTTGTAAACTTGGGCAAGGCCAAGGTTTGAACCAGCTAGGAGGGAGAGAGGGGCTTGAAACTCTGGCGGGCCAGAGGGCGCCAAGGCTGTGGCCGTATCGCCAAGTAGGCAATCGGTTTCGCTGTGAACGCTTTGCGTTGGTGCGCCATCATATAGGTTCGCGTCATGCTGAGCCCCATGCACCATTGCGAGCTGCAAGAGCAGCAGGCAGAGTATGGGTAGGGTGTAACGCAGGCGTTCCAACATTGCGTTACACTATCATTGCGTGGATAAAGGCACAAGCTAGCAGCGTCTAAGGGCTTGAGAAAAAACAAACGAATCAGTTTCTCCTTGACCCAACGAATCAAATCATGATTCGTTGCCTACATGATTCGTTTTGCAACCTCAGGGCTTTCAAGCCAGACCGTCGGACAAGAACCGTTCCGTTTGCGTCAGCTATTATTCCCCGGAATGTTGCTTTTGATGATCGTTGGCCTTTCGGGGCAAGCCCTGAGAGGCGAGCGCAGCCTATCAGGCTGGATGCAGTTAGAGCTTGATCTGGTCGAGCGTCACGCCGAATTGGCTGACCTTCAAAAGAGCAATGCTGAGTTACAACTGCAAGTTTATCGTCTATCGAACGAGAGCTTGGACGTCGATTATCTAGACGAGCGAGCGCGGCGCGTTTTGGGCCTCACGCGGACGGATGAGACGGTGATTTTCAACTTACCGGAAACGCCTTAAACCCTCAGCTGAAAATTTATAGTTATTTTGTCTTACCGAGAGCGACATTCTCGACTGTTCTTATGGGCCTATTTGGCCTATATACAACTCATGACTGTGGTGATTGATACTCTATCGGGTGAACCGAAAAAGCCTGCCAAAGCGCGGCATCCGGAAAAAGCTAAGAATCCGGAAAGCGCTATTTTGCGAAAACCCAAATGGATTCGCGCCAAAGCCCCTGGCTCTCCTGTCTATGCGGAAACCAAAGCGATTGTGAAAGAGCATAACCTCGTCACCGTCTGCGAAGAGGCCGCGTGCCCCAATATCGGCGAATGTTGGTCGCAAAAACATGCCACTTTTATGATTTTAGGCGAGATTTGCACTCGCGCTTGCGCGTTTTGCAATGTCAGCACAGGAGTTCCCTTGGCGCTCGATGCTCAGGAGCCGTCGCGCGTTGGCGATGCGGTGGCCAAATTGGGGCTGAACCATGTGGTGATCACCTCGGTCGACCGCGATGACCTAGATGACGGCGGCGCGCGCCATTTTGCCGATACGATTCATGCCATTCGCGCCGCGTCTCCAGGAACCACAGTCGAAACACTGACGCCAGATTTCTTGCGCAAAGACGGCGCCCTAGAAGTCGTGGTGGAGGCCAAGCCAGATGTTTTCAATCATAATTTGGAAACCGTGCCGCGCTTATATTTATCCATTCGGCCGGGCGCGCGTTATTTCCATTCGCTCAACCTATTGCAGCGCGTCAAGCAGCTCGACCCTGAGATTTTTACCAAGTCTGGCATCATGGTTGGGCTTGGCGAGGCACGCGAGGAAGTGATGCAAGTGATGGACGATATGCGTTCAGCACAGATTGATTTCATTACCATCGGGCAATATTTGCAGCCAACCCGCAAACATGCGCCCATCGATCGCTTTGTCACGCCCGATGAATTTGATGGCTTTACAAAGCTAGCCAATTCCAAAGGCTTCTTGATGATTTCTGCCACGCCGTTGACGCGTTCCTCGCATCATGCGGATGCCGACTTTGAAAAGCTGAAAGTGGCCCGCTTAGCGAATGAAGCTAAAATTAAGACGCGCTGATATGCAGTCCATTAAGCTCACCCGACAAAGCCCGTTCACCGCGCAGCAAATGTTTGAGCTGATTTGCGATGTCGACAACTATGACGCCTTTATTCCTTATTGCACGGCGGCGCGAGTGCGCGAACGCAGCGATACGCAGATGCTGGCGGATTTAGCCATTGGCTATAAGTTTTTACGCGAGACCTACACCAGCCGCATAGAAATGATGGACGCGCCGCTAAGCGTAACGGTGAAACAGGCCAAAGGGCCATTTCGTCATTTGTTCAATCAATGGCAATTCGTCGACAAGCCCGAGGGTGGCTGTGAAGTGTATTTCGAGCTGCAATTCGAATTCAGTGTGGCGCTATTGCGGCGTGTTTTGCAGCCGATGATGGGTAAAATTGTCGAGCGCTTTGTGGCGGCTTTTGAAGACCGCGCGCGCGAAATCTATAGATAAATTAGCTTAAAGCTGCGCTAGCAACATATCCATTGCGGCATCGACCGTCGCAAGGCGCACTTCTGTGCGGCCAATATCGCCGAAAGATTGACGAATATGATGCACGCCGTTTGCCGTGCAAGTGGCCATATGCACTGTTCCAGCGGGTTTCTCAGCGGAGCCGCCGCCAGGGCCAGCTATGCCAGATACGGCAATCGTCAAATGAGCACTGGTCATATCGAAAGTGTTTTGGGCCATGGCGCAAACGACTTCTTCGGAAACCGCGCCATGTTGCTGCAGTAGCTCGGCGGGCACGTTTAAAATTTCGTGTTTGGCACGATTGGAATAGGTAACGAAACTGCGCCCTATAACGACGGAGGAACCGGGGATTTCAGTCAAAAGAGCCGAAATAAGCCCACCCGTGCAGCTTTCTGCTGTGGCCACCCGCATATGCTTCTCACCACAGGTTTTGAGCACTTGCTTGGCTTTATCAGTCAGGTTTGTATCGAATAGCATGGAAGCTCCTAGTGAAAATTAAAGTTCAGAATGAACAGCAGGAGCCCAGCGATAAGCCCTGCCAAAACGTCGTCTATCATAATACCGTGGGCGCCGCGAAGCGATTTGTCAGCCCAGCTCACAGGCCATGGCTTGACGATATCAAAAAAGCGGAACAGAGCAAAACCGAGGAGGGTTTCGTTCAAGGTCAGCAAGTCAGTGTTTATCGGATGGCTAATCACGACAAGCGTTAGCCACATGCCCACAACTTCATCGATGACGATGGGCGAGGGATCTTTATTGGCGGAGCCTGATATCCATTGCGAGCTGGCCCAATGGCCAAGCCCATAGGCCAAGGCGGCGGCAGCTAGAAGACCATAAGCGCCGAAATGATGGCCGATTAGAAAGCCAGGATAAAGCGCCGCCAGAGACCCCCACGTGCCCGAAGCGGGTTTCAGCAAGCCAGCGCCAAAGAACGTCGCAATAAGGGTCGCTGGTGAGGTAAGCTTAAGATGCTTCGGGGGCGTATGAAAAAACATCATGAGGTAGGGCCTCGGTTGAGCTGAGTGGGCGTGAGCAGCGTGATTATGGATTGGGCGGCAATGCCTTCGCCGCGGCCGGTGAAGCCAAGGCCTTCGGTGGTTGTGGCCTTCACTGAGACGCAGGCGAGGTGAAGGCCGGCTATCTCTGCAATTTTGGCGCGAATGGCCTCGCGGTGAGGGCCAATTTTGGGCTGTTCGCAGATTATCGTCAAATCAATGTGCGTGATTTGGGCCATGGCTTGTTCGGCCAGTTTTACGGCATAGGCTAAAAAGTCTCTTGAGGGTCGGTTTTTATGGGTCTTGTCAGAAGGTGGAAAGTGATCGCCAATATCGCCTTGCGCCAAAGCGCCGAGCAGCGCATCGGTAACCGCATGTAGGGCCACATCTGCGTCGCTATGGCCGATAAGCGCGCGATTATGGGGAATAGACACGCCGCCAAGCATAATGGTCTCAGCGCTGCCTTCTTCGGCTAATTTATGTACATCGAAACCCGTGCCCGTGCGCGGCACTAAATTGGCCCCCTGCGAGATGAAATCCTCGGCATGGGTCAGTTTAATATTGCGCGCGTCGCCAGCCACAATAGCCAAAGGCAAGCCGGCGAGTTCAGCTATCGCGGCGTCATCGGTAAGGCTAGGTAAGATCGGAGCGCTTACGTGGGCTGCAAAGATGGCATCAAACCGAAAAGCTTGCGGGGTTTGCGCCCGCCACAGGCCATCGCGCGAAACCGTTTCGGTAATCGCGCCGCTCGTATCGGCGCGCTTCAGCGTGTCTGTTACCTCGAGCGCTGGAATGGCGCCAGCAGCCGAACCCAGTGCCGTTAGACAGCGAGAGATAAGTTCCAAGCTCACAAAAGGGCGCGCCCCATCATGGATAAGCACCTGCTTTGGGGGCTGTTTCGAAAGCGCCTGTAATCCCTTAAGAACGGATTCTTGACGGCTTTCTCCGCCAAATACGAAACTTATATTTTCTATACAAATCAATTGGCTAAGACTTTTATTATAAAGCTCTACATCATCTGGGTGAATGACCACGCAAACCCTATCAATCTCTCTATGATTGAGAAAGGCTTTGAGGGTAGCCGCCAAAACGGTTTCGCCATTTCCTTTTGGCAAATTACGGTATTGTTTCGGCAAGCCTTCGCCAGCTCGGTGTCCACGTCCGGCGGCAACAATCAACCCGGCAGATGTGGAATGCATACTCATATTCTAAATTATAAACTATTGCGCCCCGTTTTGCGATAAATTTTCTTGCTTTTTGTATGCATTGCATGCATTTTAGGCAATCTTTGAAACTTTGAGGTTTTGCCCAAATAATGACCATTCAGCTTGGCGATACGGTTTTAAACAGCCGCGTTTTACTGGCGCCCATGTCGGGGGTGACGGATTTGGCGTTTCGCCAATGCGTGGCCAAAGTCAGCTCGGCCCAAGTGGTTTCCGAAATGGTGGCCAGCGAAGAATGGGTCAAGGCGCGCCCCGATGTTATGTTGCGGGCCGAAGGCGCGGGGCTGACGCCCTTCATGTTGCAGCTTGCAGGGCGCGATCCGCATTGGATGCGCGAGGGCGCTCGGCTGGCTTGCGAGGCGGGCGCGGATATCGTCGATATTAATATGGGCTGTCCGTCGCGCAAAGTGACCGGCGGGCTATCGGGTTCGGCGCTGATGCGCGATGCCAATTTGGCCGAGAGTATTATCTCGGCGACCTGCGAGGGCAGCGCCAAGCCTGTGGCCTTAAAAATGCGTTTGGGCTGGGATGAAGATAGCCTGAACGCGCCGCATTTGGCCTGCGTGGCGCAAGGTCTGGGCGTGCAAATGATTACCGTGCATGGCCGCACGCGCTGTCAGTTTTATAAAGGCGAAGCCAATTGGGACGCGGTTGCCGATACGGTGGCGGCGGTCGATATTCCGGTTATCGTCAATGGCGATATTATCGACGGGGAGACGGCCAAGGCGGCGCTTGAGGCCTCGGGCGCGGCCGGCGTGATGGTCGGGCGCGCGGCGGTTGGGCGACCTTGGTTGCTTGGGCAAATCGAGGGGTTTCTCGAGCATGGCATTTGGGCCCCCGACCCTGAACCGGAAGCGCAATGGCAAATTTTCCGCGAATGGTATCAGGCCTGTTTGACGCTTTATGGCGACTATTTGGGCGTGCGTGTCGGGCGAAAGCACATTGCTGGGTTCATCGAAAGCTTCATGGGCGCTCGAGAAGGCCGCCAGATGCGTGCCGAAATTTGTCGCTCACACAATCCAGAGGTCGTGATCAGTGCGATGCAAAAAATGTATGAAACCCAAACTCAAGAGGTGGCCGCGTAATGGCTTTATCTTCCCCCGTCTCGACTGTTTCCGCCTTAGGAAGCGATGAAAAGCGCATTTTGGATGCTTTGCCCCAGCCCGTGCTGGCGATTGGCGCCAATCGCTTTGTTACTTATGCCAATTTCGCCGCGCAAGAATTTTTCGGTGTTGGCCTAACTGTTTTGCGTCGCCAACATATTGAGCGTGTCATGCCGTTTGGCAGTCCGGTGGTTGGGCTTATCGAGCGCTGTTTGGACAATCGGGTGAGTTTTAACGAATATGGCATCGACCTTGGCGCGCCAAACGCGGGCGACCCTTATGGGGGGAGCTCAAGCTCCGACCGAATGGTTGATTTGCACGTTTCTGCGTCAGATGTCGGCTTGCAGGATGGCGATTGGCAAGCGCTTTTGGTAGTGCAACCGCGCTCGATTGCGCAGCATATGGATCGCCAGCTCACCCATCGCGGTGCGGCTCGCTCGGTCTCGGCCATGTCAGCCATGTTGGCGCATGAGATTAAAAATCCATTGTCGGGCATTAAAGGCGCCGCCCAATTGTTGGAAAGCGATGCCAGCCCAGAAAACGTCGAGCTAACGCAATTAATATGCAATGAGACCGACCGCATTGCTGGATTGGTCGACCAGTTTGAGCAATTCACCGAGACCCATGCCAATATGGAAGACGCGGTAAATGTGCATGCGGTGCTCGGCCAAGTGCGTTTGCTAGCCAACAGTGGCTTTGGGGCTCATGTTAAATTCATCGAAGATTATGACCCATCCTTACCTTTGGTGCAGGGCAATAAAGATTTGCTAACGCAGGTGTTTTTAAACTTGGTCAAAAATGCCTCCGAAGCCACGGTTGGCAAAAAGCCTGAAATTAAACTCGTGTCGTCGTTTCGACCGGGCGTGCGTTTGTCGATGCCAGGTCGCGCCAAGCCCGTCAGCTTGCCGCTAGAGTTTCAGGTTATCGATAATGGGGCCGGTGTGCCGGAAGATATTAAATCGCATTTGTTTGACCCGTTTGTGACCACGAAGGCGACAGGCACGGGACTTGGGTTGGCTTTGGTCGCGAAGATTATTGGCGACCATGGCGGCACCATTGAGTGCGAAAGCCAACCCGGAAAAACCGTGTTTTGCGTGCGCTTGCCCATGGCAACCGAAAGTTCAGCTGAGGAGAAGAGGTAATGAGTAAGGGTACAGTTCTAGTCGCAGATGACGATACCGCCATCCGCACCGTTTTAACGCAAGCTCTCACCCGCGCAGGCTTTGAAGTGCGCGCGGGCGGCACGGCAGCCTCTTTATGGCAATGGGTCAGCAATGGCGAGGGCGACGTGATTGTTACCGATGTCATGATGCCAGACCAAAATGCGTTTGATCTGATTCCGCGCATCAAGAAGCTGCGCCCAGATTTACCGATTATTGTTATCAGCGCCAAAAACACTTTGGGCACAGCTGTCACAGCGGCCGAAAAGGGCGCCTTTGACTATTTGCCCAAGCCATTTGATTTGATCGCCCTGACCGATTTGGTTCAACGCGCCGTTGACTTACCGTCGGGCGGGCCAGCGGCTCCGGTCGAGGCTGGCGATGCTGATGGCTTGCCATTGGTCGGCGCCTCGCCAGCCATGCAGGAAATTTATCGCTCGGTCGCGCGGATGACACAAAATGATTTATCGGTGCTAATTACGGGCGAAAGCGGAACCGGCAAAGAGCTGGTCGCGCGCGCTTTGCACGACTATGGCAACCGCAAACGTGGCCAATTTGTAGCCATCAATATGGCGGCCATACCTCGTGAACTCATCGAGAGCGAATTATTTGGCCATGAGAAGGGCGCCTTTACGGGGGCCAATCAGCGTATGGATGGCCGTTTTGAGCAAGCCGAAGGCGGCACTTTGTTTTTGGATGAAATTGGCGACATGCCAATGGACACCCAAACGCGGCTGTTGCGGGTTTTGCAAGAGGGCGAATACACCACCATTGGGGGGCGCCGCCCGATTAAAACCAATGTGCGGATTGTTGCCGCGACGCATCAAGATTTGCGTCGCCTCATTCGCCAAGGTCTATTTCGCGAAGATTTATATTTCCGCCTCAATGTGGTGCCGCTGCGCCTGCCGCCTTTGCGCGAGCGGGTGGAGGATATTGAAGACTTAGTGCGCCACTTCATGGCGCAAGGTATCGACCAAGGTTTGGTGGCCAAGAGTTTTGACAATGAGGCTTTGGATGCTTTGCGCGCCCATAGTTGGCCGGGCAATGTGCGCGAATTAGAAAATCTGGTGCGCCGGCTGTGCGCGCTTTATGTCGAAGATGTGATTGGCGCGGAGGCTGTGCGGCTGGAGCTGAGTGAGACCGATTTGGAAGCTGCGCCCGCGCATCAAGAGGGGGGCAGCTTAACCGATAGTCTGCATTTCCACCTCAGCACGTATTTCAAAAGCCATGGCGATGGCCTGCCGCCCAATGGGTTATACGAGCGGGTTTTGCGCGAAGTCGAAACGCCACTCCTTGAATTGAGTTTGGCGGCAACGCGGGGCAATCAGATAAAAGCGGCAGAGCTTTTGGGGCTGAACCGCAATACTTTGCGCAAGAAAATTCGCGAATTAGACATTGATGTGGTGCGCGGCTCTAAAAAATAATTTGCTCTTGTTTTCGCAGGCACGCTCGCTTAGCGTCTGTCCCAATTGAAAATCATTTTGGGAGACAAAGTCATGGGCAAAGGGCCTCTTAGCGGAATTAAAATCATTGAAATGACGGGCATTGGCCCAGGGCCTTTTTGCGCCATGTTGTTGTCGGACATGGGCGCGGAAGTTTTGCGCATCGACCGCAAGGGCGGCAGCGGCGGCATTCCAAATGACCCGCATAGCCGCGGGCGGCGCTCGGTCGCGGTCGATTTGAAAAACCCACAAGGCGTCGAGACCGTTTTGAAATTGGTCGAAGGCGCGCATGTTTTGCAAGAGGGCTATCGCCCCGGCGTGATGGAACGTCTGGGCCTTGGCCCCGATGTGGCTTTGGCGCGCAATCCGGCGCTGGTCTATGGCCGCATGACAGGTTGGGGGCAATATGGGCCTTTGGCACAAGCGGCAGGGCATGACATTAACTACATCGCACTTACGGGTGCGCTGGCCGCTATTGGCAAAGATAAGCCGGTGCCACCCCTCAATTTGGTTGGCGATTTCGGCGGCGGCGCTTTGTATCTCGCAATGGGTATTTGTGCCGCTTTGGTCAGCGCGCAAACCACAGGCAAAGGCCAAGTGGTCGATGCGGCCATGACAGATGGCGCCACCTCGTTGATGGGTATGTTCTTTGGCATGCAAGCCGCGGGTATTTGGAAAGATCAGCCGTATAGCAATATGCTAGATGGCGCGGCGCATTTTTATGACACTTACGAAACGTCGGATGGCAAATTTATTTCCATCGGCTCCATTGAGCCGCAGTTCTATGCCCTGTTGCGCGAAAAAGCGGGGCTCGACGATGCCGCCTTTGATGCCCAGCACGACAAATCGCAATGGCCTTCGCTGAAGCTGAAAATGGAAGCGGTTTTCAAAACCAAAACCCGCGACCAATGGAGCGAAATTATGGAAGGCACCGATATTTGCTTCGCGCCTGTGTTGAACATGGAAGAAGCCTATCATCACCCGCACAACCAAGCGCGCGAGACAATCGTCGAGAAGTTTGGCGTGAAGCAACCCAATGTTGCGCCGCGCTTTACTGGCACGCCAAGCGAAATTCAGGGCCCTGTGCCATCGGTTGGCGAGCATAATGACGAAGCGCTCAGCGATTGGGGCTTCTCGGGCGATGAGATCGAAGCGCTTAAATCTTCCGAGGCGATTTAGTTCTCTTGATTTAGCCACCAAGCATCGGTGCGCGCGCCATAGGCAGAATGAGTGGGCGAATGCTCGACATAATGCCAGCTCGCGACCCATTGCTTGGGGTTATGATACAGGGGAATGAAATAATGCCCGCTCATTAGGGCGCGATCAAGCGCGCGCGCGGCGAGTGTGTAATCTTCCACTTCAACGGCTTGGGTTAGGGCTTTGACGGCATTGTCGAGGCCCGCATCTTGAATGCCTGCATAGTTACGGCTGCCCTGGGTTTGCGCAGCGACGCTGCCCCAATAATAGGCCTGCTCATTGCCCGGCGATAACGAGGCGTAATAATCGTAGACGATGATATCAAAGTCGAAAGTTTGCAATTGGCGCTGGTATTGGCTGCTGTCGATAAGGCGCACTTTTAGCTCAATGCCGATGCCAGCCAACATTCGTCGCCAAGATAACGCTAAGCGTTCATCGCCACGGCGTTGCACCATGATTTCCAAATCCACTTTTTGTCCGCTTGGCGTGAAGAGGGACTTGCCACGAATTTTATAGCCAGCGCCTTCCAGTAAATCGATGGCTTGGCGGCGCAAATTGCGGTCGCGGCCCGAGCCATCGCTGACCGGGGCTAGGTATCCGTTGCTTAACGTTTCAGCCGGCACAGGGCTTTTGCGCAATAAATCTAACTCGCGGTCTGTAGCGGGTTTGCCGGTGGAGCTTAGCTCTGTATTGCCGAAATAGCTTTGCGTGCGCTGATAAACGTCTCCGTAGAGAACTTTGTTAATCCATTCGAAATCAAAGGCTAAATCGAGCGCTTTGCGCAAAACCGGATCGGCCAGCAACGGGCGGCGTGTGTTTAATACAAAAGCGCGCAAACCAGACGGCGTGCCCAAAGCGACTTCCTGCTTTACAATGCGTCCATCTTTGGCAGCCGGGAAATTAAACCCAGATTGCCAGCGCTGTGGATTGGTCTCAAACCAAATATCCAACTCGCCCGCCTTAAAGGCTTCAAAGGCGGTGTTGTCATCGCGGTAATAATCATCGATGAAAGTGGTAATGTTATGACGCCCTTGATTGAGGGCAAGCTTGTGGCCCCAATAGTCTTCGCGTTTTTCAAAGCGCACTTGCGCGCCCGGCGTAATTTCAGACACCGCATAAGGTCCAGACCCAACGGGCAGCTCGAGCGAGGCCGATTGAATGTCCCGCGTTTCATAAATATGTTTTGGCAAAATAGGCATCAGGCCAATAATCAGCGGCAACTCGCGGTCTGGCTGGGCGCTGTCAAAATGGAAAATCGCGGTGTGCTGGTTTGGTGTCTCAAGCTTTAAAACCTGATTGTAGTAATGGCGATGATTGGGGCGCCCTTGGTCTTTCAACAATTTCCAAGTGAAAGCAATATCAGAGGCGGTTACAGGCGTGCCGTCGCTAAAGCGTGCCGCCTTGCGCAATTTAAAAGTAACGCGCGAGCGATCCCGTGAGGTGGTCAGGCTTTCGGCCAGCAGGCCATATAGAGTAAAAGCCTCGCCATAATGGCGATCGAGCAGGCTTTCAAACACTCGTTGGCGAATATTGCGGGCTGCATTGCCGCGAATAGAGAAGGGGTTAAGGCTGTCAAAACTGCCAATTTGCGCTTGTTTCAACTGCCCGCCTTGAGGGGCGTTGGAGTTGGCGTAGCTGTAGGATTTAAAATTTTCCGATAATTGAGGCTCCCCATGCATGGCAATCGCGTGCGTTTGTGCCGAAGCGGCCGTAGAGGCGAGGGGAAGTGATAAGAGTAAGCTGGCAATAAATCCTATGCGATGCATGGTTAGCCCTTTCTAGATGGTCTTATGAGTTGGCGTATCCAGCTCACATAATTATTATTATTATGGTTTAAGTAATGTAAATAACGCATTGTTTTTCTATAATTTTTTACATCCTCAAACATGGCTGAGCGCGTTACCATGGGGCGCTCTGTATCCAATTGTTTAACGACTTTAGCGGGATTCCCTGCGGCCACCACATTGGCTTCAATATTTTTGGTTACCACGGAGCCGGCGCCAATGACGCTGTTCTCGCCAATGGTTACGCCCTTGCAGATTTTCACCCCTTCGCCGAGCCAAACGTTATTGCCGAGGGTAACGGGCGCGGTTTCGCCGGGCGAGGCAAGGCGATCATATATTTCGTGCCAATCGGCATCGGAAATATAGACCCGACTGGCAATCATCACATTATCGCCAATTTTTACATGATTGGCCGAGACGATTTGCAAGCCCGGCGTCAACAAAGTGTGACTGCCGATATCAATGCGGCCGTGGCCCGCTGAGCCATCTGCCTTGGTTGTGCCGTTCGCCCACGTGCAAAGACGCGATAGATTGCCGCTCGAGGTTTGTATGTGCACGTTATCGCCAAGGTGAATGTCTTTGCCATAGACCTCCAGCCGATGCGGCCCAATAACTTCCAGCCCCGTGCCAACGCTGTCGAATTGCGGCACCAGCACCCAACGCGTATAGAGCCAGCGCGCAAAATTGTTCAACAAGCGAACGGTGTAAGGTTTATTGTCACGACGCAAGCGGCTTATCCTCCGCACTCTGCCATTCGAAAGTTGTGTAATCAGGGCGTTTTTCTATGGTGGGCTTTATGACCGAGAAATAAGGCGAGAGGTCGAAATCACGCGGCGTAAACAACGAATGATGGCGGATATGCATAACTTCGCGCTGATTTTCGCGGGTAATTTCGGGCAATATCGGATACTTCACGGTTTGAAACGCGCGGGCAATCAGGGTCGAGCAAATGGCTTGGGTTGGTTGGCCGCTGCCCAGAGAAATCATTTTACGCCGCCAACTCGTCGGCACGGGCGGTTGCGGAAGCAAATAACGAGCCAGATCAATAACATTTCGCACATCGTAGGAATGCCCAATCGAGCCGATAATATACTCGGAAACGACCTTTTGGTCGGCCTGTGTAATCAGTTCTGGCCGACAGATGCGCGTGTTATAGCCGAGGTATTTGGTCAGCGAGGCGGCAATCACGCCTTGGCTCAAGTCGGCCTCCACAAGCGAGGCTTTATGGCCATGTTGATCGCGCAAGCCAGCTTCGCGGCCAACATAATAGGCTGCATGAGACCAAGTCGATTGCGTCAGATATTTAATCGCCGAGGAAACCCGCTGATTGCCCTCAACGAGCAAAATATCGCCGGGCTTCAGGCAGGCTTCTAGATCTGCCAAGGGAATGAATTGGTAAGAGCGATAATTGGTAATCGGTTTTTCCAAATAGCGGATTATCTGGCGTCCGAAAAAGCGAAGGATAGGTTTCATCACAAGGAGCCTTAAAGTCGGGAGGGGGAGCGCATTTGTTTCACTTAATGGGTCTCTTAATTTGGATATCAGTGCGTGTTGTTCATCCGAACCGCATAACGAGAGCCGTCGAACGCATTGAATATTTCATCCACTTGTGGGTGACGAACGGGTTCTTCAGAGGTGTCGGTCAGCAGGTTTTGCTCTGATACATAGGCGATATATTCGGTTTGGTCATTTTCGGCCAGCAGATGGTAAAACGGCTGGTCTTTTCGGGGGCGAACGTCGGCGGGAATCGATTCCCACCATTCCTCAGTATTGGCAAATACGGGGTCTACATCAAAGATAACGCCACGAAATTCGAAGAACCTGTGCTTCACGATGTCGCCAATTTGGAATTTTGCTGTTCTGCTCTGCACGAAAGCTCCGTTTGTTTTGTTTATGTCATTCATTCTTGCAAGATAGTCTTGCAATTACCTTAACGCAGGATAAGTTTGGCATCCATATTCATGTTATGCAACCAAGGAGCCGTCATGACAAATTATCCAGCCCTGTTTTCTTCGTTCACCCTGAACGGACTAGATATTCCAAACCGTATTGTTATGGCGCCTATGACGCGCAGCTTCTCTCCCGGGGGGCACCCGACCGAAGATGTGGCCGCCTATTATCGCCGGCGCGCAGAAGGCGGCGTGGGGCTGATTATCACCGAGGGCACAACCATCGACCATCCGTCGGCCAGCATGGATGATAAAATTCCTGATTTTCATACCAAAGAAGCCTTGGATGGCTGGAAGCGCGTTGCCGCTGAAGTGCATGAAGGCGGCGGTCTTGTGATGCCGCAGCTTTGGCACACAGGCTCCATGCGCTTTGAAGGCTCCGGCCTCAACCCAGACGCCGCCACATTGTCGCCATCGGGTCTGAAATACCCAGGCAAAGAAGTCGGCAAAGCGATGACCAAGCAAGATGTTAGCGATATTGCGGATGCTTTTGCTAAGGGCACGGTCGCGGCTCGTGAAGCTGGCTTTGATGGCGTGCAGTTTCATGGCGCGCATGGCTACCTCATTGATACGTTCTTTTGGGAAGGCACCAATGAGCGCGACGATGAATATGGCGGCGCCCTAGAAGAGCGCACGGCTTTTGCTGTGGAGATTATCGAGAAAGCCCGCGCGGCCGTGGGCAAAGATTTCCCGCTTATCATTCGGATATCGCAGTGGAAGCAGCAAGACTTCGAACATAAAATGGCCACCGACCCAGATAAGTTGAAAGCCTTCTTGAAGCCTATGGTCGATGCTGGCATCGATTGCTTCGATTGCTCGACCCGTCGTTTCTGGGAGCCTGAATTTGAAGGCTCTGATTTAAACTTCGCGGGCTGGACAAAACAGCTTACCGGCTTGCCAACCATTACCGTGGGCTCTGTTGGCCTGACTGGAGAATTTGTGGCTGGCATGGGCGGCGAAAGCTCGCAAGCCGCCCCTATTGATGGGCTTATTGAACGGCTTGAAAAAGGGGAGTTTGATTTGGTCGGCGTGGGACGTGCCTTGTTGAGCGATCCGGAGTGGGCCAATAAAATTAAAGCCGGCAACTTCGATCAGCTAAAAGCCTTCGAACGTGATCACATGATGAGCTTGTCTTAATGTTGAAGTTTTATACCGCTCCTATGGCGCCCAATCCGCGCGCCGCAGAAAACATTCTGGCCATTAAAAGCATCGAGGTGGAAACCATCTTGGTGGACTTAATGGGCGGCGAAAACCGTAGCGATGCTTTTGTTGGCGTTAATCCAGCAGGGCAGTTGCCAGCCTTGGTGACGCCGGAAGGCCAAGTGATTGCTGAGGTTGCAGCCATTGCCGAGTATTTAGAAGAGTTGAAACCCGACCCTGTTTTGATCGGTTCCACCGCCGCCGAGCGGGCGCATACGCGCATGCGAATGCGGCAAATGGATTACTTGGTGCTGTCTCCCATGATGATGGGCTATCGCCATAGCGAGGGGGCTGAGTTTTTTGGCCCTCGCATGCGCATTGACCCCGCCATTGGCGCCACAATGAAACTGATTGGCCACGATGGGCTGAGCTGGTTGGAAAGCCAGATGGAAGGCCATGACTTTATTTGTGGCGACCAGCTGACATTTGTCGATTGTGCGGTTTATCCATTGGTTTTGTTTCTCTCGAAAGTGAGCCAGCCGATCGACGCGGATATGAAAAATATCACCCATTATATGGCGCGTTGCGCGTCGCATGAGGTGCTTGGGGCTAAATCTCTATGACGCCATTGCAAGGGTTTGATCCGGATAAGCCGTTTTCACAAATTAGCGAGCTGATTGGCCGTGAGCTGGTGCTGATGGAAAATGGCCTCAGTGAAGTGCATTTCGAGCTTGGCGACATTTGGCTGAACATGCAGGGTATTTTGCACGGCGGTGCTTTTGCGACCATGCTGGATACGGCTTGCGGGGTCGCCGCTCGATCGGTTTTGGATATTGAGAAATATCGCGGGCAGGTGACTTTGGAGCTGAAAACCAGTTATCTGAAAGCGGGCTATCCGGGCAAATATATTGCCAAAGGCAAAGTGCTTCGCATGGGGCGCAGTGTTTCTTTCAGCGAGGCTGTTTTGTTGAATGACGAAGGACAAGAGGTGGCCCGTGCGTCGGCGACTTTCAAGCTATTGCCAAGAGAGGCAAGCTAGGCCAGAAACCTCGTTTCAGGGCCCAAAACCTCGTTTCAGGGCCCAAAACCTCGTTTCAGAGTTTGACATGGCGGGCAAAACCGACAAATCTTAGGTAAAATAAAAACTGCTTTGGGAGCTTCACATGCTGACACTTATTCGCCAAACCGCCATCGCCCTTTTGGTTACAGTTGTTGCTGTAACGGGTGCCTATTTGTTGGCGGCGCAACAGGGGTGGCTCGGGCAAGACCGTGGGCCCGGCGAAATCGTCGGCGCGGCTCGCAGCGATGTTTTGGTGCAGGCCAGAGCGGACGAACAACACGCGATTGCGCAAGCCTTGCAGCTCATCCGCAGCGGCGCAAAAACAGACCCAAACGAGCCAAAAGATAAGCAAATTCTATTTGGCGATTTGCACGTGCATACGACCAATTCAACCGATGCGTTTTTATGGTCGCTGCCAATTTATGGCGGCGAGGGCTCGCATCCTTTAGCCGATGCTTGTGATTATGCGCGCCATTGTTCGGCGCTTGATTTCTGGTCGATTACCGACCACGCAGAGGCCTCGACGCCCAAGCGCTGGGAAGACACCAAACAAAGTATTCGCGCCTGCAACGCCCAATCGAGCAATGGCGAGAGCCCCGATATGGTTAGCTTCGTGGGCTTCGAGTGGACGCAAGTTGGCGCCCGCCCAGAAAACCATTACGGCCATAAGAACGTTATTTTCAAAGACCTCGAAGATGCCAAATTGGCCAAACGTCCCATCGCCTCTGGTGGGGTGACGGTGGATGCGCTTCGCACCAATGGCAAATCTTTGGTGCCGCTGGGATTGGCCGCTATCGATTTTGAAAATCGTCAGGACTATTATGATATTCGCACGTTTCTGGACCAAGCCGCGAAAGTGCCGCTTTGCGCGCCCGACGTGCCAGCCAATGAATTGTCAGCTGACTGTTTTGAAATTGCCGATACGCCCGGCCATTTGGTCAAAAGCCTCGAGCAACAAAACCTCGACCCCCTAATTATTCCGCATGGCACCAGCTGGGGCTTTTACACGCCTACGGCAACCACTTTTGATAAGCATTTAAAGGCCGCCAATCGCCCAGAGGCTATGGAGCTGATTGAGGTTATGTCGGGACATGGCAATTCGGAAGAATATCGCGATTGGCGTTCGGTGATTTATGATGCCGAGACAGGCTTGGGGACTTGCCCCGCACCGACGGATGATTATTTGCCGAGCTGTTGGCGCGCAGGACAGATTATCCAGCAGCGCTGTTTGGCAGATGGCGAAAGCCAAGCGCTATGTGAAGGGCGCGCCGCCCAAGCCCGCAGCAATGCCGCCAATGCCAGTGTGGCGGCGCATATAACCGTGCCTGGAACGCAGATTGAAGAATGGTTAGATGCGGGCCAGTGCAAAGATTGCTTCTTGCCTAGCTTTGGCTATCGGCCTGGCAATAGCATGCAATATGCTTTGGCCATTCGTAACTTCGACAATCCCAAAGCGCCTACCCGTTTGAATTGGGGGGTGATTGCCTCGAGCGACAACCATCGTGCGCGCCCCGGCACCGGCTATAAAGATATCGACCGCTTGCGCAATACAGAAGCGGTTCGCTTGCGCCAAGATTTGGTTGAGAGCGTTTACCCGAAAGACGAGAAGATGTCGGTCTCACAACCAATTGACCAAGACACGGTCGCCGAGCGTGGCTTTGGCGCCACCGAGCTAGAACGCCAAGCGAGTTTCTGGACGACGGGTGGTTTGGCCGCCGTGCATTCTGAGGGGCGTAGTCGGGAAGAGATTTTCGCCGCTATGAAAGCGCGCGAAACCTACGGCACCAGCGGCGCGCGAATTTTGCTTTGGTTCAACACCAAAGACGGCACAAAAATGGGCAGCACAACCAAGACCACGAAATCACCCGTGTTTGAGGTGAAAGCCGTGGGCGCGCATAAACAAAAGCCGGGTTGCCCAGAAGATGCGGCCAGTGCTTTGGGCGCCGATAGATTACAAAAACTATGCGCCAATGAATGTTTCAACCCGTCGGAAGAGCGCTTGAAGATTACGCGCATTGAGGTGGTTCGCATTCGCCCACAAACTAGCGCCGATGAAGATGTGGCTGATTTGATTGAGGATAAATGGAAAGTCCACCGCTGCAAAGATAAAGGCAATGGCTGCTCGTTCACTTTCACCGACTCTGAGTTCGCCAAGGCGAAACGCATGGCGACTTATTACGTGCGCGCCATTCAGGAGCCCACAAAGAAAATCAACGCCGATAATTTGCGCTGCACTTATGATGATAAAGGCAATTGTTTGAAGCTGAACATTTGCTACGGCGATGAGCGCACCGATGCCACGGATGATTGCTTGGCTGCCGTGGAGGAGCGGGCGTGGTCGTCGCCGATTTATGTCGAACATAGCTATGGTAAATTTAAGTAGGCGCGCCTGAGAATTTAGGCCGCCAAGTTTAGTAGATAGGAAATACGATGACCCATAAACCCATGCGCTTACGGCGCTCGCAATTGGCGGTTCCAGGCGTTAGCGAAAAAATGCTGACCAAAGCGGCGGCCTCCAAGGCCGATCACGTGTTTTGCGATTTAGAAGACGCGGTCGCCCCTTCGGCCAAAGCGGGCGCGCGCGAGACGATTGTCGATGCCCTTAATCATCTCGATTGGGGCGACACGGTGCGCTGTGTGCGGGTCAATGATATCGGCACACAGTGGTGCTACGAAGACATCATCACCGTGGTTGAGAAAGCCGGCAAGAACATTGATACGATTATGCTGCCCAAGCCGCTCAAGGCATCGGATGTGCAATTTGCCGATACCTTGCTGACGCAATTGGAAATGAAATTAGGTTTGGAGCGCAAAATTGGTCTCGAGGTTTTGATCGAAGAAGTTGAGGCGATGCAAAACGTGGCCGAGATTGCGACCAGTTGTGAGCGTTTGGAATGTATGATTTTCGGCATGGGCGACTATGCGGCCTCGCAAGGTTTGGTGATGAAAAACATCGGTAATACAGAAGGCTATCCAGGCGATATTTTCCATTATCCGCGCTATCAAATGACCATAGCCGCCCGCGCGGCTGGCATTGATGCCGTGGATGGGCCGTTCGTCGATTTTAAAAATATTGAAGCCTATAAAGTGGAATGTCAGCGCTCGTTGATGCTGGGCATGGTGGGCAAATGGGCCATTCACCCCGCGCAAATTGAGCCTGCTTTGGATATATTTTCGCCCAACCAAGAAGACGTCGACTTCGCGCGCGAAGTCATTGGTGTCTATGAAAAAGCCGCCGCCGAAGGGCTCGGCTCAGTGGGGCATAAGGGCGTGATGGTAGATGCGGCCTCGGCACGTTTGTTTCAAAACACCGTTAATCGGGCTGACTTAATTGGCATGTAGCCCGTACCAAATAGCGAGTACCAAATAGCACTTGCTTGAGTTGAGGGCATGCTCATAGACTAAATTTATAAATCGGGGAGATTATACAGTGGCCACAATAAGCAAAAAAAGACGTCCAAGTGAAATTCTAGACCAGTCGCCAATGAAGGGGCGGCAATGGTTGGTAGTGGTTATCTGCATTCTTGCCATGGCTCTCGATGGGTATGACGTTATGTCTATCTCGCTCGCGGGTGCGGGCATCGCCCAAGAGTGGGGGCTATCTAAAGCCGAGTTGGGCTTTTTGCTACCGCTCGAATTTATCGGTATGGCCATCGGGCTTATTTTTATTGGCACGCTGACGGATCTTTATGGTCGTCGGATGGTGTTTCTGCTTTGCCTCCTCATTATCACGCTGGGTATGGCGGGGTCTGGCTATGCGTTCAATATGGAAACTTTGGCCGCTTCGCGCGTCTTCACGGGACTTGGCATTGGCGGCATGATGGCTTCGGCCACGGCTTTGGCGTCTGAGTATAGCAATGCAAAAAACCGCAGCCTGACTGTGATTATGGTGGCTGGCGGCTATACATTTGGCATTTATCTGGCCAGCCAGTTCTCGGGTATGTTGTTGGAGGGCGGCGATTGGCGCTCGATTTTCACCTTCGGGGCTTGTATTAGTTTTGCCTTTATTCCCGTGGTTGTGTTTTTGGTACCCGAATCCATCGGTTTCCTAGAGCGTCGTCGTCCGGAAGGTTTTGCCGATAAGATTGGCGTAACCCTGTCGAAAATTGGCTATGATGAGAGCTTTGACATCCGTATGCCGGCGGCCGAAGCTGAAGAGAAAATCTCGCCGATGCGCCTATTTGAAGGCGAAACGCGCCGCATCACCATCATTATGATGGTCTGCTATTTGGGCAATATTTTGACCTATTATTACTTCGTCAAATGGATGCCTGCCGCGGTAACGGATATCGGCTACACGGCCGTAGAAGGCACGCGCGTGCTCGGCATGATTAGCATCGGCGGCCTAACGGGGTCTATCGCTATGGCCATTGCCTCGCGGATGGTAAACCTCAAAACGCTGATGATTATCTGCCTCGTGGGCAGTGCGGTATCGGTTGCGGCTTTCCCGTTCTTCACTGGCACGCTAACCATGATGCTTGTGGCTGGCACTTTGGCTGGCTTCTTCCTCTTTGCCGTTATCGGCGGCGCTTTTGGCTTGTTTGCTTATGCGTTCCCACCAGCCGTATTGGGCTCGGGCGTCGGCGTTGTGCTGGGCACGGGTCGCGGCGGTGCCGTGGTTGGCCCATGGGTCGGCGGCATATTGTTTGCAGGCGGCATGAGCCTTTACGTGGTCTCGCCAATCATGGCGCTAGGCTCGCTCATGGGCGCCATCGCCTTGTTGTTCTTGCCGAAGCAATCGGGGTCTGACGTTTAAGCAAAGCGGGGTTGGCCCCGAAGTTGATTTAGTTTTACTCCAGCCCCGCCCACCAATTGGTTTGCGGGGTTGGTTTTTTTGTCGAGTGGATGGCGCCTAAAACGGGGGTGGCGAGGGTGACGCCTTTGGCTTTAGCCGCGCTTTGCGCGCGTTCTATCGGCTCTTTCCACGGGTGATAGCCCAAGTTAAACGTGCCCCAATGGGTCGGCAGCATGGTTTTGCCGCGCAAATCGATGTGCGCCTGAATGGTTTCCTCTGGCGGCATATGCACGTCATGCCACGATTGACCGGGGCCATAGGCGCCAATTTTCATCACCGTTAAATCAAACGGGCCATGCGCTTGGCCGATGTCTTGGAAGCTTTTGCCATAGCCCGTGTCGCCCGAGAAATAGACCCGATGTTCCGGCCCCGCAATCACCCAAGAGGCCCACATGGTTTCATGCAAATCAAACATGCCACGGCTGGAATAATGCCGCGCCGGCGTGGCGGTAATCTCAACCTGCCCGAGGCGCAGGCTTTGTCCCCAATCCATTTCATGGACTTGCTCGCTGGCCACGCCCCAGTTTAGCACTTGCGGTTTATTGCCAAGCGGCACAAAAACGTGCGCGCCTTGCGCTGCCAAATGACGAATGCTGGCCTCATCCATATGGTCGTAGTGATTATGCGAGATGACCACCGCATCGATGTTTTGCGCATCGGCCAAAGCCAACGGGGAGGGATGAAAGCGCTCTGGCCCGGCAAAAGAAAACGGCGAGGCGCGCTGCGAAAACACCGGATCTGTGAGGATGCGTAAGCCATCTATCTCCAGCAGAACCGTGGAGTGACCGAGCCACGCATAGCGCAAACCCGCAATAGGCGCAGCGCTCAGGCGTGCCGCCGAAATTGGCCGCAAGGGCAAACTGTCCACGGGCTCGGTGTTGGGGTATTCGGCAAAGGCCTCAGCCAAACTGGCCCAGCTAAATTCAAAGCCCGCTGCGGGCTCGAGGTTTTGCACTTTGCCCTGCCGCACATTTTGCGAGCCCTCCAATTTGGCATCGGTCTCTGCAGATGTGGCAGAGCTGAGACGATAGCCAACAAGGGCGATGAGCCCCGCACCCAGAACGACGAGGCAGACGAGGGCGAGGAGGGCGCGTTTTAAATAGGTCATGCGAGATAATAACGCTTTTTTAAAAGCGGCGGCAAGATTTACGCGAAACTTCTGGAACTTCTGGCACAGCAGCGATAGAACTGTGGGCAGACAAATTAGCAATAGATAAAGGTGAGGTATTTCCATGCAGTTCGATGATGTAATCACAGGCCGCCGTAGCATTCGCGGCTATAAGCCAGAGCCCGTTCCAAAAGCTTTGATTGAAGAAATTCTAGGCTTGGCGATGCGGTCGCCTTCGTCGATGAATACGCAGCCATGGAACTTCTATGTGCTGTCTGGCGAGCCGCTGGACCGCATTCGCGAAGGCAATACGGAGCGTAACATGGCGGGCGTGCCGCATTCGCGCGAGTTCCGCACTGGCGAGGCTTTCGAAGGCCAACACCGCGACCGCCAAGTGGGCGTGGCCAAGCAATTGTTCTCGGCCATGGGCATTGCCCGCGAAGACAAAGACGCGCGCCTTGATTGGGTGTTGCGCGGCTTCCGCCAATTCGATGCGCCGGTTTGCGTGATTGTGACCTATGACCGCAATTTGGCCAGCAGCGATGACACATCGTTCGATTGCGGCGCGGTAACCACCGCCTTGGTAAACGCCGCCTGGTCGCGCGGCCTCGGCGCTGTGATCAACAGCCAAGGCATCATGCAGTCGCCAGTGGTGCGCGAGCACGCAGGCATTGCGGAAGACCAAGTGATTATGAAAGCCGTGGCCATCGGTTGGCCAGACGAAAGCTTTCCGGCCAATGCCGTGGTGTCAGAACGCAAAAGCGTAGAAGAAGCCACAACCTTTTTGGGCTTTGATGAGTAAGCGTTAAAACCCGACCAAAGAAAAAGGCGGCGCGGGCATTTACCCACGCCGCCTTTATTTTTACGAGGCCTTTGGTTTAGTCAACCAGCGTGACCATTGTGTCTTGTGACTTGCGCACTTTTTTCATGGGCAGCAACCAATCGCCGGTAGGGTCGCGGTAGCCGAGCGGCAGCAAAACCACCGAGCGCAGACCGCGCGCTTTCAGGCCCAAAATCTCATCCACGGCCTCGGGGTCAAACCCTTCCATTGGCGTGCTGTCGACTTCTTGTTCGGCCGCCGCCACCATGGCGATGCCCACAGCAATATAGGCTTGGCGCGCGGCGTGGGCGTAATTCACTTCGGCGTCGCGCGGCACATAGGCAGATTTCAGATTGTCGTAATAGGCGTTCATCATCTCAATTTCGCCGCGCTCTTGCGTCATCAGATGCTTCACATCGTCGATGCGCGCATCGGTGTAAGTATCCCACGCCGCGAAAACCAAGAGGTGAGACCCATCGGTAATTTGCGCTTGGTCGGAAGCGGCGGCACAGATTTTGCTACGAACCTCAGGGTTGGTGACGACGATAAGCTCAAACGGCTGCGTGCCGCTGGAGGTTGGCGACAGGCGGATGGCCTCGATGATAGTGTCGACTTTATCTTGAGGAACCGGCTTGGCAGGATTCATTTTTTTGGCGGCATAGCGCCAGTTCAATTGTTCGATGAGGTTCATGTTTTCGCTTTCTATGTGGAAGGTTGTTGCAATGTTACTGGAGATATAAGCACTAGGCGGCGGCGGAACAAGGGAGAGGGGTCTTGCGCCTCGGTCACATAAAAGGAACCGACATGTTGGACTCTGGGCAATGCCCAGATTGCAAACGCATCAATGAGGTTTTGTCGCGGGTTGGCGACCGGTGGAGTGTATTGGTTGTCATTTCGCTATCGCAATATGAGACGCTTCGTTTCAACGAATCGAAGCGTCATTTGGGTATCTCGCAGCGAATGTTGAGCTTAACTTTGCGTGAGCTGGAACGAGATGGCTTGGTCAAGCGCACTCACTACCCAACAATTCCGCCCAAGGTTGAATACACGCTAACCAAAATGGGCGAATCGTTTCGCGAGCTTGTCGTGGCCGTGGGGTATTGGGCGCTAGATAATTTGGCCGCTATCGACAAAACCCGTGACAAATACGACGCATCTGCGTCGACCTCGGAACTTGCTTTTGATTTGCTCGTCGCATAATGTTTAAAAATACAAAAAACAATAATAGAAAAAAAACAATAATAGAAGAGGTATAAACCCATGACGTCATTACTAATCGAAAACATCCTTATCGAAGCAGAAGATTTCGACCATTACGGTGGTTGGATGGTTGACTCGCAATTTGAAACAATTATGGGCTCTCCCTATTTGCTTGCCCATGGGCTGGGTATCCCCGTAGAGGATGCAACCTCGGTATTCGACGTAAAAGCCGACGGTGATTACACGTTATTTGTGCGTGCCAAAGACTGGGTGCCGGGCCATGCACCGGGCAGATTTCAACTGCTTATAAATGGAACTCCCGTTGATAAGGAATTTGGCGCGGATGGGGAGGATTGGTCATGGGAAAATGGAGGCGTAGTTAGCTTGCCAGCGGGCAAGGTTAAACTTGCCTTACATGATTTGACTGGTTTTGAGGGCCGCTGCGATGCAATTTATTTTAGTGCCGATGGCGTTGCCCCGCCCAACCAAGTTAGTACAGAAACCAGCGCCTGGCGCAAACGTTTGCGCGGTTTGCCGCCTGAGCCCGTCAACGCGGGAGCCTATGATGTGGTAGTCGTTGGCGGTGGTGTGTCCGGCTGTGCTGCGGCTTTATCGGTCGCTCGCCTAGGCCTGTCAGTTGCCCTTATCCATGATCGGCCGGTGCTTGGTGGCAATGCCAGTACCGAAATTGGCCTGATGCCGCGTGGTACGCAAGGTTCCGTATTGCAGGAAATAGGCAAGCGCGACGCAAATGGCGATTTGATGGCGCTGCGGATTTTGCAAGCTGAAGAAAATGCGACCGTATTTCTCGAGAATCGCGTTTTCGATGCGATTATTGAAGAAAATAAAATCGTTTCTGTCGACGCGGTAGCCACGCGTGGCGGGTTAGAGAGCCGTATCTCTGGTGACATGTTTATCGACACGTCGGGCGTCGCACTACTGGCGATGCTGAGCGGGGCAGAAACCCTGTTTGGGCGCGAATCGCAATCTGAATATGGTGAGAGCTATGCGCCCGAAGAAGCTGATCATATGCACCATGGCAATACACTGTTTTTCCGCACCCGAATGGCCGATAAAGCGGTGTCGTTCCCCGAAGTACCTTGGGCGACTGAAATATCTAAAGACTACGCTAACTTGAGTGGTCAGCTGATTGAACCGGGGTTGGAAAATGGTCCAGGGCCTGAGGCTGGGAATAATCCGCCAACCCCTGCATTTCGTTTTGGCGATTCGAATGACTCTGTTCCTGCCACGCATTTTTGGGAATATGGCCAGTGGCTTGACCCCTATACGTCTGGCGAGCTGGTGCGCGATTATCTTATGCGCGCGCTTTACGGCACGTTCTCCAATGTAAAAAAGCTTGAGCCGGAAGCTTATACCAATCTTCAATTTGAATGGATGGCGTATGTTGCAGCCCAAGGCGAGTTCCGACGCTATAAGGGGGATCACGTGTTGAGCGAGACGGATATTACCGAGCATCGCGATTTTGAGGATACCTTAATTGCCAATGATGGCTCCTTTTGCATTCACTGTGCTTTTGAAGAGGGCGAAGGCAAATATGACTTTCGCCTGAAAGACTGGATTTGGGATCAGCGCGATGGCCAGTCCTATGGTATTCCGTTTCGTTGCCTATATTCTGTCAATATCGACAATCTAATGGCCGCCGGCAAACATATTAGCGTTACGCACGTTGCTGGATCCGCAACCAAGTTGATGGGCAATGGCGCGCAACATGGCGTTGCGGTGGCTGCAGCTGCGAAATTGTGCCTCGAGTTGGAGACAACACCACGCGGACTTTATCAAAGCCATCTCGACTTGCTCAAAGCGAAAGTTGACGAGCTGACAGCTTGTGACCACGATATGCACCACAACCCACCACAACCAAAATTCACGCCAGTGATAAGTTAATTATTTTTTCTTTCTTCCTGCCTGTTGGGAACAGTGCTCATGGCAATCAAGGTGTCCGGCTTGGCAGGATTCATTTTTTTGGCGGCATAGCGCCAGTTCAATTGTTCGATGAGGTTCATGGTTTCGTTTTCTATGTGGAAGGGTGTTGTGCCTCGCTGGTTTGAATGATTAGCCTTTATGGGCTCATATGAAGAGCAATAAAAACAACAAAAGGACAGCCATGGCAGCCCTTAGACAAGCCACCGCTTTAAAAGCCTCTTACTAAGTTAGGGCTTGTCTTAAATTTAATAATCTTTTGGTCAGGGTCGTTTTTATCAACGGCAAAGAATAGCCAAATAATATTTTTGCCTATTATGCCAACCTTGTAGGAATGCAGGTACCAATAATAATGGCCACCAGGCTCTGTAGCCAATGTGTCTGCGTAGCCATGACTTCCAGGCTTGTCTAATCCCGAGCAAAACCCTTGGCCGTCAAAATAGGCTTGCACTTCGCGGATGGGGGTGCCGATGGGAAACCAGTCTGAGATTAAGGCATCTAGCGTAGCCCGCCATTTGTCTGGGCCGAAAAAGTCCCAGCGCTGCACGATACCCAGCCGCTTGGCTTCCATTTTCATGGCTCTTGGAGAGTTCCATTGAAACTTATCTTTATCGCCCATAGCGTTCCTCGCCGTTAATAAATCACCGACACCACATCCCATCAAGGAAAGGCCAAGCGTTAAGGCAAAAATAACGCGCAGAGGGGTTTTAACGTTTTGTTCCTTCACCATGCTCTTGTTCCCTTTTTATTGTTTTTGGGGTGTGTATGGACTTAGAAGCCTAATATTAATTCTGGGCGAGTTTCAATCTTATTAATTTTCTGTTCAGGGTCATTTTTATCGACAACAAAAATTAGCCAAATAATATTTTTTCCTATCATCCCAACTTTTTAGGAATGCAGATGCCAATAATACTGGAAGTGTGTTGGATTGTTACTGGAGATACAAGCGCCGGGCGGCGGGGGCAGGTGAACTCTCTGGAGGAATGTCTTCTGCTCCCTTGCCTTTTTTCCAGCTCCCTGCCTAGACTGTGGCTAGGGAGATTATCATGCGTGTTTTAACCAAATTTGCTTTGCCGATTACCGTGGCTTTCATTGCTGCTTTTGCTTGGGGGCTCGACCGGTCTATTCAGGAAAACCGAACCACCACAGCTGAGCCGCCTTTGACGGTGTCTCCGTGGGATGGACTGAGGGCTGCGGAATATGAACGCGCCGCTGAAATTTTGCGGAAAACCCACGGCGAGACCATTTTGTTTACGCGCATCAGTTTGAGACAGCCCGAAAAGGCCGCAGCCCTTACTTGGCGCGAGGGCGGGGTGGCGCAGCGCTCTGCCGAGGTGACGTTTTTGGCCAAGGGGAAACCGCGCTTGGCACAGGTTGATTTGACGGCCAACACGCTGGTTTCCGACGAACCGATGCGGGGCGGGCATCCCATGCTGTCTAGCAGCGGCGAGCTAGAGCCATTGGTTATGAAAATGATGGAAGACCCCACGATTTTGGCAGCGCTCGAAAAACGCGGCGTGGAAGCGGGCAAAGGCATTTGCTTGCCGCGCACGATTGGTCGGTTTTTTAACGATAAAGTCGATACCCGCAAACATCGTGTGGTGCGCTTAGATTGCTTTTACATGGCTGGCACGGGCGCCTTTGGCGTTTTGCCCAGCAGCAATATTTTTGCCCGCCCCATCGAGGGTTTGGCCTTTTTGTATAATTTGACCGAAGATAAGATTGTCGAAGTCATCGATACGACCGACGGTAAAACCGCGCCGCCGCATGATTTGCCATCCGGTGAATTTAGCCGCGATAAGCTAGAGACGCGCGCCAGCCTGCGCCCAGTTACCAGCGCGCGCCCTAAAGGCGTGAATTACAAGCTGCGCGGCAGTCGTGTCGATTGGCAAGGCTGGCAGTTTCGCCTGCGCTTCGATGCGCGCCAAGGCACGGTGTTAAACCGTGTAGGGCATAAAACAAGCGAGGGCCTGCGACCCGTGGCTTACGAAATTGCCATGTCGGAAATGTTTGTGCCGTATCACGACAATGACCCGAACTGGTTCTACCGCGCTTATTTCGATATGGGCGAATATGGCTTTGGCAATATGGCCACACAATTGCAGCAGGCCGATTGCCCCACGCACGCGCAATATTTCAATGTGACTTTGCACGAGGCGGATGGCTCGCCTTTCGAGGCGGAAGACCGCATTTGCGTGTTTGAATATGATCCAGGCCATCCGTCGTGGCGCCATGATGAGCCGTTATTGGCGGGCATTCCGGGCGTTGAGCCGCATCAGTCGCGCAAAGCCACCGAGCTTGTGGTGCGTATGGTGGCGACCATTGGCAATTATGATTATTTCCAAGATTATGTTTTCGGCCAAGACGGACGCTTACGCATTCGCCTCATCTCGACGGGTCTTGATGCCACGAAGGCGGTATTGGCGGCGAGCCTAGATAGCCCGACTGCGGCACAGGACACCAAAACTGGCACACTCATCGCGCCGCATCGTTTGGGCGTAAACCACGACCATTTTTTCAGCTATCGCATTGATTTTGATATTGATGGCACAGACAATAATTTCAGCCGCCTTCAGCTGGTAGCGCCCAAGCAAGACCCCGAGGCGCCAAGGCAAGGCCTATGGAGCCTGCGCCAGCAAAACGTGCTGAATGAGAAAATGGCGCAAACCGATATGAATGCCGAGCGGCCTGCGGTATTGCTGTTCTCCAGTCCTGAGCGTAAAAATGCTATGGGCTATCCGACGGGCTATCAGTTGATGATGCCCAACATCAAGCCTTTGGTGTCGCCAATGGATGAGACGTTTAAGCGGGCTTATTGGGTGCAGAAAAACCTTTGGGTGACCCGTTATAAGCGCGATGAGATATTTGCGTCTGGCATGCAGGTAAACCAATCGGCGCCATGGTTGGGACTGCCAGAGTATATTGCTGATAATGAGACCCTAGAGCGCCAAGATATTGTGGCTTGGGCGACCATGGGCTTTCATCATGTGCCGATGGCAGAGGATTGGCCGGTGATGCCATCTAAAGTAGATGAAATTATCTTGAAGCCGCGCAACTTCTTTGATCGAAATCCAGCGATAGATTTAGCAGACTGACAGAGTTGGGATGGTTTTAAGCACATCGACACGCTGAGAGGCGATAAGAAGGACGCGAGCTTTATGGCGGCCAAGGCGGTGAGGATAGTCTTGTCGTAGCGTCTCTTCTTATTTTATTAGGCAATGCGGCACCGCTGGGTGCAGGTTGCGTTCGTTCGCACAGACCCGAAAAAATTAACAAGCCTAAGGGGGCTGTCAAGTTGCTTGCAGGCGGCGGGGGGATGGCTTTATGGTGGCGTTAATAAAAAATTAAGAATGCGGACGGCATCCATAATAATTTACCATTATCGAGATTGCTCTCTGGCGTATTTGAACAGCGTTATTCTGTGCCTCGCGTGAGGCAGGAGCAAGAGATTATGTTACGCGACGTTTTAGCGAGTTTCGGCCAAGACTTCCTTAAGGCTGCTACCAGCAGTCTTAAACACAACTCGTTTGCCAAATATGCCCGTAATGAGGCTGCCCGTATTGTAAGTGAAACCATCAACAGGCCTGACCTAAAGGTTATGGTGTCTGTGGGGCAGGGTACTTGGGCGGAAATCCCCTTGATAAGTATCTTCAACCCTGAAATCACCACATCGGCAACAAAGGGTATTTATGTCGTTTATTTGTTCAATCGTGATTTAACGAAAGTTTTCTTGTGCCAAGGCCAAGGGGTGACCTCCGTAAGAGCAGAATTTGGCAGGGGACAATCCAGTGAACTTAAAAGAAGGGCTGATTTAATTAGAAGCCGAGTTCCTGAACATGCGGATAATTTTGCAGGCTCTGGTGTAGTACTTAACGGAACGAGTTCGTTAGCGAGGTCATACGACTCAGCAGTGGCCTATTTTAAGGCTTATGACCTCAGCAATATTCCGAGCAACGATATCCTTCAGCAAGATTTGATAAGGATGCTTGAACTCTATGACTTACTGCTTGCTAGAGGCGGAACAGATAATATGGAGACCTTTAGTTCGTTCGCATCTGACCAAGTATCTCTGGAAATTGTTGAACAAAGGCAATATGTCCGTCACTCTAGGATAGAACGCAAATCATCGGCATCAAAGAAAGTTAAGGCGGTTTTAGGCCATATCTGTATGGGCTGTGGGTTTGATTTTCAAAGAGTTTATGGTGAACGTGGCCTAGATTATATTGAGGCGCATCACCTTACTCCTCTGCACATGTTGCCGGAGGGTAAAGCGGTTCCTATGAACCCAAAGAAAGATTTCGCAGTTTTGTGCGCTAACTGTCATCGGATAGTTCACCGTAAAAAGCCAACTCTAACCATTGATGAATTGCGTGAGATAGAGGGCGTTAAGAATTTGCGAGAAGCATTTGAGAAAAAGTATGAGTAAGTTTCTCTAAAACCTACTTGTGATTACCTTGTTTTCAATTGCGTTTGCGTTCCTCGGCCATGTTTGCTTATGCTGAACGATAAAAAATAGGAACGGGAAAATCGTCGGAGGAAACGTTGCAATGTTTGAGCAGAACCATGGGGCTTAAAACTTTTCCTCATAGGCAACCCGGTTTCCAAACAACATTGACATTGGCAAGAGACCAAACGCCAGAAATGGACGCAATAGAAGAGCAAAGAGAAAACGACGTCTATGAAGCCATATGGGCTTTTCGGGATGCTTATGGGGACTTTCGAAAACTCGGAAACAAGAAATTTGCAAGAAGGGTTGGAAAAGTATGAAGATGGTGAAAAATTCAGAATCCATCCTTATTGGCTTCTTTCTAATTGTTGGCTTTTTGCCCGGTCTAAGCTGGGTTGTTTGGTGGCTGGCGCAATCTCAGCAACAGCTTTTCTTGGGTCTGATAGCTGGTCTGACCCCGACTATAATTACAATATGGCAATATCGGGCGCAGGCTGAGAGAGAGAAGCAGATTATGGCCATTGTTAGCTATGCTGCAGGCCTCATAAATAATTGCCGTCGACTTGCCAACGCCGCCAGCTGCAACAGTCATCGAGATAGTGCCTGCAATGTAGTCAAGCCCGTGAATGAGTTTTCGCTTTGGTAGTTTGGCTGGTTCGATAAAGCCGATTTGTTCAAGCGGCAGGACGCAGGATATGGTAGAGCTCTGCTCCGGCAACCCACCGCACTCAAGCTTTGCCAGCGTGCTTCGGGTCTTCTTTTTCCATTCTGATAAGCCGCGCCCGTCAGCTTCGAGGCTCGCGCCGCGAGGCGCGACTAGGCGTTCATAATCAGGATATTCCGATACGACTTTTTCATAAGCTTTGTCGAAGCCGACTTCGCGAACGGCGTCTAAGCATTTGGCGTAGACCATCTCAGCCATCTTAGCTTCGCGGCCATCGGTGAGCTTGCCCCATACGTCCGCCGAGGTTGGTTCAGCTTGGGCAGGGGCTTGGGAGGAAGCCGTTTCGTTATGCCCCTCGAGCGCGAGGTGAATTAGTTCTGGTGACGCTTCTGCGATGTCAGCGTCGTGATAAATGTCATAGCCGTTACCGCGGCAAACGTAACCACCGATGCCGCGCACATCTACTCCGTTAGAAATTTTGCTTGATGAGTTTCGAATGGTCGGGTGTTTAACAAAGACATAATGATACCCGCCGCGTGGCGTTTGATAGCATTGTGTCTCTGGAATGATGTCTCGGTTTTCATCGAGCCAACCCAACCCATCAGGGTCAATATCCAGCACCCATATATCGCTGCGTCCGCAGTCTATGCCGAGTAGCGGCGCTGTTTTGTTGCGCCATAGTTCTTCAGCTTCTTCTGGCGTGCTGACTGCAGCTTTGAAGCCTTGTGCGCAAGCGGGGCTTTTGTCTGCGCGGACTGGGAAAACATAATTGCCGCCGTCGATAAGTTCGAGGGCGGTGTTTAAGGAGGAGGGCTTTAGCTGAGGCATTTTGTTATTCGCCCCGTATGTACGCTTGGATTTCCGAACTCCGCCAACGCGTGCCGCTACCAAGCCTCACGGGCTTAGGTAATGTTCCATTTTTGCATTTTGACCAAACGGTAGATTTACCAATTGATAATATTTCTGCCACTTGCTTAACGGTTAAAAGGCGGTCAGATAATAATTTTGTATTAGTCATCACAGTCTCCAAGGTTAACTGGGAGCAGTGTGAGTTGATTTAGACAATTGATATAGGCGCCGTTAGTGCAGAAAAAATGCTTCTAACTACGAATAAAAGTAAATGTATCAAGAAGTGTATCAAGATACTTTTGTTGCCAATTATCTCATTGTTTTATATGTATTATTAATAAAATAATGGCGGAGAGGGAGGGATTCGAACCCCCGGAACGCGCAAACGCTCAACGGTTTTCAAGACCGCCGCTTTCAACCACTCAGCCACCTCTCCTGAAGTTCGCCATGGTTAGCATCCGTGATTTAACTTCTTTGCTGAGAATTTTCAATAGCGCTTTTGTTTGCGCCACGCCGCTTCTTAATACTAACGAATCTAATATAGTCATCCGCAGTGCTTTGAGCGGAAAGAACAATATGTTGAAAAATCCGAATTTATCGTCTGTTGCTGCGACAAGCCGCTTGTCTTGGGTGTTTGTCTTAGGCGCTTGCGTGGCGGTGGCGAGTTGCGGTGTGCCGTCACACGATTCTGGCGAAGGCCAAGGGCGCCGAGTTGCCGCCGGCGGTATTTATAAAATTGGCACGCCTTATCAAATTCTGGGCGAATGGTACTATCCACAAGAGGATGCCACCTACGATAACATCGGCACCGCCAGTTGGTATGGCCCCAAATTCCATGGTCGTCGCACCGCTAATGGTGAGATTTTCGACATGGATTTGCTCACCGCCGCGCATCCAACGCTGCCAATGCCAGTGCGGGTGAAAGTGACCAACTTAGAGAATAATAAATCCGTTATCGTGCGGCTCAATGATCGCGGGCCCTTTGCCAAAGATCGTGAGATTGATATGTCACGCCGTGCCGCAGAAATGTTGGGCTTTAAAAAGCAAGGAACAACCCAAGTGCGGGTTCAATACTTAGGCCGAGCGCCGCTCTATGATGTGTCAGGGCGCGTTATTCGCAAGCAAGAACCCGATCGCTTTATTGTTGATAAACCCAAAACACCGCGCGCCGAACGCCGCGTTGGGGCCGCGCCCATCGGCGATGTTGCCGTGCGGGATGTCGATGGCAATCGCCTCGCGGAGCCGAAGAGCGATGTCTTGAAAGAGCTGGCCTCTAAGCGCTATGCGGTGCAGGCTGGTGTGTTTTCGAGCCGCGGTAATGCCGAGGCTTTGAAGGTCAAACTCAATGGCATTGAGCCGTCTCGTATTGTCGAAGTCAAAGTGGGCGGGACGACGTATTACCGAGTGAAAATGGGCGGCGCCAACCTTCGTACCGAAGCCCGCGAAATGCTGGACCGATTGGTCGCCTCTGGGCACCAAGACGCCGTGATTATTGAACAATAAGGAGCTTTGCGAAATGCATCATCTACAAAAGCTAGTTTTGGGCTTGGCACAAAACATACGCCTATCTGTGGTGGTGTTGGCCAGTCTATGTATCTTGGCCACAAGTCCCGCCTCGGCACTAGAAACCAAGGCGGATTATGCGCTCATGCTGGATGCCCAGACGGGCGTTGTGCTGTTCGAGAAAAATGCAGATGCACGCATGAGCCCAGCCAGTATGAGCAAGCTGATGACCGTGTTGATGACCTTCGAGGCGTTAGACTCGGGGGCTGTGTCGCCAGACGATAAGTTTTTTGTAAGCGATGATGCTTGGAAGCGCGGCGGGGCTGGTTCCGGTGGTTCAACCATGTTCTTAAACGCGCGCTCGCGGGTGGAAGTTCGTAATCTTTTGCGCGGGGTGATTATTCAGTCTGGCAATGATGCTTGCATAGCTTTGGCCGAAGGGCTGGCCGGCAGCGAGGCGGCTTTTGCGGAAATCATGACAGAGCGGGCACAAGAGCTGGGCATGACAAAATCAAATTTCACCAATGCAACGGGTCTGCCAGACCCAGAACATAAAACAACGCCGCGAGATTTGGCACTTTTAGCGCGGACTTTGATTAACGATCATAGCAAATATTATCCGCTGTTTAGTGAGCGCGATTTTACTTGGAATAAAATCCGGCAAACCAATCGTAACCCGCTGCTCTATGCCAATATTGGCGCCGATGGCCTGAAGACGGGACACACATCCGAGTCTGGCTATGGGCTGGTGGCTTCGGCCGAGCAAAATGGTCGGCGTCTTATTTTGGTTATTAATGGGCTCGACAGTAAACGCGAGCGTGCCCGTGAAGCGCGTAAGTTAATGACTTATGGCTTTCGTAATTTCCAGCGTGATTTATTGGTGGAAGCGGGACAAGAAGTGGCTGAGTTTCCAGTGTGGCACGGCGACCAAGAGAGCGTAAAAGTGACCACGAACAAGCGCTTTGATATTGTGACGCCGCGCAGCGGACGACGCAAAATGGTGGCAACGGTGACTTATGAAAAGCCAGTGCTGGCGCCGATTTCGAAAGGCGACCGTTTGGGCGTTTTGAAAGTGACCTTGCCAGACTTGAGCTCGCAAGAAATTGATTTGGTAGCGGCGGAAGATGTCGGTAAGGGCAATGCGATTGGCCGAGCTATTTCCAGCCTTGTTTATTTGATTATAGGGGATTGAGATGCGCGGAAAGTTTATTAGTTTTGAAGGCGGCGAGGGCGGTGGAAAATCCACTCAAGCGGTTCGTTTGGCTGGGTTTTTGCGCAGCAAAGGTCTCGATGTTGTTGAAACCCGTGAGCCAGGGGGCACGCAACAGGGCGAAGAATTGCGCGATCTTTTGGTTCAAGGAGATCCCGATCGGTGGTCGCCTTTTTCCGAATTGCTGATGATGACAGCCGCGCGGGTCGAACATGTGAACCGCCTGATTGAGCCGTCTTTGGCGGCCGGAAAATGGGTTATTTGCGACCGTTTTTTAGATAGTACTTTGGCCTACCAAGGCATTGCCGGTGGGTTGGGCCTCGATATGGTGCGCCCGCTGCAAACCAAAGCTGTGGGCGACACTGTGCCAGACGTTACGTTTTTGCTAGATGTGCGCGAAGAAGCCGGCCTGCAACGAGCTGAAAAACGCGGCGGGGCTGCGCGCTTTGAGAAAAAACAGCCCGAGTTTCATAGCAAGGTTCGCGATGGTTTTTTAGCCCTCGCAGCCGAGAGCCCAAACCGCATCATCGTGGTGGATGCCGAAGTTACATTCGATGCCGTATGGCAACAAATTGAAGGCGAGATGAAGCAGCGCTTTAAACTTTAGCCTGTTTCCGCTTAGATAGGCGCATGAGCCAAGCCGAGATTACTGAACCGCTCCCCGATGTGGATGGAGACCATCCGCCGCGATATACCCGCGCGTTGATTGGCCATGAGCGCGCGCAGAGTGATTTTCTCGACGCGTTGCTAGGCAGCCGTTTGCCACATGCTTGGCTGCTGTCGGGCCCAGAGGGCATCGGTAAGGCTAGTTTTGCTTATATGGTGGCTCGCGCGCTATTATCGAACCATACCCCTCAAGCAATACAATCGCTCTCTCCGGTAAGCGATACGCCCGAAACACGTTTGATTGAGAACAGCGTGCATCCAGACCTCTATGTGTTGAACCGTCGTTACAATACCAAGACGGAGAAGTTCCGCGGTGACATTAGCGTTGAGGATACGCGCGAGATGAAAAGAGCCTTTGGGCTAAGTGCCTCCAGGGGTGGTTGGCGGATTGCCATCATCGATAGTATCGATGAGATGAATAAGAGCAGCGTCAATGCGCTGCTGAAGCTGATTGAAGAGCCGCCAGAAAAGTGTTTGTTCCTCATCGTTTGCCACAACCCTGGGCGTGTTTTGGACACCATACGCTCGCGCTGTCGGCAATTGGCGTTTGGGGCGCTGAACGAGGGAGAGCTGCAGCAAATTATCTCCGGTCGGTTAGAGTTGGTGGATGAAAATGAAGCGGCGGCGGCCGCCTTTTTGGCCGAGGGAAGTGCAGGGCGCGCCCTGATGTTGGCGGAAATGGGCGGCTTCGACCTTTATCGCGACATGGTAGGCGTTTTGGAAGGCCTGCCGCAGCTGGATATTGAGGCTCTGCATGGGCTGGCCGGAAGGTTTGGGGCGCGCAGTGAGCCGGGCAGTTTTCGGCTGTTTTGTTATTTATTCAGCGGCTGGTTGCACCGCGTGGTGCGCGCGGCATCGACAGGGCAAGAGTTCCAGCCGGTATTTCAGGGGGAGGAGGAGCTGGTAAATCGGCTCGTGAGCGGAGATTTACCACTTGAATCAGCGCTTTCGCTATGGGAGAAAGTTCAGCATCAGGTGCGCCAAGTCGAAGGGCTGAACCTCGATAAAAAACAAGCCATCATGGAATGGTTCACAAGTTTGGCGGATATCATCCGGACGAAAACAGCTTAAAACCATTATAGGAAATTAAAGTGTCAGATAAGAAGTTTTTCATAACTACCGCAATTTCCTACCCAAATGGCGCTCCTCATGTTGGCCATGCCTATGAGGTTATGGCCACGGATGCGATTGCTCGGTATCATCGACTGAGCGGCGAGACAGTATATTTTTCGACTGGAACCGACGACCACGGGCAGAAAATGGTGCAAACCGCGCGCGCGCAGGATAAATCTGCGCAGCAATTGGCGGATGAATTGACTCCAGCCTTCCGCAACATGGCGGATGCCTTGAATTGTAGCCATGATGACTTCATTCGCACCTGTGAGCCGCGCCATCACGCGTCTGTGAGCGAGCTATGGAAGCGTATTGCGGCCAATGGCGACATTTATAAAGATAGCTATGCTGGGTGGTATTCGGTGCGCGACGAGGCGTTTTATGCCGAGAGCGAAGTGACACAAGGGCCCGACGGCGAAAAGCTAAGCCCGCAAGGCACGCCCGTCGAATGGCTGGAAGAAGATAGCTATTTCTTCAAACTATCTGCCTATGAAGACAAGTTGCTGGCGCATTTTGAAGCCAATCCGCAGTTCTTACAGCCAGAAAGCCGCCGAAATGAGGTGGTTTCCTTTCTCAAAGGTGGTTTGCGCGACCTATCCATCTCTCGCACGGCCTTTGATTGGGGTGTGCCTGTTCCCGATGACCCATCTCATGTGGTTTACGTTTGGATGGATGCGCTGACGAATTACCTCTCCGTTTTGGGCTTTCCAGACCAAGACGGGCGCTATGCTGATTTTTGGCCAGCTGGCTTGCATGTGATTGGCAAAGATATCACGCGGTTTCACACCGTCTATTGGCCGGCCTTCTTGATGGCGGCCGGTTTGCCGCTGCCAGAACAAGTTTTCGCGCATGGGTTTTTGACGGTGAAGGGTGAAAAAATGTCGAAATCGCTCGGCAATGTTCTCGATCCATTTACCTTGGCAGAGCATTACGGGGTGGACGCCCTACGGTATTTCTTCTTGCGCGAAGTGCCTTTCGGGCGCGACGGCAGCTTCAGCGATGAAGCGATTGTCAATCGGGTGAACGCAGACTTGGCCAATGATATTGGTAATTTAGCGCAACGTAGCCTGTCGATGATTGGCAAAAATTGCGACGGAAAACTGCCCGTGCCGCAAGCGTTCAGCCAAGAGGACACGGCCGTGTTAGCGCTTTTGGATGGTTTAAAACAGCGCACGGATGCGGCGATGCAGGGCCATGAAATTCATAATTATTTGGCCTTGGTGATGGAGGCTGTCTCTGAAGCCAACCGATATTTTGCCGGCCAAGCGCCATGGGCTTTGAAAACCGAAGATCCTGAGCGTATGGGCACCGTGTTATATGTGACGGCCGAGATCGTGCGCCAAGCCGCGATTTTGCTTCAGCCTGTTATCCCGGAAGGGGCAGCCAAATTGCTAGATTATTTGGCGGTCACACCATCTGCACGAGAGTTTTCTTGTCTTGGGCCCGAGCATCGCCTCAAGGCGGGGCAAGACTTGCCGAGCCCCCAAGGTGTGTTTCCACGCCTTGTAAGCATGGAGGACAGCTCGCAATAGATGTGACCTTTCGGCAACATTTGATTGTGTGAAAGCCATTTATGCGCTTATTCTCTTGAACTGTGCACCCGTATTTTCCAGTGTTGTCGTGTGGGAGTTTTGGAGTTTGTATGTTTGCCCTTCGGTGGCTCACACAAAATTTGCGTTTCGATTTTGGTTCTTTTGTAAACCGTCTGAAAACGGACGAGCGTTCAAATACTATTTCTGCTCGCCTCGCCGGAATGAGCTGGGGTCATTTTGCTCGCTACACGGCGCTGAGTATAGCGCTTTTGGGGCTGGCCTCGGGCACTTTCACTTATTTAATTCTGAGTAATCTCACGCCTATCCTACCCACGCGCGAAGTGGTGTGGAGCCTGCTCTCCATGAATTTGTTTATCATCACCGGGTTGTTCTTTGTGTTGTTGGGGCAAGCGCTTCGGTTGCGCCGCCGCCGGCGCGAGGGCAAGGCCGGGGCTTATATGCATGGGCGTATGGTGGTGATGTTTTCGATTATCACCACTTTGCCGGCAATATTGGTCGCCATATTTGCCATTGTGACCATGAGCCGAGGCCTAGATTATTGGTTCTCTGCGCGCACTAAAACCATCATCAGCAATACCACCGCCGTAGCGAACGCCTATATCCGCGAGCAGCGCAGCAGCCTGAAAAGTGACATTACGGTGATGGCAAAAGATTTATCCAAGGCGCGCTCGCTTTTAACAGCCGACCCTGAGCGCTTCACTAAATTTTTGCGCGCCCAAGCTGGCTTGCGCAAAATGCCTCAGGCCTTAATTGTCGATAAGGCGGGCAAGGTTATGTTTCAGGCCTCGCAGGAGCAAACCCTTTTAACCAGCCTGCCGTCGAGCGAGGCCTTTGTGGCGGCGGCTCGAACGACTGTGGTTATGAGTGATGCAAGAAATGGTCAAACATTGGCCTTGCGCAAAATCGATGGTGCGCAAAACCTTTACCTTTATGGCGCTCGTATTCTCTCTCAAAATGTGGTGCAGCAATTGCTGCAAACCGATGCTGCAGTACGCGATTACTCGGCTATGGAGAAGCGTCGTTTCGAAACGCAGCTAACGTTTGCCTTGATTTATATTGTTATGACTTTGCTCATTTTATTGTCGGCCATTTGGTTGGGGCTATCTTTGGCCGACCGGCTTGTGATGCCGATCGGTCGACTGATTTATGCGGCCCGCCGCCTTGGCGAGGGAGAGCTGAAAACGCGCGTTACTTTCGAGAGAATGAGCGGCAATGATGAGATTGAGGAGTTGGCCTCTACCTTTAACGAAATGGCCGAGCGGATTGGATCGCAGCAAGAAGACCTGATGGAGGCGCACAAAGATTTAGACGTGCGGGCCCGTTTCACCGAAACAGTTTTGCATGGCGTGTCTTCCGGAGTTGTGGGGGTGAATAATATGGGCATCATCCAACACGCCAATGAAGCGGCGGTTTCCTTATATGAAAAACAAGCCGAGGAACTTGTCGGCGAAAACATATCTGAAATGATGCCAGAGTTTGCCGAGCTCGTGGAAAGCGCGAAGATGCGCCAAACTTTGGTGACGGGGCAGGTGAGCCGACAAGACGCGGCGAAAAAGGGCCATATCATTCAGGCCACGGCTGCGGTAATGGGCGTATCGAATAGCGCCCATAGCGCCATGATTATTACCTTTGATGATATTACCGATCTGCTAACGGCGCAGCGTAATGCGGCTTGGGCGGATATCGCGCGGCGTATTGCGCATGAGATTAAAAACCCACTCACGCCCATTCAACTATCGGCCGAGCGGCTGCAGTTTAAGTATGG
>CAWVRH010000017.1:0-43168 GCA_963932545.1 uncultured Rhodobiaceae bacterium | reverse complement strand
CGAAATTTTGGCTTATGACGACTTGGTTATCGCCACCGGCAGTCGCCCGCGCCGCCTAGATTTACCCGGGCGAGGCTTGGGCAATATTTTTGATTTGCGCGGCATGGCCGACATTGATGCGATGCAGCCGCATTTCATCGCGGGCAAAAAGCTCGTGGTTATTGGCGGCGGTTACATCGGACTAGAGGCGGCGGCTGTGGCGGCCGATATGGGGCTGCATGTGCATGTGCTAGAAGCCGCACCGCGTTTGCTGGCGCGTGTCGCCGAGCCCGAGATATCTGAGTTTTACGACCGCATTCATAAAGCCCGTGACGTGACGATTATCACCCAATCGCGCATCGAAGGGTTTATCGGCGAGAGCGGCGAGAGCGGCGAGAGCGGCCAGAGAAGCGTGAGTGGCATTCAAATGGCCGATGGCTCCGTGATTGAGGCCGATATTGTGATTACCGGCATTGGCATTCTACCCAATATCGAGCTGGCGGAAGCGGCAGGCCTAACGCTCGATAATGGCATTGTGGTCAATGAAGTGGGGCAAACTTGCGACGCGCATATTTATGCGGCTGGCGATTGCACCCAACATCCCAATAATGTGCTGGGTCGCAGCTTGCGCCTTGAAAGCGTGCCCAATGCCATTGAGCAAGGCAAAGCCGTGGCCTCCGCCATTTGCGGCGCGCCCAAGCCTTACCATCAAGTGCCATGGTTTTGGTCCGACCAATATGACGTGAAATTGCAAATTGCAGGCGTGCCCGTTCAGATTGACCATAAGGTTTTGCGCGGGGATGATGCGAGCAATAGTTTTGCTTGGTTCTATTTCACTGGCGACCAATTGACCGGCGTCACAGCCGTCAACCGTCCGGCTGAGTTTATGGCGGGTCGCATACTCATCGAAAAATCAGCCAAAGGCGAAGCGACCATCGATAGGGGTGCGCTGGCCGATGAAACCATAAAACCAAAAAGCTGGATGCAATAAACCGGCCCCCGCGAAAGCGAGAGCCGGCTTATAATTTCTTTAAAACTTAACCCTAAGTCTAACTTAGGAAATCGCTTTGAGAATGGTTTGCGGCGAGCTTTCGCCGTACGGGTCGCTACCGCAATTATCTTCAAAGCCTGGCTCTTCGTGCCAGCTTTCTACAACGCCGTCTTTTACGACTGCGCCATAACGCCAGCTGCGCATGCCGAAACCAAGATTGTCTTTATCAACCAACATGCCCATTTGACGGGTGAATGTGCCCGAACCATCTGGGATGAGGCCTACGTTTTCAACGCCCTGAGATTTTCCCCAAGCGTTCATGACGAAGGCGTCATTGACCGAGATGCAATAAATCGCATCAATGCCAGCGGCTTGGAAATCTGGGAAAAGTTTTTCAAAATCAGGCAGTTGGAACGTCGAGCATGTCGGCGTGAAAGCGCCAGGCAGCGAAAATACGACAACGCGTTTGCCTGCAAAATAATCGCTAGTGGTCATTTCCTGCCAGCGGAATGGGTTGTCGCCACCGATGCTTTCGTCGCGCACGCGGGTTTGAAACGTTACTTGTGGGAGTTTGGTACCAATCATGTTTTCTTCCTTCGTTAAAATGAATCAGGGCCTTCAAAAGACTGAGTGCCCGATATAGAACGTCCCCAAGCGTGCGTCAAGAAACTTAGAATGGTTCTAACAAATATATTACACAGCCTGAAAGGCTCACGGTAAACTTGCCCGATGACAAGGCTGATTGAACAAACCCTCTCCCTCTACGCAAGCCAATTTGGCGACCCCTATGACGCGGTTTACGCCAAGCTTTATGCCATGGATAGCGACTATGAAGGGCTGTTTTTGCTCGACACCGATGAAGGCTTACGGCGCAATATGATGCGCACCACTTTGGAGATTATCAGCACCTATTTAGACGATCGCACGGCGGCCGCCAATCGCGTGGTCGGGGCGCAAATGAGCCATATCACCTATGACGTAGAAGACGCTTTTCATACGTTTTTTGATATCACCCGCGATGTCATTGCCGAATCTCTGGGCGAGGCCTTTACGCGCGCGCACGCCCAAGCCTGGAACACGATGCTAGACGATTTGCGAAACGCTCAGATTTAAAACGCCGCAATGCCCGTGATGGCGCGACCCAAAATCAGCGCATGCACATCATGCGTGCCTTCATAGGTGTTCACGGTTTCCAAATTAATCAGATGGCGCATCACATGATACTCGCCCGCAATGCCATTGCCGCCATGCATGTCGCGCGCTTGGCGCGCCATATCGAGGGCTTTGCCGACATTATTGCGTTTCACAATCGACACCATTTCAGGTGCAAAGCGTCCCTCATCCATCAACCGACCGACGCGCAGACTGGCTTGATAGCCCAGCGCAATTTCGGTTTGCATATCGGCCAGTTTCTTTTGGTATAGCTGATTGGCAGCCAAAGGTTTGTTGAACTGATGACGCTCAAGGCCATAGTCGCGAGCCGCCGTGAAACAGAACTCCGCGGCGCCCATAGCGCCCCAGCTAATGCCGTAACGGGCCCGGTTGAGGCAAGAAAATGGGCCTTTGAGACCTTCTACATCTGGCAGCATGTTTTCTTCTGGAACGAAAACATCTTCCATCATAATCATGCCCGTAACGGAGGCGCGCAAAGACAATTTGCCTTCGATTTTCGGCGCGCTTAATCCGGCCATGCCTTTTTCGAGAATAAAGCCTTTAATCTTGCCATCATGCGCGGCTGATTTAGCCCAAATGACGAAAACATCGGCAATCGGTGCGTTGGAAATCCACGTTTTGGAGCCATTCATCAAAAAGCCACCATCGATGGGTTTGGCATTGGTGCGCATGCCGGCCGGGTCGGAGCCCGCATCCGGCTCGGTTAAGCCGAAGCAGCCAATCCATTCGCCGCTGGCTAATTTAGGCAGATATTTCTCTTTCTGCGCCTGCGAGCCGAACGTATTTATCGGGTGCATCACCAAAGACGACTGCACGGACATCATGGAGCGATAGCCGCTATCCACGGCTTCCACCGCGCGGCTAACCAGCCCATAAGAAACGTAGGAAGCGCCCGCCCCGCCAAACTCTGGCTGGATGGTGACGCCCAAAAGACCCTGTTCGCCCATTTCGGCGAAAATCTCCGGCATAACCGTTTCATTGATAAAGGCATCATTGACCCGGGGCAGCAGCTTTTCGCGCGCATAGGCGGTCGCACTGTCGAATATCATGCGTTCTTCTTGCGTTAGCTGCTCGGTGAGCAGGAACGGATCTTCAGCGTTGAATTTTGCAATTTTTTCCATGGCGACAGTGTCTCATAGTTTTATATCGGCGAAACAAAAAAAACCCGCATGCAACATAATATCGCATGCGGGTTTTTAGCGAAAGCTGGCTTACTTTTTAATAATGCCAGCTAGCATTTTACGTGTTTTCTTACCATAAGGCGGGCGCAAGGCACCGGCCGCGAACTCAAATGGCGTTTGGCGGAACACGGTTTTGGCGTGGCTAAAGTTAACAAAGCCTTCCTTGCCGTGATAGGCGCCTGTGCCCGAAGGGCCGACGCCGCCAAATGGCGCATCATCTTGCATGATATGCGTAATCACATCATTCACGGACACGCCACCAGATGTGGTGGAGTTGATGACACGGTTTTCTTCCGCTCTATCATCGCCAAAATAATACAGACCCAATGGACGGTCGTGGTCATTGACATAGCCAATCGCATCGTCGACTTTTTTGTAGGATTTAACTGGCAAAATAGGGCCAAAAATTTCTTCCTGCATTACCTTCATGTCTTCCGTTGGATTGATAACAATCGTTGGCGGAATTTTATGGTGCGGCTGCTGAGAGAAATCTTCATTGTTAGGATTAATCTCAACAATCTTGGCACCCTTCTCACGGGCATCGTCCAAATAGCTTTGCAGACGATCATAATGACGTTGATTGACCACAGAGGTATAATCCTCATTTTCTTTCAAAGTCGGGAACATGCTGGTTACCGAGGCGGTGGCTTCGGCAACAAAATCATCGACTTTGCCTTCTGGCACCATCACGTAATCTGGCGCCAAGCAGATTTGACCTGCGTTCAGCGTTTTACCCGTCATCACACGAGCCGCAGCTTTTTTCATATCGGCAGTTTCGGACACGATAACCGGCGACTTGCCACCCAGCTCGAGGGTAACGGGCACCAAGTTTTCGGCCGCGCCACGCATAATGTGGCTGGCAATACCTGTCGCGCCGGTAAACAGCAGGTGGTCAAACGGCATACGCGAGAAAGTCGCGCCCGTTTCAGGCCCACCTAGAACCACGGCAACTTCGGTCTTGTCGAAATATTTCTCGCACAGCTCTTTGGTCAATAGCGCGCTATGCACGGTATATTCGGACGGCTTAATAATTGTCCGGTTACCGGCAGCAAAAATCGACCCCATAGGGCTAAAGCAAAGGTTGAATGGGAAGTTCCATGGCACAACATTGCCGACACAACCGATAGGCTGATATTCAACGCGAGTGCTAGCACCCAAAAGGCCAAGCGGGAACATGGAATGACGCTTGGAGGCTTTCATCCATTTGCGGAGGCTCTTTTTCGCATATTTCAGCGACCCTAGCGTGCCGCCGACATCCGTTGCCAGCGTGCCTTCGGGGCTGCGGCTTCCGAAGTCAGCCATTAGCGCATCCACCATTTTGTCGCCGTTCTCAACCAATAGCGCAATCGTGCGATCGATCAAATCGATACGACGTTCGGCCGACATCGGGCCTTCTGCGATATGGGCTTTTTTCTGAGCTGCGATTAGATCGCGGATTTCTTGCTCAGGTGTTTCCGGTAATTCCGGCATTTTTTCTGCGGCACTCATGGCTATCTCCCTCATGAAAGTAAACTAAAAAAAAGTTAACCAGATTAACCGACGCTTGCCAATAGCCCTTTTGTGATTAAACTCTTCCCCAATTAGGGAGAACCAAATGTCAGATACCATCGAGACCCACCTCAGCGATACGGGCGTGCTCACCGTCGCCATGAATCGCCCAGATAGCCTCAACAGCCTTAACTATCCATTGGTTATGGCAGTCATCGAGGTTTTCGAGCAAGCCAATGATAACGACGATATTCGCTGCATCATTCTTACCGGCAAAGGTCGCGGATTTTGCGCGGGCGCCGATTTAAGCGGTGGCGACTTCCCCCGTTTGGAAGGCAAAACCCACGGCGAGATGACGTGGCACAATATGGAAATTGGTTTCAATGTCATGGGCCGCGCGATTCACGATTGCGATAAACCCGTCGTTTGCGCCATCAATGGCGTGGCCGCAGGCGCCGGCGTCGGCGTGGCGTTGAGCGGAGACTTGGTAATTGCCGCGAAAAGCGCTTCCTTCAAATTGGTGTTTGCGCCGCAGCTTGGCATTATTCCAGATGTTGGTGCCTCTTGGTTGGTGCCACAACTTATCGGCCGCACGCGCGCCAATGGCATGGCACTTTTAGGCGACAGCTTACCGGCGCAAAAGGCCGAAGACTGGGGCTTGGTCTGGCAATGCGTCGAAGACGATGCGCTGATGGACAACGCCATGCAGCTGGCAGAGCGTATGGCCGCAGGTGCCATTACCGGCATTAAAGCCACCTCGCGCGCGCATGATAAGGCGATGACAAATACTTATGATGAGCAGCTCGATTATGAGCGCGATCAACAAGGCCACTTTTGCGACCAACCTGTATTCCTAGAAGGCGCTCGCGCTTTCATGGAAAAGCGCAAACCGAATTTCCGCGACGTCGAAACTGCTCAAATGCAAGCGGCGCGCGAAACTCAACAGAAATCTAAATAGGAAAAATCTCATGCAACTTGATCTGCTCAAATATGAAGTCGAAGGCAATATTGCCACCATCACCTTTAACGACCCTGAGGCGCTAAACGCCATGAGCCGGAAAATGCTCGCCAGTCTCGACATTGCCCTCACGGCAGCTGCCCATCCCGACAGCGGCATTCGCTGCGTGATTTTAACGGGCGCAGGACGCGGCTTTTGTGCTGGCGCCAATGTGGCGCGCATGGATGGGAGCGAAGATGGGGGCCAAGATGGGGGCGAAGATAGCGACAGCTCAAGCAATACCAAAAACGATGCGGGCGCTGGACTGGAGCGGGTTTATCATCCGCTCTTGCGCCAGCTGCGCAACATGCCCTGCCCGATTGTCTCGGCCGTCAACGGCCCTTGCGCCGGCGTTGGTATGAGCTTTGCACTGATGGGCGACATGGTTGTGGCCAATAAATCGGCTTTCTTTTTGCAGGCTTTCCGCCGCATTGGCTTGGTGCCAGATGGTGGCTCGACCTATATCTTGCCGCGCCTCATCGGCCTCGCTCGGACCAAAGAGTTAGCGCTGATGGGCGAACGCCTGCCAGCCGAAAAAGCGCTCGAATGGGGCCTCATCAACCGCGTGGTCGAAGATGATGCGCTGATGGATACGGCCCGGGCGCTGGCAGAAGAATTGGCCAAAGGGCCGATGTCTTTGGGCCTCATCCGCAATCTTTTGTGGGATAGCGTCGACGCCACCTATGAAGAGCAACTCAACAACGAACGCTGGGCGCAGCAAAAAGCAGGCTGGTCGAGCGATTTCGTCGAGGGCGTCACTGCCTTCAACGAAAAACGCGATGCTGACTTCAAGGGAAAATAAAACCGACGCTTTCTTTTTTCGCAGGCTTTCGATAGGCTTAAAAAAAAGAAATAAAATGGCTATTTATTTACGAGCTTTGGGTCTGGTTCTGCTTCTTGGTGGGGCCATTGCAGCGGTTGGGTTTTTCTCCACATCGGGTGATTTAGCCTTCGATCAATCTCGACTGGCACGCATCGACGCGCACTACCAGAAAGCCATTGAGGCCGAGCAAGTTGCCGGCGCGCGCGCGCTGATTTATCAAAACGCCCGCCTTGTCTATGAACGCAATTGGGGCTACCGCGATATAGCGCGCAAGGCGCCGATGCAGAATGACACGATTTTTCATATCTACTCGATGACCAAACCCGTCACCTCCGTTGCAGTGATGATGTTGTTTGAAGAAGGTAAGTTTCTACTGCACGAGCCAATAGCCAAATATATTCCCGAGCTAGCCAATTTGCGGGTTTATGCTCCCACTAAAAAGACGCAAAATAAAAACCGCCTGCCCACGCGCGCCGCCAAACGCCAGCCGACCATCCATGATGTGCTAACCCACCAAGCGGGTTTCACTTATGGTGTGTTCGACCCCTCGCCGCTGGGTGCGCTATACCGCCGACAAGGCTTGGGCGCGACCATTCACACCGACCTGAAAGGCTTCGTTACACAACTTGGCAAAATGCCGTTGAAGTTCGACCCCGGCGAGCATTGGCATTACTCGCTCTCCACAGATGTTTTGGGGCGCTTGGTGGAAGTGGTTTCGGGGCAGAGTTTTTCTGCGTTTTTGCAGGAGCGCATTTTTGGTCCCCTCGCCATGGTCGACACGAGCTTTCGTTTCGACCCCGCCAAAGCCGACCGCCAAGCCACGCTCTATTCGCAAAAAGGGGTGCCGGAACAATTCGCCCGAAAAGGCATGCGCGCCCAACCGACAGGCCCGGGGTTAGAGCCAGCGCATAAAAGCGTTCTGACAAATTATTTTCCCGATGCAAAATTTGAAAGCGGCGGCGCCGGACTTTTGTCCACGACAGCCGATTATTTGCGTTTCGCCCGTATGTTGTTGAACAACGGCGAGCTGGATGGCCAGCGCCTTTTGGCCCCCAATACCGTCAAAATGATGCGCCAAGACCATATCGGCAAAAGTCGTGCGCTGGTGCGCTACACCAGCACCATGCCAAACGATGGCATTGGGTTTGGCTTGGGTTTTGGCGTGATAAAAAAGCAGGGCCTTTCGCAATTACCGATGCCAGAGGAAAGCTATTTCTGGGGCGGCGCGGCCGGCACGTTGTTTTGGATTGACCCCAAAAACGAGATGATTGTTCTCTTCATGACGCAAGTTCTGCCGCATCGCACGAACCTGCGCCAAGACATGTGGACGCTCACCTATCAGGCGATTGAAGACGCGAAGTTAAACGACTAGCCGTCGAGACCAAGTTTCGCCAAGACCAATTTGTTGACGGCTTGCGGATTGGCTTTGCCACCCGTCGCTTGCATCACTTGGCCAACGAACCAGCCTGCCATTTTGGGGCGCTCTTGGGCTTGGGTCACTTTGTCGGGATTGGCCGCAATCACTTCATCGACGGCCGCTTCAATGGCGCCCATATCGGTGACTTGCTTCAGGCCTTTTTCGTCGACAATCACGTTCGCGTCTTTGCCTTGGTCAGGCCCCTCGTCGAACATCATCTCAAAGACTTCTTTGGCGATACTATTGGAAACCGTATCATCGCTGATCAGCCCGACCAATTGGCCAACTTGTTGCGGCGTCACCGGACTATTGGCAATCGCAAGACCGGCTTTATTAAGGCCCGCGAACACCGAGCCGATGACCATATTGGCCACGGCTTTGGCATCTTGGCCTTTGGCAGCGGCTTCAAAAAACGCAGCATTCTCGGCTTCCGAAACCAGCACGCTGGCATCATAGGGCGACAATTTATAGTCGGAGATAAAGCGGGCTTTTTTATCGTCTGGCAGCTCCGGCAAATCTTTGGCAATCGCGTCGATAAAGGCTTGGTCAAATTCTAACGGCAGCAAATCTGGGTCGGGGAAATAGCGATAATCATGCGCGTCTTCTTTCGAGCGCATGGCCCGCGTTTCGCCGTTTTTCGGGTCAAACAATCGGGTTTGCTGCTGCACCACGCCACCATCTTCGATGAGGTCGACTTGGCGACGCGCTTCATGCTCAATCGCTTGACCGATGAAACGAATGGAATTGACGTTTTTAATTTCGCACCGCGTGCCCAGCGCCTCGCCCGGACGACGCACCGATACGTTCACATCAGCGCGCAGACTGCCCTGCTCCATATTGCCGTCGCAACTGCCCAAATAGCGCAAAATCGCGCGCACTTTTTTTACATAGGCTTGGGCTTCAGCAGCCGAACGCATATCGGGATCCGAAACGATTTCCATTAAGGCCACGCCTGAACGGTTTAAATCGACAAAGCTTTGGCTTGGATGCTGGTCGTGCAAAGACTTGCCCGCATCTTGCTCTAGGTGCAAACGCTCGATGCCAATGGTCTTCACCGAGCCATCTGGCAAATCAATCTCAATCGCGCCTTCGCCAACAATCGGCTGAAGAAACTGCGAGATTTGATAGCCTTGTGGCAAATCTGGATAGAAATAATTCTTTCGGTCAAACACGGAATATTTATTCACCTGCGCCTTGAGGCCAAGGCCTGTGCGCACCGCTTGTTCTATGCAATAGGCATTGATGACGGGCAACATGCCGGGCATGGCCGCATCGACTAGCGACACTTGAGAGTTCGGGGCTGCGCCAAACTCTGTGGCGGCGCCCGAGAACAATTTAGACTCGGAGGCGATTTGGGCATGGATTTCTAGGCCCATGACAATTTCCCAGTCGCCTGTTGCGCCTGCGATTAAATTTTGATTGCTCGCCATTATGCGCTCCACCATTCTTTAGGCCGCGTGGTGAAACCAGCGGCTGTTTCCAGCACCTCGCCAACGCGCAGCACTTCTTCTTCGCCAAAGGCTTTGCCAATTAATTGCAAGCCCAGCGGCAAGCCATTGGCATCTAGGCCTGCTGGCACCGAGATAGCTGGCAGACCTGCCAAATTAACCGTCACGGTAAACACATCATTGAGATACATTTCCAACGGATCATCAACTTGCTTGCCCACCGCAAAAGCCGCCGAAGGCGTGGTTGGGGTTAGCAGCACATCGCATTTCTCGTAAGCTCTATCAAAGTCTTCGGCAATCAGACGACGCACTTGCAACGCCTTGATGTAATAGGCGTCATAATAGCCTGCCGACAAAGCATAAGCGCCCACCATGATGCGGCGTTTCACTTCATCGCCAAAACCAGCCGCGCGCGTATTTGAATACATGTCATCAATATCAACACCGGCTTGGCGCGCGCCATAGCGCACCCCATCATAGCGTGCCAAATTCGACGAGGCTTCGGCTGGCGCGATAATGTAATAGGCCGGCAAAGCATATTTCGTGTGCGGCAAGGACACATCGACAATCTCTGCGCCTGCGTCCTTAAGCCAATCCATACCTTGCTGCCAGAGCGCTTCAATTTCAGCTGGCATATTGTCGACGCGGTATTCTTTGGGAATACCAACGCGCAAGCCTTTAATGTTTCCTGTCAAAGCCGCTTCATAATTCGGCACTTCGCGCTCAACCGATGTGCTGTCGCGTTTATCAAAACTGGCCATGGAGCCCAACATAATGGCGGCATCGCGCACGGTTTGCGTAATCGGGCCCGCTTGGTCTAGCGACGAAGCAAAGGCTACAACGCCCCAACGCGAGCAACGGCCATAAGTCGGTTTCAAGCCGACTGTGCCGGTAAAAGCCGCTGGTTGGCGAATAGAGCCGCCTGTATCTGTAGCCGTAGCAGCCACACCTAGGCGCGCTGCCACCGCAGCCGAAGAGCCACCAGACGAGCCACCCGGCACAAGGTTTTCGCCATTCGGACCTTGGTAAGGATTATTGACGGGGCCAAAGCAGGAGGTCTCATTGGAGGAACCCATGGCAAATTCATCATTGTTCAATTTGCCGAGCAGAACCGCGCCATCGTTCCAAAGGTTCTGCGTCACAGTGCTCTCATAGGGCGGAATAAATTCCCCGAGAATTTTCGAACTCGCCGTCGTGCGGATACCTTTGGTGCAGAATAAATCTTTCACCCCGATTGGCAGGCCTTCGAGAGGCCCTGCCATGCCGTTAGATATTTTTTCGTCGCTGGCTTTGGCCATATCCATGGCTTTTTCCGGCGTCTTTAAAACGTAAGCGTTTAGGGTATCGGAGGCTTCCACTCGCTCGATATGGCTTTGTGTTAATTCGGCAGCGGAAAACGCCTTGCTGACAAGTCCATCGCGGGCTTGGGCCAGATTTAAATCAGTTAGCTTGCTCATATTATTCTACAACTTTCGGCACGGCGAAATACTCATCATCTTTTTCTGGCGCATTGGCCAACACTTGCTCGGCATAGCCGCCATCGTTAACCACATCCTCGCGCCAACGCATTTTATTTTCTACCGGACTGGTAAACGGTTTCACGCCCTCGGTATCGACTTCGGACAATTGCTCGACAAAGCCAATAATCGTGTTCAGCTCTTTGGCCAGAGCCGAAACTTCCGCCTCATCCACCCCAATTCGGGCAAGCATGGCGATGCGGCGCACCGTTTTTTCATCTACTGACATATCTAACTTTCATATCGTTAAAGGCGAGGCAGGCTCGTGTAAGGCGGAAACTAGCAAAGCCATCACAGAACTTCAAGACGAACTGCAATATGACTTTGGCCGAATGTCGTGCTATGCCGAACAAATGCAAATTGTCGAAACCCCTACCGAACTCATCCGCTCTCTTGCCCCGAAAAGCCGCCTCATGGGGGTTGATTTGGGCAGTAAAACCATCGGCTTGGCACTGGGCGATAGCCAACATAAAATTGCCACGCCGTTTTTCACCATTCGACGCAAAAAATTCGGCCCCGATGCCGCTGCCTTGGCCGAGATAGTCGCAGCCGAAAGCGTCGGTGGTATGGTGATGGGACTGCCGTTAAACATGGATGGCTCGGCGGGCCCCCGCGTGCAAGCCACGCAAGCCTTTTTGCGCAATCTGACGAATTTAGACAATTTCCCCGACTTGCCTGTCTTGTTATGGGACGAGCGATTGTCGACCGCCGCCGTCGAACGCACTCTATTAGAGGCCGACACCAGCCGCGCCAAACGTGCCGATGTCATCGACAAAATGGCGGCCGCTTACATCCTGCAAGGGGCCATCGACGCGGTATATGGTGTTTGATTGGCTGCCGCTATAGGCTTTTAGGTAAGCTATTGCTTCATTTCGATGACCCATAGGCCTTGACGCAGACGGGTGGCTGTTTAACAATCACACATATAAAAAGAAGAAGAAGGACTGAAAAATGTCTATTCGAAGCGTCGTTATACTTTCTTTATCCCTCACTATTTGCGCCTGTGGCGGCGGCGGTGGTAGCGACGAGACCGTTACGACCAATACATCCCCCGCCTCATCAAACTCCACAGCTCTTGGACCGGCTCCCGCAAACGCAAGTTACTCAAACGGAACTCGAGCTCTTCAAGCGCTTCTATTGTCGGAGAAGCATTTGCCGTTAACTCCCGAAAACGCTGAATATATAGAGGGAACTGCGAATACAGATATTATTGCAAACGGTAACCCCCTCGCATTTATTGCGACAAGAGATACCAAAGCAGATGAAGCGTGGAGCTTGGGCTGGACAGGGCGCGGCGTCAAAGTAGGCCACCTTGATGATTTTCTAACTAAAGACATACCAAGCCACGTCGCTGGCAAAAATGTATCTCATGGAGATGCGACAGCCTTGGTTACCTATCAAGTCTCCCCCGAAATGACACATTCAGCACAACAGCTTTCCTTCGACTGCGATACGCTGTCAGGAACGCAGGCCGAACAGCTCCAGTCCGGCTACCAATATTTCAACGACAATGGCTTTCATATTGTTAACAATTCATTCGGCATCTCGCGTTATAACTCAGCGCCCTGTGGCGGAACACCCGGGCTTTTGTCGGATGCTGATTGGGCCAACTCCATAAAAGGTATGACGGAAAACCCTGTGTTCCTAAATATGGCTGGAGCTGTAAACGACTCCACGAGCTATGATGAAAACATGTTGTTCGTGTTTAGTGCTGGCAATGCAGCACAGCAGTGCAGTGGCGGGGTTGGCGCCTGCACCCTGCGAGCTTCGGTAATATTGGAACTTCGAAAAACCCAACCCACGGCAGGAGCTCGCGTGCTTTATGTTGGCTCGTTAAGTGGTGCCTCATTGGTATCAGAAATCATCACTATACCGGAAACGCTAGCCACTTACTCCCATTCCGCTGGCGACATGAAAAATGATTTTATTGTTGCTCACGATAGTGTGTTCTTTTATCAGGATGCATCGGGGACTTCCTTCGCTGCCCCCCGCGTGGCGGGCGCTGCCGCTTTGGTGCGACAAAAATTTCCTACGCTCAATGGCTCCAGTTTAAAACAAGTCTTGCTGCAATCGGCCGACGACCTTGGCGCAGAGGGAGTTGATGAAATATTCGGGCATGGCAAACTGAACCTCATCAACGCCCTCTCCCCGATTGATGGGCTGACAAAATGAGATATTTCTTTTTAGCTATGTTGCTGTTGGCGCCAGCCGCGCAAGCGACAGGATTGTCGCCACGTGATATCTTGCAGCGCATCGACTATCTGCACGCCGTGGACAGCCATCGTACGTCTTATGTTTGGGATGGGAGATTTCGCACGTTGAACGGCGATCGCTATAATATGCAACATCTCTATCAATCCAAACGAGCGCAGGTAAACGCCAAACTCGGCGTATTGGCCTATGAAGCCTCCCGCCTACGCATCACGATTCCGATGCATTTTGATAATGGTTTCAAGGCCGACCTTTATCAGGCACAACCTTTCTTGGGTATCAGGCTGGTCACTCAATGGGCGGTTCGCGAGCGGGCCGTGTTTGGGTTTCATTTGCAGGATGCGCTCAAGTTCGGTGGCAAGGTAACCGAGACACCTTGTCACGATGGGTTTCGCCGCCGTTTTCATTGTGGCACTGGGCTGTCATGGACAGATGCAAGCCAATACCTTCGTCAAAGCAATGTCGCAACTTTGTTCAAATTTACTATCGACTGGACGTTTTAAGATTTAATCGCTTGCCTCGTTTAGCCGCGCACCGTATATAATCAGATTTTGATGACAGATAATAAACCACTGGGCGCTTTTGCGCACCGCGATCTCCTCGGGATTGAAGGTCTTTCTGTTTCTGATATCACCCATTTGCTAGATGCCGCCGATGTCTATGTTGAACACAATCGACAGGTCGATAAAAAGACTTCTGCCTTACGCGGCCGCACGCAAATTAATTTATTTTTCGAAAGCTCGACCCGCACGCAAAGCTCGTTTGAGCTGGCGGGCAAGCGCCTCGGTGCCGATGTCATGAACATGTCGGTAGCCGCCTCGGCCGTAAACAAAGGCGAGACCTTGCTCGATACTGCCGCCACGCTGAACGCCATGAACCCCGACTTGCTTGTGGTTCGTCACGGCGATAGCGGCGCGGTGGCTCTGTTGGCGCAAAAAGTATCCTGCGCCGTGCTAAACGCTGGCGATGGCGCCCATGAACACCCCACCCAAGCCTTGCTGGATGCGTTGACCATTCGTCGCCGCCTTGGCAAACTGGAAGGCCTGCGGGTCGCGATTTGTGGCGACATAAGCCACAGCCGCGTGGCGCGCTCTAACTTATTATTGCTGAACCGGATGGGCGCGACCGTGCATCTCATCGGCCCGCAAACCCTATTGCCTGCTGGCGCCGAACAATTGGGCGCCCGCGTGTTTACCGATATGCGCGAAGGTCTCGCAGGCTGCGATATTGTGATGATGTTGCGCATCCAAAACGAACGCATGGAAGGCGCGCTTATTCCTTCGGTTCGCGAATATTACCACCTCTATGGTCTCGATCGCGAGAAACTGAGTTTCGCCAAACCCGGCGCCTTGGTTATGCATCCAGGCCCCATGAACCGTGGTGTCGAGATTGATAGCGCCGTGGCCGATGACACAGAGATTAGCCTCATCCGAGACCAAGTTGAAATGGGTGTGGCGGTTCGCATGGCAGTCTTGGAAGCGCTGGCCGCCAATCTGCCCAACGCTGGGGGAAGCCGCACATGACTGGTTTGACCCGTGCCTTTGCCAATGCCCGATTGATCGACCCGAGCCAAAAGCTAGATGAGATTGGCACCCTCTTGATGGTCGACAACCAAGTGGCGGCCATCGGCAAGAGTGTCGACGTTCCTGCCGATTGCGAAATTATCGACTGCCAAGGCAAAGCCATCCTGCCGGGCCTCATCGACATGCAAGTGTTTACGGGCGAGCCGGGTGAAGAACACCGCGAAACTTTGGCCACCGCCTCGCAAGCCGCCGCCGCTGGCGGGGTTACCGCTATGGTTACCATGCCGAACACCAACCCCGTGATTGATGATGCGGCGCTTGTTGACTTTATTACGCGCCGTGCGCGCGACACCGCGATTGTGCGGGTTCACCCAATGGCCGCGCTGACCAAAGGTTGCCTCGGCGTGCATATGACCGAGTTTGGGTTATTGCGCGAAGCCGGAGCCGTGGCCTTTACCGATGGCGACCGCGCCGTGATGAACGCGCTGACCATGCGCCGTGCTTTATCTTATGCGGCCAATTTCAACGCGCTGATTGTGCAGCACGCGATGGACCAAGACTTGCAAAGCGCGGGCGTGATGCATGAAGGCGAGCTGGCCACACGGCTAGGACTTGCAGGCATTCCTGCGGCGGCAGAAACCACCATGATTGACCGCGACTTGCGCCTCGTTGAGCTAACGGGCGGGCGCTATCATATTTCGCAAATCTCTTCGGCCGAAAGTGTGGCGACCATTCGGGCTGCGAAGAAACGCGGCGTTTCCGTTTCTTGCGGCGTCTCGGCCACGCATTTAATGCTCAACCAAAATGACGTTGAAAATTATCGCAGCTTCGCCAAATTATCACCGCCCTTGCGCGACGAAGAAGATCGCCTCGCGCTCATCCTCGGCGTGGCGGATGGCACCATCGATGTGGTGGTCTCGGGCCATAACCCGCAAGACGCCGAAGCCAAACGCCAACCTTTCGCGCAAGCCGCTTATGGCACCGTGGGGGTTGAAACGCTGCTGGCCGGACTTTTAACTTTGCACCATGCCAATGAACTAGACCTTGCCACCTTGCTGGCTTGCGTCACCCAACGCCCGGCCGAGCTGCTGGGGCTTAAAGGCGGTAGTCTGGCCGTTGGAGACGCCGCTGATTTTGCGATTGTGGACTTGGGTGAACCTTGGATTGTTGACGCCAGCGCCTTGCGTTCGAAGTCGCAAAATGCTGCAATCGACAGACGAAAAGTTCAAGGTCGCGTCTATGCCACTTATGTAAATGGCCAAGCGGCGTTCAACCTTTCTTAAAATTTTGCGAGTTCCTTTCGGGAGATAAACCATGAGCGATGCACTTATAATTCTATTGGCTGGCGGCTTTGGCTACCTATTCGGCTCTGTGCCATTTGGTTTGATTTTCACCCGCATCGGCGGCAAAGGCGATATTCGCGATATTGGCTCGGGCAATATTGGCGCCACCAATGTGTTGCGCTCGGGCAGTAAAGTTTTGGCTTTGGCAACGCTGCTGGCAGATGCTGCCAAGGGCGGCCTCGCCGTGGCTTTGGTTTGGCGTTTGGGCAATGACCAAGCGGCTTTATTTGCCGGACTTGCCGCCCTCATCGGGCATTTATTTCCGGTCTGGCTTAATTTTAAAGGCGGCAAAGGCGTGGCCGTGTTCATGGGTGCCATTTTAATTATGTCGCCGTTCACGGGTATTGTGTTTTTGCTAGTTTGGTTGCTCGTGGCGCTGGCCTTTCGCCGGTCGTCTCTTGCCGCCATCACAGCCATGGTTTTGAGCTTGCCGCTTTTGGTCTTCCTTGGCGAACTAGACACTTTCGGTTTCACGTTTCTTATGGTGGCTCTGTCGCTATGGGCGCACCGCCAAAACATTGCGCGCTTGCGCACTGGCACAGAACCCAAAATCGGCCAGTAAACCAAACTCCAATCCTCCGCCCATAGGCAAACTATGGCGGCAATAATAATAAAAAAAGAAAGAGGTTTGCCGTGCGCAAGACAATCGTCGACCCGAGCCAGTTTTGAGCCTGCCTCTCAACGAGCAGCTCGCTTACTTGCGCCTCGCGCGAACCGAGAAAATTGGCCCCGTTACCTTTCAACGCCTGATACGCCTTTATGGCAATGGCGAGGCCGCGCTCGAAGCCCTACCAGAGCTGTCTAGCCGCGGTGGGCGCCAGCGTCCACTGAAAGCCTATTCCCTCGCTAAAGCCAAACAAAAATATAGCGATACGCAAAAGCTTGGCGGGCAATATTTGATTTGGGGCACGCCTAACTATCCAACCGCTTTGGCCGCCCTGCCCGATGCCCCGCCCCTTATCGCGGCGCATGGCCATACGCATTTGTTGGCGCGCCCGATGGTGGCCATGGTTGGCGCACGTAACGCCTCTGCTGCGGCGCGTAAAATCACCGCTCAATTGGCGGGCGACCTCAGCGCCAATAGCATAGTCATCGTCTCTGGTTTGGCCCGTGGTGTCGATGGCGCCGCCCATGAAGCCGCTTTGAGCCAAGGCACCATCGCGGTTCTGGGAAATGGCGCCGCACACGCTTACCCGCGCGAAAACACAGGCTTACAAAAGAGAATTATCGAACAAGGCCTGTTATTGGCCGAGAACCCACCAGACACAGCCCCTCAAGCCAGCTTGTTTCCGGGCCGCAACCGCATCATATCGGGGTTGTCGCTTGGTGTGATTGTGGTCGAGGCGGCGCGCCGTTCGGGCTCTTTAATCACCGCCCGCTTTGCTGGCGAGCAAGGCCGCGAAGTGATGGCCGTTCCCGGCTCGCCCCTTGATGCAAGATGCCTCGGGTCGAACAATCTATTGCGCGATGGCGCTAGCCTCATTGAAACCGCAGATGATGTTATGGGCGTGCTTCGTCCGCTCATCGAACGGCCCGAGATGGACGCACGACATCGCCCTTTCATCGCCTCGCCCACCTCGTCGCCGCCGTCGATTGACGATAGCGACCGGCACAACCTTATCGAGCTGATGGGGCCTGTGCCGATGAGTGTCGATGACTTGATTGAGCAATCTCAAATGCCCGTGCAGCACGTTCATTTGGTGCTGCTGGAGTTAGACCTTGCGGGTCGATTGACGCATGAACCTGGGGGCAAAATCTGCCTGATATAGGGCTAGCCGTAAACACCCGATTTGACAGATGCGCTAATTTTGACCATATGATGCGCACCTAATAAGCTTTTGGAGCCTAAAAATGGAAGTTGTTATTGTTGAATCGCCAGCGAAGGCGAAGACCATCAATAAATATCTCGGCAAGGATTTTATCGTCCTCGCCTCCTTTGGGCACGTGCGCGACCTACCGGAAAAAAATGGTTCGGTCGACACCGACAATGATTTTGAGATGAAATGGGAAGAGCAAGGCGACGCCAAAAAGCGCCTGAGCGACATTGCCAAAGCGGTAAAAAGTGCCGACAGCCTTGTGCTGGCCACTGACCCCGACCGCGAAGGCGAAGCCATTAGCTGGCACGTTTTGGAAGTGCTACGGAAGAAAAAAGTATTGGGTGATAAGCCCGTTAGCCGCGTGGTATTTAACGCGATTACTAAAAAATCTGTGCTGGAAGCGATGGCCAACCCGCGCCAAATCGACGAGAAACTCGTCGACGCCTATCTGGCACGCCGCGCGCTCGACTACCTCGTGGGCTTTAATCTATCGCCGGTACTTTGGCGCAAATTGCCGGGCTCACGCTCGGCCGGCCGTGTGCAATCGGTGGCCTTACGACTTATTTGCCAGCGCGAAATAGAGATAGAACAATTTGACCCGCGCGAATATTGGTCCGTTGATACCGATTTAACGACGGCTGACAATCAGCCTTTGCCAACCCGTTTGGTGATACATAAAGGCGAGAAGCTGGATAAGTTTTCACTGGGCGATGAAGCCTCCGCGCGCGAAGCCGAGGCAGCCATCGCCAATACTAGCTTCACGATTGATACGATTGAAAGCAAGCCCGGCCAGCGCAATCCATCGGCGCCGTTTACCACCTCGACCTTGCAGCAAGAGGCCAGCCGCAAACTGGGCTTCAATGCCAAGCGCACCATGCAAGTGGCGCAGCTTTTGTATCAAGGCATGACCATCAATGGCGAAGAAACCGGCCTGATTACCTATATGCGTACCGATGGCACGCAAATTGCTCCCGAAGCCGTAACCGAGACGCGCGAAGTTATTTCTAATGTGTTTGGCCCTGATTATTTGCCAGAAAAATCTCGCGTTTATGAGACCAAAGCCGCCAATGCCCAAGAGGCGCATGAAGCCATTCGCCCCACCAGCTTGGCCCGCCTGCCCGAAGATATGGGCGCTTATTTAGACGGCGACCAAGCCAAATTATATGAGCTGATTTGGAAGCGCACCATGGCGTCGCAAATGGAAAACGCCCGCGTGCAGCGCACCTCGATTACCATTTCGGGCGCCGATGGCGTTACCGGACTTCGTGCCTCTGGCACGGTAATTACCTTCTCTGGTTTCTTGAAGCTTTATGAAGAAGGCAAAGACGATGAGGCCGACCAAAAAGACGGCCCTCGCCTGCCGCAAGTGAACGAAGGCGAAGCCGTGAGTGTGGCTAAAATTTCGCCCGAACAACATTTCACCGAGCCGCCCCCGCGCTTTAGCGAGGCGACTTTGGTCAAGCGTATGGAAGAGCTGAGCATTGGCCGCCCTTCTACTTATGCCAGCGTGTTGAGTGTGCTGCGCGATCGCGACTATGTGGTGATGGATAGAAACCGTTTCGTGCCGCAAGACAAAGGCCGCTTGGTTATCGCTTTCCTCGAGAACTTCTTCGACCGCTATGTGGAATATGATTTTACCGCCAGCCTAGAAGCTGACCTAGATAAAGTGTCGGCCGGCACCATGAGCTATAAAGATGTGCTGGCGCGCTTCTGGGAAGATTTCCATCGCACGGTGGAAACCACGATGGAAATTCGTAATACCGAAATCCTCGACACGATGAACGAGGTTCTGGGCAAGCATATATTCAAAGATACCGGCGATGGCGACCCGCGCGTCTGCCCGAAATGCGGCGAAGGCGGCTTGAGCCTCAAGACAGGTCGCTTTGGCGCGTTTGTGGGTTGCACCCGCTACCCCGATTGCGGCTTCACGCGCCCCTTTGCTGGCGAACAAGCCGAGCAAGGTGACATCGAACGCATTTTGGGGCAAGACCCAGAAACCAAGCTGGATGTGCATGTAAAAAGTGGCCGCTTTGGCCCTTATATCCAATTGGGCGAAGCGGGCGACACGGAAGACAAACCTAAACGCGCTGGTATTCCCAAGGGCAAAACACCGGAAGAAATGGAGCTTGAGTATGCGCTGAAGCTGCTTTCCTTGCCGCGCCTCGTGGGTGTTCATCCGGAAACGGGTGAAGAAATTATGGCGGATATTGGCCGTTATGGCCCTTATATCAAAGCGGGCAAACAATCGGCAAGCCTAGAGACCCCCGACGAAGTATTTGAGATTGGCGTCAACCGCGCCGTGACCGTGATTGCCGAACGCAAAGCCAAAGGCCCTGCCCGTGCGCAAGGCGGCAGTGTGATTAACGATTTGGGCGAACATCCTGACGACCAAAAACCCGTCCGTGTGATGGATGGTCGCTTTGGCCCTTATGTGAAATACGACAAAGTGAATGCTACGATTCCTAAGGATGAAAATCCCGAGCAGTTGACCCTCGAGCGTGGGCTGGAATTGATTGCCGCGCGCATTGCCAAAGGCCCTGCGAAGAAACGCAAAAAAGCGGCGCCCAAGAAAAAAGCAGCCGCCAAAAAGAAACCTGCGAAAAAAGCTGCAACTAAGAAGCCTGCCTCTAAAAAGCCTGACCCAAAAAAGGAAGCCTAATGGCTAAATTGCCATCGCGCGACGAGGTGTTGAAATTCATTGCCGAGCAGGATGGTAAAGTTGCCAAGCGCGACATTGCCAAAGCCTTCACCATCAAAGGCGATGACCGTATTCCGTTGAAGCGCATGCTGCGCGAACTGGGTGCCGAAGGCCTATTAGACGGCAGTCGCAAAGGTGGATTACGCGAGGCTGGTGAGCTGCCAAACGTCAGTGTTGTGCAAATTACCGGACGCAATAAATATGGCTATCTGCAAGCCCGCGCGCGCCTTGAAGGCAGCCTGCTGGACGGCGAAGATGACCCCATTATTGAGATTGATGACAGCGCGCCCAAGTCCAAACGCCATCGCCCCTCGCCGCCTGTATCGCCGGGTGACATTGCTTTGGTGCGGCTTTTCAAAAAGAGTAAATATAAATATACCGCCCGCGTGATACGCAAATTAGGCGGCGAAGATGGCACGCTGTTTGGCGTGGTGCGCGAGCGCCCGGATGGACTTTGGCTGGTGCCCGCCGATCGTCGCGAACGCTATGATTATAAATTAGAAGACGACACCAAAGCCGAGCATGGCGACTTATTGGCCTGCGAAAAAATTGCGGCGCGGCGCATGGGCGCCAAGCGCGCCCGCATGGTCGACAATATCGGCAGTGCCAAGGATCCGCATGCTTTCTCTTTGCTGGCAATTGCCGAACAAGGCATTCGCGTCCTCTTTCCCGATGCAGTGATACAAGAAGCGGAGGCCGTGCAACAAGCCAGCCTGAAGGGTCGCACGGACCTAACCAACATTCCATTTGTGACCATCGATCCGCCCGATGCGCGTGACCACGATGATGCCGTCTATGGCGAACCCGACCCAGACCCGACGAACCCTAACGGGCATATTGTTTGGGTGGCGATTGCCGATGTGGCTGCCTATGTAACGCCAGGCAGCGAGATGGATGCGGAAGCGCGAAAGCGCGGCAATTCGGTTTATATGCCCGACCGCGTGGTGCCCATGCTGCCTGAGCGTTTGTCGACAGACTTATGTTCCTTGCGCGAAAATGAAACGCGCCCTTGCCTAGCCGTTCGAATGGTCATCGGCGAGAATGGCAAAAAGCGGTCTCACGAATTTTTCCGTGGCCTCATGCGCTCCGCCGCCAAGCTGAGTTATGCGCAAGCCCAAAAGGCTTTCGATGGCGAAGTGGAAGATGCTTTTGTGGCCATGGATGAACCGGTCTTGCAGCCGTTATGGCGCGCCTATCAAACCATGGCCGTGGCCCGCGATGCGCGCGAACCTTTGCGTATCAATCGGCCAGAGCGGCGCGTGGAAATGAGCGAGGAAGGTAAAATCTCACGGATTTATTTCCCCGCCGCCTTGGAAGCTCATAAGCTCATCGAAGAGATGATGGTGTCGGCCAATGTATGTGCCGCCGAGACATTGGAAAAACACAAACGTCGGTTGATGTACCGCGTGCATGACACGCCGCCCGAAGAACGCGTAAAAAACCTTGGCAATTTTTTGCGTCCCATGGGCGTCAACGTCAATTTGGGTCAAACGCTTTTGCCGCATTTGTTCAACTCATTAATGGAGCAAGCTAAAGATACCGCCCATGCGCCCAGCGTCTCGGAGGCGGTTTTGCGCACTCAAGCGCAAGCGGTTTATGCCACCGATAATCTTGGCCACTTTGGGTTGAACCTTGGCCGCTATGCGCATTTCACCTCACCCATTCGTCGCTACGCAGACCTGACCGTTCACCGCGGGCTGATTGCCGCTTTGGGCTTTGGTAAAGACGGCCAAACACCTGAAGAAGCCGAACAATTAGACGACATCGCGGAGGCCATATCCCGCACCGAGCGGCGCGCCATGGTTGCCGAACGCAGCGCCAATGAGCGCTATATGTCGGCCCATATGGCGTCTCAAATTGGCGACGCTTTCTCGGCGCGTATTTCTGGCGTGTCGCGGGCTGGCCTGTTTGTGGCGCTCATCGACACTGGCGCCGAAGGGCTTATCCCCATCTCGCGGCTTGGCGAAGAGCGGTTTTTTGCCGACGATAGCAATATGTTTATGACCGGTGGCACCACCGGATTGACCTTCCGCATTGGCCAAACCGTGGAAGTTCAGCTGGTGGAAGCCACCCCCATTCAAGGCGGATTGCTATTCGCTTTGCTGGAAGGTGGCACGCAAGACGGCGCGCCCAAACAAAGGCGCGGGTCTGGCAGAGGCAACCAGTTTAGAAAATCTGGCGCGAGCAAAAATAACAAAAAACCAACACGTAGCAAAAGGAGACGTAGCCGATGAGTATCGAAGATATGCTGGTAGAAAAACGCCTAAAAGGCCCTGCCATGTGGCGCGGCGCACGGTTGCGTTGTCCCGCCTGTGGCGAGAAGACCATGTTTCACAAATACCTAAAAGTGAGCGAGACTTGTGGCTCCTGCGAGCTTAATCTGGGCGAGCATCAAGCCGATGACGCCCCGCCCTATTTCACAATTTTCATTGTTGGCCACATCATCGTGCCGGTTGCGCTAATTGTAGAGCGCGCGTATGTGCCGCCGCTTTATGTCCATGCTTTGATTTTTGGTATCTTGACTATCGTCTTGAGCTTAGTCACTTTACCCATCGTAAAAGGCGCAGTCGTGGGCCTGCAATGGGCGCTAGAGCTACATGGGTTTGCACCCACCAATGACGACGACGACGGTGATGGCGACGACACGAAAGAGAGTAAGTAATTTGGCCAAGAGAAAAATTACCGCGCCCAAAGGCAGCACCCCCACGGGGCCTGGCGAATATCGCGAAGACAATGTGGGCGCCGTGCGGCCTAAAGAAGCCTCGACGCTGATTGTGGTGCGCCAAGAAGGCGGCGAGCCGAAAATCCTCATGGGCAAGCGCGCTGCGTCGCATAAATTCATGCCGAATAAATTCGTCTTCCCGGGCGGGCGTCTTGACTATGTGGACCAGCGTTTGGTTGTGAACAAAAAACTCAGCGCGCCGGTGATGAAACGCTTGCGCAAAGAGACTGCGAAAACCGTGAGCGACAATAAATTACGCGGGCTGGCTTTGGCAGCCATTCGCGAAACTTTTGAAGAAACCGGATTGATTATCGGGCGCGAAACCAAAGCGCAACTAGGCTCGGGCAATGCGGTTTGGCAGTCTTATTTCGACCACGGGGTAGAGCCACCGCTGGATAAAATGGACTTTATCGCTCGTGCGGTGACGCCGACCCATCGTTCGCGGCGTTTTGATACGCGGTTTTTCATGGTCTATGATGAATTTATTCATACCGACCCCGAAGAAATGCAAAAAGCCAGCGGCGAATTGCTAGATTTACATTGGCTGACGCTGGAGAAAGCGCGCAAACTCGACCTGCCCGCCATCACCCGTTCGGTGATTGATATGGTGGAGGAACGGATGCAGAAAAACCGCGCCGATCAGCTAAAAGCGCCTGCGCCCTATGTGCGATTTAAGAATAACAAACCGCTAATTACCCTTCTGTAGCTTATCGGTTGACTTTAACCGTGAAATGCCTATTTTCACGGCCACGCGCTAATTGCGCCCCAAGTTTTTAAGGATTGAAAAGATGGCCAAATCAACCACAGTCAAAATCAAGCTGGAAAGCACTGCAGGCACCGGTTTCTACTATGTAACCAAAAAAAATGCCCGCACGATGACCGAAAAAATGGTTGTCAAAAAATACGATCCCGTTGTGCGTAAGCATGTGGAATTCAAAGAAAACAAAATCAAGTAATCACGCGATTTTGTGGCTTCAAAAGGCGTCCATCTGGGCGCCTTTTTTGCGTTTGGCACAAAAACATAAAGAGATAATCATTGCCGCCCATGGCGAACGCGCTAAATATACAATCATGGAAAGTGATGAAGCCGAGATTTTAGCCCTAAAGGCCCTTACCTATCTAGCCGGACTAGACGAGGTGATGGACCGTTTTTCTGACCTTACGGGCATGGCCCAAGGCGACATCGTCGAGCGCGCCTCCGACACGGAAATGCTGGCTGGTATTTTAGAGTTTTACCTATCGGACGAAGCGCTGCTGACCGAATTTTGCGAAGCCTTTGAGATACCCCTCGAAGCCCCTGCCCGGGCCCACGCTGCCCTGCCGGGTGGCGACCTGCCGCATTGGACTTAATCCCCCTGTAAACTGGAAAGACGCGTATTATGAGCCACCCCAAGGGTGAGATTCCCGCCGACACATTGGTGCAACTAGAAGGTCTGACTTTAGACCCAAACCGTCCGCTGATCATTACCGACGCCGATGAAGTGTTGCTCAAATTCATGCAACGCGTCGAGCATTATTTGGAAACTTTGGGGCTGTGGATTGACCTCAGCAGTTTTGCGCTGAGCACCAATATCAAATCTCGCAAGACCAATGAGTCAGTGCAAATACCAACGCTCATCGATGATTTTTTTGCCTCCGAAACGCCCTTCATCGACGCCGCAGATGGCGCCGCCGACACGCTTTCCAGCTTGTCCGAACACGCGCAAATTATCGTGCTGACCAATCTGCCTGCCGCCCATCGCGAGGCACGCATTGAGAACCTGAAAGGCCATGGCATGGCCTATCCCGTGGTCGTCAACTCTGGCCTCAAAGGGCCTGCTGCCAAATGGCTGGCGGATAAAACCGCAGGGCCGGTTTTCTTTCTCGACGATATACCCCACAATATAACTTCTGTGGCGGAACACGCACCGGATGTAAATTGCATCCATTTTATTGCCGACCCGCGCCTTGCCAAGCTGATTAGCAAAGCCAAAGGTGCGACCGCACGAATTGATATTTGGGCCGAGGCACATGACTTTATTTCCGGAAAAATCGCCGAACACGCCAGCCGATAGCCAGGCTTTTATCGACACGCTATGCCGCGATTGCGCGGCGCTCGCGGCTTTACCGACCGAGGCGCGCCGCTGCGCTGCCTGTGGCTCTCCGCGCCTCTTAAAACACGCCGAGCTGACCCAATTGGGCGTCGCGCATCTCGATTGCGATGCGTTTTATGCCGCAGTCGAAAAACGCGACAACCCCGAGTTAACGGATAAGCCTGTCATCATTGGTGGCGGCAGACGCGGCGTGGTGTCGACCTGCTGCTATGTGGCGCGCATTCATGGTGTGCATTCGGCCATGCCGATGTTTCAAGCCACCAAAGCCTGCCCCAAGGCGGTTATCATTAAGCCCGACATGGAAAAATATGGCCGCGTCGGGCGCGAGGTGCGCGCGCTCATGCAAGACCTGACGCCCTTAGTGGAGCCGCTGTCGATTGATGAAGCCTTCATGGATTTGCGCGGCACCGAGCGTTTGCATGGGGGACCGCCTGCCCTGAGCTTGTTGAAACTGGTGCAGCGCATTGAGGCCGAGATTGGCATTACGGTGTCGATTGGGCTTAGTCATAATAAATTTCTCGCCAAGCTCTCTTCTGATTTTGATAAGCCGCGTGGCTTCTCGATTATTGGCCAAGCCGAAACGCTGGATACGCTGGCTGCCCTGCCCGTCAGTGCCATTTGGGGGGTCGGCAAAGCCATGCAGGTACGATTGGCGCGCGATGGCATTCGCCAAATCTCGCAGTTGCAAAAAATTGACGAAAGCGAATTGGCGCGCCGCTACGAGGCCACGGGCTTGCGTTTGGCGCGTTTGGCCAAAGGGATCGACAATCGGCCAGTGACGCCGCGTGCGGCGGCCAAATCTATTTCCAGCGAAACGACCTTCGTGGAGGATTTATCGGACGGCGCGGCCTTGGAGAAACACCTGTGGAACTTGTCCGAGCGCACAGCCGAACGCTGCAAGGCCAAATCCGTGGCCGGCAAAACGCTAGTCTTAAAAATGAAAGCCGACCGCCTGTCATCGTTAACCCGCAGTCGGGCGCTCTCTAACCCAACGCAATTGGCCGATGTAATTTTTGAGCAAGGCCGTGAAATGTTGCAGCAAATTTTGGCCGGTAAACCGGGCACTCGGTTTCGCCTCATCGGCATTGGGTTGGCTGGCTTAGTGGACGAAAAACTAGCCGACCCGCTAGACCTTGGCGACCCCGACAAGACCAAACGCAAAGCAGCCGAGCAAGCGATGGATGTCTTGCGCGACAAATTCGGCAAAGACAGCATCAAAAAGGGCCGTGGCCTTTAGCCGCTTGTGGAATTGGGGTAAGCTAAGCCAATTCCGTTTCCCCTCCCCGCAATAAGAGGCGCACATGAGTAAAACCATCCATGGCATTTTAGACAGTCTGGGCCTAGTGCTGCCCCAGCCAACCGCGCCCTTAGGCAGCTATGCGCCATATGTTCAGACGAGTAATCTGCTGATGATATCTGGCCAAGGGCCCGTGAGTGCTAGCGGCGTGGCGATTAAAGGGCGCTTGGGAGACGGGTTGGAAATCGACGACGGACACCGTGCGGCGCAAATTTGCGGCCTCAACATTGTAGCGCGCCTGCAGGCAGCGCTGGAGGGCGACTTCGGTCGAGTGACCCAAGTCATCCGCCTGAACGGCTTCGTCAATTCAACCCCTGATTTCACCCATCAACCTGCCGTCATCAATGGCGCCTCTGATTTAATGTTTGAGTTATTTGGCGCGCGCGGCGTGCATAGTCGCACCGCCGTCGGCGTTAGCGCTTTGCCGATGGGCTGGGCTGTCGAGATAGACGCCATTGTCGAGATAGAAGGTGACGCGAAACTATGAGTGAGACCCCTTCTGTTCAGGTTCGGGTTATCTCGAGCCTCAATCTTGTAGAGCCCGCGCAGTGGGACGCTTGTGCCAACCCTGAGGGCGAGATTTACAATCCATTTTTGCGCCATGCGTTTTTGCTGGCCATGGAAGAAAGCGGCTCGGCCACGGCAGAGACGGGGTGGCTTGGCCAGCATTTGGTTTTGGAAAATGAGACGGGCGAGGTTTTGGCCGTCATGCCGCTTTATCTCAAAGACCATAGCCAAGGCGAGTATATTTTCGACTATGGCTGGGCCGATGCGTTTCATCGCGCAGGCGGGCATTATTATCCAAAATTATTAAGCGCGGTTCCCTTTACGCCCGCCGGTGGACGTCGGCTTTTGGTCAAACCGGGGCCAAAGCACACGGAGCATAGAAACAATTTACTCGCCGCCGCCCTCACCCTTTTGAAAAAACTCGATGCGTCTTCCCTGCATATTAACTTTTTGCCCGAGGCCGATTGGGAGAGCTTAGGCGCGCAAGGTTTCTTGCAGCGCACCGACCAGCAATTCCATTGGCAAAATGAGGGCTACCAGAGCTTCGAAGGGTTTTTAGATGCCATGGCCTCGCGCAAACGCAAGAACCTGCGTAAGGAGCGCGCCAAGGCGCTTGAAAACGGCATTGAAATCGAGGCGCTCACCGGAGACCAGCTCACGGAAGCGCATTGGGATGCGTTTTTCCATTTTTACGTCGATACCGGCCACAGAAAATGGGGCACGCCCTATTTGACCCGTGATTTTTTTACGCGCATCCAACAGACCATGCCGGAAGATACGCTGCTGATTATGGCCAAACGCGAGGGACGCTATATTGCGGGCGCGCTCAACTTCATCGGCGGAGACACGCTGTATGGTCGTAATTGGGGCTGCTTAGAAGACCATCCGTTTTTGCATTTCGAGGTTTGTTATTACCAAGCTATCGACTTTGCCATTGCGCGCGGCCTTGCCCGCGTCGAGGCGGGCGCGCAAGGCACTCACAAGCTGGCCCGCGGCTACGCGCCCCACCGCACCTATTCAAGCCATTATATTGCCCATGAGGGCTTGCGCCAAGCGGTGGGCGATTACCTTGAAACCGAGCGCCAATATGTAGACAATGACATGAAGGCGCTGAGCCAACACACGCCGTTCAAAAAACCACAGGAGAGCCAAGATGATTAATCTTAACGATGCTTATGACGAGCAGAATATTTTTGCCAAAATCCTGCGCGGCGAGCTGCCAAGCCACAAGCTGTATGAAGATGATGCGACGCTGGCTTTTATGGATATCATGCCGCAAGTGGCCGGACATACTTTGATTATTCCCAAACAGCCTGCTGTCACGTTTCTCGATTTAACCGCAGAAGCCGCCGCCAGCGTTATGGCCACAGCAAAAATTCTTGCCCCCGCCATTATCAGGGCGGTCGAGGCGCCGGGCTTTATGATGGCGCAATTAAACTCGTCGCATGCGGGCCAGACTGTGCCGCATTATCACATGCATATTCTGCCGCGCCACGAAGGGCTGGATTTAAAGTTCCACGCCCGTGACCCCGAAGATATGGATGTCTTGGCCGCCTTAGCAGAGAAAATTCGCGCCGAGCTTTAAGCGCTTAATTGACTTTCTCGCTAGGCTTTTTGCTTTTCTTGCTTGGCTTATCGTCGGCATAGGTAAACGATAGCTTGCCGTTTTTACCTAGGTCCACAGTCACCAAGCCACCGCTTTTGAGTTTGCCAAACAGCAGCTCATCGGCCAAAGGCTTCTTGATGTTTTCCTGAATGATACGCGCCATAGGTCGCGCGCCCATTTGAAGATCATAGCCTTCATCGACCAACCAAGTCATCGCTTTGCGCGTGACATCGATAATCACATTGCGGTCGGATAATTGCATTTCCAGCTCGAGAATAAATTTCTCGACGACACGCACCACCACTTCCGATGGTAGATTATTGAACGGCACAACCGCATCCAAGCGATTGCGGAACTCTGGCGTGAACATGCGATTGATGGCTTCGCTGTCTTCGCCTTCCCGCTTCACGCGGCCAAAGCCTATCGGCTCTTTCGCCATATCTGAGGCGCCTGCATTGGTGGTCATAATCAACACCACGTTGCGGAAATCGACTTTGCGACCATTGGCATCGGTTAGGCTGCCGTGATCCATCACTTGTAACAGCACGTTAAACAGGTCGGGATGCGCTTTCTCAATTTCATCGAGCAGCAATACGCAATGTGGGTTTTGGTCGACGCCATCGGTCAGCAAACCACCTTGGTCGTAGCCAACATATCCGGGAGGCGCACCAAGCAGGCGCGACACGGTATGGCGTTCCATATATTCCGACATATCAAAACGTAGCAATTCGACGCCAAGGGCCGAGGCCAATTGTCGGGCCACTTCGGTTTTACCGACGCCTGTGGGGCCTGAGAACAAATAGCTGCCAATGGGTTTTTCAGGCTCGCGCAAACCAGCGCGCGATAATTTGATGGAGGCAGCCAAAGCGCCAATCGCTTCGTCTTGGCCAAACACCACCCGTTTCAGCGTCACGTCGAGACCTTTGAGTTTCTCGGTGTCGTCTTTCGAAACGGTTTTCGGCGGTATCCGTGCCATGGTGGCGATGGTCGCCTCAATGTCTTTCACGCTGATGGTTTTCTTGCGTTTGGAGGTCGCCAGCAACATTTGCGCCGCCCCGACTTCGTCAATGACATCGATGGCTTTATCGGGCAATTTACGGTCTGCCATGTAGCGCGACGAAAGCTCGACCGCCGCCTTGATGGCATCATTGGTGTAGCGCACGTCATGGAAATCTTCGTAGTAAGGTTTCAGACCTTGCAAAATTTTAATCGTGTCGGGCACACTTGGCTCAATGACATCAATCTTTTGGAAGCGACGCGCCAAGGCACGGTCTTTTTCAAAATGCTGACGAAACTCTTTATAGGTCGTCGAACCCATGCAGCGCAGACTGCCGCCTTGCAAAGCAGGTTTGAGCAAATTAGACGCATCCATCGCGCCGCCAGAGGTTGCGCCAGCGCCGATGATGGTATGAATTTCATCAATAAAAAGAACCGCTTCTGGTTTGTCTTCAAGTTCTGCCATGATTTGCTTCAAGCGTTCCTCGAAGTCTCCGCGATAGCGCGTACCAGCCAATAAAACACCCATGTCGAGCGAGTAAATCACATTGTCTTGCAAAACATCCGGCACATCGCCTTCGATGATTTTACGCGCCAGACCTTCGGCGATGGCGGTTTTACCCACGCCCGGGTCGCCCACCAGCAGCGGATTGTTTTTGCTGCGACGGCATAGAATTTGAATGGTGCGCGAGACTTCTTTGCTGCGCCCGATGAGCGGGTCGACTTTTCCATCGCGCGCTTTTTCGTTCAAATTGATGCAATAGGCCGCCAGCGCTTCGCCATCGGCAACGCCTGTAGCTTCCTCATCTAGGGCGTCCATGCCTTCCACGGGGCGGCTTTCGCCTTTGCCCGGGATTTTGGCGACGCCATGCGAGATGAAATTCACCGCGTCATAGCGGGTCATTTCTTGTTCTTGCAAGAAGTAAGCGGCATGGCTTTCGCGTTCGGCGAACATGGCGACCAAAACATTGGCTCCCGTCACTTCATCGCGGCCAGAGCTTTGCACATGAATAACCGCGCGTTGAATAACCCGCTGAAAGCCCGCTGTAGGCTTGCAGTCTTCGTCATCTTCTACAATCAGCCCCGTCAACTCTGTGTCGATATACTGAATTAGGTTCTCGCGCAGCAAGTCTACTTTCACGCCACAGGCTTCCATCACCGCTAGACCATCGGGGTCTTCGGTGAGCGCCAGCAGCAAATGCTCAAGCGTCGCGTATTCATGCGAGTGATCATTGGCGATCACCAACGCACGATGTAATCCTTGCTCTAAGTCTTTTGAAAATGCCGGCACGCCGCGCTCCTGTAAGTCTAATCTTTTTCCATTGTGCATTGCAGCGGATGGTCATGCTGCCGTGCCATATCCATAACTTGGGTTACTTTCGTCTCCGCAACTTCGTAGGTAAACACGCCGCAAATCCCAACCCCACTTTGGTGCACATGCAGCATCACTTTGGTTGCATCTTCGGCACTCTTTGAAAAAAACCGCTGTAGGACATAAATCACAAACTCCATCGGCGTATAATCATCGTTCAACAGAAGCACTTTATACATCGCCGGTTTTTGGGTTTTTGTACGCGTCAGCGTAGCTGTGCCACTTTCCCCATCGCGGCCATCTTGGCCTTCATCGCCTTTGGACATCGTTACACGCGGCTTTGGGCTCGATAAATCGATCTGGTTTTTTTCTAAAATCTTGTCTCTTTGCATCATGTGCCAATTTTACCTCTGCATCGGTCTTTTCATCAAGCAAAACCCATGCGTCTCTGTATATGAGATAGGGTGCTTCATTCCCAACACAAGGGCAACTTGCTATTATGTTGTCTTGAGGAGTGATTCCGTGCGTCGTAAGTTTTTAAGAGTGTGTATTATAACCCTATGTTTTGCATGGGCTTTTTCCTCTACGGCTATCGCCGCCCCGTTCTCCTCCATAGTTATAGACGCGACAAGCGGGCGCACATTGCAGCAATATCGCGCCTCGCAAAGCCGATATCCTGCCAGTCTCACCAAGCTAATGAGCTTGTATATTATGTTCGAAGAGATAGAGGCCGAACGCTTAACCCCCAAAACGCCAATATATGTCTCGCGCCAAGCCGCGCGCCAACCGGCCAGTCGATTGGGGCTAAAGGCTGGAACGACCCTCCCCGCGGAAATCGTTATGAAGGCGCTTTTGGTGAAATCTGCCAATGATGTCGCCACCGCCATCGCGGAGCATATCTCAGGCTCAGAAGCCAAATTTGCTCGTCGTATGACAAGGAAAGCTCGCGAGCTTGGCCTCTATGATACTAATTTCACCAATGCATCTGGCCTTTACCACTGGCGCCAACAAAGCAGCGCCCGCGACATGGCTAAATTGGCGCAAGCTTTGCTGACGCGTTTCCCGCAGTTCGAGCGCCTTTGGCAAACCTCAAGCTTCCGCTTTGAAGACAAACAATACCGAAGCCATAACCGGGTATTGCGACGCCTTTCCGGCGCCATCGGCATGAAGACCGGCTATATCCGCGCCTCTGGCTATAATATTGCCACCGCCGTACAGCGTGATAATAAGCGAATTATCATAATTATCATGGGCGGCACCTCAGCAGAGGCGCGCGACCGGCATGCCATATCGCTGGCAGACCGAAGCCTGCCGCGCGCGCAACCCTATGTAGCCAGAACAAAAACCAATACAGATAAACTTCACCAAGCTGCCCAATGGCTGGGCACCTCGGCGCAAGATTTAGCCAAACCCACAAAAGGGCTCGTGCTGGCAGATTTGCCGCGAGATTGGAAAATTCAGGTGGGGGCTTTTTCAGCATCTGTGCATGCCTATAGCCAATTGCAACGCATTCGCCGTGTCTTGGGCCCGCAGCTAGAAAACTCAGAAGGTCGAGCCGAGCAAATTGTAAGAAACGGGAAGCCGATGTATCGCGCGCGTTTCGCTAATTTATCAGAGCCCCAAGCCTTTCATTTGTGCCGCAGCTTGATGGAAGTGACCCCAAGCTGCTTGCCGATTGCGCCTTAGATGTCGAGTTAGGTATCGAGCAAAACACTGCGCGCTTCATTTAAACGTGCCGCCAGCCAATCTGTGCCGCCTTGGTCTGGATGATTTTTGACAATCAAGGTTTTATAAGCCGCTTCGATATCGGCGGGAGAGGCCTGCGCATCTAGCCCCAAAATTTCCAGCGCTTGCGCGCGATCCATCGCATTACCCGAGGCAACAGGGGTTTGGTTTGCGCCAGCCTTGGCGCGGATTTGGCGCGCTAACAAATAGGCGCGCATCCCCCACAGGGCGATAGCGCCTGCCGGTGCCGCCAGCGCAAAACGCCCCGCCAGCACAAAGAGCACCAGCGCCGTGGCTGCCAGAAAAAACAATAATGCCCAGAAAAACAGTTTCATCGCTCGCCGAGACATTCGCGCGATACCGCGTGACACCAGTAAAAGCACCACCACAACCAAAGCACCGAGGAGGAGATAGCCCATTAGTCGGCTCCTGCGCCAGATAGCCCAGGGAGATTGAGAGCGTTGAGCAGCGACTTCACTTCCGCGCGCGCCGCCACATGGCTCATGGTTAGGCTGGCATTGGCCTCTTCAGAGGTAAGGTCTAGCAAGGTGAGACCGGCCGGAAACATTTCTCGAAACACCACTCGTTCCGACAGTCCCTCGATTTGGCGAAACGCCAGTCGGCTGGCCAGCGCATCGAGAGTGGTCTCGACGCGCTTCCGGTTTTTTGCATGTATGTGGCTCGTGCGGTTGCGCAAGACAACCCAATCAATCGTGGCGCCATTGGCTTGAACACGCGCCTGCCGACATTGCCAAACCATCTCTGCATAAATACTCGGCCCCGCCACCTCTAAGGTATTGGGGTCGAGGGTCGCCAACAGATCCACATCCACAAAACTCTCGTTCATTGGCGTAATTAGCGTATCCGCCGAGGCATGACCAAGGCGGGATAGATAGCTGTCGGAACCAGGGCAATCGATGACCACAAAATCATGGTGGGCACGTAAATGACCCAGCGCCCGAACGAAGCTTTCGCTTTCTTCTTGCTGGCGAATATCGAGACTATTATGACTGCCCGCTTGCATAGTTATGTGTTCGGGCATTTGCATATCGCGCCGCCCCACCCACATTTGTCGATTGGCTATATAGCGGCTGAAAGACTTTTGCCGCACGTCAAGGTCTAGCGTGCCGACAGATTTGCCGGCCTCCAGCAAAGCCGCCACGACGTGCATCGCGACAGTGGTTTTACCCGCCCCACCCTTTTCATTGCCAAGAACAATCACATGCGGCGCGACATTTGGCGCCGAGGCAGCTATTGTTGAGCTTGAAGACATCGTATCTGACAAAGTTTTTCCTTCATTTTAGACTAAATTGAGTATAAACCCGATTCCGGAAACTAGCTGCAAGTTCCATCAAAAGCTTATCCTTCACTTGCTCCTAAATTTAGCTGAGAGGCTGCAAATATGCCGTTAACTGGCAAAAAGATATTGATAACCGGAGCCAATGGCGGTCTAGGCCGTGCTATTGCCGCTCTGGCGCACGCGCAAGGGGCAAGCCTCGCGCTTTGCGAGCGCACGGCCGAATTGGCCCAAGCTGCCAAAGATGCCTTACCGGAGGCAAAAAATATACATTGCGCGCACGCAGATTTGCGCGATAGCGAAGCCGTGGCCTCTATGGTCGCCAGCGCCATTGGCGCGATGGGCGGGCTAGATGGCGTGGTAAATAATGCCGCCATGTTGGCCGATGACGACACCGGCCCAGTGGAGACACCGCTAGAGAGCTGGCAGTCCACACTCGACGTCAACTTAACGGGGGCCTTTTTGATTTATAAAAATGCCCTGCCCCATCTCATCCAGCAGCAAAGTGGGTCATTGGTGACGCTCAGCTCGGTTGTCGCGCATAGCGCTTCGGCCAAAGCACAGATTGCCTATACCACCAGCAAGGGCGCGCTCGAAGCGATGACCCGCGAGATTGCCATCGCCCATGCGCGCGATAATGTTCGCGCCAATTGCGTGGCGCCCGGCCCCGTATTGACCGATCGCACAGCGCGTTATTTTAATACGCCCGAAAAATGGGCGACGCGTCGCCAGCATATTCCAATGGGACGTTTGGGACGCCCCGAGGAAATTGCCGCCAGCGTGTGCTTTTTATTATCCGACGGCGCGGGCTGGCAAACTGGCAGCATTATGCGGGTCGATGGCGGGATTTCAGCCGCTTATTTAGTCGATGACGCCAAGGGTAGCGACACACCATGACCCAAAACACGGTTGAGATTACCAGCCCTATTGATGGCTCTATTTATGCCACACGCGCGCTCAGCACTATGAGCGAAGTGGATAGCTGCCTTACCCAAGCCACCACAGCACAGGCACTTTGGCAAGATATGCCGCTTGAAACCCGTACTGATTTTGTTTTGCGCGCGCTGGATATCATCGACCAACAACGCCGCGAGATTGCCTTGGAGCTGGCTTGGCAAATGGGTCGTCCCGTGCGCTATGGCGATGGCGAGGTGAACGGGTTTTTGGAACGCGGTCGCCATATGGTATCGATTGCCGAAAGCGCCTTGCAAAATATCCACCCAGATCCGCAAGACGGTTTCGAACGCTATATCGAACGCCGCCCGCTGGGGGTGGTGTTAGTGGTCGCGGCTTGGAATTACCCTTATCTCATCGCCGTGAACTCCATCGTGCCCGCGCTGATGGCGGGCAATTGCGTGGTGTTGAAACATTCAGGCCAAACGCTACTGAGCGGCGAGCGCCTTGTGGCCGCCTTTCACACGGCGGCGCTCGATATGGGCTTGCCGCAAGCCTTGCAAGACGGGTTGATAACTTGCCTGCATCTCGACCATGGCGCGACCGCCAAAACCGTCGGGGATGCGCGCATTGCCCATGTTAATTTTACCGGCTCCGTATCGGGTGGCCATGCCATCGTCGCGGCAGCCAAAGACAGATTTATTGGTCTTGGGCTGGAGCTGGGCGGCAAAGACCCCGCCTATGTGCGCGCCGACGCCGACCTAGACGCCACCGCCGAGGCTTTGGTTGATGGCAGTTTTTTCAATAGCGGCCAATCGTGCTGTGGCATCGAGCGGATTTATGTCGAGGCCAGCAGGCATGATGCCTTGGTCGAGCGCATGTGCGCCCTGACAAAAGATTATGTGCTGGGCACGCCGCTAGACGAAGCCACGACGCTGGGGCCCATGGTGCGCACACAAGCGGCCGACATGGTGCGCCAGCAAATCAGCGACGCGCTATCCCAAGGGGCGAAAGCGTGCCTCGAGGAAAGCCATTTTGCGGCTATCCAAAATGGCACTCCCTATTTGGCACCGCAAATTCTGACCCATGTCACCCATGATATGGAGATTATGCGCGAAGAAAGTTTTGGCCCCGTGGTGGGCATTATGGCTGTGGCGGATGACGCTGAAGCCATCGCGAGAATGAACGATAGCGTTTACGGATTGACGGCCAGCGTCTGGACGAAGGACGCAAATGCCGCCAAGGCCATTGGCGCTCAGGTGCGGACCGGCACGTTTTTCATGAACCGATGCGACTACCTAGACCCCGGTCTGGCATGGACAGGCATTGGCGACACGGGACGCGGCGCCAGCCTATCGCAAATTGGCTATGAGCAGCTAACGCGCCCGATGAGCTTTCATCTCAAAACAGGAAACTAATATGTCGAGCCTTGGCCTTCATCGCACCCTTGAAGATATGCGCGCGCAAGTGGGAGCATGGAAAGCAGACGGGCTGCGTGTGGGGCTTGTGCCGACCATGGGCGCCTTGCACGCCGGCCACTTATCCTTGGTGGAGGCCATCGCGCAAAACGCCGATAAAGTAATCGTGTCTATTTTCGTCAACCCAACGCAATTCGCCGCGCATGAAGACCTGTCCACCTACCCGCGCCAAGAGGCAACTGACTTGGCCGCACTTGAGACCACCAAGACAGATGCTGTTTTTGCCCCCATGGCAGAGGCTATGTATCCCGAAGGGTTTGTCACGGGCATTACCATGGACGGCCCAGCGCTGGGTTTAGAAAGCGAAGAACGCCCGCATTTCTTTGGCGGCGTTGCTTTGATTGTTTTGAAATTACTCACCCAGACACAAACCGATGTGGCGATTTTCGGCGAGAAAGATTATCAGCAATTAAGCGTCATCCGCCGCATGGTGGCCGATCTCAATCTGCCCGTCGAGATTATGGCCGGCGAGATTATGCGCGAAGCCGATGGGCTGGCCATGTCGTCGCGCAATGTATATTTGGATTCTGAGCAAAGAAAAATAGCCGCCCAGCTCAATGTTATTTTACGCCAATTGGCCAATCATCCGGCCAGTGCCGCCATAGCGGAAGCCGAGGCCAAACAGGCTTTGCTGGAAGCTGGATTTACCAAAGTAGATTACGCCTGCATCCGCGATGCGGAGACGCTTGGCGTGCCCGATGCGAAAACAATCACGCGCCGCGCTTTGATTGTCGCTCGCTTGGGCGAAACCCGCTTGCTTGACAATAGTCCTGCTATTTAAGGGCTACCTAAAGCAAACCCATATCGGTTAACTCTTGGCGCAAGTCTTCGGGCATATCTTCATCGACTTCCGTATTATTAGGCGTATCGATGGGAGCATCTTCTTTGGTCAAGTAACGCCAACCCTGAAAGGGTCGGCGCGCTTGCAGGCGCGTATGCACCAGCTCAGGGTCTAGATGCAAATGACAGCGACGAACGCCTTGGTCGTCGACGAACTCTTCAATGTCTATAATCTGCTGGCGCACCCGAATTTGACGCTTGATAACCCAGTAAAGGGAGCCGCCTTCTAGCAAGTCTCCCTGCCGTTTGGGCACCATGCGTGTGGTGTGAAACACTTTGCCATAGGTAGCCTGCAGGCGGTTTTGCCAGTTTACTAAATCGCTGATGTCCTCAGCGCCTACACATAATTTTACTAGGTTTACGCTCATATGACTTACGGGGTAAAAATCGATACGCGGTCGGACGCGGTAAACAGGGCATAAAAACCGCCGCCAATCGCCCCACCAATCAGGATGAATTTATCGTCGGAAGCATGATAGGCCATCCGATGACGCCCCCCGCCAGGCATAGGCGCTTGGCGTTGCCAGCGTTGGCCCACCAGACGATTGTGGCTACCCAACACTTTGCCGCTGGCCGGGCTGAAACCGCCAGCAAAATGCAAGCCATCGCGCAGCACGCCCAAGGCGCCGCCGATGACTGCAATCGGTAAATCTGGCAATTTGCGCCATTGACCGGTCTTTAAATTAAACCCCTGCACCGCCTTGACCGGACGCCCAGATGTGCTTTTGCCACCGGCCACAATCACTTCATCGCCAAGTCGCGTGAAAGCCGCATTGGACACGGGTATCGGCATTGGGTTTTTCCAATTGGCCCATTTGCCTGTGCCCAAATTATAGCTCTGCACGCGCCCTGCATCTTTGCCAATGCCACCGATTAAAAACACACGGTCTCTATCAAACACGCTGATGTGATCGGCGCGCGAAGACGGCAAATTGCCAAGCTTTAGCCATACGGCTGTATCGGGCGCATACATCCAGAGGTCTGTGCTGAGGCGCGCGTTCTCGTTTTCGCGCCCGCCGGAGACAAAGACACGCCCAGTGCCAGAGGCAATCGCGAAGTGCGAAAGCCCCACAGGCAGCGGCGTTAACGGACGCCAGCCATCGCCGCGAATATCATATTGCTCGAAAAAACTGCGCAGCCCCTGCCCCAGCTTACCGCTCATGATGAATAGCTTTCCATCCATCTCAGTAGCCACAGCATTGGGCACAGCCGTAGGCAAGGCCGTGCCTTCGCGCCACTCAGCTTGAGCCGAAACCAGCCCACTTAACGACACTAAAAGAAGCGCCAAAACTGAGGTGAAAAACCGTTGCATCATATTCCTATCCCAAACAACTACCGCTTTAAACGCAAGCGCTTAAGTGACCCAAACTTTAATTAAAACAAAACCCAAACCTTGCTCAGAACAAAAACCCAAACCTTGCTTAGAACAAGAACAAAGTGGCAAATCCTAAGAACGTCAAGAAGCCGATGACATCGGTAACCGTCGTGACAAACACACTCGACGCCACGGCTGGGTCAATGCCTGCGCGATCTAGTCCCACAGGAATTAAAATACCCGCCAAAGCCGCCACCACAAGGTTAACCACCATAGCCGCCGCTAAGACAGCGCCCAATAAAACATCGTCAAACCAATAGGCGCCCAAAAGCCCTGCAACAACGGCAAAGACCACGCCGTTGAAAACCCCGACGCCAAATTCGCGCCACACCACCCGAGCCACGTTTACCGGCATCAGCTCTTGCGTCGCTAGGCCTCGCACCGTGATGGTAAGCGTCTGAGTGCCCGCATTGCCGCCCATCGAAGCCACAATCGGCATCAGCACAGCCAGCGCCACCATGCGCTCAATAGAGGCATCGAACAGGCCAATTACCAAAGAAGCCGCGATAGCCGTCATCAGGTTTAAAAACAACCAAGAGGCACGACCGCGCGCCGCTTCGAAAACACTATCGCTCACCGCTTCATCGCCAACGCCGCCGAGGCGCAAAATATCTTCGCCAGCTTCCTCGGCAATCACCTCGAATACATCATCGGCGGTGATGACGCCCAGCAAGCGTTGGTCTTCATCGACCACCGGCGCGCTGACCAAATTATAACGCTCAAACAGGCGCGCCACTTCTTCACGGTCGGTATCGCAGGCGATAATCGTAAAATCATCATGCAGCAAAGTTTCCACGACAACGCGGCGTTGCGAGCGCAAAAGCTCCGACAAATGCACCACCCCAAGCGGGGTATGCGTGGGGTCGGTAACAAAAAGCTCCAAAAATTCGTTCGGCAGACCCTCGGCTTCGCGCAAATGTTTGATGGTTTGGCCCACGGTCCAGAACGGCGGCACCGCAACAAACTCGGTTTGCATCAAACGACCCGCGCTGTCTTCTGGGAAATCTAGAGACCGTTGCAACAACAAGCGATCGGAAGTTGGAATTCTTTGTAAGACCTCGTCTCGGTCTGCGACATCCATGTCTTCCAAAACGAAAACCGCGTCATCGCTATCCAATTGCTGAACCGTGGCCGCCAACGTATCACTATCGACGGCCTCTAGGGCGGCATCGCGGATGTTATCATCAAATTCGGCAAACACTTCTGGCGCCAAATCAGACCCCATCAGCTCGATAAGCGTGCGGCGCAAATCTGGCTGCAAAAGGGTAATCAGCTCGGCAATATCGGCCTCGTGGCGGTCTTCAAACGCCGCCATAAGCCCCACGCGATCTTGCGCTAAGACGAGCTGGCGAACCGCTTCAAAGCGTTCGCTAGTTAACTCATCTGAGCCAAGGTAATCGCCTTCGTGCGGCGTATCGGCTGCGCTATCTATCACGGGTTTGCCTTTCACATGCGGCGGTTGAAGGGGCTGACTATTATGGCCTCTTCGCTATATGAAGCAAAATGGCGAATGACGCAGCAAAATTATCGCCCTAACATAATGTAGCCGAATGATTCGGCCCATTGGAGGAGATTTATTATGATTGAAATTCTATTTGCCACTTTGGTGTTTTATGTTGTTGGCCTGATGTTGCCATCGCTTATCGGCGTGCTACGCAAAGAGCTGAACTTAGACTTTTTGGTAGGCCCGCGCGACGAGCAACCAGAGGTTTCCCTCGTTGTGCAGCGCATCCGTCGCGCCAGCTCCAACTTGCAAGAGAGCTTGTTGATTTTTATCCCTCTGGCCCTAATTGCCATTAGCAGCAATGCCGCCGTCGCCGAAACGGCTGCCATTTGGCTTGGCCTACGCGTGGCCTATCTGGTTGTTTATGCCATGGGCTTGCGCCATGTACGCACGATTATCTGGCTTGTTTCGATTGTGCATTTGTATCTTATCGGCGCCGCCCTCGTTTAACAGAGGCAAGTTTTAAATCACCAGTCGAATTCATCCATATGTTCGGAGAAGAACTCTTCTTCGTCATAAAACCAAGCCACGTCTAAGGCTGGATTTGGTTTCGGAGGTTTTCTGAAAAACAACACAGTATCGTCGGTCGATTTTTCGATCGGCGATTTTTTGTGCGCGTTTTTCGGGTCGTCTCTAGCCATAGTGCTTAGCTCTGTTTCTCTCGAATGCGGGTTTGTAAATCTGCCTGCACTTGCGCGGTGAGCGGAAACCGGACGGCCAGAATAATGGCGCCGATGAAAAACACCGCTGGCACAATCGCGTAAAACACTCGAAGCGTCATCAAATCTTCGAACGCATTATCCGACAATAATTTGGCATTGAAGGCCGTCAGAGAGAGCGCGCTAATGGCAAAAAACGTGCCTGCCGCCGTCGATATTTTGGCCGTCATGCTAGCGAAGGCAATGTAGGAGCCTGCGCGCGCCTTGCCCGTTTCAGCCGTTTCCACATCCACAACATCGGCCAAAATGGCCAGCGGCAAAAATTGCAAGCCGCCAAAACACGCGCCCTTCGCAATGAAAAAGGCAACAAACAACCAATAGTCATCGGCCGTGAAGGCCATGTTGATGGCCGAAATAATCGCTACGGTAATGAGGCAAATGGAGAAGGCAATGTGCTTTCCAAGTTTTCGGCCAAGCCACAACCAAGCTGGAACAGCCGCGAGACCGGCAATAAAATAGACAAAATAAAGCGTGCCAACGCTGCTGGCTTGAATGACCGACTTCATAAAGAAAATGGATAGCGCGTTGCGAAAGGCCTCCGCCAAGGTGACGATTAAAATCATCCCAACAACAAGGCGCATCGGTTTATTGCGCCATACACGCACCAGACCCGCCATAAAGGACATTTGTTTTTGGGCTGGCTTTTGCCCTCTCGCGCTCGGCGCATCTTCATCGGCGGGCACTTCGCGCACAAAGAAAATAAGCGCCAGCGCGGCAAGCGGTGCCACCACACAAATCGCGATGGCCATGCCGCGCATAATGGAGGCGGTGCTGCCATCGCCATATTGCTCGACCAAAAACGGAATAAACGCCGCGCCCAAAAGTCCCAACAGAGTGAATTGCTCACGCCATGCCGTCACCCGAGAGCGCTGATAATAATCGGGCGACAACTCCGCCCCCCAAGCGCCGTAGGGCAAGCCCACCAAAGTGGTGCCAATATACATGCCGGCAATACAGATGAGCAGATAGGTGGCATCCGCGTCAGCCATAGGCACAAACAGCATCCAAATAGAGCCACATAAAATGGGAACCCCAAATAAAATGAAAGGACGGCGTCGACCAAAGCGGGTTCTGGCGCGGTCTGAAAGCGTGCCGACAAGCGGGTCTGTGACCACATCCGACAATTTCGCCAACAGCAACATAGTAGCCACAGCGGCGAGTGAAATGCCAATTTCACTGGCATAAAACACCGGCAACCAAATGGCGATTGGATACCCAACCAGTGCCAGAGGCGCGCCCATGAGGCCATACATACTAAGGGTGGTTTTACTTAAAGGCGTCGACATGTAGCTTCCTCAAATACAAATTTCAGACGAAGTATGTCAGGCAGTTGCCAGAACGACAACCAAGAAAAATAGAGAAAAAAACCGCCCTGCCTTTCATTTACCGTTAGACCTTGGCGACCAATAAGCTATCCTTTGGCAAGAGTTTTTGGGAGCCTTGGGCTTGTTTTTTTATATTTTCGGGAGGCACTATGTCTTTGCTTGTTATTGGGGCATCCATTTTTATTATTATTTCTTTGGCCCTAGCCTGGATGGGCACAGCCATTCGCATCATGCGCATTCCGGCCTTGCAGCGCCTCTTCCCATCTAGCGATCACATTATTAAATCGCATATTGATTTTCTGTTGATGGCTTTGCTGATTATCGCTTTTTATCTGCTCGCCAAGCAGTTGGATGTGGTGTATCCGGATTGGGTTATCTGGTCGATGCTGATTGGCGGGTTCACCAATCCGTTTACTTTCATCATCGTCGCCATGTCTCCGCCAGACGAATTTAAGCCGGGCCCGGTTTTTGGCGTCGGCGCCATGGCAAGTTTCATCATCACCACGGCCGGTTTTGTAACCGCTGCCATTATGGTGTTGTGACACCTAAAACGATTTCATAAAGCAACGATTTCATAAAGCGAAGAGAATGCGAGGCTGGTGCGGCCGAGAAGACTCGAACTTCCACGGGTGTTACCCCACAGCGACCCTAAGCAATTGATTTCTATACATTATAATTTTAAGTGCCATTTGTCAAACAGGCCTAGAAAGCAGTTAATTCCGTGATGTGGTCTACCATCTGGTCTACCCTAAACTTGGGACGCCCGGGCAAAGGTATAAATTTGAGAAGACAAAGCTGAGACACCCCACCCCAAAATAACACCCTGCTTTCATATATATAAATAGAGCCTGCCAAATAGTTGGCTAAAATAT
>CAWVRH010000016.1:0-54411 GCA_963932545.1 uncultured Rhodobiaceae bacterium | reverse complement strand
CTGGCGCTTCTACTGGCGCTTCTACTGGCGCTTCTACTGGGGGGGCCTCGGCTGCGGCTTCTTTTGCAGCGGCTGCCTTAGTTTTCTTCGGCGCTTTTGCAGCCGCTTTTTTGCGGGGCTTAGCAGCGGCTTTTTTGCGCGGCTTCGCAGGTGCTTTTTCTGCCACTACTTCTTCGGCAGGGGCTTCTTCGGCAACAACATCGGGTGTCGCTTCCTTCGCAGCAGGTTCTTCTGGAGCAGAGACTTCCGGAGTAGAGACTTCCGGAGTAGAGGCTTCCGGAGTAGAGGCTTCCGGAGCCGCTTCGTCTGACGAGGAGACCTCTAGAACGATTTTCTGTGGCTCTTCGGTCGTGCCTTCAGATGTTTCGCTATCGCTGGCCGATGCGTCGCTCGCCTCGGTTGCGGAATTGTTTTCGCCATCTTCTGGGCGACGACGATTGCGTCCACCGCGACGACCCCGACGACGGCGCCGTTTTGGCTTATCGTCATCGTCATCACCACTGGTTTCGCCACTGGTTGCGCCATGAGTTTGCGCTTCCGAGTTACTGTCTTCATCATCCGAAGTGTTTGGTTTCGCTTCTTGAGGCTCACGCGAGCCCGCGTTAGAGGCTTCGCCTTCGTTGGTTTCACTCTCGTCTGAATCGGAGCGACGACGATTGCGACCCCCGCGACGACGACGACGTTTTTTATTGCCATCGCCATCTTCGAGGCCAGCCGTTGGGTCGCCCTCCATGCGCGAGGCGCCGGAGCTTTCCGATTGGTCTGGCAGCGTGATAGCCATTTCCATGGAGGTCAGCTCGGCATCAATGTTGATGGCCACGGTGACGCCTGTGCGGGTTTCAATATCGCTGAGCTGCGCGCGTTTTTGGTTAAGCAGATAAACCGCCACATCTTGCGGCAGATGCGCCACGAGTTCGCCATGGTCAAATTTCGCGGCACTCTCATCGATTTGACGCAACACATGCAAGGCGCGGCTCTCTACCGAGCGCACCATGCCGGAGCCATTACAATGCACACAAGTTTCGCTACTGCCTTCGAGAACGCCAGCGCGCATACGTTGGCGCGACATTTCCATCAGACCAAACGAGCTAATACGACCGACTTGAATGCGGGCACGATCGCTTTTTAGCGCTTCTTTCATCTTGCGTTCGACCGCCCGATTGTTGCGGTTTTCATCCATGTCGATGAAATCGATAACCAGCAAGCCAGCCAAATCGCGCAGACGCGCTTGGCGAGCCACTTCCACAGCCGCTTCGAGGTTGGTATTCAACGCGGTTTTCTCAATCGATTGCTCGCGGGTAGATTTTCCCGAGTTCACATCAATAGAGACCAGCGCTTCGGTCGGGTTGATAACCAGATAGCCGCCCGATGGCAAAACCACGGTTGGGTTAAACATCGCAGCCAATTTGTCTTCCACACCATGTAGCTTGAACAGCGGTGTGTTTTCGACGTGTAGTTTTACCTTGCGGGCGTGGCTCGGCATCAAAAGCTTCATATAGCCTTTGGCTTCTTTATAGGCATCGGCGCCTGCAATGGCCACTTCGTCGAATTCTTTCGAGTATAAATCTCGAATGCAACGGCGGATGAGATTGCCTTCTTCGTAAACCAAAGCGGGGGCAGTGGACTCGACGGTTTTATCACGAACTTCCTGCCACATGGTCGACATATATTGCCAGTCGCGACGAATTTCAGCTAGCGTGCGCTCGGCGCCTGCCGTGCGAACAATTAGCCCCATGCCGCTTGGCACGTCGAGCTTGCCGACGATGGTTTTCAATTTTTTGCGATCCGCACTATTGCTAATCTTGCGCGAAATGCCGCCGCCACGCGCGGTGTTTGGCATCAGCACGCAATAGCGACCGGCCAGTGAGAGATAAGTGCTTAGCGCTGCGCCCTTATTGCCGCGCTCTTCTTTCATCACCTGCACCAAAATAACTTGGCGGCGTTTGATGACTTCCTGAATTTTATAACGGCGGTGCGAGGCACGAGATTTATTGCTTGGCGTGGCTTCTTCGTGGGCATCGCCTCCAACACTCGAGATGCTTTCGCCGGAACTTTCTTCGCCACTTTCTTCCGAGGCTGCGCCAGTACCTTTTTGCGCGTCATCGTCTTCGCTTGCGGCGTGCTCGCGGTCTTCGGCGGCTTGCGCTTTTAGCAATTCTTCGCGGTCGCTGACCGGAATTTGATAATAATCAGGGTGAATCTCGTTAAACGCTAAGAACCCATGGCGATTGCCGCCATATTCTACGAAAGCCGCCTGAAGCGAGGGCTCAACGCGCGTTACTTTTGCGAGATAGATGTTACCGCGAAGCGGTGATTTGGTACCCGACTCGAAGTCGAATTCCTGGATTTGGTTGTGTTCAGTTACAACAACCCGTGTTTCTTCCGGGTGGATGGCATCGATAAGCATATTCTTGGTCATGAAAGTCTCCCGCCAAGCGCGGTGTGAGGGCAAAGCCCGTCTCCGTCAGCCTGCGTAAATGTTTACTATAAAAGGAAAGTGAGAAAGAGGTCGAACCATGCGCACAGCTCTTCCTTACCGCAGCGTAAGCCGAGGGTTGGAAGTTCGCTTTTGTTGTTGCTGCAGCGTAGGTCACGCGACATCCTGTCAAAAAGTTTCGGTTATGGCCGCGGCTATCGCCGGGCTCATGAGTTTTTTTGTGGCTTAATCACCGCCGGCTCCATTAGGCCATCGGGGTGAGGTCACCAGTGCAAAACACCTCTTTTGTTTTACAGATGCGCTCTGGGGATTGCAAGGTGAATACGCGATGGGCAATAATTGTGTGCAAAATCATACACTTAAACTTTTGACAATTGTTTTCCTCACGGTTCAGTCGCGTTCCGCCCGCGAAGTTGCTAAACTATGCCCAACGCAGTGAGTCGCACTGGGGCAGGAGAAAAGCCAAAAACCATGAAGCCGTCCGCCTATATTCCTCAGTCAATCTTTAAGCTCCTTTGGTTGTTGCTCGTGAGCTTTGGTTTGGTGATGCCTGTTCAGGGGGCCAATCTGGTGAAAGATATTCGCCTTGGCGTCACCGATGCGCGCACACGCGTGGTGCTGGATTTATCGGAGACCGTCGATTTTCGCGTCTTCTTGTTGGACAAGCCGCGCCGCGTGGTGATTGATTTACCGGCGCTCGATTGGCCGACCACAGGGCCTGAAATATCGAAGAAGGCCAAGCTCGTGAGCGGGCTGCGTTTTGGCCAATTTACGGCTGGCAAAAGCCGTTTGGTCATTGATGCCGCTCGTCCGGTTAAGGTCGCCAAGAGCTTTGTTTTGGCCCCGTCTTCTGGATTGCCACATCGGTTGGTGGTTGATTTGGTGCTCAGCTCGGCCAAGGCTTTTGCTTCGCAGGTTAAAAAAGACCGTGAAACCAGCCGCGCCGTAAATCGCAAAACCGCCAAAGTTGCGCCGCCGCCAGCCTTTAAACTGCGCACCAAACCAAACGCCAAGCCGGTGATTGTGATTGATGCCGGTCACGGCGGCGTCGACCCCGGTGCGCAGGGCAGCAAGGCAAGAGAGAAAAACGTCACCCTAGATTTCACTCGGGAGCTGGCCAAGCAATTGCGCGCCACGGGCAAATATAAAGTTTACCAGACCCGCAATCGCGACATTTATATTCCGCTGCGCCAAAGGGTAAATATTGCGCGCAAGCATAATGCGGATTTGTTTATCTCTATTCATGCCGATGCCATTCAGCGCAAAAATGTGCGCGGCATGTCTATTTATACGCTGTCGGAAACCGCTTCCGATAAAGAGGCCGCCTCGCTGGCGCGCAAAGAAAACCAGTCGGATATCATCGCGGGCATTGATTTTGCGGATCAGCCAGCCGAAGTTGCCGATATTCTCATCGACTTAGCCCAGCGCGAAACCAAAAACCTATCTGTCAAATTCGCCAAATTGGTGGTGGACAATGCCCGCCATAAAACCAACCTATTAGATCGCACGCATCGCTTTGCGGGCTTTCGCGTGTTGAAGGCGCCAGATGTTCCATCCGTGCTGATTGAACTTGGGTTTTTGACCAATCGCAAAGACGAAAAGCAATTGGTGACAAGCAGTTGGCGGCGAAAAGTGGCGGGGGCGTTAGTGAAATCTGTCGACGGCTTTTTTCGCGGCACTCGGCTAGCTCTGGCTCAATAGATACGGCTTTGCCTCTTTTCATTTTGTAGGTCGCGCAACTTGTTGGTGGCGCAGTGGGTACAATTTACCTTGCAAAATGCCATAGTGCCGCCCTATTTAGAGGTCATAAAGGCACTTAGCGTAAGCTGGGCGAAAAATGGGCGCGAAAAGGCCATTGAGGAAATAGTAAATGAAGTTTTTGGGAAATCTTGCAGGCATCGCCGTCACCTTAGGGACGATCGGCTTGTTTGTGCTGGTATTGGTGCTGTGGCGGCTCAATAGCGGCTTGCCCAATTACGAGCATTTGGCCAATTACACGCCCCCCGTGATGAGCCGCGCCCATGCTGGCACTGGACGTTTGATTGCCGAATATGCCCAAGAGAGGCGCATTTTCGTGCCTATCGACACAGCGCCCGAGCATCTCATCAATGCGTTTTTGGCAGCTGAAGATAAGAATTTCTACGACCATTCCGGCATAGATTTCGTCGGGATTATGCGCGCCGTGGTGGCCAATATGGTGAATGTTGTCACCGGACGCCGCTTAGAGGGCGCTTCGACGATTACCCAGCAAGTGGCGAAAAACTTCCTGCTTAGCTCGGATGTTACTTTTGAACGCAAGCTCAAAGAAGCGGTGCTGGCCTTGCGGCTGGAGCGCACGTTTACCAAGCGACAATTATTGGAATTATATCTCAATGAGATTTATCTTGGGCTCGGCAGTTATGGGGTCGCGGCGGCGGCGTTGAATTATTTTGATAAACCGTTGAGCGATTTAACCATCGCCGAAGCGGCTTATCTGGCGGCTTTGCCAAAAGCGCCCAATAATTATCATCCTTTCCGCAAACGCGCGCGCGCCATTGCCAGGCGTAATTGGGTTATCGGGCGGATGCGCGACAATGGGTATATCACCGATCGTCAGGCACGCAGCTCCGCCGCGCAAGAGCTGGTGGTGGCCGACCGTCCTGCCAGCTTGCGCCGCTATGCGGCCGAATATTTTGTCGAAGAAGTGCGCCGCGAAGTCTATGGGCTATACGGCGAAAAGCAGCTTTACGGGGGTGGGCTTTCCATTCGCACCACGCTAAATACGGATTTTCAACAATTGGCGCTGAAGTCTGTGCGAGAGGGCTTGCAAAACTACGACCGCCGCCGTGGCTATCGCGGCCCCGTGAGCGAGATGGAAACTTTGGAAGCTTGGTGGGAACAGCTCACTAAAGTTGCCATCCCAACCGATTTGGCGCCTTGGCGTTTGTCTGTCGTGCTGTCGGTGGATGATGAGCTAAAAGAGGCCTCCATTGGCTTGCGTCCGCGGATGACCAGGGCGCGCCGATTTGAAGAATCGTTGGAGCTGGGAGTGCTGCCTTTGAAGGGTGTGAAATGGGCGCGCGAAGCCCCATCGCCAGAGAATAAATATAAAACGAAAGGCCCAAGAATTCGCAAAGTCTCCGATGTTTTAAAAGTTGGCGATGTTGTTTGGGTCAATGCGATGTCGACTGAGGGGCACTATGAACTGAAACAAGTCCCAGAGGTAAACGGCGCCATGGTTGCGTTAAACCCGCATACGGGCCGCGTGCAAGCCATGGTGGGGGGATATAGTTTCGCTGCCAGTGAATTTAACCGTGCAACCCAAGCCAGTCGGCAACCGGGGTCGGCGTTTAAACCTTTTGTCTATGCGGCCGCCTTGGATAGTGGCTTCACGCCTGCCAGCTTAGTGTTGGACGCTCCCTTTGTTATGGACCAAGGCAAAGACCAAGGCCTGTGGAAACCGGAAAACTATGCGCGGCGCTTTTACGGCCTATCCACCTTGCGCTTGGGCATGGAAAAAAGTCGTAATCTGATGACCATTCGCATGGCGCAAGAAGTCGGTATGGCCAAAATTACCGATTATGCCGCGCGGTTTAACATTAACACCACCATGCCAAATGTTCTGGCGATGTCTTTGGGGGCGGGGGAGACCACCCTCATGCGCCTTACCTCGGCCTATGCGATGTTGGTCAATGGCGGCAAACGCATTGAACCGCGCTTTATTGACCGCGTGCAGGATCGCTATGGCAAAAACCTGTTCAAATATGACCAACGCGCCTGCATTGCTTGCAACGACGAGGTTTATCAGCAGCAAGCGGCACCCGATTTACCCGACGATCGCGAGCAAGTCTTGTCGCCCCAAACTGCCTATCAAGTGGTTTCCATGCTTGAGGGCGTGGTAAAACGCGGCACGGGGCGCCGCATCAGCACCATTGGCAAACCTTTAGCGGGCAAAACCGGCACCACCAATGACAGCCGCGATGCATGGTTTATCGGCTTTTCGGCCGACCTCGTGGTGGGGGTTTATGTTGGCTATGATGACAACCGATCTTTGGGACGCGGCGAAAGTGGCGGCGTTGTCGCGGGGCCTATTTTTAAAGCCTTCATGGAAGAAGCGCTGAAAACCGAGCCGACCCCGCCATTTCGTATTCCTTCGGCGGTGAGCCTCGTTCGGATCAATGCCGTAACCGGCAAGCTGGCTCGCCCTGACGATGAGACGGTTATTCTGGAAGCCTTTAAGTTGGGCAACGAGCCTTCCCTTGGCAGCAAGCAAGCGATTGTGCGCGGCCCAAGTGGCACGAGCCGTCGGAAACGTCCGGCTGTGAACGCCGAAACCGTGGGCGCGGGCACGGGTGGCCTTTACTAATTTTCAGCATCACTCTAGGTTGCGTCACAAGTTGACTTGTTGGGATTAGAGATTTTGCGCGCGGAAAACACCCTTTATATAGATCGTATTAAGCAGTCGGTTGAGCTGCTGCGGCGGCATCTTGACTGGGATGCAGCTTTGGTTCGCCTTGGGGAGCTGAATAAACGCGCTGAAGCCCCTGAACTTTGGAATAACCCTGAGCGCGCGCAAAGCTTGATGCAAGAACGCACGCGCCTCGAAACAGCCATTAAAACATGCCGCCAGCTTGAAGCCGATATGAACGATCATGTCGAGATGATTGAGCTAGGCGAGGCGGAAGGTGATAAGGATATCATCCGCGAAAGCGAAGCGGCTTTAGCGGCCTTGAGCGAGACGGCCTCGCGCCTCGAAGTGGAAACGCTGCTGTCTGGCGAAGCCGATAGCAATGATTGCTACATCGAGGTTCACGCTGGCGCTGGCGGCACCGAGAGCCAAGATTGGACGCAAATGATGCAGCGTATGTATCTGCGTTGGGCAGAGAAAAAAGGCTATAAGGCCAGCGTCATCGAGCAGACCAATGGCGATGAAGCGGGTCTAAAATCGACTACGATTGAGATTAAAGGCCATAATGCTTATGGCTGGGCCAAGACCGAGAGCGGTGTGCATCGGTTGGTGCGCATCTCGCCGTTTGATAGCAATGCGCGTCGCCATACAAGTTTTTCCAGCGTCGGGTGTTATCCGGTGATTGACGATACGATTGCCATTGATGTGTCCGAAAGCGATGTGCGTATCGACACGTTTCGCGCCAGTGGGGCGGGCGGGCAACATGTGAACACCACCGATAGCGCGGTGCGGATTACCCATATCCCAACCAATATTGCGGTGCAGTGCCAGAACCAACGCTCGCAGCATAAAAACCGCGCGACCGCTTGGGCGATGTTGCGCGCGCGGCTTTATGAAATGGAATTGCAGCGGCGCGAGGAAGAAGCCAATGCGAATGCCGATGCCAAAACAGAGATTGGCTGGGGTCACCAAATTCGATCTTATGTTTTGCAGCCATATCAAATGGTGAAAGATTTACGCACGGGTGTGGAAAGCGGCAATCCAAATGCTGTGTTGGACGGGGCGCTAGACCCATTTATGGAAGCGGCTTTGGCACAACGCGTCAATGGCGAAGGCGGCGCGAGCGGCGTCGAAGATTTAGATTAATCGAGTTCGGATACCGCAGGCGCCACGACGGGCTCTGGGCTGATAGCCGCGTTTTTCAACGGGTCTTTTTCGTTCTTCACCGCGCCATTCAGTTGGGCGCCAGATTCAATGGCCAAGGCCTCGTTAAAAACATCCCCATCGACGCGGCAGGTCGCGCAAAGATAGACTTGGCGACCCCGCACGGTGCCATTCACTTTACCAAAGACAGTGACAGCATCGCCGGCCACTTCGCCGTTCACTTCGGCATTGGCGCCAACGGTGACCGCATGTGAGCAAAGATCACCATCCAACCGGCCTTCGATTTGAATGTCGCCGGTTGAGAAGATTTTGCCGACCACATGCATGTCTTGGCTAAGAATGGAAGGAGCAGGTTTAGTCTTTGAGGCGTCGGCCATGAGAGTCCAATCAGAAATATTTATTTTTGCTTGCTGCGCGAAAGTGTCTCAGCAATGTTGAAGACTTGTTTCCCCGAGTCGAGAAAAGCTACTGGATTACGCACTTTGCCTTCATACCAGACTTCATAATGCAAATGGGGTCCGGTACTGCGGCCACTGTTCCCAGCATCCGCAATATGCTGTTGAAAGTCAACGCTTTGTCCACGACGAACGCGGCTGCGAGCCAAATGGCCATAGCGGGTGCGAAACCCACTGCCATGATCAATCTCAACAACCAAACCGTATGGGCCTTTGTAGCCAGCGCGAGTTACGGTGCCAGGCAAGGTGGCGTAAACGGGGGTGCCGGTGGCTGTGCCAAAATCAACGCCAGAATGAAACGCCGCGCGTTTTTTAAACGGGTCAATGCGCGGGCCGAAGCTACTGGTTAGACGAAAGTCGTGAATGGGCAAAGCCAGCGGGATTTTGGTCAAGGAAGCGCTGAGGTTTTGCAAGCGCTCTAAATTGCTCGAGATACGATAGAGCTGTTGATGCAGCTCGGAGTTAATGCCCGCGTTTTCATCTTCCAACGGAATGTAGGGGCCCCCAATCGCGCGTTCACTCTCCGGCAATACCGAAGCCATGAAGCTTTCAGGATCCAAAATAATTGTGCCTTCGATCACAGCTTCATATTCGCCGATGCGCTGGTCGATGTTTTCTTCCAGGGCATCCAGCAAGTCTTGTTGGCGCAAATCTAGGGAGGCAAACCGCTTGTAAACATCGTCCGACATATGCGGCATCGCGATATCTTGCGTGTCTGCCTCTAGAGCTTTGGTTTGGGTTAGTTGAACTTTACCGATATCGCTTGGCGCAACGAAGGTGCGGCTTTCCAGAGCGCCTTCATGTCCGTCGCCACTGCGAGCCACAAGTTCCGTTTTGCTTTTGTCGCGCTTGTTGCGTTTGGCCACGCGGGCAAAGGCCGATTGCATATCGTGCAATTCATCAGAAATGGCGGCGTGTTGTTCAAACACAAGGGTCAAATTATTATGGCGTTTTTCTAAAGTGTCCGTGGTCTTGGAAAACCAATCTCGGGTTAGCACCAATTGCGCGTTCAAATCATCATGCGCGAGGCGCATGCGATTTAATTCGTTTTCATAGGCCAAACGCATATCGCGCACGTCGCGTTCGCGTTCTGCGCCCAAACCACTTTGAAAAACCACATGCACGGAGGCATAGCCAACCCAAGCGGATATGGCCAAGAAAAGGGCCGCCAAAAGCGCTAGCGACTGAGTGGAGAGTGGCACATATGTGACACTCCCATTCTTTCGAATGTAAATCTGTCGCTCTGCGAAAAGCTCGCGCAATTTATTTAGCAGTGGGTTCATTTGTTCCAACTCAATTTTTTTCTAAAGCCTGTTTCCCAAAAACCGCAAGAAATTGCAAGCTTTTAGTGCTTAGTATATTTGACTTTACAAAGGGTTAACACGGCGCAGAGGTGCTGATTTTCCTAGCTTTTCACGGCTTCCAGCACGGCATCTACATGGCCTTTGACTTTTACCTTGCGCCAAATCGCAGAAATTTTTCCGTCTTCATCGATGAGATAGGTGGCGCGTTCGATGCCCATGAATTTTTTGCCATACATGCTTTTCTCAACCCAAACGCCGTAAGCGTTCAGCATGACGTGTTCTTCGTCGGAAATAAGGGGCATGGCGAGTTGGTGTTTTGCGATGAAATTATCATGCTTCTTCAAGCTGTCTGCCGACACGCCGACGATGGCTGTGTTGGCCTTATCGAAATCTTTGGCCGCCGCCGTAAACTCGATGCCCTCGGTGGTGCATCCGGGAGTGTTGTCTTTTGGATAAAAATAGACCACCAGTTTGCGGCCTTTGAAAGAACTCAAGCTCAGGGTTGCTTGACCGCTAGCTGAGCCACTGGCGGTGCCTGTGGCAGGCAAGGAAAAATCTGGGGCTTTATCGCCAATTTTTAAACTTTCGGTCATGAATAACTCCGATATTTGAGATGCCAATAGGATTAGACTCTGTCATAAACAATAAAAGGCTATTTGGCTCGCGTTGATTTGTCTCGTCAAGAGACAGGCAAGGCAAGCAGGGCACCTTTGGGACGCGCTTGGAGAAAATTATCATAGTATGAGACGGGTTGGGCGGATTTTAGCAGGCATTTTGGGCGTCATGGTCATCACGGTTCTCGTGTTGGCCATTGTCACGCGCATTACCCCCTTGCCGGTGGCTCCAATTGCTAGCCTCATCGAGCTGGGGGTTCAGCGCAGTCTCGGTATTTCTGTGAACATAAAAGGCGCGCGGCTGGGCTGGTCTATCACTTCGAATATGTTCTCGGTGCGGGCGGCAAGCATCGACATTGTGGATATGGATGGTGCCCGCATCACCTTGGGCCCGTCCTCTGCAAGCCTGAGCGGGGATGCGCTTTGGTCATATGGAAAATTTGCGTTGGCGGAGGTTGACGTCGAAAGTTTGAAAGCCACTCTGTCCGAGACCAATCGGTTACCCCCTAGCTTTAATTTTTTCGTGCCAAGTTTTGACGGGCAATCCGAAAAGGGGCCGCCTAATTTCCTGAAAAAAATGGCCATTCGGGAGATTGTCATTGGCGAGCCGCTGGAGGACAGAGCGCAAAAGTCTCAACTTTTACTCACCCATTATGGCGACCATATAAATTTAAATACCAATATCGCCTATCAGCAGAACGGCCAAATTAGCTCCATCCTTGCTGTGCTGAAACTAACGCCGGGGCAAAAAGGGCATGCCGATATTATTCTCGAGAATATGAACCCGCGCGATGTCGGTCGTGTGTCCACTTTATTGGCGCCGCTGCAAAGCATTCATCTGCCGATTACCGCTCAAATTGGTGTTGATTTTAATGGGAAGGGCGAAGCGCAAACTGGGTCTGTCGAGATATTCGTGGCACCGGGGCAGGTTTTACTGTCGGGCACGCCCGTTGCCTTCAAAGAGTTAACGGTATCTGGCACGGCTGACTTTATTCAGCAGCGGGTTTTGTTGCGCGATGCGCGGTTTAACTTGGCAGATGTGTCTGGCACTCTGTCCGGCGCTGTAAATTATGACATCGATGAACTGGGTTTCGTCGATCAATGGGTCTTCAACTTGGACGGGCAAGGGGTGCAAGCGCGCTTGCCGAAACTCTTCGATCAAACTTTGACGCTGCCGCGCGCCAAAGCCAAACTGACTTATGAAGTCGCTACCGGAATGTTGAACATCGATGAGTTAACGGCCACGCATAACTTTGGCGAGGTGGCGGTGGCTGGCTCAATTGGCTTGGCCAATAAAGACGTTTATTTTGATTTCGTTACCCAGTTCGGCCGCATGGGCCGCGACGGGGCTTTGGCCCTCTGGCCGGTGCCTGTGTCGCCCAAGGTGAAAAGATGGGTCGAGGAAAACGTGCGCCAAGCCGAGGTGATAGGCGCCTCCTTGAAGCTGGATGTGGGGCTCGCGGAACTGACCAACCGCAAGCGCACCGATCCTTTGGGAGAGGACGCTTTGCAGCTCGACCTTCAAATCGACGGCGCGTCGCTGCGCTTCTTAGACCAAATGGCGCCAATTGAAGATATGAAAGCGAATTTGTTTTTGCGCGGCAAAACCTTTCGTGCCGAGGGGCAGGGCGGTGTGGTGAATTTCCCTACACTTACCGAAGGGGTCGATCAGGGCAATACGCGCAGTGCGTTTATGCAAGAATCTAGTTTCTTTATGCCCAATATACGAGACCCAGAGGTTCTAGCCGAGATTGCATTTACGGGGGCAGGCAACATTCGCGACATCATTCGCGCACTGAATGCAAAGCCATTGTCTATCGTGGAAGACATTGATTTCGATTTTGACCGCATTCGTGGAGAGGCGAGCGCCAAAGTTCGTCTCAAGGTGCCATTGGGCGATGAGCTAGATACGGATAATTTAAGCTATCAAGTAGAAGCCACGACACTGGATGTCTCTATTGACGATGCGTTGGGGCCTTACACGGTTCGCAAGGGCCGCGGCATGGCGGATTTCTCTGAGGCAGGCATGGTTCTTATGGGACGCGCCGAGGTCAATGGCGTGGAGGCTGGTTTCAGCTGGGACCAACCTTTCGGCGAGCGCGCCGACACCGGGTCTCGCTTCGCGGCACAAGGGCAAATGACGCCGCAAGATCTGGTTGATTTAGACCAAGCTTGGGTTGGCGAGCGCGTGAAGGGTTCGGCGCCTGGGAAGATTTTGGTTCTAGGGCCCTTGGAAAACCCGACCCAAATTCGCCTCTATGCCGACTTAACCCAAACCGAGCTGGTGCCGAGGCCCTTGGCCTATACGAAGCCAGTGGGCGTCGCCAGCGATGTTCGGGCCGTTATGGGCACGGATGAAGAAGGCGATGTTGACGACATTCGTGCCCGCTTGCGGATTGAGGGTGAGGAAGACTTGCGCGTGAAGATGACGCTCGATGGGTCTTTCGTTGATAGTTTGAGTTTGCCAGCAGTATCCTTTGGCCGAGATCGAAATGTTAAAATTGCGTTGGAGAAGCAAGGCGACATCCGCCGCGTGGTTTTCAGCGCCGACCAATTTGATGCAGAGAAGGTTTTTCTAACTGGAAATACCGACGTTGTTCTGCCGCCGACTGACTTTGAGCTGTTCCCCTTTTTGGGCCCGAACGCCGTTGTCGAGGGGCGTGTAGAAAGAATTGTTGGTGGGCATGACACCCATGTGGATGGCGCGCAGGTGAATTTGGTTATCACAGCAGGCTTGCACGAAAAATTACGCCTGAATGGCACGTTCCAAGATGGCACGCCAATCCTTGCGTCGATAGACCGCGCGACCCCCATACGCAGAGGTTTTTCTCTGCAAAGTGAAAATGCGGGAAATATTTTAAAGATGTTTGACTTGCAAGACGGCATTTATGGCGGCGTGTTGGAAGCGCAAGGCAGCCTGTATGATTTGCGTATGGATGATGAACAGCGCCCGCGCGAAGTTGATGGACGGATTACGGCGGTTGGCTTTCGAGCGCGCAAAGTTCCTGTCATGGCTTCTATTTTAAGCCTCGCGTCGCTTACCGGAATCTCCGACACGCTCACGGGCGATGGCATTAAGTTTCGCAAATTAGAATCGAATTTCTCAATCAATGATGAACGCTTGGCCCTAGAAGATGGGCTGGTGCATGGCGCCGCCGTTGGCTTTACCGTGCATGGCGATTATCAACTAGAGGGCGATAAATTAGATTTTGGTGGCACGGTTATACCGGCTTATTCGCTAAATTCCTTACCGGGCAAAATACCCTTGCTTGGGCGTCTGCTCGGCGGACGGCGAGGCGAGGGATTGATCGGCATTGGCTATCGTGTGGGCGGCACACTTGATGATATGGATATCTTGGTTAATCCGCTTTCTGTGTTCACGCCGGGAGTGTTTCGACGGATTTTCGAATTTGGTATCGGCTTGCCAGACGAGGATGGGTTTGAAATCCCTGAAGAGCCAAGCGAGCAGCTAACCGAATAAAAAGATGGCTTAAGTCGACGGGCGCAAAAGCACGTGGCGCTTTTTGCCGGCAGATAATTTTATCGCCCCGTCTATCAAATCATCTTTTGTTAAACTCGCGCCAATGTCTTTTTGTGCCGCATCATTAACCTTCGCGCCGCCACCTTGCACGAGGCGTCGCGCTTCGCCGTTGGAGCTGGCAAGCCCTGCCAAAACAAATGCCTGCAAAAGTCCCAAGCCTTCGTCCAATAGCTTTGCGTCGATGTCGACACTGGGCAGGTCGATGCTGGTGCCGCCGCCTTCAAAGGTCTCGAGCGCGGTGGCCTCGGCCTTTTGCGCAGCCTCTAGCCCATGGCACATGGCGGTGGCTTGGGTGGCGAGTATCTTCTTGGCTTCGTTCAAATCAGCGCCTTCAAGGGCTTCGAGGCGGGCGATTTCGTCGAGCGGCAATTCGGTGAAGAGTTTCAAAAAGCGGCCAATGTCGGCGTCTTCTGTGTTGCGCCAAAACTGCCAATAGTCATAGACCGACAAGAGGTCGTCGTTCAGCCAAACGGCGCCTTGGGCGGTTTTGCCCATCTTCGCGCCCGAGGCGGTGGTCAGCAAATTAGTGGTCAGGCCGTAAGCCGACTTTTGGTCGGTGCGGCGGGTCAAATCAATGCCATTGACGATGTTGCCCCATTGGTCCGAGCCGCCCATTTGCAGGGTGCAATCATAGCGCCGGTTCAATTCGAGGAAATCATAGGCCTGTAAAATCATGTAATTGAACTCAAGAAAGCTCAGGGGTTGCTCGCGCTCGAGGCGCAATTTTACGCTGTCGAAACTCATCATGCGGTTGACCGAGAAGTGGCGGCCATAGTCGCGCAAAAACTCGATGTAATTGAGCTTCGTGAGCCAATCATCATTATCGACCATAATGGCATCCGTAGGGCCATCGCCGAAGGTTAAAAAGCGCTCGAAAGTGGCGCGAATGGTTTTCTTGTTTTCGTCGATTTTTTCCTGCGTCAGCAATTGGCGGCTTTCATCTTTGCCCGATGGATCGCCGACTTTGGTAGTGCCACCGCCGATGACCACGATAGGGCGATGCCCCGCTTGTTGCAGGCGACGCAGCATGAGAATGGAAATTAAATTGCCGACATGCAAAGAAGGCGCGGTGCAATCATAGCCGATATAACCAGTCACGACGCCGTCGCCAGCTGTGCCTAGGGCGGCGTCTAGCGCTTTGTCATCGGTGCATTGGGCAATGAAGCCGCGTTGGTCGAGTGTTTTTAGAAAATCTGATGTATAAGTCATGAGTGAAACTGTTAAGCAAACCGCCTTTGAAAATCAAGAGGCCATATTGGCTAAGCGATAACTCGGCAAAATCTAGCAAGGGACGAATACCATGACCGCCATAAAAACCTGTCTCGGGCTGATGAGCGGCACCTCGCTGGATGGCATTGATTTAGCGCTGCTGGAAACCGATGGGGAGGCCCATATCGTGGCTCTGCGCGATGGCTTTCAAGCCTATGATGCGTCCACGCGGGCGGCCTTGCGCGAGGCCTTGAATATAGCGGCCGCTTTGCCAACGCCTGTACTGGCCGATTTGGCGCTCTGGCCGTCTGAATTGATAAGCGCCGATGCGCTGGTTACGCAGGCGCACATCGAAGCGGTGCAAAATTTTCTCCAGCCCCGTCAAGAAGACATCTCGCTCATTGGTTTTCATGGCCAAACAATCGTGCATCGCCCCGCGGAAGGCTTCACGTTACAAATTGGCGATGGGCAGGCTTTGGCGCAAGCCTTGGGCATCGATGTTATCGCCCAGTTTCGTCGCGCGGATATGGCCGCAGGCGGCGAGGGTGCGCCGCTGGCGCCTCTCTATCATGCGGCTTTGGCGAAAGGCTCGCGCCCCCAAGCCGTGCTGAATTTAGGCGGTATCGCCAATATTACGTGGCTCGGCGCGCAAGATAATATTTTGGCCTTTGATACCGGCCCCGCCAATGCGCTTCTGGATGATTGGGTGCAGCAAAACACCACGCAGGCGTTTGATGAAAACGGCAATTTGGCAGCTCAAGGCGAGGTCGATACAATGGCTTTGGCGGCTCTGATGGCGCATTCTTTTTTCAGCGCGCCGCCGCCAAAATCGCTCGATCGCTTGGGCTTTGATGCCAAGCCGATAGAAGATCTTTCAGCCGCAGATGGGGCGGCGACATTGACGGCCTTCACGGCGGCGAGTGTCGCGGCCGGTCTGGCGCTATGCCCAGAAATGGCGTGCCGACTGATTTTATGCGGCGGCGGGCGACACAATAAAACTTTGTGTCGGGCTTTGGAAGAAAGCACAGGCCTTGAGGTTGTGGATTGCGATGCGCTGGGCTGGCGCGGCGATGCGTTGGAGGCGCAAGCTTTCGCTTGGTTGGCTTTGCGCAGCGTGAAAGGCTTGCCACTTAGCCAACCCGAAACGACAGGCGTGCGCGCCCCCACCACGGGCGGCGAGTTGTTTAGCGCACCTTAAAGTAGCCGATTTATTTAGCGGCAATTTCCGGGATGCGTTTGTCGAGATATTTGCCGACCACGCCGTCTAGCGTATCCATATCTTTTTCAAAGAAATGATTGCCACCTTTGATGTTTTGATAATCAATGGTTATGCCTTTTTGCGCTTGCAAGCGTTCGACCAATTTTTCGATATCGTCTTTCGGCACAATCCTGTCCGCATCGCCATGGGCGATGATACCGCTGGCCGGGCAGGGAGCCAAAAAGGTGAAGTCGTAAAAATTGGCAGGTGGGGCAACCGATACAAAGCCAGAAATCTCAGGCCGACGCATCAGCAATTGCATGCCAATCCAAGCGCCAAAACTATAGCCAGCAACCCAACACTGGCGCGCATCGACGCTTAAGGCTTGCAGCCAATCGAGGGCGGCAGCGGCATCGGATAATTCGCCAATACCATCGTCAAATTCGCCTTGGCTTCGGCCTACGCCGCGGAAGTTAAACCGCAGCACGGAAAAGCCTCGGCTGGCGAATTGATGATACAATTGATAGGCCACAGGATTGTTCATACTGCCGCCCAATTGAGGCAGTGGATGCAAAATCATGGCAATGGGTGCCCCCGGTTCTTTGTTTTGGGTAAAGCGGCCTTCTAGGCGGCCTTCAGGGCCGTTGAAAATTACTTCTGGCATTGTCTGACGCTCCCACGATGCTTGGATGTATAAACTTGACTATTTTAGTCGGATTTACTATATCTCTACTCAGTTGAGCCAAGTGATAGCGAAAAGCCGATAGCAATTGCAAGGTTTTTCGTAAAAGCTCAAGCAAAGCAATAGGATAGAATGAAATGAAACTCTCCACGCGAGGCCGTTATGCCGTTATGGCGATGGCTGATATCGCGCAACAAGCCGCGCTTAGCGCTTCGGATGGGAAAATAGGCCCGATGAAACTGGCAGATATTGGTCTGCGGCAGGAGATTTCGCTCAACTATTTGGAACAGATTTTTGGCGATTTACGCCGCGCCGAATTGGTCACCAGCCATCGTGGCGCGCATGGTGGCTATACGCTGGCGGCGGCGCCCGAGAGCATTCGCATTGGCGATGTTATTCAGGCGGTGGATGAGCCGGTGGAAGTGACGCGCTGTGGATCGTCTTCGGGCTGTTTGGCCAAACAAGCGCGCTGCCTGACGCATGACCTATGGGCGCAATTGGGCCAAACGATTTATCAATTTTTAAACTCGATTTCGCTAGCCGATGTGGTGAGCGGAAAAGACCTCTCGAGGCTGCCACATTTGGCGCAACCGACTTCTTTGGTCGAATTGCTGGGGGAGGCAGGCGAATGAGCCGAACTTACCTAGATTATAATGCCACCGCGCCTTTGCGCCCTGAAGCGCGCGAGGCTTTGCTGGCTGCCTTGGATATTGGCAATCCGTCTTCGGTGCATTTTGAAGGTCGCCAAGCGCGCGCCTTGGTGGAAACCGCGCGCCAAGATATCGCCGAGCTGGTGGTGGCGCTCCCTGAGACGGTAATTTTTACCTCGGGTGGCACGGAAGCCTGCAATTTGGCGTTGAATTTGCGCCAAGCGCCTGCCGCGAATGGGGGCGGTAAAATTGGTCGTATTCTGGTCAGTGCCATTGAGCATTCGGCTGTATTGGAAGCCACGAAGTCCTCTGGTTTGCCGGTCGAAATTTTGCCCGTCACGGTCCATGGCGTATTGGATATCGCGGCTCTGGAAGCCAGCTTGCAAGATGAAACGCCGGCTTTGGTTTGCGTGATGTTGGCTAATAATGAGACGGGCGTTATTCAGCCCATCGCCCAAGTGGGTGCTTTGGTGAAAGCCCACGGCAGCTTATTGTTTTGTGATGGCGTGCAAGCCGCGGGTAAAACCCCGATTAATATGATTGCCATGGGCATAGATGCCTTGAGCCTGTCGGGCCATAAGCTAGGCGCGCCGATGGGCGTCGGGGCTTTGGTCACACGACCCGGCGTGGTCGTGCCGCCGCAGCTTATCGGTGGCGGACAAGAACTGGGACGCCGCGCAGGCTCGGAAAACATCTCTGGCATTGCCGCCTTTGCCGCCGCCGCGCGCGCCGCGAAGGCGGGGCTGGAAGCTTTTGACGGCTTGGCCGCGCAACGCGATGCGATGGAAGCCGCTTTGCTGGCGGCACAACCCGAAGTTAAAATTTTCGGCCACGAAGCCGAGCGCTTGGCCAATACCAGTTGCTTTGCGCTGGCGGGCTTGAGCAGCGAGGCTTTGGTGATGGGTTTGGACTTGGATGGCCTGTCGGTGAGTGCGGGTTCGGCTTGCTCCAGCGGCAAGGTGTCGCGCAGTCATGTACTGGAAGCCATGGGCGTGTCACCCCATATCAGTAATGCAGTGGTGCGCGTCAGCCTCGGTTGGCAAAGCCACACGCAAGACACAGATAAATTGGTAACAGCTTGGGCCAAATTGGCCGCACGGCTGAACCCGGAAAAACGTGATGTAAATTTAACCAAGGCGGCGGAGTAAACCATGAGCGAAGCGAAAGCATCGATGAGCGAAGCGAAAGCAGCGATAGATAAAGAAACCGTGGAGCAGGTCGCCCAATTCGGTGGGGAGCATTATAAATATGGCTTCGCCACAGAAATTGACATGGACCGCGTCGAGAACGGCTTGAGCGAAGATATCATCCGCTTTATCTCGGCTAAAAAAGAAGAGCCACAATGGCTGCTCGACTGGCGCCTAGACGCTTATGAGCGCTGGCTGACCATGGACGAGCCTGAGTGGGCGCATGTCGATTATCCAAAAATAGACTACCAAGATTTGTGCTATTACGCGGCTCCTAAGTCGATGGAAGATGGCCCTAAAAGCCTCGATGAGGTGGATCCGGAGCTGTTGAAAACCTATAAGAAGCTTGGCATTCCGCTGATTGAACAAGAAATGCTGGCTGGCGTGCGTAAAGTCGCGGTCGATGCGGTGTTTGACAGCGTGTCGGTTGGCACGACGTTTCGCGATGAGCTGGCCAAAGATGGCGTGATTTTTTGCTCGTTCTCGGAAGCCGTAAAAGAGCATCCAGATTTGGTGCAGAAATATCTCGGCTCCGTGGTGCCAAAATCGGATAATTATTTCACCGCCTTGAACTCGGCCGTGTTTTCCGATGGCTCGTTTGTTTACATTCCGCCGGGCGTTCGTTGCCCGATGGAATTATCGACTTACTTCCGCATCAATGAGGCCAATACCGGACAATTTGAGCGCACTTTGGTGATTGCCGATAAGGGCTCTTACGTCAGTTATTTAGAAGGTTGCACGGCGCCAATGCGCGACGAAAATCAATTGCACGCGGCGGTGGTGGAATTGGTAGCGCTGGAAGATGCCGAGATTAAATATTCGACGGTGCAAAATTGGTATCCAGGCGACGTCAATGGCAAGGGCGGGATTTATAATTTCGTGACCAAACGTGGCGACTGCCGCGAAGACCGCGCCCGCATTAGCTGGACACAAGTCGAGACCGGTTCGGCGGTGACGTGGAAATACCCAAGCTGCATTTTGCGCGGCGATGGCAGCTCGGGCGAGTTTTACTCGATTGCTATCTCCAACAATCTGCAACAAGTCGATAGTGGCACCAAGATGATACATTTGGGCAAGAACACCTCGAGCAAAATTATCTCGAAAGGTATTTCGGCGGGGCGTTCGTCGAATTGCTATCGCGGGCAAGTGAGTGTGCATCCCAAGGCCTCCAATGCGCGTAATTTTACGCAGTGCGATAGCCTGCTCATCGGCGATAAATGCGCCGCTCATACGGTGCCTTATATTGAGGCAAAAAATCTTTCGGCCTTGCTGGAGCATGAGGCGACGACGTCGAAAATTAGCGACGATCAATTGTTCTTCTGCCAGCAACGCGGCCTAGATGCCGAAGAGGCTGTGGCCCTGATTGTGAACGGCTTTTGCCGTGATGTTTTACAAAACCTGCCTATGGAGTTTGCCGTGGAAGCGCAACAACTCGTGGGCATCTCCCTAGAAGGAAGCGTTGGATGAGTAGTTTGCTGGATATCAAAGACTTACATGCGGGAATTACCGATAAGCCGATTATCAATGGCCTATCGTTAAGCATTAACCCGGGCGAAGTGCATGCCATTATGGGGCCCAATGGGTCGGGTAAATCGACGTTGTCTTATGTGTTGTCGGGCAAGGCTGGCTATGAGATTAACGGCGGGGAAATGTTGTTTGAAGGCCAAGAGTTGGCCGAGATGACGCCAGAAGCTCGCGCCATTGCGGGGCTGTTTTTGGCGTTTCAATATCCGCTGGAAATTCCGGGCGTCACCAATATGACATTTTTGAAAACCTCGCTGAACGCCATTCGGCGCGGTCGTGGAGAAGAAGACATGGATGCGGCGAGCTTCTTGCGTTTGGCGCGCGAAAAATCGCGAGCGCTGGGCATGGATGACGATATGCTGCGGCGCCAATTGAACGTCGGCTTTTCGGGCGGCGAGAAAAAACGCAATGAGATTTTGCAAATGTCTATGCTGGAACCCAAGCTCGCCATCCTCGATGAAACCGATAGTGGCCTCGATATTGATGCGCTGAAAACCGTTGCCGAAGGCGTCAATGCGTTGCGTTCGCCAGAGCGTGGCATGTTGGTCATTACCCATTATCAGCGTTTGTTAGACTTCATTAAACCCGATGTGGTGCATGTGATGGCCAAAGGCCAGATTGTAAAATCCGGCGGGCCAGAATTGGCGCTGGAGCTAGAAAAATCTGGCTATGCAGAATATGTCGGCGGCGCCGATGCAGCGAGTGCGGGAAGCCCAGCCCATGCTTGATGCGCAAGCCCATTTCGAGCAAATCCGCGACACGTTGCCCGGCGACGGGCAAGCGCGTGCCGCCACTTTGGCAGCCGCCGAGGCTGTGGGCCTACCGACGCGTCGGGTGGAGAGCTGGCATTATACCGACTTGGCACGACTGTTAAAATCAGGCGAGGCGGCTTCGGTCCGCACGGTTGATTTTTCCAGCGTGAAGGCTTTGGAAGCGCATTTTGACAACGGGGTTTTGCACAGCGAGCCGCAAGCCGAGGGGCTGACGCTCGCGCCTTTTACAAACACGATAGCGAGCCCAGATGCGCCATCGCCAGATAATGTGATGGCTAATTACAATCACGCCTTGGCGCAAAATGGTCTGACGGCTGAAGTGTCTGGCACTCTGGCGCACCCGTTAATTATCCGCACTAGCGGCGCGGAGCCTGTGCATTTGGCGCATAAAATCAGCCTCGCGGCGGGCGCCAAAGCGGTGCTGGTGGATGACCATATGGCCACCGGCTATGCCAATGTGGTGTTCGACATCACGCTTGGCGAGGGCGCAGAGTTAACGCTTTTGCGCTCGCAACAGGCGGGCCATCAAGTGGGCCTCAGCCATGTGACGCTAGAGCAGGACGCGCGGTATAAATCGGTCGCGATGATTAGCGGCGGCACACTGGCGCGCCATGAAGCGCATGTCACTTTGAAAGCGGCGCATGCTCATGCTGAGTTGCATTCGGCGGTTCTGGGACACGGTCTATCGAAGGCCGCCACCCATGCCGATTTCACTTACGTGATTGAGCATCAGGCAGCCGATACATCGAGCCATACCAGTGCCTATAATGTGCTAGATGGCAACGCGCGCGGCGTTTTTCAGGGCAAGATTATCGTCCGTCCCGATGCGCAGCGAGTCGACGCGCAAATGCAAACGCGCGCTATGATGATGTCGGAAGGCGCCGAAATGGACGCCAAGCCGGAGCTAGAAATCTATGCCGATGATGTGGTCTGTGCGCATGGTTCGGCGATTGGCGAATTGGACCGTGATGCGCTGTTCTTCTTGCGCTCGCGCGGGCTCGATGAAGCCACCGCGCGCCACCTTTTGGTCGCGGCGTTTCTGGAGCAAGTGACAACGCATATTGACGACGAAGGCTTGAGCGAGATTATGCGTGGGCTGGTGGACGCAAAAATCAACACGCTTTTGGGCAATTTTAGCGGCGAGGCCAGCTCATGAGTTTATCGGTAAAGGAAGGCGTAAACATGGCATTTGACGTTCAAGAAATCCGCAAAGACTTCCCCGTACTCAGCTCTGAGGTATACGGCAAGCCATTGGTTTATCTGGATAATGCAGCCTCGGCACAAAAGCCTTTGCAGGTCATCGAGCGGATGAGCCATTTCTCGACCTATGAATATGCCAATGTGCATCGCGGGCTACACTATCTCTCCAATCAGGCGACCCATGCTTTTGAGGCGGCACGCGAAACCACGCGGAGCTTTTTAAACGCGGCGACGAGCGAGCAGATTATTTTCACCGGTGGCGCCACGGACGCGATTAATTTGGTCGCTTATGGTTTCCTCGAGCCGCAAATCCAAGAAGGCGATGAAATTATTTTGTCGGAGATGGAGCATCACTCCAACATCGTGCCGTGGCACTTCATGCGCGAGCGCCATGGGGCGGTGCTGAAATGGGTGCCAGTGACAGACGAGGGCGAGCTGGATATGCAAGCCTATGAGGCGGCGTTTAGCGCACGCACGAAATTTGTGGCGCTGACGCAAATGTCGAATGCGCTGGGTACGATTACGCCGTCCAAGAAATTGGTCGATATCGCGCATAAAAATGGCGTGCCGATATTGCTCGATGGCTGCCAAGGCGCGGTGCATTTGAAAAACGACATGCAAGCGCTCGATGCCGATTTTTATGTGTTCTCCGGCCATAAAGTTTACGGCCCAACGGGTATCGGCGTTTTATACGGCAAGGCCGACGCTTTGGCTGCCATGCGCCCATTTCGGGGTGGCGGCGAAATGATCCGCGAAGTCTCTAAAGACGTGATTACCTATGGCGACGCGCCACACCGGTTTGAGGCCGGCACACCGCCAATTGTAGAAGTCATCGGCCTCGGTGAAGCCTTGAACTATATGACGGACATCGGCTTTGACGCGATGCAGACGCATGAAAATGCACTGCGCGACCACGCCATGGAAGCCGTGGGTGCCATCAACCGCGTGAAAATTTATGGTACGGCAAAAAACAAAGGCGCGATTGTCTCCTTTGGCGTTGAGGGTATTCACCCGCATGATTTGGCCACGGTCATCGATCGGTCCGGTGTGGCTGTGCGGGCGGGGAACCATTGCGCGCAGCCTTTGATGCAGAGATTTAATGTGCCAGCCACCGCACGCGCCTCCTTTGCCGTGTATAATACGCATGACGATGTAGACGCTTTGGCCAAAGCCTTGCATAAAGCGATAGAATTTTTTGGATAGAATCCGATGAGCGAAGATAAAGAAATGCCCGTAATTGATACCTCTGCGCCACAAGGCGCCAGCGAGGAACCTGTGCCAATAGATGAGCTATCGCCAGAAATGGCGGCGCTGACGGACGACGTTATTGGCGCTCTGAAAAGTGTCTATGACCCAGAAATTCCGGTCGATGTGTATGAGTTGGGGCTGATTTACCGCGTGGATATTTCTGACGATCGCGACATCACCATTGATATGACGTTGACCGCACCGGGTTGTCCGGTGGCCGAACATATGCCGCGCTGGGTAGAAGACGCCGTGCGCTCGGTGGACGGGGTTGGCGATGTTGTGGTAGAGATGACATTCGAGCCGCCGTGGGATCCAAGCCGCATGTCGGATGAAGCCCGTGTCGCGTTGAATATGTTTTAAGTATTTGCGTTCGCCTTTTAATTTGAACAGAAGAGACCGATGAGCCAAGTTTTTGAAATGCCGAAAGCGATTACGCTTACCGAACGCGCCGCAACGCGCGTGAAAGCTATTATGGCGCGCGCCGAAACAACCCAAATTGGTATTCGCGTGGGCGTGAAAAATGCTGGCTGCGCCGGCATGGAATATACGATGGAATATGCCGAAGAAAAAGGCGCCCTCGACGAAGTGGTTGTCGACCAAGGGGTTACGGTTCTCATCGACCCAAAGGCGATTTTGTTTTTGCTCGGCACTCAGATGGATTATGAAGCCGGCAAAATGTCAGCCGGTTTCGTGTTCAACAATCCAAACCAGACAGATGCCTGCGGTTGCGGCGAAAGTGTTACGATTGTGCCAGCCGAACGTCCCGTCTCTTAATTAAGACGCAAAAATTTAGGAAGAAAAATGGATCAATCCTTAGAGATGATTTTGGAGCTGCTGAAACTTGAACAGCTAGAAAAGAACCTGTTTCGTGGCCAAAGCCCGAACGAAAAACGCCAGCGCGTGTTCGGCGGTCAAGTGTTGGGTCAAGCCCTCATGTCGGCCTGCTATACGGTAGAGGATATGTTCTGCCACAGTTTTCACAGCTATTTCTTGCGCCCAGGAGACCCAGAAACGCCGATTATTTATGAAGTCGATACCGCACGCGATGGCCGTAGCTTTGCCTCGCGGCGCATTGTGGCCATTCAGCACGGGAAGCAGATTTTTAATATGTCGGCGAGTTTCCAGCGCAAAGAAGAAGGCCGCGAGCACCAAATGCAAATGCCTTATGCGCCCGACCCAGAGACGCTGAAAAGCGAACATGAAATGCGCGCCGAAAATGCCGATAAAATTCCCGAAGCCTTCCGCGAAAGCTGGTTGCGTCGCCGCCCGTTTGAAATTCGCCCGGTCAGCCCCAAAGATATGTTCAATCCAGAGCCGGCCGAGCCGCGCAATGTTGTTTGGGTGAAAGTCGATCCCGGCATGCCGAAAGATTTTGCGACCAATCAAGCGATGCTTGCCTATATATCCGATACGTCTTTGCTCGACACTTGCATGCGTCCGCATGCTTTGAGCTATATCAACCCGAAATTACAATCGGCCAGTCTCGACCACGCCATGTGGTTTTACCATGAGTTTGAAGCCAATGACTGGCTGCTTTACGTGCAAGAAAGCCCAGCTTCAGCAGGCGGGCGCGGCATGAACTTCGGCCATTTCTTTACCCGTGACGGCAAGCTAATTGCCACGGCAGCGCAAGAAGGCCTTATTCGGGTTCGCGATTAAGCGGTTTCATTGTGGCCTAGATGGGCGGTCAGGGTCGAAATCATCTCGGCCGCAGCATCGGGTATCACGGTGCCTGGCGGGAAAATAGCCTTGGCGCCAGCGTCTCTTAACGCATCAAAATCTTGCGGTGGAATAACCCCACCCACCGTTACCATCATATCGCTATGCCCCAGAGCGGCCAAAGCATCGCGCAATTCAGGCACCAAAGTTAAGTGGCCTGCCGCCAGCGAGCTAACGCCAACAATTTGCACGCCTGCCGCAATGGCATCTTTGGCGGCTTCTTCTGGCGTTTGAAACAAAGCGCCCGCGACGACTTTAAAGCCTAAATCTGCCAAAGCCGTGGCGACAACTTTTTGCCCACGGTCGTGGCCGTCTTGGCCCATTTTCGCGAGATAGATAGACGGCGCTTGGCCTTCGCGCTCGCTAAAGCGGGCGACCATATCGCGGACTTTTAAAAGGCTCGGGTCGGTATTGCCGAAGTCTTTGCCATAGACATCTGAGATAACTTGCGGCTTGGCTTCGTGGCGGTTGTAAACCACTTCGAGAGCCAAAGAAATTTCGCCAACCGTGGCTTTGGCCCGCGCCGCTTCGACGGCCAAAGTCAGCAGATTGTTTTCCATACTGCTGGCCTGTGCGTTTTGCGCGCTCGCCGTAAGCGCCTCAAGCGCGGCCTGCACAGCCGCTTCATCGCGCGAGGCTTTTAGGTCTTTCAAACGATCGATTTGGGCGGTGCGAACGGCCGAGTTATCGACTTTTAAAACATCGACCGGATCTTCGTTTTCGAGGCGGAATTTATTGACGCCAACCACCGTTTGGCGACCGCTATCAATGCGTGCCTGCGTGCGAGCGGCGGCTTCTTCGATGCGCATTTTGGGAATGCCTTGCTCGATGGCGGCGGCCATGCCGCCCAGTTTTTCAACTTCTTGAATATGGCGGAGCGCTTTAGCGGCCAAATCATGGGTTAATTTTTCCACAAAGTAACTGCCGCCCCAAGGGTCGATGACTTTGGTGGTATTGCTTTCCATTTGCAGCATCAACTGCGTGTTGCGGGCAATGCGAGCTGAGAAATCTGTCGGCAAAGCCAGCGCTTCGTCGAAACTATTGGTATGCAAAGACTGCGTATGCCCTTGGGTAGAGGCCATGGCCTCAATGCAGGTGCGCACGGAGTTATTGTAAATATCCTGCGCGGTCAGGCTCCAGCCCGAGGTTTGACTATGCGTGCGCAAAGCCAGCGATTTGGGATTCTTGGCTCCAAGCCCTTGCATCAATTGTGCCCATAGCAAACGCGCGGCGCGCATTTTGGCAATCTCCATAAAGAAGTCCATGCCAATCGCCCAGAAAAACGACAAGCGTGGGGCAAAGGCATCAATGTCCAAACCAGTTTCCATGCCCGCGCGTGCGTATTCCACGCCATCGGCCAGCGTATAGGCCAGCTCGAGGTCGGCGGTCGCACCAGCTTCTTGAATGTGATAGCCGGAGATGGAGATGGAGTTGAACTTCGGCATGTTTTGCGACGTATAGGCAAAAATATCCGAGATGATGCGCATGCTTGGCTTGGGCGGATAAATATAGGTATTGCGCACCATGAATTCTTTCAAAATATCGTTCTGAATGGTTCCAGCCAGTTTATCAGGGCTGACACCTTGCTCCTCAGCGGCGACGATATACAGCGCCATAATAGGCAAGACCGCGCCATTCATGGTCATGGAAACCGACATGGTGTCGAGGGGAATGCCGTCAAAAAGCGTGCGCATATCCAGAATGCTATCAATCGCCACACCTGCCATGCCCACATCGCCAGCCACCCGTGGGTGGTCGCTGTCATAGCCACGGTGGGTGGCTAGATCGAAGGCCACGGAGAGGCCTTTTTGGCCCGCCTTCAAATTTCGGCGATAAAAGGCGTTCGATTTTTCAGCCGTCGAAAAGCCAGCATATTGGCGCACGGTCCAAGGTTTGTTGACATACATTGTGGCGTAAGGGCCGCGAATATAGGGCGCAATACCCGGGAAGCTGTCCAGATAGGGCAGGGCAGTTCTATCGTCAGAGGTATAAAGCGCTTTGATATCAATACCTTCAGGGGTCTTTCGCTGGCTTGCGCCACTACGATTACTTTGCGCGTCTTGAGCCGCAGATTGCCAGCTCACCAAATCGCCTTTGGCGGTCAGCGAAAGGGGGCGTTTTGAAAAATCAGGTAGTTGGCTCATTTTATGTCTCCGCTATAGACCGAGTTTGGCTTATAGCCCAAGTTTGGTGTGAATATTTGTGAGATAGCTCAAGGCTTGGCAGCCCGCGAAGCAGTAATCATCCACGTCGGTTATGTCGCGCGGTTTACCTGCCAAGGCCAAATGCACGACGCCAGCCACTTTTAATGCTGCCGCCAGCGCAGGCGCATGGGTTTCGTAATCCTCATCTGAGCCGCAGATGACGGCAATTTTGGCGTTGGACTTCTTAAATGCTTCGGCAATCGCGCCATAATCGGTACCACCGTCCCCGAGGATGGCGTGCAAGCCACCGGCAGCATAAAGATTGGTCACGAAGTTGGCGCGCGGCGTATAGCTAGCCATGTCGCCCAAGCAGGCGAGAAAGGTTTTCGGTTTGCTTTTCTGGGCTTTGTTTCGCAAGGCTTCAAAGCCGTGCGAGAGGCGATATTGGGTTTGCGAAGCCGCCTCTAGCGGGGCTTCCTCAAGGTTTGGAAATTCGCTGACCCCCACCATCGCATGGGCGCGCGTGTCCATAGCGGCATCAAAGGCGGCGCGTTGGTGGATAATCGCATCGCCAATACGGCCATCGGCCACGGCGGCACGAAGCCCGCCCGTGGCCTCGATGTCTTGGAATATCTCCCAAGCCGATGTCGCCAAATCATGGGTTAATTGCTCGACATAATAGCTGCCGCCCGCCGCATCGGTAACTTGGCCGATGTGGCTTTCTTCTTGCAAAATAATTTGCGTATTGCGGGCAATGCGCCGCGTTAATGTGCTGTCACTCGCGCTGGTGGCGGTGCAAGGCGCAACACACATAACATCGACGCCCGCGATGCCAGCGCCCATAGTGGCGGCGGTGGCGCGCAAAATATTGACCCATGGGTCGATGTCAGCGAAGGCACGCAAACTGCTTTCGGCATGAATTTGCGGCGGCGTATCTGGCGCGCCCACGGCTTCCGCAATATTGGCAAACAGCAATCGGGCGGCGCGGATTTTGGCCAAGGTGGCAAAGAAATCAACATCTGCGGCTACCGTTAAGATGATTTTCGATAGGGCCTGAGCGGGCGAGACCCCAACGGCTTCCAGCTCACGCATGTAGTCTGTCAGGCCAGCCAGCATCCAGCCTAATTCTTGCGGCACACTGGCGCCATGCGCGTGATAGGCGGCGCCAGAACTTGTCATCCAACGAAGGCCAGGGCGCGCGGTGGAAAGACTTGGTAGCGCCGCATAATCAAAAGCGGCCGTTTCGCCCATCTCCCCCATCTCACCATGCTCTAGGCTAGCGGCCAAAGGATCTAGGTTGAGATAGCCCACGGTCTCAGGGGCGGCTTCATGTTGGTCGTAATAATCTAGCACGGGTTGCACGGCTGCCATGCCATGTGCGCGTGGCACTAAACATAGTGGCGCCAAATCTAGGCGTACGTCTTGGAGCAGGGCTTTCAATGCTCCTGCATCGGGCACACTTTGGCTAAAGTCGAGCCATAGAGCCGTCACACCGCCATTGAGGTCGGTCATAAGGGCAGCGTTATCGACGCCTTTGCGGCCAATGACGGCGCGTTGGGCGATATGCCATGGCAAATAGGTGTTGTTGACGGCCTGGGGCCCCCGCGTGAATGGGGCAAAACCCGGTAGGCCGGAGGTCTCGCTTGGCGCGGTGGCTTGCGTGTAAAGCGGTTGGCGCTCGAAACCAGCTAAGTCCTGCGACACCAAACTATCGGCTGCTTTGCCACGAAGGGCGCTCTCCACAGCTGCAAGCCAATCGCCTTGCGATGGGTTTCCAAAGTCGGATCCAAGTTTCAAGTCAGTCATATGTTTTCCTAAATGGGTCTAGCCGTCTTCTGTGGTAAGTAGATAGCTTACGGATAGTAACAAGGCAATAAGCGCGGGCATCCAGCTGGCCATTATGGCAGGCAAAATATTCAGCTCTGCCATCAGGCCGATGACATCATTGACGATAAACAATAAAAAGCCGCATAAAATGGAGAACCCCAAAGTCTGCGAGGTCGAGAATATCCGCCCTGTCGGCAAGGAGAAACAGGCGGCTACCATCACCATCGACAATAATAAAATGGGCAAAGCCAAAAGCGATTGAAAGTGCGCTTCATGGCGCGACACATCCATGCCGGCCTCGCGAGCTTGGGCGATATAAGTGGGTAATTTCCATAGCCCAATGGTGCGCGGAGGCTTGAAACTGTTTTGCATGCTGGCCAGCGTAAGCTGGGTTGGCAAGATTACTTGCTCTTTGATTTGCGGCAAACGAGTACCAGTGAATATTTTCACATCTTGCAAAATAAACACACCATTGAACAATTGCGCGGACGCAGCCTCTAGGTGGCGATTGAAGGTTCCATCTTCGTTGATGACGGTTACCGCTACCTTCAGTAGGCGTGCGGCGTCTTGCGGGTCGAGCTTTTGAGAGTGAACGATATAATTGCTTTGCTGGTTATTCTCGCGGAACCAAATGCCGTCGGTAGAAAAACTTAGCTTCGCTTTAATTCCGGTAACCTCGGCTTGCTTGGCGGAGAAGTTGGCCATGCTGAGCGCGCCAATGGGCTCTAGCACCGCGACAACAAGACTTGCTGTAATGAAAGTGAATACCAAAAGCGGCGTCAGAAATTGCCAGACCGAAAGGCCAGCCGCGCGAATAACCGCCAGCTCTTGGGTTTGCGACAGCCGCAGCAGGCAAAACACCGTACCGAATAAAAAGATAAACGGTAGAAAGTCGAGAATGATGAGCGGTAGGCGTTGCAAGGTAAACCCAATAGCCGCGCCCGTGCCAAGGTCGAAGCGATTGACAAAGCTCAGCATTTCGAGGAAATCGCCTAAAAGCGCCACCGCACCAAAGCCGACCAGAACAACCAGCAACCAGACAGAAAATCTGCCAATAAGATATTTGTTCAGCGTTTTCATGTAACGTTTCTGCCACGGCGAATTGGGTTCCAAGTCGACAAGAGAGCGGGGTTGGTCTGCACCATAATCACGCCGCATAGGGTTGCGAAAAAAGCCACTGGCCAGATAAACACTAACCAAGCTTGATCGCGCTCGACCGCTTGAGCGGATAAAGCAATAATGCCAATTTGGAAAACAATCGCCAGCGTAACGGCCATCATAATACGGCGCCCATACCCATGCCGATTAAGCCCGCCCGCGGTAACCACGGCAAAGCTAATCAGGGTGAAGACAAATGGGGCCGCCAAATTAGATATCAACTCTAGTCCACGCGCCTGCATTCTGGCGATGCGCGAAACATTGGTGATGCCATAAGCTGCGGGGTCTAGCAATTGATGGATCATCATATGGTTTCGGTTCAGGTCATGGCGTGCTTTGATGGCTGTTTTGGTGGCCTTGAGGGGCACTAAATAACGTGAAAAATGCACCCAAGTGCGCTGTCCGTCGCCATTGGTTATTTGCTGTGTGCCTTGTCGCAACACGAAATAACTCTGGTCCGATGCGCTAACAATCGCGCCTTTTTGGGCTGTATAGAGCGTCGGCTGCTTGGGCGCGGTGGTGTCGTAAATCATAATATCGAGCCACTGGCCTTGGTCGTCGCGGCCGCTGGTGTAAATCGTCATGTTTTTGGCGACATCTTTAAAGGCACCAGCTTGTAAGTCGCCTAGGGCCAATTGCGTTCCCGTGCTTTCGGTTCGGTGTTTTAGGTTTTTCATCGCCATGGGCGAAATGTAAAAAGCCAAGGCGCTTTGCAACAGCATGGTTAAAACCGCCAGCAAGGCGATGGGGCGCAAAATCCGCAAAGGGCTGAGCCCCGCTGCCGCGAGCGCAAAATATTCGTAATCTTGCAGCAGCCGAACCATTTGCGATAAGACGGTTATCAGCAAAGCAGGGCCAAGGGTAAAAGTGATGACGCGCGGCAAAATCAGCAAACTAATGCCCAAAGTCATTAACGGCGAAGCGCCTGCACTCAAGGTTTTGTCGAATAGGTCAAGCGCTTGCACCAACCAGATAACCGAGGCCAAGACGAGGGTCAGCGCCAAGTGGGTCTTCAGTAAACGAATGAATAAATAACGATCAAGCATGGCCAAACATACCAGTGCTTCGAGCTCTCGCCTATAGAGAATGCGCTTGTCAGTTGCAACTTGTCGTTGCGCTGGAGGCGAAGGTTGCCTAACGTGTGCGCAAAGATGGCTTCCTTGGAGAGTATTATGGATCTGAATTTAACGCAGGAATACGTGGATTTTCGTGCCGAAGTGACGCGTTTTTTAGAAGCGCATAAAGACGTTGCGCCCAATCGTAACGATCGCTCGGTGCGCAGTGAAAAGCGTTTGGCTTGGCAACAAATTTTGCTGGCCAACGGCTTCGCCGCGCGCACGCACCCAAAGGAATATGGCGGCTATGGCGCAGAGCCGGATGCGTTGAAATCTCGCATCATCGCTGAGGAATTTTCGCGCGCGAAAATGCCCGGCGGTATGTCCGGACAAGGCATCAACATGTTGGTTCCAACTTTGTTGGAGCTCGGCACGCAAGAGCAAAAAGACGCTTATATTAAGCCCACTCTGGATGGCACAATGGTCTGGTGCCAAGGCTATTCGGAACCCGGCGCGGGCTCTGACTTGGCTGCGGTAAAAACCGCAGGCGTCGTCGATGGCGATGACTTTGTTATCAACGGCCAAAAGATTTGGACCAGCACGGCGCAATATGCCGACATGATGTTCTGTCTGGTTCGCACCGAGCCAGATGCGAAGAAACACCAAGGCATTAGTTATATTCTTCTCGATATGAAAACACCGGGTATCGAAGTGCGCCCGCTGATGACGATGACGGGTTATGCCGAGTTTAATGAAGTATTTTTCACCGATGTGCGCGTGCCTACGCATTCAATAGTTGGCAATCGCGGCGAAGGGTGGATGGTAGCCAATGCCACGCTGACCCACGAACGCGGCATGTTGGGCGACCCGGATGCGGCGCTCTCTAGGCTCAACTCAATCGCGGATATTATGAAACAAGAGCAGCTAAGCGGTGGCTCCCTGATGGACAATGATATTTATCGGGACCGTCTGGTGCAATTGCAGGGCGAAGCCTATGCGATGAAAATGAATGGGATGCGTCTGACAACTTTGTCGAGCCAGAAAAAATCATCTGGCATGGCCGGGCTGCTGGTCAAGCTACAAGGCTGTGAGCTGAACCATCAGATGGCCGAATTGGCCATCGATGTAATGGGCGAATATGGAATACTTTACGAGAACAGCCCCTTCGCGCGAGATCGCGGCATGTGGCAAACCCATTACATGTTCGACCTCGGACTGATTATCGGTGGCGGGTCGGCGCAAATTCAGAAAAATATTATCAGTGAGCGAGGCCTCGGTATGCCACGCGAACCGAAGCCGGCCAAGCCTGCCGCGCAAAAAGCTAATTAGGAGTTATAGACATGCATTTTGGATTAAACGAAGACCAAACCATGTTGCAAGACTCGGTGGGACGCTATCTGGAAGGCGCCTCTGAGCTGTCTTTGGTAAGAAAATTTGTCGATGGGGACCCAGCATTGGCCGCCGATTTACAAAGCGGATTGATGGATTTAGGCGTGCCTTTTGTGCTTATGCCAGCCGAGCAGGGTGGTCTAGGCATGGGTGTGCTGGAAGCGGCTCTTATTCAAGAAGCGCTGGGGCGCAACGTGTCGCCATCTCCTTTCACGGCGGCCTATGGTATGGCCGTTATGGCTTTGCGTACTTGCGGCGATAGCGATTGGCTGGGCAGAATTGCCTCTGGCGAGGTGGTTATGGGCGTTGGGGCAACAGAAGCCATTGGCGCGCGCGAAGGCGCGGGCCTCACGCTGAGCGGCGACAAGGTTTCGGGTCGTGCCAGTTTTGTTATGGGCGCCGAAGCCGCCACACATTTTTTGCTGACCACAGGCGAGCAACTGCTGATTGTGGAACGCGGTAGCGCGGGGGTGGAGGAAGTGGCTTTGACCACTATCGATAAAACCCGTCATGTCGTGAACCTAGATTTGGACGGCGCAACGGCGCATCTGTTGGCGGGGAATAATCATGGCGAGGCGCAAAGTAAAATGATTGATACGGGTCGCGTTTTATTGGCTGCCGATACTTTGGGCGCGGCCTCTCAGATGTTGGAAAAAGCGGTGGCTTATTCGAAAGACCGCGAGCAGTTCAATCGTCCTATCGGATCGTTTCAGGCGGTCAAACATATGTGCGCCGAAATGGCGGCCAAATTAGAGCCGTGTCGCTCGCTGGTCTGGTATGCGGCCTACGCGCAAGAAAATGTGCCAGAAGAGGCGGGTCTGACATCGCGTTTGGCCAAATCGCATGTTTCAGAAATTGGTAAATTCGTTGCCCGCACATCTACCGAAGTGCATGGCGGCATGGGCTTTACCGATTTGCTTGGCTTGCATTATTGGTTCAAGCGCATTGGCGCCAATCGCCAATTGCTTGGCGGACCACAGGTGTTGCGCGAAGAAGCAGCTCAGTTGCAAGGCTGGGTTGCTTAAGGGCATCGGTTAATTTGGGTTTATTCTGCCGCCATTCGTTGGCGTGGAAAGCGGATGTAATGGCCGACCATAAGCGTGGCGAATTCGGTTGGCTCTGGGCGGGAGCCCGTGAGCGCGCCGGTTTTGCGCAAATCGGCCTCCAAGCGGTCGAGGATGAACTCGATGCTCAAGTCATCGCTGCCCGAGCGCCATAGGGTCTCTTCAGCTTCATCTTTGAAGCAATAGGCTTTCCACGAAATCGAGTAGCGTAAATCGGCCCAGTCATAATCGCCCAACACAGTGTCGCCTTCGCGCATTTGCCAATGGTCGTCGCCCATGAAATGCAGGCGTGTCGATTTTTCGATAATCGGAATATCGGGACGCGTTTGGGTGACGCGTTCAACGCCATGAAACACTTCGTCGGTGTCTATTAAAATAGCTGAATTATGCTGCGCCTGAATGGCCTCGCGTGTGCCGCTTGCGCCTTCTGGATAGAAGGTGAAGGCGCCGCCTTTGGATTTGCCGAACCAAGATACGCAGGTGGTGATGGGGATGCGCCATTCGTCGAACAGACCCGAGTGCAGCATGGTAACGAGAAGCCATTGTGGGGTTACTTTGCGGTTGGCGCCGCGAAACTCTGGTACGTCTGTATGCACGGCCAACTCTTGGCCCGGAACCAAAAGATTGGCAAAAATAATGGCGGGCACAATGCGCTCGACGCCGGAAATTTTGCGCGCTGTTTCTTTCAGCGCTGGATGGTTCATGAAGGGCTCAACGCCAGGTGCCTGCACTTCTTCTCCATAAGCATAAGTTTCGCGGAAGTAATTGGTTCGCGAAGCTGCGGTTTTAAAACCTTCTTCATTGCCGCCACCGTCGATGCCATTGGCTATGTAATTATAGGCGGCATCAAAGCGCTGCGGCAGGCTTTCGCCAATGCCTTCGTTTTCGGCTTCATTGGCATAGGGGCCAAAGCTGCCAAAGTTTTCGGCCAGCCGCAACATTGTGTCGGCGTCGTCTGCGGCGAGAAATGGGTCGAGATGGTTATAATGTGCGCGCATGGAAAACTCCCTGAATTATTCAGATATAAGTTTGTCTAAATCCTGACAAGAGGTCAAGTGCGAGGGAGAGCGGACACAAAAAAGGCGCTGCGCGAAACCGCGCAACGCCTTTCTAATTATTGAGGGTCTTAAACGCGTTCAATAATGACCGCAGGTGCCATGCCGCCGGCGGCGCACATAGTTACCAGACCGAATTGTTTGTCTTGGCGTTCCAGCTCGTCCAACATAGTGCCGACGAGAATAGCGCCCGTCGCGCCAATTGGGTGACCCAGTGCCATCGCGCCGCCATTGACGTTCACGATGTTGCGGTCGAGGTCGAGGTCACGAATGAACTTCTCGGCAACCACGGAAAACGCTTCGTTGATTTCAAACAAATCAATATCCCCAATCGACAGACCGGCTTTGGCCAAAACCTTTTTGGCTGCCGGCACAGGGGCGTTCAGCATCAAGGTTGGGCTATCGCCCATATTGGCAATCGCGCGAATACGCGCCCGAGGCTTCATGCCATTGGCATCGGCATAGGTTTTGGAAGCCAGCAAAAGAGCCGCCGCACCATCCACAACACCGGACGAGTTGCCCGCATGATGCACATGGTTAATCTCCAAATCTGGATAGGCTTGTGCCACCAGCTTGCGGAAAGTCGTGCCTTGTTCGTCGAGCGGAATATCAGCCAGTTTTGCAAACGATGGATCGAGAGCGGCAAGGCTTTCGAGCGTTGTTTGTGGGCGTGGAAATTCTTCTTTGTCGAGAGCCAGCGTGCCATCTTCGCGATGCACGGCGATGAGCGACTTATCGAAGTGACCGTTTTCAATCGCATGCTGGGCGCGTTGTTGGCTGACATAGGCTAGCGCATCTACGGCTTCGCGATCGATGCCTTCAAGCGTTGCAATCGCATCGGCACACACACCTTGGTGCGGCTGAGGATGCACTTCGCGCAGGCGCTCATTGCCATTGTCGAGGAAAGGGGAGCTGGCGGCGGCATCTGTGCCAAAGCGCGACATCATTTCTGTGCCGCCCGCAATGGTCATATCTTCCATGCCAGACATAATGTTGGCAGCGGCGATGTTTACAGCCGTGATGCCTGAGCCACAAAAGCGGTCGAGGGTCATGGCGCTGGAGCGCACATCATAGCCCGCATCCAAAGCGGCCATGCGGCCCAAGTCGCCGGCTTGTGTGCCGCGCTGGGAGCTGGTGCCCCAAATAATGTCATCGACTTCGCTGGTGTTGATTTTATTGCGTTCAGCCAGCGCTTTGAGAACCGTGGCTCCCAGTTGTTGTGGGTGGATATCGGCGAGGGCGCCTTTGCCCGGCTTGCCAACGCCACGCGGTGTGCGGCAGGCATCAATAATATATGCTTCAGTCATCAGTAACTCCCTAAAGGTAAATTTAATTTCTGGCGGTACAGTGTCCCGAAACGGTGGCTAAATCAAGCACCATGAGAGGCGGGGGGGCAAGTTTGTCGCAGGCAAACTGTGGACGCCTTGGCTCGCTTGCTCTTATACTTAGCCCTTCAAGGTTTCGATTTAGTCCCCCAAATGAGGAATAATATTATGGATTTTCAGCTCAGTGACCAGCAGCGTGAATTGCAAGCGACAGCTCGTAAATTTGCCCGTGCAGAAATGCCCAAAATAGCTGAAATGTGCGAGACAACAGGCCATCCGCCGGGCCCCGATATGCTCAAGAAATTGGGCGATATGGGCTTTCTCGGCATTAATATTCCAGAAAACTTGGGTGGCTTAGGGCTTGGTAATTTGGAAGCGCTTTTGGTGCTGGAAGAATTTGCCAAAATCTCCTCGGCCTCAGCTTTTCCTTTGTTCGAGGCCAATGTGGGCCCGGTTCATGCGCTGGTGCATTTTGCTTCCGATCGGTTGAAGCAAGAGGTGGTGCCGAAAGTCTGTCGCGGTGAAATGGTTTTGGCTGTCTCTATGTCGGAGCCGCAAGCGGGCAGTGCGCTAACGGATTTGACGACGCGCGGCGAGATTAAAAATGGTCAGGTTATTTTGAACGGCCAGAAACGCTGGTGTTCAGGCGGCGGCCATTCCGATGGCTATTTGGTTTACACGCGCCTCTCGGATGACCCGGGCGCAAAGGGCATTGGCGCGGTGTTTGTCGATAAGGATACGCCGGGTCTGAGCTTTGGCGCACAAGAAGAACTGATGGGGTTTCGCGGTGTCCCGTCGGCGGATATTTTCCTCGATAATGTTACCGTGCCGGAAGATAACATCGTCGTGCCAGCAGGCGGCTTTCGTAAATTAATGGAAGCCTTTGACTTGGAACGCTGCGGCAATGCCACGATGGCCTTGGGGCAAGCCTCGGGCGCTTTGGAAGATGTGCTGGAATATGTGCAAGAGCGCCAGCAATTCGGTAAAGAGCTGGTTGAGTTTCAAGGCGTGCAAATTAAATTGGCCGAGATGCAAATGCGCGTCGAGGCGGCGCGTCTGCTTATTCATCGCGCGGCCGTTAACGCGCAAGACGGCCTGCCGAGCGTCATCGACAGCTCGGTCGCCAAATGTTTTTCCAATGAAATATGCCGTGAAGTTACGGGCGCTGCTTTGCAATTGATGGGCGGCTATGGCTATTCCAAAGCTTACCCCATGGAGCGGCGCATGCGCGACGCTTGGGGCTGGGGCATTGCCGGCGGTGCCATTGATATTCAAAAAACCAATATCTCCGCCGCCATGGTAGGGCGACGGTTCGACCAGCGTCGATAGGTTTTTGAAAAGCCTACTTTAAAAAATCAGGCATATTGCCTTCAAAAGCATCGGATCCTTTGTTCGAGGATTGGCTTTTGGTGGCAGCTTTTGGATCTGATTTTGGGGCAGCTTTCTTCGACTCAGCTTTTGGCTTCGTCTCAACTTTTGACTTCGTCTGCGCTTTTGGCTCTACCTTAGCTTCTGCTTTGACTTCAGGCTTTGCGTCCATAGGCGCTTCAGACACAGCTACGTTTGCTTGCGGCTTGTCACCACGGCGTCCTCGACCTAAAAGGCCACGGCGTTTTCCGCCTTCGCGTGGCTTGGACTGCTCACTGGCTTCTGATTTTTCTTCGCGAGGTTCATGGCTCTTTTCATTGCGAGAGCGACGATTGCGACTGCGTGGTTTCTTTTCTTCCGCGCTGCTTTCCTCGGAGGCACCCCCGCCTTCAAAACTGGCGCGGGGGATGGGCTGCTCAATCAGCTTTTCAATGGCGTCGACGTATTTTGCGTCATTGCGCGTGCCCAAAGTAAAGGTAGCGCCAGAGCGTCCTGCACGACCGGTACGGCCAATGCGGTGAACATAGTCTTCTGCGTGCGTTGGCACATCGAAATTAAACACATGACTTACGGCCGGAATATCGAGCCCGCGCGCGGCCACATCCGAGGCGATGAGATAGGTCGCATCGCCATTTTTAAACTGGTCGAGCATCCGCAGGCGCATATGCTGGTCCATGTCGCCATGTAGCGAGACGGCTTTGTAATCATTCTGCTGCAAAAATTTCAGCAGGTCGGCAATGTCGCGTTTGCGGTTGCAAAAAATAATGCCATTGGCCACATCTTCTGATTCAAATAGCGAGCGGAGGGCATCGCGTTTTTTGGCGGGGGCCACTTCTAACAGCTGCTGGCTTACATTGTCATTGGTCGATGACGGGCGAGCCACTTCGACGCGAACCGGCGCCGACAAAAATTGCTCTGACAAGCGGGTGATTTCGGGTGGCATAGTGGCCGAGAAAAACAGGGTCTGGCGCGTAAACGGTACCAGCGAAACAATTCTTTCGATATCGGGAATAAAGCCCATGTCCAACATGCGGTCGGCTTCATCGATAACCAAAACTTCCACACCGCGCAGCAAAACACCGCCGCGCTCCACGTGGTCTAACAGGCGGCCCGGCGTGGCAATTAGCACGTCGGCGCCGCGCAAAATAGCTTGCTCTTGGTCTTTAAAACTCACGCCACCGATAAGTAGCGCTTTGCTCAATTTCGTGTGCTTGCCATAGATGTCAAAGTTCTCGGCAACTTGAGCGGCCAATTCGCGCGTCGGCTCTAAAATAAGCGTGCGCGGCATACGCGCTTTGGCGCGGCCTTTCATCAAGCGATGTATCATCGGCAAGGTAAAGCTAGCGGTTTTGCCTGTGCCCGTTTGGGCAATGCCCAAAACGTCACGACCCGCCAAAACTTCGGGTATGGCTTCTGCCTGAATAGGGGTCGGCTCAGTGTAGCCGACTTCGTTGATGGCTTTCATGATTTCTGGCGCGAGGCCGAGGCTATCAAAACTCATTTATGTATCTTCCGTGTTGGCCCTGCAAATAGCGGGCTGGCAATCTACGCTTCCGTTGAAGCGTTAGCTTTTGCGCGACATGCGCAGCACTTGAGATGTCTGAAGTAACAGCAATCCTCAAAGCTCAGGCCACCACGGCCTGACCTGACTTAATGTCGCGAACATAGAGGGATTTAGCGCTATGTAAAGCTTTTGCTCACGCGGATTAGGTGCTGGGCTTAGATGTCCAACATTTCGTCGCTGGCAAAGGCGGCGTTTTCTTGAATGAATTTGAAACGCAATTCGGGTTTGCTGCCCATTAAATCAGACACGGTTTGCGCTGTGGCTTTGACTTCGTCGTCTGGAATATGTACCTGCAAAAGCGTGCGCGAGCCGGGCATCATCGTAGTCTCTTTTAATTGTGCGGGCAGCATTTCACCCAAGCCTTTAAAGCGGCTGATTTCGACTTTGGCGTTAGAGCGAAATTCAGATTCTAGCAATTCTTCGCGGTGTTCATCGTCACGCGCGTAAAAAGTTTTTGCCCCTTGCGCCAAACGATAGAGCGGCGGCACAGCGATATAGAGATGGCCGTTTTGAATAAGCTCGCTCATTTGTTCATGAAAAAACGTCACCAGAAGCGCTGCAATATGCGCGCCATCGACATCGGCATCGGTCATGATGATGACCTTCTCATAGCGCAGGCGCGAATTGTCGTAAGACGCACCCATGCCGCAACCCAGCGCCAAAACGAGATCGCCAATTTGTTGGCTTTGCTGCATTTTGGCAGTGGTGGCATTGGCCACGTTTAAAATTTTGCCCCGCAAAGGCAGCACGGCTTGGTTGCGCCGATTGCGCCCTTGTTTGGCACTGCCGCCCGCGCTATCGCCCTCGACGATGAAAATCTCAGAGCCTTCCGATGATTTTTGCGAGCAGTCGGCCAGCTTGCCGGGAAGGCGCAATTTACGAACCGCGGTCTTGCGATTAACATCGCGCTCTTGGCGTCGGCGCACGCGTTCGTCGGCGCGGTCGATAACCCAGCCGAGCAATTTATCGGCATCCGCAGGCGCGGAAGTTAGATAATGCTCAAAATGATCGCGTAAGGTATTTTCCACGATTTTGGCGGCTTCCGGCGTTGCTAATTTATCTTTGGTCTGGCCCTGAAATTCTGGCTCGCGAATAAATACCGAAACAAAAGCAGCCGCCGTTCCCATCACATCTTCGGCGGTGAGAATGCTGGCTTTCTTATTGTTGATGCGTTCCCCATAGGCTTTTAAACCCTTGGCGAGTGCCGAGCGCATGCCTTGTTCGTGCGTGCCGCCCTCTGGCGTTGGCACGGTGTTGCAATAGCTGGCGGACATGCCATCGGCATCGCCGATACCCGCAGCCACCCAAGTGACGGCCCACTCCACGCTGCCGTGGCCGCCTTCTTTTTTCACTTTGCCAGCAAATGGCACAGGCGTCACAACCGTACGCCCATCAATTTGCTCGGCCAAATAATCTTGCAGACCATTGGGGAATTTCAACACGTCTTCGGGTGGGCACTTCGTTTCGTCTTTAATCAGAGCTGGGTCGCACTTCCAACGAATTTCGACGCCGCCAAACAAATAGGCTTTGGCTTTTGCCATCGCGTAAAGACGCGCAGGGTCAAAACTTATGGTGCCAAAAATTTCTGTATCGGGCGTGAAGGTAACCGTGGTGCCGCGTTTGTTTTTGGCTTCGCCGATTTTTTCGATTTGCCCCACAGGCGCGCCGCGCGAGAAGGTTTGTTGATACATAAGTTGATCGCGCGCGACGTCGACAATTAGCTCAGACGAAAGCGCATTCACCACCGAGACGCCCACGCCGTGCAAGCCACCGGAGGTATCATAAGCATCGCCACCGAATTTACCGCCCGCGTGCAAAGTCGTCATAATGACTTCGAGCGCCGACTTGTTTTTAAACTTAGGGTGCGGGTCTACGGGAATGCCACGGCCATTATCGCGGATGGATAAGCGATTATTAGGCATGACTTCCACTTCGATAAAGCTGGCATATCCGGCCACGGCTTCATCCATGGAGTTATCGATGACTTCGGCAAATAAATGGTGCATGGCGCGGCCGTCGGTGCCGCCGATATACATGCCCGGGCGACGCCGAACGGGCTCCAGCCCTTCCAACACTTCGATGTCAGCAGCGGAGTAGCTTTTTTCCGCCTTCTCCGCTTTTTTAGCGGCTTTCGGGCTTGGTTTTTTCGCTTCAGGAACAGGTTCGTCGCTGAATAAATCTTCCGATGCCATAGGGCACTCCACACTTGAACTTATCGAATCAGTGCTTAGTGTAGCCCACAGTTAAAACTTTGGAGAAACTAAATGGTATCGGTAAATATTGGATCTAGTCTAAAGCTGCCTTGCGGCGTTGAAATTAAAAACCGCATTTGCAAAGCGGCCATGACAGAAGGTCTGGCAGACGAGCGCAATCGCGCGACGAAAAAACACAAAACTTTGTATGGACGTTGGGCCGAAGGCGGCTCAGGCATTTTGCTGACCGGCAATGTGCAAATCGACCATCGCTACCTCGAGCGCCCGGGCAATGTGGTTATCGAAGGCAAGCAAACCAAAGCTCAATTGGCCAGCCTGAAGGCCTATGCCAAGGCCGGCACAAAAAACAACACGCATCTTTGGATGCAAATATCGCACGCAGGCCGACAAACGCCGGCCGCCGTGGCGTCGACACCTGTGGGGCCAAGTGATGTGCAATTGCAAATGCCAGGAGCTGCTTTTGGCAAGCCGCGTGCGTTAACGCATGAAGAAATTTTGGATGTCATCAAGCGGTTTGCCCATGCCGCCAAAACAGCCAAGGAAACTGGTTTCACGGGCGTGCAAATTCATGGTGCGCATGGCTATTTGATTTCCGAGTTCTTGTCGCCAGACATTAATACGCGCGACGATAAATGGGGCGGCAGTCTTGAAAATCGCGCCCGTTTGTTGCTTCAAACGCTGCGGGCAGTTCGAAAAGCCGTGGGCAAGAAATTCCCCGTGTCTTTGAAGCTTAACTCGGCTGATTTCCAAAAGGGTGGCTTCACGCATAAGGAATCTGTTCAAGTTGCAAAATGGTTGAACGACGAAGAGCTTGACCTGTTGGAAGTTTCCGGCGGCACTTATGAGCAGCCAAAACTCGTCGGCCTAGACAATCTGACGCTGAACCCAGACCGCGCCGAAGCCTTGCGCGAAAGCACGGTGGCACGCGAAGCCTATTTCCTCGATTATGCGAAAGACATTCGCGCCGTGTTTAAAGGCCCGATGATGGTAACGGGTGGCTTCCGCTCCCGCGCTGGCATGGACGCGGCCTTGGGTTCCGATGCCTGCGATATGGTCGGCATGGGACGTCCTCTTTGTGTTGACACAAATGTGGTCAACAAGCTGATTTCTGGTGAAGTCGATACAACCACCATCTTTGAAAAAAGCATGGAGATTGGGCCAAAATTCTTGCGGCCCATTCTGGGTCTCAACTCACCGTTCCGTTTGTTTGCCGCGCTTAACGGCTGGGGACAACAAGGCTGGTGGTGCATTCAACTGCTCAGAATGGGGCGCGGCGAAGAGCCAAACCTAGACCTCGGCGTGTTTAAAGCTTTCACTAGTTATCAGTCGGAAGAGAAAAAAGCCGCCGCGGCCTATAACGCCTATTGGCAGGGTAAATAAGCGCGCCACGTCACTCCAGAGCCCGCCCGACAACCCCTTGGAAACGTTTTGTCGGGCCCTTGGAAACGTTTTGTCGGGCTAACCAAGGAAGACACGCATGGCTCGATGGATAAAATCGGGGCCTTGCGGGTTGAGATGGGCGCCACATTGTGGATTGAGCATGATATGGAATTTGCCCGCACGCTAAAAAAAGCGCCTAATTTTTATCAATAGAGTTTAGCCCAAACGACAAACGACCCCTCATTGCTAAGGGGCCGCCCTGTTGGCACGTCGTGGAACGCGCCAGCATCTCGTGTCGTCTTACTTAGACGCTGTAATACATGTCGAATTCGACTGGGTGAGGGGCATGTTCGAAGCGATAGACTTCTTCCCACTTCAGTTCCAGATACGCATCGATTTGGTCGTCGTCCATGACATTGCCTTTTTTCAGGAAATCACGGTCTTGGTCTAGGGCAACCAGAGCTTCGCGCAAAGAACCACAAACTTGTGGGACATTGGCCAGCTCTTCAGGTGGCAATTCGTACAAATCTTTATCCATCGCTTCGCCCGGATCGATTTTGTTTTCGATGCCGTCGAGGCCCGCCATCAACATCGCGGTGAAGGCGAGGTATGGGTTGGCGGTTGGATCTGGGAAACGAATTTCGACGCGCTTGCCAGGTGCCGATGTGGCAAATGGAATGCGGCAAGAAGCCGAGCGGTTACGAGCCGAATAGGCGAGCAGAACCGGTGCTTCAAAGCCTGGGATGAGGCGCTTGTAGGAGTTGGTTGACGGGTTGGTCAACGCGTTCAAGGCGCGAGCATGTTTGATGATGCCGCCGATGTAATACAAGCAGTCTTGGCTAAGGTCAGCATATTTGTCGCCAGCGAAAAGCGGCTTGCCGTCTTTCCAAATCGACTGGTGACAGTGCATGCCGGTGCCATTATCGCCAGCCACTGGCTTTGGCATAAAGGTAGCGGATTTGCCATAAGCATGCGCCACATTGTGAACCACATATTTATACAATTGCAGGTCATCGGCGATGCTGGTCATCGTGCCGAATTTCAGGCCTAGCTCATGTTGGGCAGCCGCCACTTCGTGGTGATGCTTTTCAACTTTGAGGCCCATGTCTTTCATGACGCCGAGCATTTCGCCGCGCAGATCTTGACCGCTATCGATTGGGTTAACTGGGAAGTAGCCACCTTTGGTGCGCGGACGGTGACCCATGTTGCCAGCTTCATATTCAGTGCCGGAATTGTCTGGCAGCTCAACGCTGTCGAGGGCAAAGCCTGTGTTGTATGGATCGTTCGAGAAACGAACGTCGTCAAATACAAAGAACTCAGCTTCTGGGCCGAAGAAAATTGTGTCGCCGATGCCCGTTGATTTCAAATATTCTTCCGCACGTAGCGAGGTCGAGCGAGGGTCGCGGTTATAAGCACCGCGCGAATTTGGCTCAAGCACATCACAGAACAAAGTTAGGGTCTGCTGCGCGTAGAACGGGTCGAGGCGGGCAGTGGAGCAATCTGGCATCAACACCATGTCGGACTCGTTAATGGCTTTCCAGCCCGCAATCGACGAACCGTCGAACATGGTGCCTTCAGCGAAGAAATCATCATCGACAAGGTCGATGTCCAAGGTCAAATGATGCATTTTACCGCGCGGGTCGGTAAAGCGAACGTCAACATATTGGACGTCATTGTCTTTAATCATTTTTTGAACGGTAGCTGCGTCTGACATGTGTAATCTCCAAAAATCTAGTCAGTGAATCTGTATACTTATTAAGCGTCTTATAGGGCCTCGTCGCCCGTTTCGCCAGTCCGTATGCGAATAGCTTGCGAAATTTCCGAGACAAAAATCTTGCCATCGCCAATACGCCCTGTTTCAGCGGCGGTTTTAATGGCTTCAATGGCGCCATCGAGCTGGTCATCGGCGACAACCACTTCGAGTTTTACCTTCGGCAAAAAGTCGACAACATACTCGGCGCCACGATACAACTCTGTGTGGCCCTTCTGGCGGCCAAAGCCTTTGGCTTCCACCACGGTGATGCCTTGCACGCCAGCTTCTTGCAGCGCGTCTTTTACTTCGTCCAATTTGAATGGCTTGATAATAGCTTCGATTTTTTTCATTGCCCGTCTCCTGCGCGATATCTCCTAGCTATATGCAATATTCGTGCCAACTTCGGAAGCAGGCCCAGAACACGAGTCGTTTGGCGCTTTGCCACTCATGTGGTTAAAAATTAGGCGGTTGCCTAAATATTATGCAGGTGTGCAAATTTGCTGTCGCGGCGGGGATTTGTCATTATTCGCTTGAACCCAACCAAAGCCACCTTAAACTCTCGCCAAACAGGAGAGAGTTATTATGGTGAACGACAATACCCCGATTTTAATTGGCACAGGCCTGACGCTGCAAAAAGAAAAAGACGCTGAAAAGCTAAAATCGCCCTTGGCGCTGCTCACGCAAGCGGCCGAGGCAGCGCTGGTCGATGCGGGCGGCACGGCCAAGCAAAACATCGACACGGTGGCGGGTATTCGGTTTGTGACCGATTCACCCGAGGGCGCGAACCTGCCCATCGGACGCTATAATAATATCGGCCTCAGCGTAGCGCGCGATTTGGATTTGTCGCCCACGCAATCTTTGGTCGCGGCAACGGGCGGTAATTCCCCGCAAATGATGATCAATGAATTGGCCGAACGCATTTCCAAAGGCTCGGTCGGCACGGCCTTGCTTGTAGGCGGCGAAGGGCTTGGCTCGATTATGCGCGTGCTGGGGCAAGGGCTAGATTTCTCAGATAAACCGGGCTGGAACGACCAAGTTGAAGGCCCGCGCGAAGAAGTGGGCGTCGAGAAAAATGGCTGCCTGCCGGTCGAACGGCGCCATGGGCTTTACTATCCGGTGAATTATTATCCGATATTTGAAAACGCGCTGCGCCATCATTTGGGCCGCGATATGCCCACGCATATGCAAAAGCTAGGCGAGATGATGCAGCCGTTCACTGAGATTGCGGCGCAAAATCCGTATAGCTGGTTTCCCGTGGCGCGTTCGGCGGAAGAAATTTCAACCGTCACCGAGACCAATCGTTTGGTCGGTTATCCGTATCCTAAATATATGAACTCGGTCATTCGCGTCGACCAAGCGGCGGCCGTGGTGCTGACTTCTGTCGGCAAAGCCCGCGAGATGGGCATTGACGAGAGCAACTGGGTTTACTTGCACGGTTGCGCCGAAGCCAATGACATTTGGAACCCCATTGAGCGCCCCGAGCTGCACCGCAGCCACGCCATGAAAGGCATGGCCGAATTGGCGCTAACTATGGCGGGCTGGAGCGTGGCCGATATCGATTATTTCGATCTTTACTCTTGCTTCCCCGTGGCCGTGGAAGTGGCCTGCCGCGAGATGAACATTGCCGATGATGACGAACGCCCGTTCACCATCACCGGCGGCTTACCGTATTTCGGCGGCGCGGGCAATGCTTATACGCTTTTATCTGTCGCGCAAATGGCGCAGAAACTTCGGGCTAATCCGGGCAGCAAAGGGTTTTGCAATGGCAATGGCTGGTTCCTGACCAAACACTCTTTGGGGCTATATTCGACGCAGCCTTTTGAGGGCGATTGGCAACGCGAAGCGCCGAGCGTGCTGCAAGGCAAAATCGACGCCATGGACAAAATGACCGTCGAGGAAACGCCCGAAGGCATGGGGACGATTGAGAGCTATACGGTGTCGCATGTGGCGGGCAAACCGCCTGAGGGCATTCTCATTGGCCGCATGGAAAACACGGGCCATCGGTTTTGCGCTTACATGAGCCATGAGGGCGACCACGTGCAGGAGCTGATGCGCCAAGACGCCATCGGCATGCGCGGCACGCTAACCAGCGCCGACGGCATCAATACGTTTACGCCTGCCGCTTAATGCGAAGATGAAGGGGCCGACATGACACGCATATATATGATCCGCCACGGCAAGGCGGCGGCGGGCTGGGATGGCGATGCTGACCCGGGCCTCAACGAGTTGGGCCGCAGCCAAAGCGCGGCGGTGGCCGAGGCCGTGCAAGCCTTGGTTGGCGCGCCCGCACCCATTTACACCAGCCCGCTAAAGCGCTGCCAAGAGACGGCCATTCCGCTGGCGCAAGCTTGGGGCGCCACGCCGAAGATTGAGCTGGGCGTTTCGGAAATTCCCCCGCCCATCGAAGATTTAACGCAGCGCACCGATTGGTTGCGCCGTGTGATGGCGGGCACGTGGCAGGGCTTGTATGACGACCGCGTGAGCCAAGCCAGCGGGCTAGATTTCAAAGGCTGGTTCGACGCCGTGCCGCGCGCGCTAAACGCTATGGCCGCACGCGGCGAGCATGTGGTTGTGTTCTCGCATTTCATCGCGCTGAACGTGGCCTATTGCGCGGCCACTTCGCAGCCAGCGGATTGGGCCGCGCAAGATGTCATTTCGTTCGCGCCGCAAAATTGCTCGCTGAATATTTTCGAAACCGACGGCCAAACCCTGACGCTGGTGCAGCAGGGCGAAGAAACCGATGATATGAAGATTGGGTTAGGCGGGGCGAAGAAGTAAGGCTTATTCGGGCGGGGTTAATTTTTTTACCAAAATGGCTTTGCCGACGCTGGCTTCTAGGCGGTGTTTGGCTATTTCTTGATACTCTGGCGAGGTGAGCCACGCCATGGATTGTTGTTTGGAGGGAAATTCCATCAGCACAGAGCGGGTGGCGTCAAACTCGCCTTGCAAGACGGTAGGCTCTTCATCAATGCTCAACATGGTTCCGCCAAACGGCTCGAACACCTCCATAAAATTTTCTTCATAGCGGTCCTATCCGGCGCGGTCGTGAATTTTAAAGTGAGCGATAATGTAAACGGTCATGCGGGTCTCCCTTTAGGGTAGGGAAGGCGTTGGATGGGCTTTTACAGATGTCTCTGGTTTGATCTCTCGCGGTCATATTCTTTTAAGTTTTTCTCGAGTAGTTTAGCGTGTTTCTTTGCCTGCCTGATAAGTGCCAAACCCAGCAACCAACCGATGAGTGAACTTACTACGGCAAATATGATTTCATTGCGAACGACCCATTCGGGTTGAGTTCCATGGTCCATCCAGGCCGCGAACAGAAACAAAGCGGCTACGAGCTGCATTAGAATAATTAAAAAAACACCGTAACCAAACCGAAAGCTTGGGAACAAGTAGGCTGCGCCTATTATAGCCCCTCTAAATATCCAATTCACTTGCTCACCCTTAATTTTAACCCAACTCGCGACCGCTAGAACGTCCAATGAACTCCGATGCTTGCAGAATTGCTACTAACCCCGCCGATGGAGCTGGCACGCTCGAGCGAACCTGTAAGAACTATGCCTTTTTTTGCTTTCATAGTCGACGCCAATTGCGATTGTGCGTTGTGTGTCGCTAGAAGCACTGTCCGCGAATGAGCCTATAGCGCCATTATTGTTGTAACCAGCGCTTTTGCCGCCCATTAGGAAACCATGCTCCGCGCCAAGTTTTACAAAGGTAATAAGGGCGTCTTTTTTGTATTTAATACCGGCGCTAAAGCCAGCCGAGATTTGGGTGAGATTACGCCCATGCCAAGAGAAGTACTGGCTCTCAGAATACGGCTTCCGCCCCGTGCCGCCAGCCCATCTCACGCTCATCGCCGAGCGTTTGGCCGTGTCCGAAGAAGCGCTCACCGCGCCGCCCAATTTCGAGCTGCTGCTCGACTGGCAAACGCGTCGCATCGTCGAATATTACCGCGGCCTAACCGACAATCAACGCCACGCCATCAAACGTTTGCTAATGCATATGTGAGCTGCAGAAAAAAGAAGAGGGGGCCCGTCTTGTCGCCATTTGCCCCAGCGCACACGCTTCCTTAACCTTGGCCCGTGTAAAAGCCTTGTTTCGGGGCTAGTCATCTGGCGCATCTCCTGCTATGAAGCGCGCACAAAGTTGTTTTTGCGGGCGTGGCGGAATTGGTAGACGCGCTAGATTTAGGTTCTAGTACCGAGAGGTGTGGGGGTTCAAGTCCCTTCGCCCGCACCATACAAATAGGGGTGTAAATAACACCCAACACTTTTTTTAAAGGCTGAATACAGCCGAAAGAGGATAAAATGGATATCAAAGAAATTAACGTCGAAGGCCTGGCGCGCGAAGTGCAAATCACCATCGCAGCGACCGATCTGGCTAAACAACTCGACGAGAAAATCGAAAGCGTTAAAGGCCAAGTGCAAATCAAAGGCTTCCGCCCCGGTAAAGTGCCGGCCGCCCATGTGCGCAAAACTTTCGGCGAGCAACTGATGGGCGAACTCATTCAAGAGACCGTCAACACAAGCAGCCAAAAAATGCTCACAGACCGCGAAGAGCGCCCCGCCATGCAGCCAGAAATTAAACTGGTCGGCGAAGTCGACGCCATCGTCGCAGGCACAGCAGATTTGGTTTACGATATTACCTATGAAGTTATCCCGCCGATTACGCTGACGGATTTCTCGAAACTGAAACTCGAAAAACCAACCGTCGAAATCGACGAAGCTCGCGTCGAGGAAGCGCTGGAGCGTTTGGCTTCTAGCCGCAAAGATTTTGTGGCCCGCGCCAAAACCGCGAAAGCCCAAAACGGCGACCGCGTGAAAATCGACTTCCTCGGTCGTGTCGACGGCGAAGCTTTTGATGGCGGCGCTGGCGAAGGCTTCGACCTTGAGTTGGGCTCAGGCCAGTTTATTCCGGGCTTTGAAGAGCAATTGGTTGGCGCGAAAGCCGGCGACAAACTAGACGTCGCCTTAGAATTCCCTGCCGATTATGGCTCCGCTGATTTGGCCGGCAAAGCTGCCGTGTTTGAATGCACTGTGCATGAGGTCAGCGAATCTAAAGACGCTGAAATTACCGAAGAGTTTGCAAGCTCCTTGGGCATGGAAAGTCTTGAAAAACTGAAAGAAGCCATGCGCGAGCAAATTGGTGCCGATTACGGCCAAATGTCGCGCGGCCATTTGAAAAAAGACCTGCTCGACCAACTGGCTGAGACGCATGATTTCGATCTGCCTCCGAGCATGGTGGAGATGGAGTTCCAACAAATCTGGGGCCAATTCGAACAAGAGCTGGCAACCCAAGAGAAGAAAATCGAAGACCTCGATGACAGCGAAGATGATTTGCGCGCTGAATATCGCGACATCGCCATTCGCCGCGTGCGCACAGGGCTGGTATTGGCCGAAGTGGGCAGTAATAATTCCATCGACGTGAGCCAAGAAGAATTGAACCAAGGCCTCATGCAACGGGTGCAACAATTCCCTGGGCAAGAGCAGCAAGTGTTTGAGTATTTCCAGCAAAACCCAGAGGCTATGTCGCAAATTCGCGCGCCGCTTTTTGAAGAAAAAGTCGTCGACTTTATTTGTGAAATGGCCACCGTTAGCGACAAAAAAGTATCGCTAGAAGACTTGATGGTTGAGCCGGGTGCGGACGACGAAGATAAGCCAAAGGCGAAAAAAGCAGCGGCCAAAAAGCCAGCCGCGAAAAAAGCTCCAGCTAAAAAACCAGACGCCAAAAAGCCCGCTGCCAAGAAGCCAGCGGCCAAAAAGCCGGCCAAGAAAGACGCAGATAAAAAGTAATCTTACCGTCGGTTCACTTTCCTGAGCTATTTCCCTTGGAAATTGCTGCAAAGCACCCCACATTATAGGGAGCTTATAGGAGAGAAGAATGCACGATTTGGTTGATAACCTAACGAACTCGCTAGTCCCGATGGTGGTGGAGCAATCCAGCCGCGGGGAGCGCGCCTACGACATTTATTCGCGTTTGCTGAAAGAACGCGTGATTTTTGTCACCGGCGGTGTCGAAGATCATATGGCCAGCCTGATTACGGCGCAGCTTTTGTTTCTCGAAGCGGAAAACCCGAAAAAAGAAATTTCCATGTACATTAACTCGCCGGGCGGGGTGGTGACATCTGGCATGGCGATTTATGACACCATGCAATATATCCGCGCGCCGGTCGCTACTTTGTGCATCGGCCAAGCGGCCTCTATGGGCTCGCTATTGTTGACCGCGGGCGAAAAAGGCTTGCGGTTTGCTTTGCCGAATGCGCGCGTCATGGTGCATCAGCCATCGGGCGGTTTTCAAGGCCAAGCGTCTGACATTGAGCGCCATGCGCAAGAGATTTTGGATATGCGTTCGCGCCTCAATAAAATTTACGTTCAGCATACGGGGCAGACCTTGCGCAAAATCGAAGATGCGTTGGAGCGCGATACTTTCATGACGTCCGAACAAGCCAAAGACTTCGGCCTCATCGATGAAGTGTCTTACAAACGCGCAGATGACAGCAGCAAGAAACCCGCTAGTAGCGATTAACCATTTGGGCAGGCGTATGAGGGTTCCTCATATGTCTAGCCTCTTGCGCCTTGGCTAAGTTTAGGTGCAAAATAATGAAAACAATCAGTTAGACCTGATAAAAGGACGATAAGATGAGCAAAGTAGGTAGCGGAAGCAGCGCAAGTGGTAGCCCCACCGGCACCAGCGGTTCAGGCGGCAAAGACGGCGGCGATAGCAAAAGCACTCTGTATTGTTCGTTCTGCGGCAAGAGCCAACACGAAGTTCGCAAGCTCATCGCAGGGCCAACCGTTTTTATTTGCGATGAATGCGTCGAGCTATGCATGGATATCATCCGTGAAGAGAGCAAATCCTCGACCCTTAAAACGCAAGATGGCGTGCCTTCCCCAAGCGAGATTTTGGAAGTTCTGGACGATTACGTTATCGGACAACCCCACGCCAAGCGCGTGCTGTCTGTGGCTGTGCACAATCACTATAAGCGCTTGAACCACGATCAAAAAGGCTCGGATGTCGAGCTGTCTAAGTCGAATATTCTGCTGGTTGGGCCTACGGGTTGCGGCAAAACTTTACTGGCGCAAACGCTGGCGCGCATCCTTGATGTGCCCTTCACTATGGCCGATGCCACCACGCTGACCGAAGCGGGTTACGTGGGCGAAGACGTGGAGAATATCATTTTGAAACTGCTGCAGGCGGCTGACTATAACGTCGAGCGGGCCGAGCGCGGTATCGTCTACATTGATGAAGTCGATAAAATTAGCCGCAAGGCTGACAATCCATCCATAACCCGCGATGTGTCGGGCGAGGGGGTGCAGCAGGCTTTGTTGAAAATCATGGAAGGCACGGTTGCCTCGGTGCCGCCTCAAGGGGGCCGTAAGCACCCACAGCAAGAGTTCTTGCAAGTCGATACCACCAATATCCTGTTTATCTGTGGCGGCGCCTTTGCGGGGCTGGAGCGGATTATCTCGAAGCGTGGCAGCGAAACGTCTATTGGCTTTAACGCCAAAGTGGATATGCCAGAAGAGCGCAATACGGGCGAGCTGCTGCAAAATCTAGAACCGGATGACCTCGTTAAAGTGGGTCTGATTCCAGAATTTGTTGGGCGCTTGCCTGTGCTTGCCACTCTAGAAGATTTGGACGAAAACGCGCTGGTGACGATTTTGAGCCAGCCAAAAAATGCTCTGGTGAAACAATATCAGCGCTTGTTCAGCATGGAAGAGTGCAACCTGAACTTCCAAGATGATGCTTTGGTAGCTGTGGCTCGCAAGGCCATTCAGCGCAAAACCGGTGCGCGCGGCCTGCGCTCGGTGATTGAAGGTATTTTGCTGGATACGATGTTTGAGCTGCCAGGTTTGGATGGCGTGCAAGAAGTGGTTATCAGCAAAGAAGTCGTCGAAGGCTCAGCCAAGCCGCTTTATATTTACGCTGAAAAAGGTGAAGAAGCCGCGAGCGCGCCCTCGGCTTCGTAAAAATCGCAGGCTTTTTTAAAATTTATTTTCGAAAGCCCGTAGCTTTTAGCTGCGGGCTTTTGTTTTGAACCTCTGCTTTGAACCTGTGCTTTGGGTGGAGCCAAAATGTCGCGCACGGATTTTCAGGCCCCGCTATTGAAAACCATGTGGATGAACCCCACATCCTAAGAGAAGATTTTTGACCTCTGTTACGGAATCGACGGTTAATGATTCCATAACGAGATAATTGGAAAGTAGGCATATGAGCGACCTAAGCGAAAAACAAACCGAAATCCCTGTAGTCCTACCTGTTCTGCCGTTGCGCAACATTGTTGTGTTTCCGGGCATGATTGTGCCGCTCTTTGTCGGCCGCGAAAAATCTATTCGCGCGCTGGAAGATGTGATGGCCGACGATAAGGAAATGTTGCTGGTCAGCCAAAAAGATGGCGACCAAGACGACCCTCAACCCGAAGACATGCACGACATTGGCACCATTGGTACGGTCTTGCAGATGCTTAAATTGCCAGATGGCACGGTCAAAGTTTTGGTCGAAGGCCAAACGCGCGTGCAAATGCTCGAGTATTTGCCGAACGATAATTTTTTCCAAGCCAGCGCTTTGCCGCTGATGGAAGATGGCGAAGACAGCGAAGAAATTCGCGCTTTGATGCGCACGGCGGTCAGCCAATTCGATGGGTATGTGAAACTAAACCGCAAAATCCCACCCGAAGTTCAGTCGAACGTCAGTCAAATTGATGACCCGGTGAAACTGGCCGATACGATTGCCGGTCACTTGAATATCACGCTAGACGAGAAACAGGCCTTGCTAGAAATCCTGTCGGTCGACAAACGCCTTGAGGCTATTTTGGGCCATATGGAAGGCGAAGTTGGGGTCTTGCAAGTCGAGAAGAAAATCCGCGGTCGCGTGAAGCGTCAGATGGAGAAAACCCAACGCGAGTATTATTTGAATGAGCAAATGAAAGCCATTCAAAAAGAACTCGGCGAGGGCGAAGATGGCGGCGACGAGCTGGCCGAACTCGAAGAGAGCATCGCCAAGACGAAGCTTTCGAAAGAGGCACGCGAGAAAGCCGACGCCGAGCTGAAGAAACTGCGCAACATGAGCCCAATGTCGGCTGAAGCCACAGTGGTTCGCAATTATCTCGATTGGCTGCTGGCCGTGCCATGGGGCAAAAAGAGCCGCATCAAAAAAGATTTGGGCCATGCCGAAACCGTCTTGAACGTCGACCATTATGGGCTCGATAAGGTGAAAGAACGCATCCTTGAGTACTTAGCGGTGCAGCAACGCTCCAAGAAGCTCAAAGGGCCTATTCTGTGCCTTGTAGGGCCTCCAGGCGTTGGTAAGACGTCGCTGGGCAAATCGATTGCCAAAGCCACAGGACGCGAGTTTGCTCGTATGTCTTTGGGCGGCGTGCGCGATGAGAGCGAAATTCGCGGTCACCGTCGCACCTACATCGGCTCTATGCCGGGTAAGGTGATGCAGTCGATGAAGAAAATGAAAACTACCAATCCGCTCATTCTTCTGGATGAAGTTGACAAATTGGGTGCCGACTATCGCGGCGATCCATCGTCAGCTTTGTTGGAGGTTTTGGATCCGGAACAAAACAGCACATTTGGCGACCACTACATGGAAGTCGATTATGACCTCTCAAATGTGATGTTTGTTACCACGGCGAACTCGCTGAACATTCCAGGGCCTTTGCTGGATCGGATGGAAATTATTCGCATTGCTGGCTATACCGAAGATGAGAAAGTGGAAATTGCCAAAGCTCATTTGGTGCCGCAAGTGATCGAAGAGCATGGGCTTCGCGCTGGCGAGTTCGATTTGGACGAGAGCGCGATTCGCAAAATTGTGCAGAC
>CAWVRH010000015.1:0-59565 GCA_963932545.1 uncultured Rhodobiaceae bacterium | reverse complement strand
GAGGCTTTACTGCGCGGCTTCGGGAACCTGCATCAGCTCGACCAACATGCCGCCCATGTCTTTCGGGTGGACGAAAATAATTGGGGTGCCATGGGCACCGATGCGCGGCTCTCCCAGCACGCGGGCACCTTTGGCGACCATGTCGTCGCGCGCGGCCAATAGGTCGTCGACCTCAAAGCAGATGTGATGTTGTCCGCCCAGCGGATTGTTCTTCAAAAACCCGGTGATGGTGCTGCTCTCGTCAATCGGCTCGATGAGCTCTATTTGGCTGTTCGGTAAATCGACGAAACAGACCCAGACGCCTTGCTCTTCCATTTTAAACTTTTCGCCAATTTTTGTCGCTCCCAGAACATCGCGATATAGCTTTACCGCTTCGTCAATGGAGGGGGTGGCAACGCCGACATGGTTTAAACGTCCGATCATGGGAGGCTCCTGTTTGGGGTTATTTGTGACTGGTGAGTTTCATAAAGATGGTTTCCAGCTCGGCGCCTTGCGTGTCCAGATCGACAATCTCAATGCCTGCGCCTTGCACGGCACTCAGCACCGCGCCGGCGTGCATATCGCCCGGATTATATTGCACGGCCAAGCGGCCATCGTCGCGCAAGTTGCAGGCGATGGCTCCCAAGTCAGGCGCCACAGCCAGAGGCGAGCTGGGCCGAATGAGCAGAGTCTTATTGTCAATTTGGCTCAGCAAGTTCTGCGTGCTGTCGCAAGCCACAAGCCCACCTTGGTCGATAATCGCAATGGTGTCGCATAGCTCTTCGGCTTCTTCGAGGTAATGGGTGGTCAAAACAATGGTTACGCCTTGCGCGTTCAGCTCTTTGACATAATCCCAAAGTTGGCGACGCAACTCAATGTCGACGCCTGCCGTTGGTTCGTCGAGAACCAAAACGGGCGGATTATGCACCAGCGCTTTGGCAACCAATAGACGCCGCCGCATACCGCCCGAAAGCGTGCGCGCATAAGCGTCCACTTTATCGTCGAGACCGACCGCTTTTAAAATATCCATGGTGCGGCGTTCCGATTTTGGAACCCCATACATGCCCGCCTGAAAATCCATAATTTCGCCCGGGGTAAAAAACGGGTCGATAGATAATTCTTGCGGCACAATGCCAATAGACGCGCGCGATTGGCGCGGGTTTTCGTCAATATCAAACCCCCAAATGGAGGCCGTGCCTTCGGTTTTCATAACCATGCCGGCCAGAATATTAATGAAAGTCGATTTGCCTGCCCCGTTCGGCCCCAAGAGGCCAAAAATGGAACCGCGCGGCACCTTTAAATCAATGCCTTTGAGGGCTTCCTTCGCGGGCGTATTACCGGCTGCCTTATACGTTTTTTTGAGACTTTGGGCGCTCAGTGCAAATTCAGACATAATACAATCCTTGTAACCTCTCGTGGAACCGAGAGACCCACGTGTAGCATTTTTGTTCTGGGGAATAAATCGACAAAACGCCATTAGGTGTCTTCTTTGTCCCTGCGCTTTGCTAGAGTGACGAAATAGAATCGTTGAGAAAAGAGAGCCATTCCCCATGACGTCATCGCCAGCATCAACACCCAGCCCGCTAAGCAAAGACGATCACCTTTATTTGGTCGATGGGTCTGGCTATATTTTTCGCGCCTATCACGCGCTGCCGCCCTTGACCCGAAAGTCGGATGGTCTGCCTGTGGGCGCCGTATCTGGTTTTTGCAATATGCTGCTAAAGCTGTTGAACGAGATGGGAGCGGCGCAAACGCCAACACATTTGGCGGTGATTTTTGACGCTTCGGGCAAAACCTTCCGCAACGATATTTACGACCAATATAAAGCCCATCGTCCACCGGCGCCGGAAGACTTGCGCCCGCAGTTTCCTTTGGTGCGCGAAGCGGTGCGCGCGTTTGATATTCCTGCCATTGATTTGCAAGGCTTTGAAGCCGATGACTTGATTGCCACTTACGCGGTGGAGGCGGCCAAATTGGGCGCGCGTGTGACGATTGTTTCGTCGGATAAAGATTTGATGCAATTGGTCGGCGGCACCATCGATATGGTCGATACGATGAAAGATAAATTCATCGGCCCTGAGGAAGTGCTGGAGAAGTTTGGTGTTGCGCCCAATAAGGTCATTGATGTGCAAGCGTTGGCTGGCGATAGCGCCGATAATGTGCCGGGCGTGCCGGGCATTGGCATTAAAACCGCCGCGCAATTGATCGACGAATATGGCGATCTCGATACGCTTTTGGAACGCGCCTCGGAGATTAAACAAAACAAACGCCGCGAGAATCTCATCGAATTTGCCGAGCAGGCGCGTATCAGTCGTGAGCTAGTAACGCTGCGCCAAGACACGCCCATGCCCGTCGGCTTTGAAGACATGGTGATGCGGGCGCCACAGGGCGCTAAATTATTGGGCTTTGCGAAGGCGATGGAATTCAACACGCTGACCAAACGGTTGGCGACCCGCTATGATTGGGATGCGGGGGCGTTTGAGGCGTCGGACGAGCTGGCAGCGGAGCCAAAGCCATCGGTTGAAATTAGCGGGCAAGATGGGGATGCGGGCGGAAAGCTTGGTACCTATCGCAGCTTACCTGCCGCCATGCCCGCCATCGATGCGGCAAGCTATACATGCCTCGAGACCGAGGCGCAATTAGAGGCCATGGTGGCGCGCGCCTATGAGACGGGCGTCTTGGCGATAGATACAGAAACCGATGGTTTGGATACGATGCAATGTCGTTTGGTTGGCATATCCATGGCCGTGGCGCCTGGCGAGGCGGCCTATATGCCGTTGCAACATGGTGGTTCCGATGGGCTTGATTTTGGCGATGGCGCCCCAAACCAGATAGACATGCCAAAGGCTTTGGCGATTTTAAAACCGCTCTTGGTTGACCCGTCGATTATGAAGGTTTTGCAAAACGCGAAGTTTGATTTGCAAGTGCTCGCCCGCAACGGGCTGGAGGTCACGCCATTTGATGACACGATGTTATTATCTTACACGCTGGATGCGGGCTCGCATGGCCATGGCATGGATTTTCTGGCGCAGAAATACCTCGACCATTCGCCCATCCCCATCAAGCAATTGCTGGGCAGCGGCAAGAACATGATTACCTTCGACCAAGTGCCCCTAGACAAGGCCGTGCCTTATGCGGCGGAAGATGCGGATGTGACTTTGCGGCTTTGGCGGCATTTAAAGCCACGGTTGGCGGCCGAACATATGGTGGGGGTTTACGAGTCTACCGAGCGGCCTTTGGTGCCGGTTTTGCGCGAAATGGAAGCCATTGGTGTGCATGTCGATCGCACGGTTCTGTCGCGGCTGTCGGGCGAGTTCGCGCAAAAAATGGCGGGCATGGAAGAAGCCATTTTCGCAGCAGCTGGCGAGACCTTTAATATTGCGAGCCCAAAGCAGCTTGGCGATATTTTGTTTGGTAAAATGGCTCTGCCCGGCGGCAAGAAAACCAAAACCGGGGCTTGGGCAACCGGCGCCGAAGTGCTGGAAGGCATTGCTGCCGATGGTCATGAGCTGGCCAGTTTGGTTTTGGAATGGCGCGGATTGGCCAAACTAAAGTCTACCTATACGGATGCTTTGCCCGGTTTTATTCATCCCGAAACGGGGCGTATTCATACCTCCTACTCTTTGGCCGCAACAACGACGGGGCGCTTGTCTTCGTCGGATCCGAATTTGCAGAATATTCCCATTCGCACGGAAGACGGTCGGCGCATTCGCACGGCATTTGTGGCACCTGAGGGCTATCAATTGGTCAGTGCCGATTACAGCCAAATTGAGCTGCGGGTCTTGGCGCATATGGCCGAGATTGACGCGCTGCGAGATGCTTTTCACGCTGGCCATGATATTCATGCGATGACCGCATCCGAGATGTTCAACGTGCCTTTGGCCGAGATGACCCCTGAAGTGCGCCGCCGCGCCAAGGCGATTAACTTTGGCATTATTTACGGCATTTCCGCTTTTGGCTTGGCCAATCAACTGGGCATTTCGCGCGGGCAGGCCAGCGATTACATCAACGCCTATTTCGCCAAATTCCCCGGCATTAAAGATTATATGGAAACGGTGAAAGCCGAGGCCAAAGCGCAAGGCTATGTGACTACTTTATTCGGCCGCAAAGTGCATTTGAGCGAGATAAACGCCAAAATTCCGGCGCGGCGGGCGTTTGCCGAGCGGGCGGCCATTAATGCGCCCATTCAAGGCACGGCCGCCGATATTATTCGCCGCGCGATGATACAAATGCCAAGGGCGCTGAAAAAAGCAGGGCTAACGGATGCGCGGATGCTGTTGCAAGTGCATGATGAGTTGATTTTTGAGGCCCCGAAAGAAGATTGCCCGAGACTTATCGAAATTGTGCGCCAAACCATGGAAAATGCCTGCGCGCCGAAGCTAACCCTATCAGTTCCCCTCGTTGTAGACGCGATGGCGGCAAATAATTGGGAAGAAGCGCATTAATAGTATGATTAATATAATTAATTAATATTATTATTCGTAGATGTATGAACTAGATACAAAAAAGGCGGGGTCTCAGCCCCGCCTTTTGAATTATTTACCTGATTTATACAGGACTACTCAGCAGCCCTTATTCAGCAGCGAGCGCTGCCGCGCGGACGTTTTCGTCTACGTGTTCCATGAATTTATCGAAATTATTGACGAACATGGCAACCAATTTCTTGGCTTGCGCGTCATAGCCGTCTTTATCGGCCCATGTATCGCGCGGGTTCAAAATCGACCCATCGACACCGGGTACCGAGACTGGCACATCGAAACCGAAGTTTTCATCGACGCGAAACTCTACGTTGTTCAGGCTACCATCGAGCGCGGCCGAGAGCAGCGCACGGGTTTCTTTAATCGGCATGCGGTTGCCAGTGCCATAGGCACCGCCGGTCCAACCTGTGTTGACCAACCAGCATTTGGCGTCATGTTCCGCAATCAAGTCGCGCAGCAAGTTGCCATATTCGGATGGGTGACGCGGCATGAAAGGCGCGCCAAAGCAGGTTGAGAAAGTTGCTTCTGGCTCGGTCACCCCTTTTTCGGTGCCAGCCACTTTGGCTGTGTAACCTGATAAGAAGTGATACATTGCTTGGCTTGGGGTCATGCGCGAAATAGGTGGCAAGACACCAAAGGCGTCGGCGGTCAGCATAATGATGTTCTTCGGGTGTCCCGCGGTTCCGGTTTCGGAAGCATTGGGAATAAAGCTCAGCGGATAGGCGCCGCGCGAGTTTTCGGCCAATGTATTATCATTGAAGTCCAACTCACGGGTATCTGGATCCATCACCACGTTTTCCAACACGGTGCCGAAGCGTTTCGTGGTGGCAAAAATTTCTGGCTCAGCTTCCGCCGACAGATTGATCATTTTCGCATAGCAACCGCCTTCAAAGTTGAAGACGCCATTTTCAGACCAACCATGCTCATCATCGCCAACCAAGACGCGGTTCGGGTCAGCGGAGAGGGTCGTTTTGCCTGTGCCGCTCAAACCAAAGAATACCGCGCTATCGCCTTTGTCGCCCACGTTAACCGAGCAATGCATCGGCATCACGCGTTTGGCGGGGAGGGCGTAATTCAACATCGAGAAAACTGATTTCTTGGTTTCGCCCGCATAAGACGTGCCGCAAATTAGCACTAGTTTTTTGTCGAAGTTAACGGCAATCATGGTTTCCGTGCGGCTGCCGTGGCGCGCCGTATCAGCTTTAAAGCCGGGGAAATTCATAATCACGAAGCTTGGGTCGAAACCGTCCAGCTCTTGTGTTTCTGGCTCGATCAACAAATTTTGAATGAACAATGAATGCCAAGCCAATTCAGTAACCACGCGGGTAGCGAGGCGGTGGGTCTCATCAGCGCCACCAAATAGGTCTTGCACGAGAAACTCTTTGCCAGCCGAATAATCCAGCATGTCAGCGTGGAGAGCGTCGAATTGGTCGGAGGTCATCGACTTATTATTGTCCCACCAGATGGTGTCTTCGGTGGTCGCGTCACGGACAATGAACTTGTCTTTCGCGGAGCGGCCCGTGTGAGAGCCGGTTTTCACCAATAAAGGTCCGCTGTCGGCAATTTCGCCTTCGCCGCGAGCCAGAGCCATTTCGTAAATTTGCGATGGACGCAAATTCCAGTGAATAGCAGACGCTTTGTCCAGGCCTTGATGGTCAATGCCGTTCTTGCTGATGTGGAATCCGGTTTGTTTCATGATTTAAAACCCCCTGCTCGTTTGCCATAAACGAGTGCCAAATAAACATGCGCCCTCTTGAGCGGATGACGGAATATATGCGACCTTTTCGTGAGACGCAAGCCACCTGCCGCACCCTTGCCACAATTCATGTTGATGATTTGCCCCCTGGCCCCACGACCTCGCCTCGTTTGCGTCGTGTTAGCCTAAATCAGCTTGGCGGGGTGCCATGAATTTTCTTTTCATCGGTTCTTCTCTTACGCACCGCAAAGGCCTAGGATTAAGGCAAGGAGTTACACATGGCACAAATTATTCTGGTTGATGATGACGCCAATATTCTGGCCTCGGTTCGCATGGCACTGGAGAGCGAGGGCTTTGGCGTGCGCAGCTTTACCGATGGGGAAACCGCCTTGCAGGCTTTGGCCCAAGCGCCGTCGGATATTGGGGTTTTTGATATTAAAATGCCGCGCATGGATGGCTTAGAATTGCTTAGAAAACTGCGCCAAACTAGCCAAATGCCGGTGGTTTTCCTGACCAGTAAAGACGATGAAATCGATGAGGTTTTCGGCCTCAAAATGGGCGCTGATGATTATATTACCAAGCCGTTTTCCCAGCGTTTGCTGATCGAACGCATACGCGCCGTTTTGCGCCGCACCAAGGCGCGCGCCGAGCCAAGGTCAACCAAGGCGACGGAAGATGCGGGCGCTATTTTGCAACGCGGGGTCTTGCGATTAGACGCCGATCGCCATGATTGCTTCTGGCGCGACAGCCCTGTTTCGCTCACTGTCACCGAATTCATGATCCTCGACGCACTGGCTCGACGCCCTGGTGTGGTAAAAAGTCGCGATGCCCTGATGGACGCCGCCTATGACGACCAAATCTATGTGGATGACCGCACCATCGATAGCCACATTAAGCGCTTGCGCCGAAAGTTTCGGGCTGTCGACAAGCAATTCGATGCCATCGAGACCTTATATGGCGTTGGCTATAAGTTTAAAGAAACGGACTAAATGCGCTTTTTGCCCTCTTCTTTGGTTTGGATCCCGCGCACACTTTTGGCGCGGCTGATATTGCTCAATATGGTTGGGCTCTTGGTGCTGGTTGGCGGCATATTGGTGCTCAATGAAACGCGCCAAGGGTTAACCAATGCCTATCGCCAAAACTTGGAAGCGCAAGCTCGCCTTATCGCAGGCACCTTGAGCCAAACGGCGCAACCGAATATGGCATTTCAATTTTTTGAACCGTCTCTGCTCAACCGATTGCTGCGCGATGGCCGGCAACCGCGTTGGGATTTGCGCGACGCGGAACGGGCCATGAGCCAAGCACGCCAAGTTTCCACCGCGCGCTTGCGGCTCTATGCGGGCAATGGCAACTTGGTTCTAGACAGTGCTCATATGGATCGCTCGGCGCGCGTTATCGCCAAATCTTTGCCGCCGATGGATAATGACGACATGATGCCGAGTTTTTTAACCTCCATATGGCAATCTGTGCAGCGGTTCTTCCGCCCCTCGGCACCGTTGTTGAGCGAAATAAATGCGGCCGACGGCTCGGGCCTTGAAGAAGTGGTTGCGGCTTTGCAGGGACGTAGCGCCAGTTTGCAACGCCAATCTGAAGAGGGCGGCGATATTTTAACCGTGGCCGTGCCCGTGCAAGGCTATCGCGCCATCATTGGCGCCTTGATGGTGTCTACCCAACCGGGTGAAATTGACGCTATTTTGGCGCAAGAGCGGCAAGCCGTTTTGCAGCTCTCTGGCGTTGCCTTGGTGGTCAATGTGTTGACCTCGCTTATTTTGGCGGCGACCCTAATTTTGCCGGTGCGCCGTTTAGCAGCGGCCATGCGCGGCTTTGGCGCCAATTCCCCAACCTTGCCAGGGCTTGAGACCATTCCCGATTACACCTCTCGCGGCGATGAGATTGCTGAACTATCGTCCTCTCTGCGAGACATGACGGGCCGACTGCTGGATCGTATTAACACTATCGACCGTTTTGCAGCGGATGTGGCGCATGAGCTAAAAAATCCGCTGACCTCTTTGCATAGCGCGGTGCAAAGTATCGAGCAGACCGAGCGCAGCCAAACACCAGAAGCGTATGAGCAACTCATGAGCATTATTCATAATGATGTGCAGCGCCTCAACCGATTGATATCGGACATTGCCAATGCCACGCGCTTGGACGCTGAATTGAACCGAGGGGCCAGTGAAGCTTTTGATTTAACGGAATTGACCCAAGAGGTAGCTGGGGCGATTGGCGAGGGTATGGCTGAGGCGAGCCATGGCGTGAAGCTGGTGGTACGCGCTGAGGTGGCGTGTCCTGTTCTGGCGCAAAAATCACCCATCGCGCAAATTCTTGATAATCTGGTTAGCAATGCGCTCTCGTTCAGCCCCGATGGGGGGCGGGTGTTTGTGACCACCCAATCTCACCCCAGCCATGTTGCGTTAATCGTCGCCGATGAAGGACCTGGTTTGGCGCCCGACACGCAGGAAAAGATTTTCGAGCGCTTTTATACCGACCGAACCCATCAGCTGCCTTCACATTTGAACTCTAAGTCGAAATCTAAGTCGAAATCTAAGTCGAACTCTAAATCAGCCAAAAACGCCCACACCGCAGGCCATTCGGGCTTGGGGCTTTCTATCTCCCGTCAAATTGCCCGCGCCCATGGCGGTGACCTTCTGGCCGACAATCGCCCAGACGGCACGGGAACTTATTTCACTCTGACGCTTCCAAAAACCGAGCCGGACAGCAAGGCAGCCAGCTCGTCGCGCGGCAAGGCCTAGCCATGGCGTCATCTGACAGCGGAATTATTCATGCCAGCGCGGTGCAGATAGACAAGCGCGGCGTCCTTTTATTTGGCCCCTCGGGCAGCGGTAAATCGAGTTTAGCTGCGCGGCTGATAGAGCATTGCGCGGGTGTTTTGATTGGCGATGACCGCCTTGCCTTGCACGTGCGCAATCAGCAAATAATTGCAAGCCCGCACGAAGCCCTCCTTGGGCTCATCGAATTGCGCGGACTTGGGGTGGTGCGGCGTCCCTATAAAAAAACGGCGGCCATCCACTTAGCTATCGATTTGGTCGCGCGCGAAGATGTGCCGCGCATGGCGGCGCCCGACAGGTTTGACTACGGCGGGGCCAGCGTCGCACGGTTGCGCTTACACGCACATGACAGCACCACGCCAATCATCATCCAGACCGCGCTCAAAACACTTGGCGCTGCGGGGGCTCAAAATAATGGCTTTTCAGATGACGGAATTTATGAAATCTGAGGTATCTTGAAACCGTAACAAATCACGCCCATGCTAGAGCACGAAACTTGGCTGGCGAAGGAGACGCAGATGATTGGTTTAGTATTGGTAACGCATGGGGCTTTGGCGCAAGAATTTCAGGCGGCCGTGGAACATGTGGTCGGCCCGCAAAGCCAGCTCGAGACAATTTCTATCGGCCCCGATGATAATATGGAAAAGCGGCGCCAAGATATTGTCGACGCTATCTCCAAAGTTGATAGCGGCAAGGGCGTCGTGCTTTTGACCGATATGTTTGGCGGCACGCCTTCCAATTTGGCAATCTCGCTTCTAGAGAAAAACCGAGTAGAAGTGATTGCCGGCATTAATTTGCCGATGCTGATTAAATTTGCCTCCATTCGCGAAACGACAGCCTTGCCAGAGGCGGTTTTGGAAGCCAAGGAAGCCGCGCGTAAATATATCTCTGTCGCCAGTGAAGTCTTGGCCAATGCTTAAGTTTTAAGAGCGATTATCGTGAGCCCTAATCCACCTAAAACCAATCCGCCTCAGTTAAGCCTAAAGATCGCTAATTTGCGCGGGCTCCATGCGCGCGCCTCGGCTAAATTTGTCAAATTGGCCGAACAATTCGACGCCCAAGTTACCGTCAGCAAAGACGGTGAGAGCGTTCTGGCAACTTCGATTATGGGACTGATGATGCTGGGGGCCAGCATTGGCAGCACCATCGAGCTGAACGGCGAAGGGGCGCAGGCCCAAGACGCCCTCGACGCCCTCGCGCAATTGGTCAGCGATAAGTTTGGCGAAGACTAAGTCATTTCCTCGAGGCTGTGGGCCGGGCCCTCGAGGCTGTGGGCTGGATATAAACACATAAAGAAAACTTTATATGACTATTGCCAAGCCTTGGCTTGCCTGCTAAAACTCGCGCAAATCAACTACCACTGCGGACACATTTAAAGGGGTCTCTCATGACACAAGATTATAAAGTAGCCGATATTTCGCTGGCCGATTGGGGCCGTAAAGAGATTGCTATTGCGGAAACCGAAATGCCGGGTCTGATGGCCCTGCGCGAAGAGTTTGGTGCCGATAAGCCACTGAAAGGCGCGCGCGTTACGGGGTGTCTGCATATGACCATTCAGACGGCTGTATTGATTGAAACCCTGACGGCTTTGGGCGCCGAAGTGCGCTGGTCCTCTTGCAATATTTTCTCGACCCAAGACCATGCCGCCGCCGCGATTGCGGTAACGGGCGTGCCTGTGTTTGCTTGGAAAGAAGAAAGCGAAGAAGAATATTGGTGGTGTGTAGAGCAGACCATAAAAGGCCCAGACGGCTGGACCCCAAATATACTGTTGGATGACGGTGGCGACTTGACCACTTTGTGTCACGAGAAATATCCTGAAATCCTCGACGATTGCGTCGGTGTTTCCGAAGAAACCACAACCGGTGTCTTGCGCCTTTACGATATGGCCAAAGATGGCACGCTCAAAATTCCAGCGATTAATGTGAACGACAGTGTGACCAAGTCGAAATTCGACAATCTATACGGTTGCCGCGAAAGCCTCGTTGATGGTGTGAAACGCGCCACCGATGTGATGATGGCGGGCAAGCTTGCCGTTGTTTGTGGCTATGGCGATGTTGGTAAAGGCTCGGCAGAGAGCCTACGTTCGCAAGGCGCGCGCGTGATGGTAACCGAAGTAGATCCCATCTGTGCGCTGCAAGCGGCGATGGAAGGCTATGAAGTTACGACGATGGAAGAGGCCGCCCCTGTGGCCGACATCTTTATTACCGCGACAGGCAATAAAGACATCATCACGCTCGAGCATATGCGCGAGATGAAAGACCGTGCGATTGTTGGCAACATCGGCCATTTCGATAGCGAAATTCAGGTCGCGGCTTTGAAAAATCACCCATGGCACAATGTGAAGCCTCAGGTCGATGAAATTGAGTTTCCAGATGGCAAACGCATTATCTTGCTGGCCGAAGGTCGCTTGCTGAACTTGGGTTGTGCCACGGGCCACCCAAGCTTTGTGATGAGTGCCTCGTTCACCAATCAGGTATTGGCGCAAATTGAGCTATGGCAAAACGGCTCGTCTTATGAAAAGCAAGTCTATGTCTTGCCGAAACATTTGGACGAAAAAGTAGCGCATTTGCACTTGGCCAAATTGGGCGTGAAGCTGACCGAATTGTCGACCGACCAAGCCGATTATCTCGGCATCAAACAAGCCGGTCCGTTCAAGCCGGAACATTACCGTTACTAGGCAGCTTGCCGAATGCCAGCCATAGGCTTAAAAGCGAGTATGGCTGGCACGCAAACCCACTTTGAATTTTACGCTGCGCAAGAAGCAGAAACCGCGCGGCTGGCTGCTTGGCTGGCGGCGCAGGCGCAAGCCGGTTGGTTGGTTTTTCTGAACGGAGATTTGGGGGCGGGTAAAACCGCTTTCGCGCGCGGTCTGGTTAAAGCCAAATGCGGCCCATACACCCGTGTGCCAAGTCCAAGTTTCACCTTGGCGCAACCCTATGAAACGTGCACGCCGCCCATATTACACAGTGATTTATATCGCCTAACAGAGCCCTCGGAAGTTGAGGAGCTTGGACTTTTGGACGCGCTGGATAGTCATATTTGTATTGTTGAATGGGCCAGCCGCGCAAGGGATATTCTGCCCTCGCCAACGGTAACGGTGACGCTGTCTTTGCTCGAGGGTGAGCCAGAGGCGCGCCAGATTACCATCGAAGCGGCGCCAGAGATTATTGCGGGTCTGACTGCGGCGCAAGCTCGAGAGGAAGCCCTGCAAAGTTTCCTTGCCAAAGCTGGTTGGGGCGAGGCGGTACGCGCCGACCTTGCGGGCGATGCCTCGACGCGTCGCTATGAGCGGCTGAGCTTCCCCGATGGGCGCCGAGGTGTGCTGATGGATTGGGCCAAAGGCCCGGATGGCCCGGCCATTTATGACGGCAAATCCTATAGCCAAATGGCTCATTTAGCCGAGGCCATGCCCGCCTATTGTGCCATGGTCGATTGGCTGGGCGCGCATGGGCTCTCCTCGCCAGATATTTTAGCGCGCGACGAAGCGCAAGGGTTTGCCCTGATGGAAGATTTTGGCGACCGCCACATCGCCAATGACGAAACCCTAGATCGCGCGGTTTTCTATCGCGAGGCGGTGGCTAACTTAGCGCATTTGCACCAAAGCCCGGCGGCTGATTTTTTGGCGCCCTATGACGGCAAAGTGCAGGCGGTGGAAGCCGATCTTTTTACCCAATGGTATTTGCCTTATTGCGGCATAGAGATATCGCAAGCGGCGGCGCAAAGCTGGCACGCGCTTTGGGTGCAACTTGGCGATACCCTTTTGGTCGAGCCCAGCGTCAGTGTTTTGCGCGATTACCATTCGGTGAACTTATTGTGGCGCGAGGGCGCGCAAGCCCGTTTTCGGGTCGGGCTCATCGACGTGCAAGACGCTTTGGCGGGTCATGCGGCCTATGATGTCTCGTCGCTTTTATGCGATGCCCGCGTCGATGTAGACCCCGATTTACAAGCGCAAGCTTATGAGCATTATTGCGCCACACGGTTTGGAACAGACGCCAAAGCTCGCGCGGCATTTCAAACGGCTTATGCGATTTGCGCGGTGCAGCGTAATTTGAAGATTGCCGGCATTTTTGTCCGGCTCTGCGAGCGCGATCATAAGCCAGCATACTTAAAACATTTGCCGCGTGTCTTGGGGTATATCCAAACCCACCTCGACCAACCAGCCTTGGCGCCAGTTGCTCAATGGTTAGAGCGGCATGCGCCTGAGTGGTTAGAGGGGCATGCGCCCGAGTGGCTGAGGCAAACCTCGTGATTAAATCAGCTATGATATTGGCCGCTGGAAAAGGCACGCGAATGCGCGCGAGCGCCGAAGATCCACCCAAGCCCCTGACGCAGATTGGCAACCAGAGCTTGTTATTTCGCATGTTGGGGCGTTTAGAAGCTGCGGGTCTGGAAGCCATTGTCGTCAATGTGCATCACAAAGCCCAAGCCATAGAGGCAGCCCTTGAGAGCTATTCCGGAAAAGCGACGATTACGATTTCAGATGAGCGCGATGCTTTGCTGGAAACCGGAGGGGGGGTTAAGCGCGCGCTCCCTCATTTGGCGCCAACCCCTGAGACCGCTGGCTTTTTAGTGGCCAATGGCGATGTGCTTTGGCGCGAAGAGACACCCGTTTTGGATGGCTTTTTGGCGCAGTTCGACCCGCAAAAAATGGACGCGCTTTTGCTGCTCGCTGCGCGCAACCAAGCGACGGGCTATGATGGCACAGGCGATTATACGATGAGCGCGGACGGACAATTGCGCCGCAAAACCGAGCGCGAGGCCGACTATATTTTTGCGGGCGTTCAAATTCTCTCGCCTTCGCTTTTCGCGACCCTGCCAGAGGGCGCCTTCTCATTGAACCAAACCTATGATTTGGCGCAAAACAATGGCCGACTTTATGGGCATGTGCTGGACGGCTTATGGATGCATGTCGGCACTCCAGAAGGGCGTGCTGAAGCGGAAGCGGCGCTTTAAACGAGCTTTGAGCGAGTTTCCCTCAATTTTCTTGTGACGCTAAGCCCGCGTCGTGCTCACTCGTGATATCATAAGGCATGAGTGATTCACCGCGCCTTTTCTCGATAGCTTCTGGCCAACCTTTTTTGGATAATTTGGCGCGCACTTTGTTTGACGATGACGCGCGAACACGCCTCTATGGCGCTTGCGAATTGGCGCAAGTGCAGGTGCTCTTGCCGACGCGGCGTGCCGCGCGGGAGCTGGCGAATTTATTTTTACAATTAGCCGACGAGCAAGGCACGGGCGCGCTTTTGTTGCCGCGCATTGAAACCCTTGGCGATATGGATGAAGACGCGCCGCAAGCGGGTCGCGATAGGTTGGATTTAGCGCCAGCGATTGAGCCAATGGCGCGGCATTTTTATTTGCTACCGCTCATTCGACGCTGGGTTGAGCTGGCCGGCCAACCGCTCAATCCGGTTAAATTATCGGGCTTGGCGTTTGACCTCGAAAGCTTTTTCGACCAAGCCCAAAACGAGCAAGTCGATTTCAAAGAACTGCCCAATCTAGTGCCGGATGAATTGGCCGAAAACTGGCAACAGACGCTAAGTTTCTTGACCATTATTACCGAGATTTGGACGCGAGACGTGGCCAATATGGGCTGCCTCGACCCAACCGACCGGCGCAATCAATTGCTCGCGCAACGCACCCAAGACTGGGAACACACCCCCCCCCAACACCCAATTATTGCCGCGGGCTCTACGGGTTCTATTCGGGCGACGGCTGATTTGCTGAAAGTCATCTCGCGCTTGCCCAAGGGCAGTGTTGTGCTGCCTGGCCTAGATATGCAAGCCGATAGCGAGCTTTGGGGCGCCATCCAAAATGATTTTGCACATCCGCAATATGCAATGGCGCAATTGTTGAGCCATATTGACGTGCAACGCGAGGCGGTAAAGCCTTGGCCGGGCAGTGCGCCTGCCTCGCCGCGTGCGCAACGGCTCAATTTAGCTCTCGTGCCAGCCGCGGAAACCGCCAGTTGGGCCGAGCAAGCTCTATTATCCAAAAGCGCGGCCGAGCCAGATACTCTTGATACTCTGGCCGATTTGCATTTGGTGGAGGCGCCCGATGCTCGAGCCGAGGCGGGTGCCATCGCTTTATTGATGCGCGAGACCCTGACAAGCCAAGGCAAGACCGCTGCTTTGGTCACGCGCGACCGTAATTTGGCGCGCCGCGTGGCTAGCGAGCTGCGCCGTTGGGACGTCAATATTGATGATAGTGCGGGCCAACCTTTGTCGAATAGCCAACGCGGCAAGTTCTTGCGTTTGGTGCTGGCGTGTATGGCCAATGATTTTGCGCCGGTAGACTTGCTGGCAATGCTGAAACACCCGCTGGTTAATTTGGTCGGCGATCGAGCCAAGCATCGCGCGCTTACCCGAGTTCTCGAGCGCCACTTCCTTCGCGGCCCACGCGCGCAAGGTGGATTGGAAGCGCTTGCGGGCGCCCTCAAAGAACACCCACGCATCGATGAGGCGACACGAGCCAATTTGTGTGACTTCGTGGCTCGGTTGAGCCAAGCCTATGCGCCCCTCCATGAAGTGCCGCAAGAAGCGCTAATGAACCAACATTTAGAGGGTCTCTTGGCTTGTGCTGAGGCGCTGCTGCACCCTACGGACAGCGAGGGCACAATGCTTTTTGTGGCCACGGAAGAGGGCAATGCTCTGGCTGATTTAGTCGATAAATTATATCAGCATGCCGAGGCGGCGGGCCCGATTACGCGCCAAGATTGGCCGTCGATTTTAGATATGTGGATGATGCGTCAAACGCTGCGACGGCAAATGCCAACCCATGCGCGATTGTTTATCTGGGGCCCGTTAGAGGCGCGGTTGATGCAAGCGGATGTGATGATTTTAGGCGGGCTGAACGAAACGAGCTGGCCCCCGTTGCCAGAAACGGGGCCTTGGCTATCGCGTCCCATGCGCACGGCTTTAGGCATGAGCCAGCCCGAGCGCCAAATCGGTTTGGCGGCGCATGACTTTGTGCAAGGCGCGGCCGCGTCGACAACTTACCTTACGCGGTCAGCAAAAATGGATGGCGCGCCCAGCGTTGCGGCGCGGTGGCTGCGTCGGTTGGAAACCCTATCTGGCAAATTGCCCCGCGATGAGCAATATCGATTGCTCGATTGGTGGGCGAAATTCGATACCGCTGAGCACGTGCAAAGCGAGCAAAGCCCAGCCCCGCGCCCGCCCGTGGAAGCCCGCCCCAAGCAGCTTTCGGTGACCCAGATTGAGACTTTGCTGCATAACCCTTATGAGATTTATGCCAAGAAAATATTGAATTTGCGAGAATGGGAACCTGTGGACGCGCCCGCTTCAGCCTCTCATCGGGGCACTTTATTGCATGGGCTGATGGAAGATTTAATCCGCACTGGGGGCCATAAAGGCGGCGATGTTGCGGGCGCTTTGTTGGCTTTGGCGGACAGTGCACAAACCTCGCGCGCGGGCGGCTTTGCCGTCTTGCAGCATTGGCAAGCCCGCCTTGTGGCGCTGTCTGAATGGGTGGCGCGCTATGAGGGGGAGCGACAAAGCGAGGTAGAGCAAAGCTACCCTGAGGTGCAAGGCGAGATGTCGTTAGATATTGGCGGCACATCTTTTGGGGTGACCGCCAAAGCCGATCGCATTGATAAAAGACACGATGGGCGCTTTGATATTATCGACTATAAAACGGGCATGCCGCCCAGCAAATCCAGCGTGGAAAAACATCTGTCGCCGCAATTGACTTTAGAGGCGGCTATTTTGCAGGCCGGTGGCTTTCGCGCTTCGCAAGAGGCTTTGCGCGGGCCTACCCATGAGATGCGTTATTTGCATCTAACAGGGCGCGAGCCGGCTGGCGAGGTAAAGAAAATTGAGAATACGCCGCAGTTGGTCGATGGCGTGCGTGCCATGGTGGAGAAACTGATTGCCGGATATCAAAAAGCGGAGCGCCCTTACGCGGTTCATATCCGCCCCCGAAAAACCAATTTTGGCGGAGCCTATGACCACTTGGCCCGCCGCAAAGAATGGCAGGCCGACGCAGATACAGACGCCGATCTATTGGCCGATGGAGGCGACGCATGAGCCACGCACCGCTGACGCCAGACCCAAGTGCCAATGGCGCACATGCGGCCACGCAGCCCCAAGCTTCTGTATGGGTGGGGGCTAATGCGGGCTCGGGCAAAACCTATGTTTTGGTGTCGCGTCTGGTGCGTCTCATGCTCGAGGGCGTGGCGCCCGAACGGCTTTTGTGCCTCACCTATACCCGCTCCGCAGCGGCCGAGATGCAAGAACGCTTGTTCGCCGTATTGGCCGATTGGGCCTTGATGGAAGACACGAAATTACGAGCAGAAATTGCCGAACGCTTAGGCCCCGATGTGCAGTTGGAAGATTTGGGTCGGGCGCGAACTTTATTTGCGCGGGCGCTAGAGACGCCGGGCGGTCTTCGGGTGCAAACCATTCATGCGTTTTGCGAGAGCTTGCTCAAACGCTTTCCGCTAGAGGCGGGTCTGTCGCCGCAATTTGAGCTGCTGGATGAGCAAGACGCGCAAGAAATTCAACAAGCCATTGTCACGCGGGCCTTGGGGGCTTCGCCGGTTTCGTCGGTTTCGCAAAGTCCGGACGGCGTCGACTTGCAGGCCAGTATGGGCAAGCTTACCCGTGCCCTCAGCGAGCCTGATTTAGCGTCTTTGGGACGCGATATCATTGCCCGCCGCGGATTTTTGCAAGCTGCCAATCAGGCCAAAAACTTACAAGACTTGGCCAAGCATTTAGGCCTATCTCAGCCGGTCGCAGACCCTGAAGTTGTGTTGCAGGGGTTTAACGATAGCTATCGCAAAGAGGCCAAAGCCATGGCCGACTGGCTGGCCCAGGGTAGCAAGGACGATGTGAAAAAATCTTCGGGACTGGCACAATGGTTGCAGGCCTTAGACAGTCAAACCCCGCGTGCGGTTTGGGACAAGTTATTGCCCGTATTTTTGACCCAAAAGGGTGGCTTGCGGGCGTCTGCCGCGACCAAAAAAAGCCTCGAAAGCGCGCCTGATTTGGCGCGTAAAATGGCGGCGATGGCGCAGGCGGCCTTTGACTTGCGTGCCACGCTGAACGCCATAGCCACCTATCAGATGACGCAAGCGGTGTTCCATTTCGCTGATTTTCTGGTGACCGCCTATGAGGCCGAAAAGCGCCGACGGGGGGTATTGGATTACGATGATTTAATAGCCGTTACCAATCATCTGCTTACTGGAACGCGCGCGGCCCAATGGGTGTTGTTTAAAATTGATAATGGGCTGGAGCATATTCTGGTCGATGAGGCGCAAGATACGAGCCCCGCGCAATGGCGGGTTATTCGGGCTTTGGCCGATGAGTTTTTCATAGGCGATAGCGAGCGAGCGATGGAGCGCACCTTATTTGCTGTGGGCGATGAGAAGCAATCGATCTTCTCCTTTCAAGGGGCGGATCCAACCGAGTTCGACGCGCAACATCGACATTTCAAACGCGCCATTGACGAGATTGACGGCCAGCTAAATTACGTGCCGCTTACCATGTCGCGTCGCTCGACGCCGCAAGTATTGAAGTTTGTCGACTTGGTATTTGCGACATCAGAGCGGCGCGAAGGCGTTAGCGCGCAAGACTATGCGATTGAACATAAAGCGTTTCGCGAGGGCGAGCCGGGCCATGTGGAAGTCTGGCCAGTCGAGGTGCCACCCGAGTCAAAAGAAGATTTGGACCCTTGGGCGACCCCCGAGCAAGGGCCGCAAGAAGCCAGCACTGGGCCAGCTATTTTGGCCGAACGGATTAGCGCCAAGATAGCTGAATTGCTGGCCGATAAGACGCAGAATGTATCGGCTGGCGATATTCTAATTTTGGTGCGCACGCGCAGCGGCTTTGTGGAAGAGATGACGCGGGCGCTGAAAACCAGACAGATTGCCGTGGCTGGCGCAGACCGCATGGTGCTGCTTGAGCAAATAGCCATTATGGATATTTTGGCTGCGTTGGATGTGACGCTGAACCGAGACGATGATTTATCCTTAGCGATTTTCTTGCGCAGTCCGCTGGGCGGGGTGAGCGAAGAAATGCTTTTTGAATTGGCTCAAGGACGCCCCGCCAGCCTGTGGCAAGCGTTTGAGAACCTGGCCAAAGAGGCAAGTGCGGCGCCCGCCATAAAGGCGGCTTTTGAGCGATTAATGTGGTTGCAAGAGACTATCGATAAGCTTGCGCCCTATGAATTGCTGGCGCAGTTTTTAGGCGCCAAGCATGGCCACAAACTTTTGAGCGCGCGCCTTGGTAGCCAAATTGATGACCCTATCGGTGAATTATTGCGTCTCGCTTTGGCTTATGAAACGCGCCATGCGGCCAGCGCTCAGGGTTTTTTGCATTGGTTGCGCCAAGGCCAACAAGAGATAAAACGCGATATGGAAGGGGCGGGCTCGGCAGTTCGCATCATGACCGTGCATGGCGCCAAAGGGCTGGAGGCGCCCATCGTGTTTTTACCCGATACCTGCCGTGCGCCCGCTAAACGAGGCGGACAAGTTAACCGCTTGCAGTTCAACGCCGAGCGTCTGCCGCTATGGCGCGCCACTAAATCGTTGCGAGAGCCTTACGGGACACAGCAGGTAGAGCGGCAAGAGATATTGGCCAAACAAGAAGAAAAGCGCCTGCTTTATGTAGCCCTTACGCGCGCGCGCGACCGTTTGTATATCGGCGGTTGGCTAGCCAAACGTCAAAAAGAGCCGCCCAAAGATAGTTGGTATGACATGATGGATAGCGGTCTCGGACAAAGCTGGCTTGATGCGGCGGGGGAGGCCGTGAATGCGCGCCAATGGCTGGCCGCTGGTGAGGTGCCTCTGCCCGTGCCGGAGAGCCAAGACGAAGATACTTCGGAGGAGGCCGCGCGGGCCGCCGTGCCGCCCACTCCGGATTGGTTGTTTGAGCCTGCGCCACGCGATGAAAATGCGTATCGTTATTTTGGCAATAAATTATTCTCGCCGTCCTCTCTGTCGCATGGCGATATGCCAGTGACCCAACCGGCGGGGCACGAAGGCGAGGCTTTGCGGGCGGCTTCGCAACGCGGTAAAATCGTTCATAAATTATTGGAGAGCTTGCCCGCGTTAGAGCCGGGCGAGCGCGAGGCGGCGGCGCGGGCTTATGTGGCGCGGGCCAGCGAAGCCAGTGATATATCGCTCGATACGCCAACCCAAGCGCGTCTGGTCGAGGAGGCGCTGTCGGTTTTGGCACATCCAGATTTGGCTGATTTATTTGGTCCCACCGCCTTGGCCGAGGCCTCTGTGGCCGGTGTGGTGGAAATGTTGGATGGGCAAAAATTAGCTTTGGCGGGGCAAATAGACCGTTTGGTTGAGCGCTCGGAAGACATTATTCTGGTCGATTTTAAGACCGGAAACCCGCCGCAAGCGCGCGACGAGCAAACACCCTATTGGACGCAAATGGCCGCCTACCGAGCTTTGATGCAAGGGGTGCGCCCGGGTAAGCCGATACGCTGTGCATTGATTTGGACCCAAAACGCGCGCATCGACTGGCTGCAAGATGCAGCGCTAGACGCGGCCATGGCGCAGGTACTCTCCGGTGAGCGAGAACTAAAAGAGCCGTAATCGATTTTAAAACAACGCGGCGCCTTGAGAATCAACACCCGCCTCCCTACATTACTAAAAGATATGAATTTCAATCCAAAGGAGAGAGCCATGAGCGTATCGCATGTCAATGACGCTGAATTTGAAACCCAAGTGCTGAACGCAAAAGGCCCCGTATTGGTCGACTTTTGGGCCGAATGGTGTGGCCCGTGCAAGCAAATCGCGCCGGCGCTAGAAGAACTATCGGCTGAATATGGCGATAAATTGTCGATCATCAAAGTGAATATCGACGAAAACCCAGAAGCCCCAACCAGCTATGGCGTGCGCTCTATTCCAACGATGATGATTTTCCAAGACGGCCAAGCCGCCGCCACCAAAGTAGGCGCAGCACCAAAAAGCCAGATCAAAGATTGGATTGACGAAACGCTGTAATTTGTCCGCGCGGGGGTCTAGCCGTTTTCGGCCAAAACCTGACCCGCTAAATACAGCGAACCGGCAATGAGAATGAGCGCGTTGGGAGCCGTAATGGTTTCCAGCGCGTTTTCTATGCTGGTGTGGGCGCTGGATTTCAGGCCTTGGGCTTTCGCTTCTGCGGCCAAAACATCCGGCGCGAGGGCTGCGTCATTATTGGCAATCGGCACGGCGTGGATTTGCGCGCCCGTTTTAGCCAAAGCGGCAAGGTAATCTGTGTGCGATTTTGTGCTTAAAAGCCCCATCACAATATGCACTTCTGGGGTCGCGCCGCTTTGGCTCGCCAGCCAGTTGGCAAGCGCTTGGGCGGCCGCTTGATTGTGCCCGCCATCCAACCAGACTTGCGCTGATTTGAGGCGCGCTTTCACCCCATCGATCAGCGGGCCTTTGGTTAGCTTTTGCAATCGGGCGGGCCAACGCACGGTTTCTAGCCCCGTGGCCATAGCCTTTGGAGAGACGCCAAGCGCCTGCGCGCAAGCTAAAGCCGTGCCTGCATTATCCAATTGATGCGCGCCCGTAAGGGCCGGCAAGGGCAAGTCTTGCAAGCCCGTTTCGTGTTGAAAAATCAGCCGACCCGCTTCTTCGTAAGTCGTAAAATCTTGGCCTGCTAGGGTTAAGGGCGCCAATTTACGCGCCGCATAATCTTCGAGGAACGCGCGCACGTCTTGTGTTTGCGGCGCCAAGACGGCGGGTACGCCAGCTTTCAAAATGCCAGCTTTTTCTTCGGCGATGGAGAGTATCGTGTCGCCTAAAAAATCTTGATGGTCGAGGCTGATAGGCGTGATGGCACATAATTTTGGCGTCACCACATTGGTCGCGTCCAGCCGACCGCCCAAGCCTACTTCGAGGATAAGATAATCGGCCTTATGTTCGCTAAAGGCCAGAAAAGCGGCGGCCGTGGTGACTTCGAAAAAAGTAATTGGGGCGCCATCATTGGCCGCCTCGACGCGGGCGAGAGCGTCGGCCAAATGGGCTTCAGAAATTTGCGTGCCCGCCAGCACAATGCGCTCGTGAAAATGGACCAAATGGGGCGAGTAATAGGCATGCACTTGTTGGCCGTCGGCCTCTAGCATGGCGCGCAAAAGCGAGGCGGTGGAGCCTTTGCCATTGGTGCCTGCGATATGGACGATGGGGGGGCATTTGTCTTGCGGGTGATCGAGCGCACTTAAAAGGCGCCACATGCGGTCGAGCGAAAGGTCGATGAGGCGCGGATGCAGCGCGAGTAACTGCTCTAGTAGGCGATCACTATTGGCACGATTTGGATTGTCCACACAGATTACTCAGCGGCTTGCGGCGCTTTTCCTCCCATCAGCAGGTCTAATAGGTTGGCCAATGTCTCTGCCAATTTATGGCGATGCACCACCATGTCGACCATGCCGTGTTCCAGCAAATATTCGGCTCGCTGAAAACCTTCAGGCAGTTTTTCTTTAATGGTATCTTGAATAACCCGTGGGCCCGCAAAACCGATGAGCGCACCGGGCTCAGCAATATGGACATCGCCCAACATGCCATAAGAGGCGGTTACGCCACCCGTGGTCGGGTCGGTTAGGAGCACGATATAAGGCAGGCCTCGCTCACGTAACTGCTGCACAATCACGGTTGTGCGCGGCATTTGCATAAGCGATAAAATGCCTTCTTGCATGCGCGCGCCGCCTGCGGCCGCGACCATAATCAGCGGTGCATTGTTTTCGAGCGCAGCCTGGCCTGCGGTCACCACAGCCTCGCCAGCCGCCATGCCGAGTGAGCCGCCCATGAAATGGAAATCTTGCACAGCGATAATGCTGGTCTGACCGCCAATGGTGCCTTTGGCGACTTTGACGGCATCTCTATCGCCAGTTTTGGCGCGCGCGTCTTTCAGTCGTTCGGCATATTTTTTCTGATCTTTGAATTTTAGCGGGTCATGGGGCACTTCGGGCACGGCAATTAGCTCAAAGGCGCCTTTGTCAAATAGCGCTTCAAAACGTGTCGAGGCGCCAATGCGCATATGATGATCGCAGCCAGGACAGACTTTTTGTAAGACTTCCAAATCGCGATGGAAAATCATTTCTCCACATTTTTTGCAAGCGTCCCATAGGTTATCCGGCGTGTCGTCATGCTCGCGAAAAACGCTTGGAAAGCGTGGGCGTACAAAGTTTTTAATCCAGTTCATGGTTGTCTCCTGAAAAGCACCATCTATAGAGTAAACTAGCCTTAATCCCTGTTTACACCCTCAGCGAGGCTCGACGCAAGGGCTAGCACGCTTTCAACAAGCGTGTCTTTGGCCTCGCCTTGCGCGTCTAAATGTTCGGTAATGACATCCACAAGCGCTGATCCGACGACGGCACCGTCTGAAATCTCGCTCATAGCCTTGGCTTGTTCGGGCGTGCGAATGCCAAACCCGACACAAACAGGCAGCTCGGTATGGCGTTTTATGCGCGCCACATTAGCCGCAACATCTTGTTGTTGCGGGGCCGCGGAGCCGGTAATGCCTGTAATGGAGACGTAATAAACAAAACCAGAACTATTGTTCAAAACTTCCGGCAAGCGTTTATCGTCTGTCGTTGGCGTGGCCAAGCGAATGAAATTCAGCCCGCCTGCCATAGCTGGCAAGCAAAGCTCGGCGTCTTCTTCGGGCGGTAAATCGACAACAATCAGCCCATCGACGCCTGCGGCCACCGCATCGGCGATAAACCGCTCAGGGCCATAAATATAAATCGGGTTGTAATAGCCCATCAGCACAATCGGCGTGGTGGTATGGGTCTCGCGGAATGTGCGCACCATATCCAAAGTGCCAAGCAAAGTCTGGCCCACCGCCAAGGCGCGCTGCGAGGCGGCTTGAATGGAAGGGCCATCGGCCATCGGGTCGGTAAAGGGCATGCCCAGTTCAATGATATCGGCGCCTGCGGCGGGTAGGCCGTCGAGAATTTTTGCCGATGTGGCCAAATCAGGGTCGCCCGCCGTCACAAAAGCCACAAAGGCTTTGCGGTCTTGGCTGCGTAAAGTTTCAAAGCAGGTTTCAAGTCTGGTCATGATTAAATCTCAACGTTTAAATGTTCGGCGACGGCGAAAACATCTTTGTCGCCACGCCCGCACATATTCATCACCAGCAAATGATCGCTCGGCAAATCAGGCGCGATTTTGCTCACATGAGCCAGCGCATGGCTAGGCTCTAGGGCCGGAATAATACCTTCTAAACGGGTTATCAATTGAAAGGCTTCGAGCGCTTCTTTATCGGTTGCCGAGACATATTCGACGCGGCCCGTGTCGCGCAAATAAGCGTGTTCGGGGCCAATGCCGGGGTAATCGAGGCCAGCCGAGATGGAATGACCTTCAGTAATTTGGCCATCGTCATCTTGCAATAAATACGTGCGATTGCCGTGCAAAACCCCCGGCACGCCGCCAGCTAGCGAGGCCGCATGTTCGGGCGTATCGAGGCCGTGTCCGCCCGCTTCCACGCCGATAATGCGCACGCTTGGGTCATCTAAAAACGGATGAAACAAGCCCATCGCATTGGAGCCACCGCCGATGCAAGCCACGAGGCTATCGGGCAAGCGGCCTTCTCGGTCGTGCATTTGCTGTTTGGTTTCGCGGCCAATAATCGATTGGAAATCGCGCACCATGGCTGGGTAAGGATGCGGGCCCGCCACCGTGCCAATAATGTAAAACGTGTCATGCACATTGGTTACCCAATCGCGCAAGGCTTCGTTCATCGCGTCCTTCAGGGTGCCAGCGCCAGAGGTGACGGCGCGCACATCGGCGCCCAATAATTTCATCCGGAAGACATTTGGCTTTTGCCGCTCGATATCTGTGGCGCCCATAAACACCGTGCAAGGGAGGCCAAAGCGGGCCGCCACTGTGGCCACGGCAACGCCGTGCTGGCCAGCGCCTGTCTCGGCAATGATGCGGGTTTTCTTCATCCGCATGGCGAGCAAAATTTGGCCTAAGCAATTGTTAATTTTATGGCTGCCCGTATGGTTCAGCTCATCGCGCTTTAGATAAATTTTTGCGCCGCCATAATGTTCGGTCAATCGCTCGGCAAAATACAAGGGGCTGGGGCGTCCTACATAATGGGTTTGCAGGTCTTCTAATTGTGCCGCAAAAGCCGGGTCGTTTTGCGCTTCGCCGTAAGCGGCCTCCAAATCAAGGATGAGCGGCATCAGCGTTTCGGCGACAAAGCGTCCGCCGAATAAACCGAAGCGGCCGTTCTCATCGGGGCCTGCGCGATAGCTATTGGTTCCCTGGTCCATAATTTACTCTTTCCTTGCTGCGTCGGCTTGGCGCACAGCTTTGACAAATTGTTTTATCCGTTCGGGGTCTTTTTCGCCCGGCGCGCTTTCGACACCAGAAGAAATATCCACCATTGGGGCTTGGCTAATCGCTAACGCTCGGCCGACGTTTTCGGGGTTCAACCCACCAGCCAACAAATAAGGATGGCTTTGGTCATAAGCGCTTAAGTGGGCCCAGTCAAAGGGGTCGCCATTGCCACCGGGCAGGGCACCAGATAAAGCATCGGCACTCGGCTTGGCATCGAATAAAAACCAATTGGCGGCATCGGCGTAATCGCGCGCTTGGGCAAAGTCGGCAGGCGTCTCTATCGGCAGCGCTTTGATAATATCGCAAGCCCCACGGCGTCTAATTTCGGTTACCCGCTCGGGGCTTTCGTTTCCATGCAATTGGATATGATGCGGGCTAATCGTTGCCAGAGCCATATCGACCTCATCGTCGCTGGGGTCGACCAAAAGCGCGACGCGTTCCATTTCAGGTCGGCAGCGCGCGGCCAATTGAACGCCAAGCTCTTGTGTCAGATGGCGCGGCGAAGGTTTGTAAAACACAAAACCCGCCAGCTCAACGTTTAACGCGTTTAGAGTCTCTATGTCTTCGGGCTTGGTGAGGCCGCAAATTTTAATTTTTGTGGTCATCTGACAACCTTATGCGTTCAACTGGGCAGCAATATCAAGAGCGGCTTGGCGAGGCGCCTCGGCGCCCGTAATCGGTCGGCCAATCACCAGAATATCGGCGCCTGCTTTTTGCGCGTCTTCGGGCGTCATCACGCGTTTTTGGTCTTGCGTGGCGCTACCTTGCGGGCGAATGCCGGGTACGATGAGTTTGAAATCAGGGCCTAGCTCAGCGCGCAAAACCTCTATTTCATGGGCCGAACAGACGACGCCATCCATGCCGTTTTTCTGAGCCAAATTAGCGAGGCGCAAAACTTGGTCTTGGGCGGTGCCCGCGATACCCATTTGGTGCAAATCGGCATCCGCCAAGCTGGTCATAATCGTGACGCCTAACATTTCCGGCACGTGCAGGCCTTTGTCGTGGGCTTCATGGGCGGCATCGGCTGCGGCTTGCATCATGGCTGCGCCACCGCCCGCATGGACATTCAACAAAGCGGGCTGCAAAGGCGCTAAAGCCCGAACCGCCGAAGCGACGGTATTGGGAATATCATGCAGTTTTAAATCGAGAAAAATCGGTTGCTCGAAGGCCGCCAGTTTTTGATAGCCTTGCGTGCCATGCGCGTTGAAATACTCAAGGCCAATTTTCAATCCACCGACGGCGCCGCTCAGGCTCTCGGCCAAAACGCAGGCGCGCGCCGTATCGCGCGTGTCGATGGCGCAAAAAATCGGATTATTCGATTTACTCGGCATTTTATTCGCCATTTTATTTGCCATTGGCTTTCTCTTCCTTGGCAGGGCGGACGAGGGCAGGTGGCCCCTTTGCCGCGAACTCCGCATTTTTTAGCACGGGGTCTGGGTTTAGCAAAGGAGAGCTTGTGGCCAAATCGACGCTCTTGGCGGCTTTTTTGGCGCCAAACAAGCGAGATTGAGACAAGCGCGCCAGCCCATAGCCGCACATCAAGCCCAAGACCAAAACCAGCAGCAAGGCGACAAACAGAGGCACCTGATAGGGGCTCGCTTGCGTGCCACTTAGCAGCGCCATTGGGTCCAGCGTTAGGGAAATGATTTGGCGATTTTGCACCGCCAAAGGAAGCAGAATAATCGCCAAGCCAACAAAGGCGAGGCGGCTTATAAATTTAGATATAAGGGTGCGCATTACCCATCATTTTTATTCATACGGTCGCGCAATTCTTTGCCTGTTTTAAAAAACGGAGCATGTTTTTTGGCGACGGCAACAGATTCACCCGTGCGCGGATTGCGACCAATTCGAGCTTCGCGTTGTTTAACAGAGAAAGTGCCAAAGCCACGCAACTCGACCCGGTCGCCGCGACCCATGGCATCGCCCACTTCATCGAGCAGACGGTTTACAATGGCTTCAACATCGCGCTGGTACAAATGCGGATATTTTTCGGCTATCCGCAAAACAAGTTCAGATTTTATCATGGTGTTTCCTCAGCGTCCTGTCCTAGGCCTGTAAGCTGCCATCCGTATTTGCTGGCGTCAAGGGTAAGGTATTGGAAAAATAAAAAAGCGGCCCAGCGTTATAACTGGGCCGCTTCAATTTAGAGAAGAGAAGACGCTTACTTGTCGTCTTCGCCTTTTAGCGCTGCGCCAAGAATGTCGCCCAAAGAGGCTCCAGAATCGGTCGAGCCATATTGAGCCACCGCTTCTTTTTCATCCGCAATTTCAAGCGCCTTGATGGAGAGACCCACACGACGATCGCGTTTGTCCAAATTGGTTACCATGGCATCCAATTTGTCGCCAACGTGGAAACGCTCTGGGCGCTGGTCTTCGCGGTCACGCGACAAGTCGGAACGACGGATGAACGCTGCAACATCGCTCTCGCCAACAGAAACCTCAAGGCCTCCATCGGTAATCGCAGTTACTTCGCAAGTTACCGTGTCGCCACGACGCAAGCTACCAAGGCTTTCAAACGGGTCACCATCGAGCTGTTTAATGCCCAAGCTGACGCGTTCTTTTTCCTGATCGACATCCAAAACAACCGCTTCGACGGTTTCGCCTTTGGCATATTTCGCCAAGGCTTCGTCGCCAGAGGCGTTCCAATCTAGGTCAGAGATATGCACCATGCCGTCAATTTCATCGTCGAGGCCAACAAACAGACCGAACTCGGTGATGTTTTTAACTTCGCCAGAAACTTTCGTGCCGATTGGGAATTTACCGGAGAAGTCTTCCCACGGATTTTCCATGCACTGTTTCAGACCCAAAGAAATACGACGTTTCTCGGCATCCACTTCCAACACCATGACTTCAACTTCTTGGCTGGTGGAAACGATTTTGCCCGGATGGACATTTTTCTTCACCCAGCTCATTTCAGAAACGTGGACGAGGCCTTCGATGCCATTTTCCAGTTCTACAAAAGCACCATAATCGGTGATATTGGTCACACGGCCCGTGACGCGTGTGTTGATGGCAAAGCGGGTTACCACTTCATCCCACGGGTCGCTCTCGAGCTGTTTCATGCCAAGGCTAATGCGCTGTGTTTCGGCGTTGATTTTCACCACTTGCACACGCACGGTCTCGCCAACAGTCAGCACTTCTGACGGATGGTTGACGCGGCGCCAAGCAATATCGGTAACGTGCAACAGGCCGTCGACGCCGCCCAGATCTACAAAAGCACCATAATCGGTGATGTTTTTGACGACACCTTCGATTTGTTGGCCTTCCATCAGGTTCTGAACAATTTCATTGCGAGCTTCAGCGCGTGTCTCTTCCATAATGGCACGACGCGAAACAACGATGTTGCCGCGACGACGATCCATTTTCAAAATTTGGAAAGGCTGTGGCGTGTTCATCAAAGGGGTGATGTCGCGCACCGGACGAATGTCCACTTGGCTGCCTGGCAAGAAGGCGGTGGCGCCGTTCAAGTCGACGGTAAAGCCGCCTTTGACGCGACCAAAGATAACGCCTTCAACGCGCTCATCGGCTTCAAAGTTTTTCTCTAGCGTAATCCAGCTCTCTTCGCGACGCGCTTTGTCGCGCGAGAGAACGGCTTCGCCCATGGCATTTTCGATACGGTCGAGGAAAACCTCAACTTCATCACCAACCGAAATAGTGTTCGGCTGACCGGGCATCGAAAACTCACGCAAAGGCACGCGGCCTTCGGTTTTCAACCCAACATCGACAATCGCCAAATCGTTTTCAACCGCAGTGACGCGGCCTCGTATAACCGTGCCTTCGAGGGGAGAGTCAGCTGAAAAGCTCTCTTCCAACATGGCAGCAAAATCATCCATAGATGGGTTTAGACCCAATTCTTTACTTGTTTCAGACACAGGGTGTGTCTCCTAAATATTGCCTTTCCCCAGTTTTAAATCTGGGGCGGACTTCCCAAGCCAAAGCGGCCACGCAAAAGCGGCCTTCCAGCAAACGGGCGGTGAGTTGAAAATGTGTTCCCTGATGGTTTAGATTTCAGGCGCAAAAACGATTTACTTAACCGTTTACCAGCGCCAGAGCCGCAGCGAACGCTTCTTCTATAGACAAATCAGAGGTGTCTAGCAAGTGCGCATCGCGAGCTTTTTTCATCGGCGCGATGGCACGCCCCGCATCTCGGGCATCGCGCGCTTCAATATCCGCCAAAACATTGGCCAGTGTCAGGCTGGTATCTTGGACGACCAGCTCTTTCCAACGCCGTTCGGCGCGCACTTGCGCTTGCGCAGTGATGAATAGTTTGGCATCGGCGTCAGGGCAAACCACCGTGCCGATATCGCGCCCATCTAAAATAGCGCCCTGCTTGCCACCGGGGGGCGTTTCGCCGAAATGGCGCTGTGCGGTTAAAATTGCGGCGCGCACGTCTGGCTCGGCCGCCACGATGGAGGCGGCAAGACCCGTCTCGGCGGTGCGTAAGTTACGGGCAAAATCTGGCTCGTCTAATTGCGCCATATCGAGGTTCTGGGCTGCGTCCACCGCCGCCTTTGTATTGGCAGGGTCTTGACCTTTGGTTAGGACGGTTAGGGCAACGGCGCGATAAAGCGCACCCGTATCGAGATAAGCATAGTCAAAATGAGCGGCAAGGCGTCGGGCCAAAGTGCCCTTGCCCGAAGCGGCAGGGCCATCAACGGCGATAATTTTTTGACTCATGTTAAAACCCAGCTCCCAAGTCATTCATCAAATTAAAGAAGTTCGGGAAACTCGTGGCAATCATGCTGGCATCATCAAGGCTCACGGGTTTTTCCGCCACGAGCCCAAGGCATAAAAACGCCATGGCGATGCGGTGGTCATGATGGGTGGCCACGAGGCCGCCCCCAAGAATAGGGCCACCGGTTACGCGCAAATCACTCTCGCCATCTTGCACATGGACGCCATTGGCCCGAAGCCCTTCGGCGATAGCTGATAATCTGTCGCTCTCTTTTACCCGCAACTCAGCCAGACCCTTCATATGGGTGGTGCCAGAGGCGCAAGCGGCCGCGACGGCGAGCGCGGGATATTCGTCAATCATATCGGGCGCCATTTCAGCGCTAACCTCAATGCCGGTTAATGGCGAGGCCTGCACGCGAATATCGGCCACGGCTTCGCCGGCGGCTTGGCGTGGATTGATAAATTCAATATTGCCGCCCATCTCGCGCAAGACCCGAATGAGCCCGTCGCGCTGTCGGTTCAACATGACATTTTCGAGCACCACATCCGAGCCCGGCACGATAAGGGCGGCGACCATGGGGAAAGCGGCAGAGCTTGGGTCGCCCGGCACATGAATGTCGGTGGCTTTGAGTTTGGCAGGTCCGTTGAGGGCCACCACGTGATGATTGTCTTGCACGCTGCGCTCGAGTGAGGCGCCAAAAAGCGCCAGCATGTTTTCACTATGGTCGCGGGTTAAATGGGCTTCGCGCACAAGTGTTTGGCCTGATGTGTTTAGGCTTGCGAGTAGAATGGCTGATTTGACTTGGGCGGAGGCGACATCGGGGGTGATATCGGCTGGCATTAAGTGGGCTTTGTGCACGCGCAAAGGCAAACGCTCGCCCTCGCTGGCGCTAAATTGTCCGCCCATTTTTGTCAGCGGGCGTATCACGCGGCCCATCGGGCGTGCCGAAAGGGAGGTGTCGCCGATGAACTCGGCTTCCAGTCCAGCGCCCGCCACCAAGCCCATGACCAGTCTGGCGCCAGTGCCAGCATTGCCAAAATCGAGCGGTTGCGAAGGGCTTTTGAAACCCATGGGGCCAACGCCCACGACTTCATAATGGCCGCCTTCTAATTTTGTCACTTGCGCGCCCAAGGCTTGCATGGCGGCTAAAGTGGCTAAAACATCGTCGCCTTCTAGTAGGCCATGGATGGTGGTGGTGCCCGTGGCGGCGGCGCCCAAAATTAAAGCGCGATGCGAAATGGACTTATCGCCCGCCATGAGCGCGCGGCCGCGAAGCGGGGCGCTGGCGCGCGAAGCGCTTAATTGGGCGGAGGCGGTTGAGGTGTCTTTCATTCCTGCATTGTCGCGCTTTTTGTCGAAAGCGTCAAGACGAGCCGATAAACCTGCGCTTTCGCGCGAACCCAAAAGACGCCTTTATATTCCCAAAAAGCCGAGATTTACCTTTTGACAGAAGCCAAACTTCATGGCACGAACGAATTGTGATTACGTTTGCTGAGGAATTTTATCATGGTTGACTCGAAACTTGGAACCAAACGCGTATGCGAGGCCTGCGAGGCTAAGTTTTACGATTTGAATAAAGAGCCTGTCGTTTGCCCGAAATGCGATCATAGCTTCGACCCAGTCGCGGCCGCTGCCGCCAGCGCCCCAATACGCGAAGCTAAACCTGTTAAAGCCAAACCCAAGCCCAAGCCCAAGCCCAAGCCCATCGAAGAAGGTGAAGAAGGCGAAGACGAGTTGGAAGACGACGAAGACTCGCTGAGCTTGGATGACGTGGCCGCCGCCGAGTCGGACGATGAAGACGGCGACGACGATGAAGAGGAAGACCAGGCGCTCGAATTTTCTGAGGAGCCCGCGCTTCTCGACGACGATGACGAAGATGAAGACGAGAGTTTCCTCGAAGATGACGACGACGATGACTAGATAATGATGACGAAGCGTCGAAATACCCAAAATTTGGGGTTGATTGAAACGCCGTCTTCGATTAGCTTCCGCGCAGTTTAGGGGCCATAGCTCAGTTGGGAGAGCGCTTGCATGGCATGCAAGAGGTCGGCGGTTCGATTCCGCCTGGCTCCACCAAACCTCCCTAACTTCTTAAAGCTCTAGCCACCCAATGTTAGCGTCATTGCGCTTATAGACCAAGCTCAACGCATCTTGGCTGGCGCTTTTGAACAACACAAAATCATGGTTCCCCACTTCCAGTTGCATCACCGCTTCGCTGACGCTGAGGCGCGGGATTGCTTTATTGCTTTCGGCGATAACGACGGGCGCAAATTCGGCCGGCAGCTCTTGCGTGCTTTCGATTGTATCGCTTACTTCAGGGGCAAATATTTTTTCCGGTGCGAGGGTCGCCACGTCGCTCAGGCGCTTTTGGTCGGAATGGCTTTTGAGGCGGCGTTTATAGCGGCGCAATTGTTTTTCGATTTTGCTAACCGAAGCCTCAAAGCTCGCATAAATATCCGCCGCGGCGCCCGAGGCATGGATATAAAGCCCGGTGTCTAAATGCAGCGCACAAGCCGCCTCGAATTGGTGGCCTTGTTTTGAAAAAGTGACATTAATATCGGCTTCGCGCTCAAAATACTTGCTCACAGCATCGTCCAGTCGAGCCTCAACATGCGCCCGCAACGCGGCGCCCGTATCGATATGTCTTCCCGTGATGTGAATGGTCATAAGTGTCTCCTTTTGTCGCTTCGATTGCGTATCTATCGGTTATAACCGACCGTCTGCTTGGGCATGGGCCACAGCAGGCGGAGACAAAAAGGCAGGCTCACGCCTGTAAGTGGCGCCATGGCGTCCACTTCGAAATTGTGCCTGAAATATCTTTTTGTGTCGAGTCTGCCAGCCAAGGTTTGCCGGGCTCTGTTGCTTTATAGTTTGAAGTCTTCGCCTAAATAATGGGCTCGAACGTCTTCATTCTCGACAATTTGTTGGGCGTTGCCTTCGGTCAGAACTTCACCATCGTGCATAATAATGCCTCGGTCGATGATGCCTAAAGTCTCGCGCACATTGTGATCGGTAATCAATACGCCAAGCCCGCGGTCTTTTAGTTGCGATACTAAATCTCGAATATCGTTAATCGCAATGGGGTCAATGCCTGCGAAAGGTTCGTCGAGCAGAATAAAGCTTGGATTACTGGCCAAGGCGCGGGCAATCTCAACGCGCCTTCGCTCGCCCCCCGATAAAGCACCACCAGCTGATTTGCGCACATGGGTGACAGAAAATTCTTGCAGTAGGCTTTCCAATTTATCGTGTCTGGCTTGCGCATCGGGTTCCACCACTTCGAGGATCGACATAATATTAGCCTCGACGCTGAGCGTGCGGAAAATCGATGCCTCTTGCGGCAGATAGCCAACGCCCATGCGGGCGCGGCGATACATTGGCAGATTGGAGACGTCTTGCCCGTCGAGCAAAACTTTGCCGCTATCGGGGCGCACCAATCCCGTAATCATATAAAAGGTCGTGGTCTTGCCAGCCCCATTGGGCCCCAAAAGGCCGATGGCTTCGCGTCGGTCGAATTGCAGCGAGACGTTTTTTACGACTTGGCGTCCTCGATAAGACTTGCATAAATCCACCGCGCCCAAACCACCACCGTTCATCGCGCCTTTTGCGGCCTCTGTTTGGGGCGACAGTTTTTTGTCTATCTGTTTATCTGGCGCAGGGGTCATGGTGGTTCCTAAAGTAGGGCAAAACTTAAGCTAGCGCGATTTAGCCAACAAGAAAAGCGTCTCGCAAAAAGGCTGGCTTGCGCGCCAAGCCTACTCGAACTCAATCCGCGCGCGCCCTGGTTCGGCGTTGTTTTGGCTTCCTGTCCCCAAAATGCGGGCAAGGCCGCTTTGCATATCTATCTTCAGGCTCTGGCCGCTTACCTTACCGCCCTGCAAATCACCGCTTTGGCTTACGTGCACATTGCCCGACAATAGCAGGGTATTGGCCTTTAAATCATAATGCGCTGTATCGGCATCGGCTCGGCGCACGCCGTCTTGGGAAGTCGAGCCCATATTGGAAAGCACGACGACATGGCCTTGCGAGACCAGCGTTTGCGCTTCGCCACTTGCTCCCATCAAAAGGTGCATGGCATCGGCTTTCATCGACAAGGGGCCTTGCGTGATGTGGGCCTTGCCCGATAAATCTGCCCGACCCTTGGCTTGTTGCCAAATGACTTTATCGGCCCTGGCGGTCAAAGGGGCGTTGGCATCGGTGGCAAAGCGCAAGCCTTGCGCTTGACTGAGTGCGGGACTGAATGCGGAACTGAGGAGCCAAGCCATAAGCCATAAAAGCATGAAGGGCCTCATTGCACATTCCCCTCTTGGGGGGCGATATGAAACCGCGCTTTGTCGAAAACATAAACTAGGGTTTTGGTATCGGCGCGCAAGGCCTCTGCCTGCAGTGTGCCGCTGGGGGCTTGCAGTGTGATACTTTGGGGGGCGTGCAACAGACCCTTTGCCAAATCGGTATTTAGGGTTTGTGTGGTCAAACGCGACCCATAGCTATCGCTCATTTTTACGCTGCCTTGAAATTGGACGACTTGCTGGGCGACATCTAATTCGCCTTTATCGGCGTCCAAGGTAAATCCTTTATCGGCGCCCAAAATAAGGCTGCTGCCGGGGGCTTTTGCGGCTGGCGAGACGGTGAGCGATATAGCCTCTAGCTGAATGCGCTCACCTGAGGTCTGCACCCCACTTTTGGCGGTCATCCGATAGGTGCGTCCATCGTCGGAGAGATTACCTTCAAAAATGGGATCTGAAATTGCCAAGCCTCGGAGGGCGTTGCGAACCTCGCTGTCACCTCTTTGTCCCAATATTTGGCCTATATCGGGAGCCGCGCCAAACACCAGGGCCAGGCAAGCGACGAGCGCCAGCGCTGGCAAAATTTTCCGCAATCGTGCGACGCGCCTAGAATGGGTCTCGGGATTATCGGCCATAAGCCAAACTGCCTTTAATGAGAGAAAATATCAATATCTTCCCAGCCGGCCAAATCCATAGCCGAGCGCACCAGAACGAAATCGAAGCAGGCTTCTGCCATAGGGCGGCGGCCTTCGCGGTCGAGCATGGTTTCCAGCTTGTCTTTCAGGGCATGCAAATGCAGCACATCGGAAGCGGCATAATTTAGCTGCGCGTCGGAAATATCTGGCGCCCCCCAATCGGAGCTTTGCTGGGCTTTCGAGAGATCGACTTGCAGCAATTCACGGCAAAGGTCTTTTAGTCCGTGGCGGTCGGTATAGGTGCGGACTAATTTCGAAGCGATTTTCGTGCACCAAAGCGGCGCCGCATGAACGCCCAAATATTGCGCGATGGTGGCCAAATCGAAGCGGGCAAAGTGGAAAATTTTCACCAATTGGCGGTCGTTCAATACGGCTTTTAAGTTAGGCGCCTCATAGGGGTCTTTATTATGTTCGCTCTCCGGCTCGAATTGCACGATATGCACTTCGCCATCGCCTTGCGACAATTGCACGAGGCACAGACGATCCCGCGAAGGCTTGAGCCCGAGGGTTTCTGTGTCGACGGCAATAGAACCGGTAAAGGTGACGCCATCGGGCAGGTCGTTTTTGTGCAAGTGAATGGCCATAGTTATTTTCTCCGAAACTCATTTATATCTGGCGCTAACCTGCCACCCGAGCGCTCGTTTAGCAAGAAGAACGATGGCCAAAAGGCGGCTGGAGGGCGCGACCCTTTGCGCATCCTATCGGGGACAACTCTTGCCTTGCGAGTGCTTCTGCTATTGGAAAGGCGCCCGATTAAAGCTAGGGTCGTGCCATGACTGAATCCATGACCAAATTCCGAATTTTCATCTCTTTGCTTTTAGGCACTGCTTTTTTAACCGCCTGTGGCCCCAAAGGCGTCAGCCCCTATGCGCTGGGCGATGGTGGGCTATCGTCGTTTTATCAAGCCGATGATTTGCAGCCCGCCCAAGCTGGTACGCTGTTGCGCCAAGAGCCGCTAACGCCCCAGCAATCGCTGTCTGGCGCGGCGCGCAACTTGCGGCTGCTCTATGCCTCGACCAACGGGCTGGACGCCAAATCGCCAGAGGTTGTTTCGGGCGCTTTGTTTTTGCCCAAGGGAACCCCGCCCAAAGCCGGTTGGCCTTTGTTGCTATGGTCGCATGGCACAGTGGGCATTGCCGATAGATGTGCGCCAAGTTGGACGGGCTATGTGCCGTTTCACCAAGAGCATTTGAACCATTGGCTGGCCCAAGGCTATGCGATTGTGGCCTCCGATTATCAGGGGCTAGGCACGCGCGGCACGCATCCTTATTTGGCGACGCGCCCAGCCGCCTTTAGCAACCTAGATGTTATCCGCGCCGTGCATGGGGCAGGGTTTCCGCTTTCCAAGCGCGTGGTTTTATTGGGCCAATCGCAAGGGGCAGCGGCCGCTTTTGCGACCGCTGGATACGGTCAAACCTATGCACCTGAGGTGGATATTCGCGGTGTGGTGGCAACGGGCATTCCTTTTTTCACGCCCAAAGCTTTAATGGCCGTGCGTGCGGCGCGACCCAATGATGTGGTCGACCCGCAGCTCGGGTATAATTTTCTCGCTCTGACTTTGGTGCAGCTCGTGGATGCAGATTTTAACATGGATGATTATTTGAGCCCGCGCGCGCAGCCGATTGCGCGCGAGGTGGCGACGATTTGCAATCGCGACATGCGCAAAAAAATTACCCAAGCCGGCCTCACCTACGACATGAGCTTTGACCGCTCCCCCAATGCAGGGCTTTTGAAGGCCTTTAAGTTAATGCAATACCCGCGGCTCAAATTAGATGTGCCGGTGTTTGTCGGCTCTGGCGCGAAAGACCGCGACACGCCTTTGCGTATGCAGGCGGTTTTGGTAAAGCGGGCGTGCCGTGCGGGTTCGAAAGTTCAAGCGCAAGTCTATGCAGGCGAAGACCATCTGAGCGCTTTGAACCGCTCGTTGGAACACTCCACCGCTTTTGTTGCGGCCGCGCATGCGGGAAATCCTTTGCTTGGGAATTGCCCTTAAACGTTATGAACGCTATCTCAGAAACCGAACTTCTTGCCTCTTTGAAGACAACTTTTGGCTACGACCATTTTCGCGAGGGCCAGTTAGAAATTGTCGAAACTTTGCTGGACGGGGGCGATGCCTTTGTGGTGATGCCCACGGGGGCGGGCAAGTCTTTGTGCTATCAGCTTCCGGCCATTTTGTCGGAGCGCAAAACCATTGTCGTGTCGCCTTTGGTGGCTTTGATGGATGACCAAGTGGCGGCCTTGCGCCAGAACGGAGTTGCGGCCAGCAAAATTCATTCGCATCAGAGTTATGACGAGAACGCCAATCAATGGCGCACCTTTGCAGGGCCCGGCGCACAATTGCTTTACATGAGCCCCGAGCGGCTGATGCAGCCACGCATGTTGGAGGCGTTAAAACACCAATCGGTCGGCATGTTTGTGGTGGATGAAGCGCATTGTATTTCCAAATGGGGAGCTGCGTTTCGCCCGGAATATGAAGCGTTATCGCAATTGAAAACGCTGTTTCCGAGCGCGCAAATTGCCGCGTTCACCGCCACCGCAGACGAAGCCACGCGGCAAGACATTGTGCAAAAACTATCCGATGAAAATTGTCATGTTTTTCTAAAGGGTTTCGATAGACCCAATTTATCGCTGGCGGTTTTGCCGAAAGAAAAACTCAAAGACCGATTGGTGACCTTGCTGGAACCCAAGCGCGGCCAAAGCGGCATTGTCTATTGCTTGTCGCGCAAAGACACCGATGAAATAGCCGCCGTGTTAAGCGCCGCAGGGTTTAAGGCTTTAGCCTATCATGCAGGCAAAGATAGCGATTATCGCCGCGACGCGCAAAACCGCTTTATGACCGAAGATGGGCTCATTATGGTGGCGACCATTGCTTTTGGCATGGGCATTGATAAGCCAGATATTCGCTTTGTGGTGCATGCCAGTCTACCAAGCAGTATGGAAGCGTTTTACCAAGAAATTGGTCGCGCGGGCCGCGATGGAGAGCCGGCCGAGACGATTATGTTTTACTCGTTGCAAGATTTTATCAAACGCCAAAACATGATTTTTGACGGCGAGGGGGAGAGCGAATTTAAATTGCTCGAATATAAACGCCTCGAAGCGCTTATCGGCTATTGCGAGGCGACGACGTGCCGCCGCATGTCTATTTTGACTTATTTTGATGAGACCTCTAAACCTTGCGGAAATTGCGATAATTGCCTCGACCCGCCCGTGGTGGAAGATTATAGCGCCAAAGCGCAGGCGATTTTTTCGGCCATTGAGCAGACCGGACAATTTTTCGGCCAAGCGCATATTCTCGATGTTTTGAAAGGCGCACAAAATGCCAAAATACGCCAGCGCAATCATCAAGACTTGGCATGTTTCGGTGCGCTATCGGAAGACCCTAAGCCTTTCTTGCAAAGTTGGATGCGTCAGCTCATCGCCATCGGCGCAGTGCGAGCCAATTTGGCTCGCTATGGCGCCTTAGAAATTACCGAGATAGGGGCGCAAATCAGCCAAGGCAAAACGGCCTTTATGGCGAAAACCCCGAAGGCTTCGAAAACTAGTTCTTCATCTAGCGGGGCGTCTCGTAACGCAACCAAAAAAGCCCCGAGCCTAGAGGGTGCCGACGAGGCGCTGTTCCAAGATCTGAAAGCTTTGCGGTTAAATATCGCGCAGGAGAAAAACGTTCCTGCCTATGCGGTGTTTCACGATAGTGCGCTGAAAGAATTTGCCACGCGCAAGCCGAAAACCAGAGCCCAGTTCGAAGAGGTTAATGGCGTTGGTCCGAAAAAACTCGACCGCTATTTTGAGGCGTTTTCGCAAGCCATCGCGCTTTATGTTTCGGCCCATAAAAACGGCTAAGCGAGCCGCGTCTTGCAAGGCCGCGAGCCGTGGCGAATGAGATGGCTAATAAACTGCTTGTCGCGGCGGCTATGTTTGTACATATTCGCGCACATCATGAACCCCTCGAAATGAATTAAACCCTCCTATGCTAGACATTAATAATATCACCTTCCGGATTGCCGGCCGCGCCTTGTTTGATCAGGCGTCTTTGTCGATACCGGCCGGCCACCACGTCGGCCTTGTCGGGCCGAATGGGACGGGTAAGTCGACTTTGTTCAAGCTGATCGCCGATGAGTTGCAACTCGACGGTGGCGATATTTCGATGATGTCGAATACGCAAATGGGCATGGTGCGGCAAGACATTCCAGACGATGACACGCCTTTAATCGATGTCGTTTTGGCCGCCGATACCGAGCGTGCCAGTTTGTTTGCCGAGCTGGAAACCGATATTGATGTTGAGCGCATGTCAGATATTTACATGCGCCTTGCGGATATTAATGCCTATGAGGCGCCCTCGCAGGCAGCGATTATTCTGTCGGGTCTTGGCTTTAGTACCGAGCAGCAAAGCCAGCCGATTAGTGACTTTTCGGGCGGTTGGAAAATGCGCGTGGCGCTGGCTGCCGCCTTGTTTCGCAAACCTAATTTGCTGCTGCTCGATGAGCCGACCAACCATTTGGATTTCGAAGCGATTGTCTGGCTCGAAACCTATCTGCAAAATTATGAACATACGTTCATCATCATTAGCCATGACCGCGAAACCCTCAATAAAGTCGTGACGCATATCGCTCATTTGGATCAGCTCAAGCTGACGCTTTATACCGGCAATTATGACCAGTTTGAAAGTACCCATGCGCAAAAGCGACTGGGCCATCAGGCTTTGTTTGATAAGCAGCAGGCGCATAAAAAGAAGATGATGGAATTTGTCGACCGCTTTGGCGCCAAGGCCAGTAAGGCCAAACAGGCGCAAAGCCGGTTGCGCTCCATCGAGCGGATGGACATGGTAGATGCGCTCATTGCCGAGCGCTCGACCTCGTTTAAATTTCCCCAACCAGAGCAAATTTCCTCGCCGATTATCACCATGGATGATGTCGATGTGGGCTATGAGGCGGGCAAGCCGATTTTGCGCAAAATTAATATTGGTCTGGCAGGCGACGACCGCGTGGCGCTTTTGGGCGCCAATGGCAATGGTAAGTCGACTTTGGTGAAACTCATCTCCAATAATCTGTCGGCCATGACCGGCCAAGTGACCCGCAATAGTAAATTACGCATTGGGTATTTTGCCCAGCATCAATCGGATGAGCTGGACGAAGAGACAACGCCTTACGAGGCGATGCGCAAATCTATCGGGGAGATACCAGAAGCCAAGTGTCGCGCGCTTTTGGGTAAGTTTGGTTTTGATAAAGGCAAGTCAGATACGCAAATTAGAAAGTTGTCTGGTGGCGAGAAAGCCCGGCTTTTATTTTGCATCATGAGCCATGACGCGCCCCATATTATGCTTTTGGATGAGCCAACCAACCATTTGGATATTGATGCGCGCCAAGCGCTCATTCAAGCCTTGAATGGCTATGAGGGCTGCGTGATTTTGGTGAGCCATGATCCGCATTTGGTGGAAGCCGTGGCGGATCGTTTGTATTTGGTGAGAGACGCGGGCGTTGCGCCCTATGACGGAGACTTGCAAGCCTATCGCGGCTTGATTATGGAGCAGCGTCGCAAAGAACGCGCCGACGCGCGCAAAAGCAAGAAGACGCAAAAACCAGATACTGCGGCAGACCAAGAGCCTGCGGCCAAAACCGATCCTGCGAAGGCTGAAAAATTAGAGAAAGAGTTAGCTAACCTCACGGCGCAAAAAACCGCATCGGAAGCGGCCATGTCGCAACCCGACGCGATGGCCGATAGCGCCAAGATGGAACAACTTTTGGCAGACTATGCCAAATTGGAAACACAAATTAGCGAAACGGAAAAAGCCTGGTTCGATACGCAAGGCTAAGTCGTCATAGCCTCGGTTTGACGATAGTATCTACTTTTTGTTTTACAAAAACGTTCCGAACTGGCGGCCTGACGATGATCCCACGGCGATCCTACGGCGATCCTGCGGAATATGATTAAGTACGCAATCCAAGGGTCGGCATTATACCCCATGGGGTATATACCCCTATAGGTACATAGGAGATCACATAATGTCAAAGCATCCATGCCACAAAAACCAAGGTGCAAAGATTAACCGCGCTGCGGGTCAGCTTGAAGCCGTCAAGCGTATGATTGAGGATGGCAAGTATTGCGTGGACATCATGTCCCAGCTTCGCGCTGCGCGTAACGCCATTAAAACCATCGAGTTGGGTGTATTAGAAACGCACATGAATGCCTGCGTGACCGATGCCTGCGGTAGCAAAGATGAAAAGCTCAAATCAGAGAAAATAAACGAGATTATGCAGCTGCTCAAGAAATACGAATAGGTACAATATGGAACGCACACAACATCACAATAAAATGGATCAAGGGGCAGCCGTATTTTCTATAGTGGTTTGGCGGCAGCAATTCCAGCTGAGTTCCTCGCGGCATGGCCAATCCATCATGGGCTGTTGAAAAAAGAAATTAAAGGCGAATGCCATGAATTAAAGGCGAGTGCCATTAGGAGAGTTATGAAAACTATTTGGAAATTTTTTCTGGCCATCGTGGTGATGGCACTTGCTGTTACCCCCGCTATGGCTGACATCTATAATTTGGATGTTGCTTATAAAGACGTGACTATCACAGGCAATACGGTTGAAAAGGTTGCGGTCAATGGCACCATACCCGGACCAACGCTGCGTTTTACCGATGGCGAAAAAGTGACGATAAATGTCACCAACCATCTGGATGAAGATACGTCGATTCATTGGCATGGTATTTTATTGCCGGGCGAAATGGACGGTGTGCCGGGATTGAATGGTTTTGTGGGTATTAAGCCAGGTGAGACATTCACCTATCACTTCAATATCAGGCAGACAGGTACTTATTGGTATCACTCCCACTCTAAAGGGCAAGAGCAAGATGGCATGTATGGCTCTCTCGTTATTAGCCCCAAGGGCAAAGACCCCGTACAGGCGGAACGCGACTATGTGGTGCTGCTCTCCGATTTTCACGAAGAAGATGCAAGCGACATCATGGCAAATTTGAAAATGTCATCCGAATATTATCAGTATGCGCGGCGCACTATTGGCGATTTTTTTGAGAGTGCCAGAAAAGTTGGTTTTGGAAAAGCATGGGAAAACGCCAAAATGTGGGGCGATATGCGAATGCTGCCGACCGATCTTGGGGATGTGACGGGCTATACTTTCCTCACCAACGGTAAATCGTCAGAACAAAACTGGACAGGAATTTTCAAAGCTGGAGAACGGGTGCGACTGCGCTTTATCAATGCTTCGGCGATGTCCTTCTTTGACGTACGCATTCCCGGCCTGAAAATGCAGGTAGTCGGCTCTGACGGGCAGAATGTGGAACCTGTCCCCGTGGACGAGTTTCGCTTTGGCGCAGCGGAGATATACGATGTGATCGTCACGCCACCAGATGACAAAGCCTATACGATTGTGGCCGAGCCGATTGACCGCACCGGCTTTGCGCTTGGCACATTGGCACCGCGTGACGGTATGAGAGGCGAGATTCCTAGACAACGCGAACGCGCCCTGCTGACCATGACGGATATGGGCATGGATCACGATATGGGGGGGATGGATCACAGCAAAATGAACCCTGCGGAAAGGCAAGCCATGATGGAGGATATGAAAAGTGGCTGGGCGAAGACGGGAGCCCCGAAAGATGCAAAAACGCTCGATTACGCCGATTTACGCTACCGTGGCACACACGAGGATGTGCGTCCGGCTGAACGCGAGATTTTGGTGACGCTTGGTGGAAATATGGAGCGCTATATTTGGACGATGAATGGCAAGAAATATACCGACTCCAAACCGATTAACCTCAAATATGGCGAGCGGGTGCGGCTGAAATTTATCAACGAAACCATGATGGCGCATCCGATGCATCTGCATGGCATGTTCTTCCAGTTAGAAAACGGTCAACCGCTTGAGAAATTGCCCAATAAAAACATGGTGATCGTAAAGCCGGGTGATTCTTATTCTGTCTTACTCTCCGCTGACGAGCCGGGTGAATGGGCATTTCATTGCCATCTGCTGTATCACATGATGTCTGGTATGATGACAAAGGTAGTTGTCGCTACGCTGGATGAAAGCGATGTGCCAGCTAATGTAAAAGCCAAACAACCCATGCCCATAAAGCAGAAAATGGAAACCATACATCCCTCAAAGATAGGTCATGTAATGCCAGAGCCAGAGCCAGTCGAACATGGAGGGCATAATCATGCCCATTAAATTTACCGCAGTAGCTGTCTTGCTTTCCTTGTCTTACGCCAACCTTGCGTGGGCAGCGCAAGACCACATGGATGAACACCTCAACGAGCATGGGGGGCAGATTTTCCACGCCTTCACACTGGAAGCCGATGTTGGCGCAGGTCAGCATGACCCCATTGCCAGTTGGGATTTTGATGGCTGGGTCGGTGGCGATGTCCATAAATTGCACCTAAAAAGCGAAGGGGAAGCCGTTGATAGCAAAACCGAATCCGTCGAATTCTGGGCAATGTATAGTCGGAACGTAGCGACTTTCTGGGATGCACAAGTCGGCATCCGTCAAGATACACAGTCCCCATCTATCCCCTATCTAGTGGCAGGGTTTGAGGGGCTGGCTCCGTATTTCTTTGAAACAGAGGCGCATGTATTTGTCAGCGATGAAGGTGACGTGAGCGCACGGCTGCGGCAGGAGAGAGATTTTTTGATTACCCAACGCTTAATCGTCCAGCCTTATCTGGAAGCGAACCTCTACGCACAAGATGTGGCTGACCAAGAGGTTGGTGCAGGACTAGCTAACGCAGAATTTGGTATTCAGACCCGATACGAAATAACTCGCAAATTCGCGCCCTGTGTGGATGTGCGCTATGAACGTAAATTCGGAGAAACCTCATCCATTGCCAAAAAGAACGGTGAAGATAACGACGATTTCATTGCAAGCCTTGGGCTGCGGCTGATGTTTTAGGAGAGCGCTTGCCTGTCATCCTTGAACAGGTAAAGCAGGCGTTACAGTCGAGTGCCATTCTTCATGAGAAAATATGGAACGAAGTCACCGCCTAGATTCACAGCCTAGATTTACAAAACAGCAAAGTGGTGCCCAGGAGAAGACTCGAACTTCCACACCCTTGCGAGTACTAGCACCTGAAGCTAGCGCGTCTACCAATTCCGCCACCTGGGCCTTACTTGAGGTAAGGCGCATGATTTAGGCGCGCGTGGCATAATTGTCAATGGTTGCTTGTCGAGGCAGCGTATCGAGGCAGCGTATCAAGCGGAAGCGAGACGGTTTTTGCTTTCCGCCATCGCCCACATAGATTAAACAACAGCTATCTGCCGTCGAGCAGCGGCTCATAAGTTCACGTTAGGCGAGGAAACGACATGGCTCAGAAATTGGCTCTCCAGAAAAACGCACGCATCACCGTCTTTGGCGGCACTGGATTTGTTGGCCGTCACACCGTGCGCCGTTTGGCAAAAGCGGGCTATCAAATTCGTGTTGCCACGCGCCGCCCCAATGAAGCCCTACATCTGAAGACTGGCGGCAAGCCCGGCCAGATTGAAATTGTGCAAGCCAATATCCGCGATGATGCAAGCGTTGCCAACGCCTTAGAGGGCGCGGATGCGGCGATTAATGCGGTGGGTATTTTGTTCGAAACCGGCAAGCAAAAATTTGCAACCGTGCAAGCCCAAGGCGGCGTGCGCGTGGCCAAGGCGGCGGCCGCCGAAAAGATAAAAAACTTCGTACATATTTCTGCCATTGGCGCCGATGCGCAATCGGCCTCTTTATACGCGCAAAGCAAAGCGGCCGCTGAGCACGGTGTTCTCGAAGCCTTGCCAACCGCACATATTTTGCGACCCTCGATTGTGATTGGGCCCGAAGATGATTTTTTCAATCGCTTTGCGGGACTGGCCATGGTGGCACCAGCTCTGCCGTTAATCGGGGGTGGCACGACGCGCTATCAACCAGTTTCCGTGTTTGATGTCGCCGCTGCGGTGGAGGCCTGTTTGACGGGCACGCAGGCCCGCGCGCCCTCAGGCACTTATGAGTTGGGCGGGCCGGATGTTTTGACGTTCAAACAATTGATGGAACTCTTGCTGGTCGAAATTGGTCGCAATCGTTTGCTGGTGCCTATGCCGTTTTTGGCGGCGCGGGTCATTGCTAGCGTCGCGCAATTTATGCCCAAGCCTTTGCTAACGCCAGATCAATTGATTTTGCTGAAAAGTGATAATCTGGTGGGGGACAACGCTATGGGCTTTGATACGCTCGGCTTAAAACCCACGCCGATTGCCGCACTCTTGCCAGATTATCTGTGGCGTTTCCGCCCGTCTGGCAAAAAACCGACAAAGGTTTAAAGTAGCCATAGGTTTAAAGCAGCCATAAAATAGCCCCGCCCAAAGCCAGTCGATAAATTACGAATGGCAAAAGCGTCAGCTTGCGCGTCATGCGCAAAAACACATCAATGCTGAGGAAAGCAAATCCGCCCGCTAAACTCGCGCCCAGCGCCGCCTCGCCCAGCGCCCCCCATTGGCCTTGCAAGATTAATTGCAAAAGGCTGAGGGCGGCGAAACATGAGATTACGGGTATCGCCATCAACATAGAAAAGCGCGCGGCCGCCTCGCGCTCAAAGCCCAGCCCGCGTGCCGCCATCAACGTGACGCCAGAGCGGCTGGCGCCTGGAATAAGCGCTAATATTTGCGCCAAGCCAAGCCATAAGGCAGAACGGTTTGTGAGGCCGGTTATCGGTTTGTCACTGGCGGCGAAACGGTCGGCCAAATACAGCGGCACGGCGAATAAAATACTCGCCCAAGCGACCACTTCTGGGTTGCGTAAGCTCTCTAAAATCCCGCTCGCCAAAAGCGCCACGGCAGCGACAAGCACAGGTATGGTCGCCAAAATAAGATGGGTGGCTTGGGTGCGGTTTTGGGTTTCGCGCCGCGCCAAGATATCGACCCCACCGCTGAGTAAGTTTTTTACATCGCGCCTGAAATAGACGATGACGGCGAGGAGCGTGCCAAAATGCAGCGCCACATCCATCGTCAAGTCATCCCCAGACGTCTGCCCGCTCGGCATCCATTGGTGCATGAGCGTCAAATGCCCCGAGGAGGAGACGGGAATAAATTCGGTGACGCCTTGAATGAGCGCCAGAAAAAGAATGTTTTCAAAAGCCATAGGTCAAATTATCTGTGTTGTTGGCTAAAGCCAAGCGGCATTCTGGTTGGGGGTGAGAATATCTGCTTTAAGACGCGTGTGTTTTCCTTGCCCCAAAGCACCAAGCGGCTTAATTTAAAATGCTATGGCTACATTATTTCATCAACCGGTCTGTCCGTTTTCACGCAAAGTTCGCCTCATGTTGGGCGAAAAGAAATTTGCTGTCGAATATGTCGAAGAGCGCCCTTGGGAGCGTCGGCTAGATTTTTTGATGCTCAACCCATCTGGCGAAGTGCCCGTTCTCATTGGCGAGGCTGGCACGATTGCGGGCCATTATGCCATCTCGGAATGGCTTGAAGAAAAAGGCGGCGCCGTGCCTCTCATGCCAAGTTCGGGTCTATTGCGCGCGGAAGTGCGCCGTATTTCGGCTTGGTTCGATGATAAGTTTCACCATGAGGTGGGTCGTCTGATTACCGTTGAGAAAATCGACCGTCGCTTTATGGGCGCCGAAGATGGCGGTGGCGGCCCAGATATGGAAGTCGTGCGGGTTGGTTTGCATAATCTCAATTTACATTTGGAATATCTTACTTATTTGCTGCAAAGCCGAGATTGGTTGGCGGGCGGCGAAATGAGCTTGGCTGATTTAACGGCGGCGGCGCATTTGTCTTGCCTCGATTATACGGGCGATGTGCCGTGGAAATTATGGCCGGTCATGCGCGATTGGTATGCGCGGTTGAAATCGCGCCCGTCGTTTCGCCCGCTTTTGGCAGACCATGTGGCTGGCATGCGGCCGCCGCCTTATTACGCTGACCCCGATTTTTAAGCCGTTATGACGGCAGAGGAAACGTCTCTCAAAACCGCTTTGATGGCTCGCGCCAAGCTCGAAGGGTTCGATGTGTGCCGCATCGCCTCTGCCAGTTTGGGCGCCGAGGCGGGCGAGGGGCTGCAAGCCTATTTGGCGGCAGGTCATCACGGACAAATGAGCTGGATGCAAACCCGAACGCATGAGCGAAGTGCGCCCAATCATCTATGGCCAGAGGCGCAAAGTGTTATTGTTTTGGGGATGAACTACGGCCCCGAGAGCGACCCGATGGAGGGCTTAAAAGCTAGCGACAAGGGTCTGATTTCGGTCTATGCGCAGCGCCGCGATTATCATGATGTCATCAAGAAGAAGCTGAAAGCCTTGGCGCGTTGGTTGGTTGCGGAAAGTGGTGCGGAAGTGAAGGTTTTTGTCGATACAGCGCCCGTGATGGAAAAGCCCTTGGCGCAAAAAGCTGGGCTGGGTTGGCAAGGCAAACACACGAATTTGGTCTCGCGCGAGATGGGCTCTTGGCTGTTTTTAGGCTCGGTTTTCACCACGTTGGCTTTGCCCGTGGATGAGGCGGAGGTCGACCATTGCGGCTCGTGTTCGGCCTGTCTGGATGTCTGCCCGACCCAAGCCTTTCCGGCACCTTATCAATTGGATGCGCGCCGCTGTATTTCCTATTTAACCATCGAGCATAAGGGCATGATCGACGAAGATTTGCGCGCCCCCATGGGTAATCATATTTATGGCTGCGACGATTGTTTGGCCGTATGCCCATGGAATAAATATGCCCAAAGCGCGCAAGAGGCGAAGCTGGCCCTAAAGGCCGATATGGATTTACCCGACCTGATATTTTTGTCGCAATTGGATGATGCGGGCTTTCGTGAGTTTTTTAAATCAACGCCGATTAAGCGCACCGGCCTGACTTCTTTTTTACGCAATGTGATGATTGCGATGGGCAATATGCAGGCGCCCACGCCGGCTCATCGCGAGGCTGTGGCAGCGCGCCTTGGCGATGAAGACGGTGTCGTGCGTGCCACCGCAATTTGGGCTTTGGCACAAATTGACAAAGAAAAACTGCGCGCCTTAGCGCCTCAGTATCGCGCTCGGGAAACCAACCCCGACGCGCTTGCTGAATGGCAAAAAGCGATAGGAGATGCGCATGGCCAAGCTGGATAATCATATGTTGTTTTTTGGTTTTGGCTTTTGCGCCGAAGCCTTGGCGCCGCAATTGGCGGCGCGCGGCTGGCAGTTGAGTGCCACGTGTCGCGATGATGAAAAAGCGGCGCGATTGAAAGCCATGGGCATTACCCCCATTCAACTCGACGGCGCGCCTTTGACGCCAGAGCAGCTCGGAGGCATCACGCATATTCTTCTATCGGCTGCACCGACGCGCGAGGGTGACCCAGCTTTGCCGCTTTTGACGCCAGCTCTTCAAACCCATGCCCTCAGCTGGCTTGGTTATTTGTCCACCACAGGGGTTTATGGCGACCATGCCGGCGCTTGGATTGATGAAGATACGCCGTGCGGAAAAATGGGCGCGCGTGGCCAAGCGCGCGTTGATGCGGAAGCTGCTTGGGGCGCTTTGTCCGAGGCGCAGAATTTGCCGATACATTATTTTCGACTGGCCGGAATTTACGGGCCAGGGCGCAATCAATTGGTCTCGATGCAAAACGGCAAAGCGCGACGTATCGAGAAACCGGATCAAGTATTCTCGCGCATTCATGTGGCTGATATTGCGCAAATTCTTTTGGCGTCCATCGACAAACCCAATGCCGGACGTGCCTATAGCGTGTGCGATGATGGGCCTGCGCCGCCGCAAGACGTGGTGGCCTTTGCGGCCGATTTGCTAGGCATGGAAGCCCCGCCGCTCATCGCTTTTGAGGATGCGGAGCTGTCTACCATGGCGCAAAGTTTTTATGCCGACAACAAACGGATTAAAAATACACGCCTGAAAGAAGAGCTGGGGGTCGTGTTGCTTTATCCAGATTATCGCGCAGGCTTGAGCGCTCTCTATCAAGCGATGCAGGCGAAAAAATAAAGCGCTTAGCCCTAAGATTGCTTGGCAAGAAGCCCTTCCAGCATGGCAAGAATTTTATCAATCTGAGCCGGCTCGGATAGGCGATGATCGCCGTCCTTCAAAAATTGCAATTCGACATCTTGGCTGGTCAGTTGTTCGGCCAGCTCAAGCGATAACTGCCACGGCACGGCGTCATCTTTTTGGCCGTGCAAAATTCGTACGGGGATATCTAGCTTAATTTTTTGCGCGAGCATTAAGTGCTGCCGCCCGTCTTCGATGAGCGCTTTGCTAATCGGATAGCCTTCGGGGTCATATTCGGAAGGGTCATAGATCAGGCCTTCGCGCATCAGTTTCTCGCGCGCTTTATCGGAAAACCGGTCCCACATCAGCCGCTCGGTCATATCGACGGCGGGGGCGATGAGCACAAGTCCCACCACTTTCTCGGGTCGTTGGAGAGCTGCCATTAACGAAAGCCAACCGCCAAAGCTGGAGCCCACCAAAATTTGGGGGCCCGCGCAAACCTCGTCCAACACATGAGGAATATCGCCGCGCCAATAACTCATCGTGCCATCGGTAAACGCGCCCGTGGAGGCGCCATGGCCGAAATAATCAAATCGGGTAAACGCCGTGGCGCGCGCGCTCGCCCATTGCGCCAAGGCCTGTGCTTTGGTGCCCGTCATGTCGGAGCGAAAGCCGCCACAAAACACCACGCCTAGGCCAGAGGCTTCTGGGTCTTGTTGTTGATAGGCAATTTTTTGCGGGCCAAAATCAGGCTCATCTCGGGTTAGAAATTGCACACTCATGGGGCTTCCTTTTCATCGCTTACGATTCGCCAATTTGGTTTTTTGGCTAAATTCAATTATGACTGAAGCTCCGGCAAAGCAGAAGCGAAACCTGCCAGCCCTTCGTAAGGAATTATTTGTGAGCTCTCCCTTCCCCATGCCACCTAGCCACTCTGTCGACATGACGGGCAAAAGTATTTTGCAAGTCGTGCCTGAGTTAGATGTTGGCGGTGCGGAGATTACCACTTTGGAAATGGCGCGCGCGATTGTCGCCAGCGGCGGGCGCGCTTTGGTGGCCACGCAAGGTGGCGCGCTGGCGAGCGAGATTGAACAAGCCGGCGGCGAAATTGTGCCGATGCCCGTGGCCTCTAAAAACCCTCTGGTGATGTGGAAAAATGCGCGCCGCTTGGCCGCGCTGATACGAGCTGAAAACATCGACCTTCTTCATACCCGCTCGCGGGCGCCCGGTTGGTCGGGTCTTTGGGCCGGCAAATGGGCGGGCGTGCCGTTTATGACCACCTATCATTCGAGCGTGCAAGAAAAGCCGCGCGGCAAGGTTTTTTACAATAGCATTCTGGTGCGCGGGCGCGTGTCGATTGCCAATTCGCATTATACCGCCAGCCAAATTGCTAAAGTCTATCCGCATGTGATGGATAAATTACGCGTCATTCCGCGTGGCTGCGATGTTGATGCGCTGGCGAAGAAGAATTTCAAAGCCACCAATAAAGCCGCCAAGCGCGCGCAATGGCAGGTGCCGAAAAAAGCTTTCGTGATTATGTGTCCTGCCCGCGTTACGCCTTTAAAAGGCCAACATGTATTGCTCGAGGCGCTGTCGAAACTGACCAGCGACACCCAGCCCTATCTGGTTTTGGTCGGCAGCGCGCAAGGTCGCGATGGCTATGTGGCCGAGCTGGGGGCGCAAGCCGAGCGTTTGGGTTTGCGCGAGCGTTTGGTTTTTGCCGGCCTCGAAAGCAATATGGCCTCGGCCTATGCGGCGGCCGATTTGGCCGTGGTGCCAACCATTCGGCCCGAACCTTTTGGCCGCACGATTATTGAAGCCCAAGCCGCCAGCTTGCCCGTTGTGGCATCTGATGCAGGCGGGTTTCGCGAAACCGTGATTGCCAAGCCAGCCAATGAGGGCGGTTCAGGTTGGTTGGCCAAGCCAAATAGCGCCAGCGCTTTAGCCCAAGCCTTAGACGCGGCTTTGGGGTTGGCGCCTGCCGACTTAAAAGCCATGGGCAGCCATGGCTGTGCCAATGTGCGCGCCCATTACACCCAAACCGCCATGTGCAACCGCACGCTCCATGTCTACCAAGAGCTGATTGGGTGAGCCGTTTTACGCCGCGCCCGATAAAAGAGCCTGGGGGCATTTTGCTTATCGGGGTAGGTCTCTCGGATGCGGCATTGCTCGAGGCCATAGAGACGCTTTATGATGAAACCTCGTCCCTGACAGTTCTGGTCAGTCGCGGTCAGCAGGCTCGCTTGTCTTTGCCTGCCGATGAGGTTTGGGTTTATGCAGCGCTTGGTTTGCGCGGCGCGATGGCTTTGGTGCGGCGCATGTCTTGGCGCCATTTTGAGGCGGTGCATCAGCCGAGCCGAGCGGCCCTTGGGGCTTTGCGCTATTTTGTCTGGCCGCGCCCATTTTGGGTGCTGGGCCCAAAAACGCCAAGTGGCATGATTTCATAGTCTCGTCTCTCGGGGCTCGGCTTTTGCTGTTGACTTCCCACTTTATTGCCCTAAACCTAGCGAGATATGGCGGAAATTCTGCCATCTAGTGAAATTTTAACGGAGTGATCCCATAGCACGTAGACCCCACGCAGCGCAGCCGCCACGTCATCAAGGCCCGCGGATAAACAGTATGATTAGCTCTCCTTCCGTTCTCCTTATTGGAGCTGAAGGCGAAAAAATGGGCACGGTAGATACCGATAGCGCCCTTGCCATGGCCGAAGAAGCGGGCCTCGACCTTGTCGAAGTGTCGCCAAATGCGAGCCCACCGGTTTGCAAAATTCTCGACTACGGTAAGCTGAAATACCAAGAGCAGAAAAAAGCTAGCGAAGCGCGCAAAAATCAGAAGACGGTCGAAGTTAAAGAGATCAAAATGCGCCCCAATATCGATACGCATGACTATGATGTGAAAATGCGCAATGTGGTTAAATTCCTCACAACTGGCGACAAAGTAAAAGTCACCATGCGGTTCCGCGGGCGCGAAATGGCGCACCAAAGTCTTGGCATGGATGTGCTGAACCGCGTCAAAGCGGATACTGAGGAAATGGCTAAAGTAGAAGCCCATCCGAAGATGGAAGGCCGACAAATGATTATGGTGATCGGCCCTAAATAAACCTAAGCGCTGTGTAGCGCGAGCGCCCTATCGGGGCGGTCGGTAATCAAAGCCTCGACGCCCATGGCGGCGAGGCTTTTCATATCCACCCCTTCATTTACCGTCCAAGCCGACACTTTTAAGCCTAGCTCTTGAGCTATGGCCATGGTGTCCGGCGTGACGTCGCGCCAATAGGCAATCCAGCCTTGGCTGCCTGCCGCCCCCATCGCGCGCAAAACTCTCTCCCCATGGGTCTCGCCTTTTTGGTCGCGCCAATCATGCTCGCCCCACCAAGGGGCTCCTTTTTGCGAGGCCGCGCGTATGGCCGCTGCCATAGGCGTATCTTTCGCGGCGCTCTCATGGGCCGGGTCTGTATTGGCAAAAGGCAGGGCGGTATAGGCATTTTGGATATTGGGGCGACTGGCTCGCACCCGCGCCAAGCAACGCCAATCAAAAGAGATGACCTGATGGGCCTCTGCCACGGGCGAGACTTCCAGTGCCTTGAGATAGGCATCGGCCAAGACCTCGGCTTGTTCGGGGGCAGCGACCATATCGGTTTTTAATTCGGCATAGAGCTGAAACCCCGTGGGGGCCGTATCGGCAATCAGGCGGTCTAATTCGTGCAAATAGGGGATGCGCGCGCCGTCTTTGGGCGTCTGACTTTGGCGATAGTCGGCCTCAGGCGTGTTGGGGGCAATGCGGCCGACATCGTAAGTCTGCAACTGCGCGCCGCTCAACGCATCGACGCGCGGCGTGGGGGCTTTCAAATAGGCGCCGCTCAACCGCGTGCTAATGGCTTTTAAGTGGCTGTCGTGATGCACCATAATCTGGCCGTCTTTGGACAATTGCAGGTCGAATTCCAAACCGTGGACGCCAAGATTTATGGCTTCTTGAAAAGCTTCCAGCGTGTTTTCTGGCCACAGGCTTGCGCCGCCACGATGGGCGATCACTTGCGGGCGCATCACGGCGCTTTCGGGCGACTGGCTTTGGGTCATTTACTTATGCTTTCGCTTGCAATTTCTCTTATTTCTCGTATAACACGCGCTGCTTGTCACGTTACTCAAAAAAGTGACAGCTCAACCTTCTGGCCGTTAGGGCTGCCATGTTGGTTGATTTGCACCTTTGCAGCTTGCTGCATGGATTGAAACAAACGGGTTCCCGTTTATAGATAAAGGATGACGAAATGCCCAAAATGAAGACTAAATCAGGAGCGAAAAAGCGTTTTAAGCTTACCGCGACTGGCAAAGTAAAAGCCGCACAAGCTGGTAAGCAGCACGGTATGATTAAGCGCTCGAATAAGCAAATTCGCAACCAGCGAGGCACCACGATTTTGGCGCCGCAGGATGCAAAAGCTATTCGCAAATTTTTACCAAACGGTTAGGGGGATACTATGTCTCGTGTAAAACGCGGCGTGACATCTCACGCACGCCACAAAAAAGTTCTATCTAAAGCCAAGGGCTATTACGGTCGCCGCAAAAACACCATTCGGGTGGCGAAGCAGGCTGTAACCAAAGCCGGCCAATATGCCTTCCGCGACCGTCGCGCCCGCAAACGCACATTCCGTGCCTTGTGGATTCAGCGTATCAACGCGGCCGCTCGCCAACACGACATGCCTTACGGCCAGTTTATCAACGGGCTGGGTAAAGCAGGTATCGAAGTAGACCGCAAAGTATTGGCCGATTTGGCTGTGCATGAGCCGGCTGCTTTTGAAGCTCTGGTGGGTAAAGCGCGCGCTGCGCTCGGCTAGACTTTAAAACTAATTGACGGGGCGCAAGTGCCCCTGCCAACATGAACCCCGCCCGCAACTGCGTATGGCTCTATTTTATAAATAGGTGCCTAGGCCGTTTCGGGCGGGTTTTTATTTGAATTAAATGAGATGGCAAATGAGCGCTGAGCAAAATCTAGACGAGTTAGAAACACAGCTGATGCAGCAAATCAGCGGCGCCGCAGATGCGCCGGCGCTGGAAGCTGTGCGGGTGGCAAGCCTTGGCAAAAAGGGCTCCGTTTCAGCCTTACTAAAAACCCTCGGCGGCATGAGCGCCGAAGAGCGCCAAGTCAATGGCCCGGCTTTTAACGAGCTGCGAGACCGCATTACCAAAGCCATTACCGCCAAAAAATCAGAGCTGGATATCGCGGCCTTAAACGCGCGCCTGATCGATGAAAAACAAGATATGACGCTGCCATTACTCGACGACCCGCTGCTAGAAGGACGCCTGCATCCGGTCAGCCAAGTGATGGAAGAAATCTCGGCGATTTTTGCCGATATGGGTTTTGATGTCGCCGAAGGCCCCGATATTGAAAGCGAGTTTTATAATTTCACCGCGCTGAATATTCCAGAAGCCCATCCGGCGCGCCAAATGCACGATACATTTTATTTCGAGCCGGATGAAAATGGCGAGCGCCTTTTGCTGCGCACCCATACGTCGCCCGTGCAAGTGCGCACGATGGAAAATGGCGAGCCGCCGTTTCGCTTCATCGCCCCGGGGCGCACCTATCGCTGCGATAGCGACCAAACCCATACGCCGATGTTCCACCAAGTCGAAGGGCTGGTGGTCGATGAGACAACCCATATGGGGCATTTGAAACACACGGTGGAAGCCTTTCTGGCGGCATTTTTTGAAGTGGATGACATTGCTATTCGTCTGCGCCCAAGCTACTTCCCGTTCACCGAGCCGAGCATGGAAATGGATATGCAATGCCGCCGCGATGGCAATCAATTGATTGTTGGTGAGGGCGATGATTGGATGGAAATCGGCGGCTCTGGCATGATCAATCCGGAAGTCTTGGGCCATGCGGGCGTCGATGCCACCAAATATCAGGGTTTTGCTTTTGGTATGGGTATCGACCGTTTGGCGATGTTGAAATATGGGGCGCCAGATTTGCGCGCCTTCTTCGAGTCCGATGTGCGCTGGTTGAAACATTATGGTTTCATGCCAATGGATGTGCCGGGACTGGCCGCTGGGCTTTCGAATAAATCTTTGAGTGGCAAGTAGGGAGACATAGATCATGAAGTTCACCCTAAATTGGTTGCACGACCATCTAGACACGGACGCTTCGTTAGAGGCGATTGTCGATAAATTGACGCTGATTGGTTTGGAAGTCGAAGAGCTGGTCGACCCCGCGGCCATGTTTGATAATTTTGAGGTAGCGGAAATTACGGCTACCGAGCCACATCCAGATGCGGATAAATTGCAAATCTGCACGGTGAAATCAGGCTCTGGCGAGCAAAAGCTGGTTTGTGGCGCGCCCAATGCGCGACCGGGTCTCAAGGGTATTCTGGCGCAACAGGGTGCGGTCATCCCGAGCAATGGCATGGTTTTGGGCAAAGCGAAAATTCGCGGCGTCGAGAGCAATGGCATGATGTGTTCGGGCGCTGAGCTGGGATTATCTGGCGACCATGATGGCATTATTGAGCTGGATGCGGATGTTGCCATCGGCAGTTCTGCGGCACAAGCTTTGGGCCAAATCGACCCGATGATTGAAATTGCCATTACGCCCAACCGCCCCGATTGTTTGGGCGTGCGCGGCATTGCCCGCGATTTGGCGGCGGCAGGTTTGGGCACATTGAAAGCCGATACAGCCACGCCCGTAAAAGGGGATAAACCATCGGCCATCGAGATTAACGTCGAGGGGGATACTTGCCCTGTGTTTGCGGGCTGCCTTATCGAAGGGGTGCAAAATCAAGCCAGCCCCGAGTGGTTGCAAACGCGGCTAAGAGCCATCGGCCTGAACCCGATTAGCGCTTTGGTAGATATCACCAACTATATTTCTTACGACCGCGGACGGCCTTTGCATGTCTATGACGCCGATAAAATAAGCGGTGGCCTAACCGCCCGCCAAGCCAAATCTGGCGAAAGCTTTGTGGCCCTCGACGAACAAACTTACGAGCTGACGCAAGCCGATTGCGTGATTGCCGATGACAATGGCGTCTTGGGTCTGGGCGGTATTATGGGTGGCATGGAAAGCGGCTCAAGCTTGGAAACAAAAAACGTGCTGGTGGAAAGCGCATGGTTTGACGCCGTGGCCATCGCCATGTCGGGTCGCCATCACCATATCGAAAGTGATGCGCGCTATCGTTTCGAGCGCGGCGTCGACCCTGCCTCGGTCGAGGCCGGTTTGAACTTAGCGGTGCGAATGATTGTCGATATTTGTGGCGGCACGCCGCACGCCCCCGCCATGGGCGGGCAAGTGCCAGTGGCCGATATGAAAGTCGATTTTGACCCCGCCCGCGTGCAGCAGCTCACCGGATTGATGGTCGCGGAAGAGGAGATGCAACGCATTCTCGAAGCGCTTGGATTTACTATCGAGACCGGAAAAACTTGGGTCGTAGCCGTGCCGAGTTGGCGCCCGGATGTTGTGGCGGGCTTACAAAGCAGCGCACATATCGTGGAAGAAATCACCCGCATTTATGGCTTGCAAGAAGTGCCGTCGACGCCATTGCCAAAACGCACAGGCGTGGCGCAGCCAACGCTTACCTTGTCGCAACGCCGTGCCAGCTTGATGCGTCGAGCCTTGGCGGGACGCGGTATGTTGGAGGCGTTAACTTGGTCTTTTGTTAGCCAAGAGCAGGCTAGTTTATTTAACGTCGCGGACGGGCTGAAACTGGCCAATCCTATTTCTTCAGAGCTGTCCCATATGCGCCCGTCCCTCTTGCCGGGGCTGCTAAATGCTGTGCAGCGCAATAGCGATAGGGGCACACAGAGTTTGGCTTTGTTTGAGTTGGGCAATGAGTTCCTGGCCGCCGAGCCGGGCGCGCAACGTTTTGTGGGCGCCGGCGTTCGCGCGGGGTTGGCGACGCCAAAAAATTGGCAAGGCCGAACCACTTCGGTCGATGCATATCAAGCGCGTGCCGACGCGCAAGCCGCTTTGGCCGCTTGCGGTGTTGAGGCGAGCGCTTTGCAAGTTCTGCCGTCTCCGTCGGATAGCTATCATCCGGGACGCTCGGGTATTCTGGCGCGCAATCCCAAGCAGCCGATGGCTGTGTTTGGCGAAGTGCATCCAGCTATTTTACAAGCCTTCGGCATCGATATGCCGGTGGTGGCTTTCGAGGTTTATCCCGATACGGTGCCAGCCCCCAAAGGGTCTGGCTCGCCGGCGCGCTCGGCTTTGGATTTGCCTAATTTGCAAAGCCTGCGCCGCGACTTCGCCTTTGAGGTCGGCGCGGATGTGCAGGCCGCGCAATTGGTGCGGGCGGCGAAGGGCGCCGATAAAAAATTGATTTCAGAAGTCCGCGTGTTCGATGCCTTTGAAGGCGGCAATTTGGCTGAAGGGGTGAAATCAATTGCCTTGGAAGTCACTTTGCAACCGAGTGAAGCGACGCTAACCGATGTTGATATCGAGGCGGTGACAGCAAAAATTACCGAGGCCGTAGAAAAAGCCACCGGCGGCAAATTGCGCGGCTAGGGTTTGGTTCGAATAGCGTCATTTGACGCATTGGCTCAAGGCCAAGTCAGTGCTATATCACGGCCATGAGTAAACAGACGCAAAACCACATTCGTAATTTCTCGATTATTGCCCATATCGACCACGGCAAATCGACTTTGGCCGACCGCCTCATTCAACTGACCGGCGGCTTAAGCGCGCGCGAGATGTCCGACCAAGTTTTGGACAATATGGATATTGAGCGCGAGCGCGGCATTACCATTAAGGCGCAAACCGTGCGGCTTGATTATACAGCCGCCGATGGCAGCACTTATCAGCTCAATCTTATCGACACGCCAGGCCATGTGGATTTTGCCTATGAGGTAAACCGCTCGCTGGCCGCCTGCGAAGGCTCGCTTTTGGTAGTCGATGCCAGCCAAGGCGTGGAAGCCCAAACCTTGGCCAATGTTTACCAAGCCATCGAGGTTGATCACGAAATTGTGCCGGTGCTGAATAAAGTCGATTTGCCGGCCGCCGAACCGGAACGTGTGAAGCAGCAAATCGAAGATGTTATCGGCCTAGATACCGAGCATAGCGTGGCTATCTCTGCCAAGACGGGCTTGGGTATTGAGGATGTGTTGGAAGCGATTGTCACCCAATTGCCAGCCCCTGCTGGCGACCCTGAAGCGCCGCTGAAGGCCATGTTGGTGGATAGCTGGTATGACGCTTATTTGGGCGTTGTGGTGCTGGTGCGCGTTATCGATGGCACGATGAAAAAGGGTATGAAAATCCGCATGGTGTCGTCAGGAGCCAGTCACCCGATTGACCAAGTTGGCGTGTTTCGCCCCAAGCGCGACACGGTGAAAGAATTGGGCCCGGGCGAAATAGGCTATTTCACCGCGGCGATTAAACAAGTGGCAGATACGCGCGTTGGCGATACGGTAACGGAAGATCGCAACCCTTGCGAGATTGCGCTAGATGGCTTTAAACCGTCACAGCCTGTTGTTTTTTGTGGGCTTTTCCCAACGGATTCATCGCAGTTTGAAGATTTGCGCGAAGCTATGGCACGCCTTCGCCTGAACGATGCGAGCTTTGACTATGAGATGGAAACCAGTGCCGCCTTGGGCTTTGGCTTTCGTTGCGGTTTTTTGGGCCTGCTGCATCTCGAGATTATTCGCGAGCGCATTGAGCGTGAGTTCGACATTGATTTGATTACCACGGCGCCAAGTGTGGTTTATCAACTGCACATGAATGATGGCTCGATGCAGGAGTTGCACAACCCTGCCGATATGCCAGATGTGATTTATCTCGACCATATTGATGAGCCATGGATTCGGGCCTCTATTTTAGTGCCCGACGAATATATGGGCGCAGTGTTAAAGCTGTGCGAAGACCGTCGCGGCAGCCAGATTAATTTGAGCTACGCGGGCAATCGCGCGATGTTGGAATATGAATTGCCGCTCAATGAAGTGGTGTTTGATTTCTATGACCGACTGAAAAGTGTGACGCGCGGCTATGCGAGTTTCGATTATAAAATATCTGATTACCGCACGGGCGATTTGGTGAAAATGTCGGTATTGGTAAACGCCGAACCGGTGGATGCGCTATCGACGATTGTGCACCGCGAGCGTGCCGAGAGCCGAGGCCGTGCGATGTGCGAGCGGTTGAAAGATTTAATCCCGCGGCATTTGTTTAAAATTCCTATTCAAGCGGCTTTGGGCGGCAAAATTATTGCCCGCGAAACCATTGCGGCCTTGCGCAAAGATGTGACGGCAAAATGTTATGGTGGCGATGTTAGCCGCAAGCGCAAATTGTTGGACAAGCAAAAAGAAGGCAAGAAGAAGATGCGCCAATTCGGTCGTGTTGAAATTCCACAAGGCGCCTTTATTGCGGCGTTAAAAATGGACGACTAAACACGCTTGCATCTCGCGGCCTGACAATTATAAGTATCCGAATACGACACATGGTGTTGGTAAGGACAGGTGGCCGACGCTAGAAGCGTTTGGTTACCGAAGGGTAGCCTTAACGCGCTTTGCGCAAACGGGTTATCGTATGTGTTGGTAAGGACAGGTGGCCGACGCTAGAAGCGTTTGGTTACCGAAGGGTAGCCTTAACGCGCTTTGCGCAAACGGGTTATCGTATGTGTTGGTAAGGACAGGTGGCCGAGTGGCTGAAGGCGCACGCTTGGAAAGCGTGTAGGCGTTTATAGCGTCTCGAGGGTTCGAATCCCTCTCTGTCCGCCACGCTAAAAGGGCTTGGCAGCTTCGCTGCCTTTAGCCCGCCTAGCGCCAGCGTAGG
>CAWVRH010000014.1:0-67111 GCA_963932545.1 uncultured Rhodobiaceae bacterium | reverse complement strand
GACGCCGCCGATGGCTATGAAGACTATCTCACCGCGCGCGATGGCCAACCGGCCGAGCCAATAGCCGATGAAACTCGCGGCATGGATATGCTGTATTCGTCTGGCACAACCGGACGTCCGAAAGGTATTCGTCGGGCGCTTCCGGGCGACGCTATTGATGAGGCCGATCCGCTATTCAACCTTGTGTCTCTGCTTTACGGTTTCGACGAAAGCACCACTTATTTATCGCCAGCGCCGCTCTATCATGCAGCGCCTTTGCGCTACAATATGTGCGCGCAGCAGTTGGGCGCCACTTGCATCATCATGGAAAACTTCGACCCCGAGGAAGCCTTGGCTTTAATCGAGAAGCACAAGTGCAACAAAAGCCAATGGGTGCCAACCATGTTTGTTCGCATGTTGAAATTGCCTGAAGAAGTCCGCACAAAATATGATGTCTCGAGCATGCAAACCGCCATTCACGCGGCTGCGCCCTGCCCTGTGCCGATCAAAGAAAAGATGATCGATTGGTGGGGACCGGTGATTTACGAATATTATGCTGGCAGCGAAGGCAATGGTTTCACGCAGCTAAACTCAGAAGAATGGCTCGGCCATAGAGGCTCGGTCGGGAAAGCCCTGACAGGAATTTTGCACATTTGCGACGACGAGGGCAATGAATTGCCAGTCGGCGAAGGCGGTGCCATTTTCTTCGAACAACCAATGGAAGCCCCGGGTTTTGAATATTACAATGACCCGAAAAAAACCGCCGAAAGCCGACATCCCGTGCATCCTAATTGGAGCACATTGGGCGATGTCGGGCGTCTCGACGAAGAAGGCTATCTCTACCTCACCGACCGCAAGGCTTTCATGATTATCTCAGGCGGTGTGAATATTTACCCGCAAGAGACCGAAAACTTGCTCATCACCCACCCGAAAGTGGCCGATGTAGCGGTGATTGGTGTGCCGAACGAAGACTTCGGCGAAGAAGTAAAAGCCGTGGTGCAGCCTGCCGATTGGTCGGCTTCGGGCCCCGAGTTAGAAGCCGAGCTCATCGCTTTTTGCAAAGAAAACCTATCGACTATCAAATGCCCGCGTTCGGTTGATTTTGACAAAGAACTGCCGCGCCACCCCACAGGAAAACTATACAAGCGGTTGGTTCGCGACCGCTATTGGGGTAATAAGAACTCAAAGATTGTCTAACTGTTTAGGTAATCCATCACCACACGAATTGAAGAGGAGAAACTCATGCGTGTTTTTGAAAATCTAGAAGAATATGCCGCAGCCGTCGGCGAAGAATTAGGGGTCAGCGATTGGGTTGAAATCGACCAAGAGCAAGTCAATCTATTTGCCGATGCCACTGGCGACCACCAGTGGATTCACCTCGATGCAGAACGCACCCAAAAGGAATTGGGCATGGGCACAATCGCGCATGGCTTTTTGACCCTGTCTTTGCTGCCTGTTTTGATGGCCCAAATCTCGGGCGTGAAAAGCGTTACTCGTGGCATTAACTATGGCTCCAACAAAACTCGTTTTGTTTCCATGGTTCCTGTCGGCTCGAAAGTGCGCGGTCGGTCAACGTTGAAAGCCGCTGAACCAAAAGCGGGTGGTATGTTGTTCACATCTGAAGTCACCGTCGAAATCGATGGTTCGGAGATGCCGGCCCTTGTGTCAGAAAACCTGACGCTGTTGTTTCAATAGAAACTAGCCACCGATAAAAGAGGATAATCCCATGCGATCCAAAAAAGACGACACTGTTTACCCAGTTTCAAAGACGGAACAGGAATGGCGCGAGCAGCTCACCGATGAGCAGTTTCACGTCGCCCGCAAAGCGGGAACAGAGCGCGCCTTTACGGGCCCAAATTGGGATTCCAAAGATGAGGGGCTGTATCACTGCGTTTGCTGTGACAGCCCCTTATTCAAAAGCGAAACGAAATTTGATAGCGGCACCGGCTGGCCGAGTTTTTGGGAACCCGTTTCCGAGACCGCCGTGGCCGACCGCCCCGACAATACTTTATTTATGCGACGCACCGAGAGCGTGTGCAACACTTGCGGCGCACACCTTGGACATGTTTTTCCAGACGGCCCGCCGCCCACAGGGCAGCGCTATTGCATGAATGGCACAGCGATGGTTTTGAAAAATAAAAACGGCGAGACCCTCGGCGAATAATGTCTAACTCTTTCTCTGATTTACGAGCCGGCGCGCCAACGCCCGCCCAAAAACCATTTCAAGACACCCGCCACGGCGTCACGCGCACGGACGAATTTGCTTGGCTGCGCGACGACAATTGGCAGGCGGTAATGAAACAACCCAGCGCCCTAGACGCAGACATCCGCGACCATTTAGAAGCCGAGAACGCCTACACAGATAAAGTCATGGCCTCCACCACGGCTTTGCAAGAAACATTGTTTGGCGAGATGCGCGGGCGTATTCTAGAGGACGAGGCGAGCGTGCCCGTTCCCCAAGGCAAGCTGGCGTGGGCGACCCGCTATGTGTCCGGCGCAGAACACCCGCTAATTTGCTGCGGCCCCCGCGATGCCAAAGTCGAGGACATGGATGTTCTCATCGACGCCAATCTGGAGGCGCAAGGCAAAGACTTCTTCAAAATCGCCGCCCATGACGCCGACCCAAAAGGCGAGCTATTGGCGTGGGCCTATGATGACAAAGGCTCCGAATATTTTACCATCTGCGTGCGCCGCATAGCAGACGCTACATCGCTTCCCGACACGCTGGTCGACACCGGTGGCAGCTTCGGCTGGTCGGCTTGTGGCAGCTATTTATTCTATATCGCAGTCGACGAAAACCATCGCCCAAACCGCGTATTACGCCACGCCCTCGGCACGCCCCAAGGGGACGATGTCTGCGTTTTCGAGGAGAGCGATCCTGGCTTCTTTGTCGGTCTTTCGTCCACCACTTCGGGCCGCTTTCTAATTATCTCAGCCCACGACCATGAAACCGCCGAAGCACATCTGCTAGACGCGCATGTGCCTTTGGCTGCTCCCATATGCGTGGCCCCGCGCGAAGCTGGCATCGAATATGATGTCGACGACGACGCCGCTCGCGACCGTCTGCTGATTGTCACCAATTGGAATGGTTATCCTTCAAAAGACGACAGCAAAGCCGAAGACTTCCAAATCGTCAGCGCCCCGATACCCCAAAATCAAGGTGACAAGAAATCATGGCAAGTGCTGCGCGCCCATCAACCCGGTTGTTTGGTGCTGGAAGCTCTGGCTTTCAAGAATCACATGGTCGTGCTGGTGCGCGAAAACGCCTTGCCGCGCATGGATATTATTTCGTGGGATGGCAGGCCAGCGCAATCCATCGATTTTGACGAAGAAGCCTATGACCTGAACTTTGGCTCCATGGCCGAATATGACACGAAAATTTTGCGCATCACCTATGCCTCCATGACCAGCCCCAGCCGCACCTATGATTATGACATGGGCACGGGCGAGCGGGTTTTACGAAAAACCCAAACCGTGCCGTCGGGCCATCAGGCAAGCGATTACGTAACGCGCCGGATTTTCGCGACGGGCCACGATGGCGTGCAAATTCCGGTCTCCGTGCTGCACCATAAAGACACGCAGCTCGATGGCAGCGCGCCCGTGTTGCTTTACGGCTACGGCTCTTATGGCATCACCATTCCAGCTGGTTTTTCCGTCACCCGCCTCAGCCTCGTAGACCGTGGCTTTATTTATGCCATTGCCCATATTCGTGGCGGCAAGGCTTGCGGTCACGACTGGTTCACCCAAGGGCGTGGCTCCCAAAAGACCAATACATTTGAAGATTTCGCCTCTGCAGCGCGCGACCTCATCGCGCGCGGTTGGACGAATCCGCGCCAGATTACCATCCACGGCGGCAGCGCAGGCGGCTTGCTCGTCGGCGCGACACTCAACTTGGCGCCCGAATTATTTTGCGGCGGCGTGGCCGAAGTGCCCTTTGTTGATGTGCTCACCACTATGCTAGATGCCAGCCTGCCCCTCACCCCTCCAGAATGGCCCGAATGGGGCAACCCGATAGAAAGCCAGAAGGCTTACGAGCTGATCGCGGGCTATTCGCCTTACGAAAACATTGCCGCCAAAGCCTACCCGCATGTGTTGGCGACAGCTGGGCTGACCGACCCGCGCGTAACCTATTGGGAGCCGGCCAAATGGATTGCCCGACTGCGCGACACCCGTACGGATGATGGCCTATCGCTGCTACGCACAGAGATGACCGCGGGTCATGGCGGCAAAGCGGGGCGTTTCAACCAATTGCAGGAGATCGCCTTCGTCTATGCTTTTGTGCTTCTCATTCACGATAAAAATTAGCCGAAAAGACGCCTTAAAAACCACTCACAGCAGCCATTTTGCTTAGCGAGAGTGTGAATATATGTTAGCTTTGCAGTCAAATTTGGGAGAGGCCTTATGTCTGATTATGTGTTTGAAGATTGTGAAAAACTAGGATTTCGCAGAGAGCGGCTTGAGGCAATACCGAGTTTCTTTAATAGCTATCTGGAAAAAAAGAAATTTGCAGGCCTAAGCCTCTTGGTAGCCCGAGAAGGCAAAATAGCGTTTCTCTCTCACCAAGGCCAAAGCGCTTTCGAAGGCGGTTTTGACGTCGACGATAGCGCCATCTATCGAATTTATTCGATGACAAAACCGATCACCTCGGTAGCCCTCATGCAACTTGTCGAACAGGGCAAGGTGATGTTAACCGACCCGATTACAAAATATATCCCGGCTTTTAAAGACGTCACCGTTTTTGAAAGTGGCACCGCAAGCGACTACACCACGCGCGCGCCCGACCGGATGATTAGCGTGCATGACCTGCTCACCCATCAGTCGGGCATGACCTATGACTTTATGGCTGAGCATGCCGTCGATGCGATTTACCGCAAAAACGCCATCAACGGCGCCCGCACAGAGAAACTCGACACGGCTGGCCTATGCGCTAAATTGGCCGAAATGCCCTTGTTGTTTTCGCCCGGGGAGCACTGGAATTATTCCGTCGCAACCGACGTGGTTGGCCATATTGTCGAGCTGGTTTCTGGATTGACCTTGGATGCTTATTTTAAGCAGCACATTCTAGACCCGCTGGGCATGGAAGATACATTTTTCCATATTCCCGACGACAAACGCCATCGCTTGATGAGCAATTATGCCTTGAATCCGATTAGCCGCGAGACCCGTCTGGTCGATGGCCCAGAGCGGACCATTTATCGCCCGGGACGCGAGTTTTTATCCGGAGGCGGTGGCCTTTTGTCGACTATGTCCGATTATTTCAAATTTGCCGACATGATCCATCGCGGTGGCACAGGTGCCAATGGCGCCCTTATTCTCGGTCGCAAAACGGTTGAGAAAATGGCCAGCAATCAATTGCCGAACAATCGCACTCTGGAAGACCACGGGTTCGGCGAATTTACCGAAGTCGCCTATCCGGGCACGGGTTTTGGTTTGGGCATGGCGGTCGTTACCAACCCGAACGTTACCATTGCCACCACGTCGAAAGGCAATACAAGCTGGGGCGGTTTGGCCAGTACAATTTATTGGAATGACCCCGTCGAAGACATGACGGTGGTATTTATGACCCAACTCATGCCAGCCAATTCCTACCCGCTGCGCACGCAGTTACAACAGTTAATCTATGGCTCTTTGGTTTAATTGTCGAAAGGCTTGCTTTTGACGCCAAAGAACACAATATCTTATCTAATCTAATTACCCTTATGGAGAGTATGAATGGCCTTGCCTGAAGTTTTACAAAACAATTTGCGTATCCCGGTTATCGGGTCCCCCCTGTTTCTTGTGTCTGGCCCAGAGTTGGTTATTGCACAGTGTAAAGCGGGCGTTGTTGGCTCATTTCCCGCGTTGAACGCACGTCCAGCCGCAGTCCTCGACGACTGGCTGACCCGTATCACCACAGAGTTGAACGAATATAAACTGGCCAATCCAGATAAATATGTTGCGCCATTTGCCGTTAACCAAATCTGCCACGCATCTAACGATCGCCTGATGGATGACATGGCCATGTGCGTAAAGCATAAGGTTCCAATTATCATCACCAGCCTGCGCCCACCGGCAGAAGTTGTTGAGGCCGCGCATAGCTATGGCGGTTTGGTTTTCCACGATGTGATTAATGTAAAACACGCTAAAAAAGCTGCCGAACAAGGTGTCGATGGCCTTATTTTGGTCTGCGCCGGCGCTGGCGGCCATGCGGGCGCCTTGAGCCCATTTGCTTTGGTTCGCGAAGTGAAAGAATGGTTTGATGGCACAATTTTATTGTCAGGCTCCATCGGCGATGGCTATTGCGTCGCTTCGGCTTTGGCTATGGGCGCAGATTTGGCCTATATCGGCTCGCGTTTCATCGCGACCGAAGAAGCCAATGCGGATCAAAGCTACAAAGATATGCTGGTGGAATCAGCAGCCGACGACATCGTCTATTCGTCCCTATTCACTGGCGTCGATGGCAATTACCTGAAACCCTCCATTTCCAAAGCCGGCATGGACCCAGACAATCTGCCAGATGCCGATAAATCCTCGATGAACTTTGGTTCGGGCGGCAACACGAAATCGAAGGCCTGGAAAGACATTTGGGGCTCTGGCCAGGGCATCGGCGGCATTAAAGACGTGCAATCCGTCGAAGATGTGGTTGCCGAGATGGAACGCGACTATCGGGCTGCCATTGACAGCCTAGTGTCACGCGCTTCGTGAGCCTATGCTAGACTCCAGCATGCGAAAATGGATGGATTCGCCGCTTAACTCGGCCGCCAAGATATTTCCGCAGAAAATATCCGCTAATAGTATTACTATTGTAGGGTTTTTAATTGGAGTTATAAGTTTTATTGCAATTATTAAGGGCCAGTTCACGCTGGCCCTTGTTTTTTTGGCTATAAACCGAATTTTAGATGGCTTGGATGGCGCCGTCGCGCGCCGCCATGGCGCCACAGACCTCGGCGGCTACCTAGATATCACCGCAGATTTCTTACTTTGGGCGCTGTTGCCGCTCGGCTTTATGCTGCATACCCCCGAAACGGCTTTTGCCGCCGCGATTTTACTATCCAGCTTTGCCATGTCGATGTCGGTTTTCTTGGCTTTTGCCATCCTGGCTGAAAAACGCGGCGCCAGCTCCACAGCACAGGGTCAAAAGAGTTTCTTTTATTTAGCGGGCCTCGCAGAAGGCACGGAGACCATTGGTTTTTTCGCCTTTGTGATGGTGTACCCGCAGTTTTTCATCCCTGCGGCCCTGATTTTTTCCGCCATCGTCTATATTTCCGTGCTCGGCCGTCTTATGGTCAGCATTCAACAATTGAAGGAACCGACAAATGGATAAATTAGAGCTTCACGAGAGCGTCTGGGTGCATGATACAGCGCTTCTTTATGGCCATGTGCGTATGGGTGCCGAAAGTTCCGTATGGCCAAATGTGGTGATGCGCAGCGAGCTGTATCACATTGAAATCGGCGAGCGCACCAATATCCAAGATTTTGTCATGATGCATGTTGGCGGCACCACGCCGACGATTGTGGGCGACGACTGTTCCATTACTCACCACGCGACGCTACATGGCTGCACGATTGGCGACAAATGTCTGATTGGCATAAATGCGACGATTATGGACGGTGCAAAAATCGGCAATAATTGCATTGTCGCTGGCCACAGCATTGTCACAGAAGGCAGCGAGTTCCCCGATAATTCCATCATCGCGGGCGCGCCCGCCAAAGTCGTAAAACAGCGCGACAACGGCAAAGCCAATGCGATGAACGCGGCTTTCTACGTGCAAAACGCAAAAAACTACGCCAAAGGCCAACATCGCTTTAGCGACGATGACCTGCGCAGTTTTGGCTTTTTACCACCGAAATAATTTTCCCAAAAACTGGCTGGGGTGGCAGGATTCGAACCTGCGCATGCCGATACCAAAAACCGGTGCCTTACCACTTGGCTACACCCCAACTGAGCGCGAAAATATATAAAACCGAGGCTGCGGTCTAGCCCTTAAATAAACTTTATGGTGCGGCACATAAGCTTCGGGCCAAAACCCCGCCTACGGGGCCTCGATAATACCAATCGCATGATTGGTAAGACTGCCCAGATATAACTTTCCTTGGCGCTCCAAAACGCTGGTCATCATGTAAATATGCCCGCTATCGTCTTCTAGCGAGACCAAAGGTTTGCCGGTCGCATCAAGCTTCACAGCATAGCTATGCTCCTGCGCTGGCGAGCCACCGGTGAGCTGCAAGAGGCGCCACACGACCTTCCGCAAAAACGGCGACGGCACCAAAGCATCCAAATCATCCGTGCGAGCAGAAACCACAGCCACCCAAAAGCTCCCGTTGGGCCCTTCGGTAATATTGTCGATATAGCCTGGCAAATTATCGATAAACACGTCGGATGTGCCCGCTTTCGGGCCCTTCAGCCAATACCGCATAATACGATGGTCGAAAGTTTCGTTAATCAGCACAAAATCTTCGCTCTCGCTGAGAGCCACGCCATTGGCAAAATATAAATCATCCAACAGCACCGCCAACGATTTATCGCGCGGATTATAAACCATCAAGCGTCCCGTAGGTCGGCGTTCAAATATCTCGATGATGTCGGCGCCATAGGCGTGACGCTGCGAAGCATCTGAAAAATAAATTTTTCCATCTATGGCTATCGCCAAATCATCGACAAACAACATGCGCTTGCCGTCAAAATCAGTGGCCAATGTTTTGACCGTGCCATCGGGCGCCATAGAAATCAGCCCCGCAATCCCGTCGGCAATAATCAACTGTCCGCGCGCGTCAAAATCTAGCCCCAAAGGCCGCCCGCCTGTATTGCCAACAAGCTCAAATCGACCATCTGATTTTTGGCGCAAAACATCGCCATTATGCAGACCTGTGTGCAGTCGCCCTCTCGCATCAAAGGCGATGCCCTCGGGGCCATGTCCGCTTTCAATCAATTCAGCTTTCGCCAAAGCGTTGTTCTTGGCAAACACGCCGGTGCCCGCAGGATTGGCCGCACGCTCGGGACCCGCAACGGGATCAAATGGCACAGGCCACAACAGCAGATAGCCAATAAAGAGAGTAAATAGGCCAATTAGAATGGATAGAAGGGGGCGTTTTTTCACACCCTCAAGGCTCGATTGCGACATAAGGTTTCTCCCAATTTTCAATCTCAATGCCATAAAACCCTGCCATGCAGAGCCCCAAAAGTAAATCGCGCGCCCGAAGACGCGCGATTATTATCTTCCTTGGGAAACCCCGAGGCTCGTTTTAAGCTTTCAAAGTGCGTGCGTAGGCAACCAAAATAACCGTGCAAACAATCTCTGGACCAATAGCCGAGAACAGCATGGGCGCATCATGCACCAGACCTGCCAAAATACGGAAGATCGCAGCAAAGCCCAAAAGCATGGCGGCCGCATAAATGAAATCCACCCGCTTTTTCAGGGCCCCAACCAAGATGGAGACCGTAATCGTGGCGAAGAAAGCCGTAAAATCGCCAACTTGCGTATTGCGACCCAGACCATCTAGCAGATCCATTTCCAACCGCCTGCCGGCACTTGCTGGATCCAAAATCCAGCCAATCGTCGTCAGCGCGAAAACCGCACCGAGCACTAAAACCAAAATATGTAAAACCTTATTCATGAGAAACTCCCTCTCTGTTATGTCCAAAGGCTAGCCAGATTGGCGAGCAGAAGCAAGCCAAGTGGCTAGCGTTTTTTACTGCGTCGCTTCATTTCGTGAGGCTCAAAACACCCTCGCTATCGCCTTCGCCCGACTTATGTTGGGCGGCAGAGAGCAAACGCAGGGTAAAACTCCTAAAAAGACAGATATGAAATTCCGTGCTACACACAGGAGAGTTTTATTAAAGTGAAAAGAGGCGCAAATGGGCATTCCTTTTGTTACAGAGTTCGAATTTTCTTACGGCAAAGTAGATCGCTTAAGTCCGCTCATTCGGCGCGTCATTTGCAACAACCCTGGCCCTTTCACATTTACCGGCACAGGCACTTACCTCATTGGCAATGGCCAAGTCGGCGTCATCGACCCGGGCCCTATTGATGACGCGCATATCGAGGCTATTTTGGCCGCCCTCGAGCCTGGCGAGAGTATCAGCCATATTATTATTACGCATACACATGGCGACCACTCGCCTGCCAGCGCAACGCTAAAACAAAAAACGGGCGCGCCGATTTACGGCCTAACGCCCCCCAAAAGCAAAAACCTAGAAATTCATAGCGACGCCCCACAGATGGAAGAAGATGCCGACGACGCCTTCTGCCCAGACGTAGAAGTTGCGCATGGCAGCCTAATTGAATGCGGCGACTGGTCGCTTGAATGCGTGTTCACACCCGGCCATATGGCAGGCCATATGTGCTACGCGCTTCGCGAAGAAAAAGCCCTTTTCACCGGCGATCATGTGATGGGCTGGTCGACCAGCGTCATCATTCCGCCCGATGGCAGCATGTCCGATTATATGGCCTCGCTAGATTTATTGCTGGCGCGCGACGATGAGATTTACTGGCCGACCCATGGCACATGCATTCACAAGCCCCAAGATTTCGTGCGCGACTACATCAGCCACCGCAAATCGCGCGAGGCGCAAGTCCTAGCGCGCCTAGAGGCAGGCGATAGTGATATTCGAGACATGGTAAAAGTGGTCTATGCCGCGGTCGACAAACGACTGCATCCGGCGGCGGCGCTTTCTATGCTCGCGCATTTGCAAGACCTAGTGGAGCGCGGTGTGGTGTCGAGCGATGGCAATCCAACGCTCGACACTAAATTCAAACTTACCTAAGGGGCGCTATTTCAAAGCCGCCAAATAAGCTTCAATGCGGGCAGCATTGGCCCCCAAATCAGATAGACCCACGCGAGACGCCGAACGCACATCCACTTTCGTGGCACCCGCATCGCTTGTCAGACGAATAGACACATCGTCTTTAAACCCAAACATAGCTGTTGTCGCGGTGGCTTCTAGGGTGCCAGCAGAGGCATCTTGCGCCACAATATCCCAGCCCATAGCTTCGGCCGCAGCCAGCGCTTTAGCAAAGTTATCGCTTGGCGAACCAGCTAGACGCAGAGGCGCCAGCTCGGTGTAGAACGCTTTTTGTTGCGCCTGTACGTCTGCATTAATATCCAAACTATTGTCGCTGTCCGCCCTTGTTGCGGGCACAGCGGTGAACACAGGCGGGCTATCCAAATCTGTGCTGATGTCATGGATGGGTGGCACATTGCCTCCCTTACGAAGCGTCGATAGCGGCGCGTAAAGCACCACCAAAGCCAAGACCACCGCAATAACGGCTTTTTGCGTAGGCTCCCCATCGCCGCCATAGCCGCCGATGAGCGCCATAGCGCCCAACAGCAAAGCGATAACCGCCAGCAAGCTCGCCACAGCCACGCCCAGCAAAGGCAAACGGAAATCCATCACGCCAAAGCGGAACAAGGCCAGTAAAGTAATGGCAATGACCGGAGCGGCAATCGCAAACCGCAAAGCCCAAGTGGTTAAAGTTATAACTGAAATTCCCAACATATCTATTCCGCCGCGCTATCTGCCGTCGGCAATTTGTAATCAGCAAATTGCGCCCGCAAGGTTAGTTTCTGAATTTTACCCGTCGCCGTGTGTGGAATTTCATCCACGAAAGCGACATCATCTGGCATCCACCATTTGGCGATTTTACCTTCTAGGAAGCTCAAAATTTCTTCTTTGCTAACTTCCGCGCCTTCGTTTTTCACGATGATGAGCAGCGGGCGTTCATCCCATTTTGGATGCGCCAAACCGATAACCGCAGCTTCCATAACGCTCTCATGCGCCACCGCTACGTTTTCAATCTCGATAGACGAAATCCACTCACCCCCCGATTTGATAACGTCTTTGGCGCGGTCGGTAATTTGCATAAAGCCAAGCGGGTCGATCGTCGCCACATCGCCCGTATCAAAGAAACCGTTCTCATCCAAAATGCTGCCGCCATCGCCTTTAATATATTCGCCGACAACAAACGGTCCGCGAACCATCAGGTGACCAAAGGCCACGCCATCGCGCGGCAATTCTTTACCCTCGTCATCGGTGATTTTCATTTCCACACCGAAAGGCGCGCGGCCTTGTTTCACTTTAATGTCCATCTGTTCATCAAAGGTCATGTTTTCCATGCCTGATTTGAAGCTCGCAATGGTGCCCAGCGGAGACAATTCTGTCATGCCCCAAGCATGTTTCACGGAAACCTCATAATCGCGCTCAAATTTCTCAAGCATGATACGCGGCACCGCAGAGCCACCAATGGTCACATCTTTGAGCACTGGCAATTTGAGATTATTGGCTTCCATATGTTGCAGCAGCATCAGCCAAACGGTTGGCACGGCAGCGGTGAAAGTCACGGCTTCGTCGGTCAACAATTGATAGATGCTTTCGCCGTCCATATTCGGGCCAGGGTTTACAATTTTCGAGCCAGCCGCCGGCGCGCTGAGCGCAAGGCCCCAAGCATTGGCGTGGAACATTGGCACAACCGGCATAATGGAATCGGTGCTTTTTAGCCCCATCACATCGGCTGAATTACCGACCAATGTGTGCAACACGTTGGAGCGGTGCGTATAGCAAACGCCTTTCGGATTACCTGTGGTGCCGGATGTGTAACACATGCCGCAAGGCGCGCGCTCATCGACTTCCACCCAATTGAAATCGCCATTTTGGCCATCCATAAGGTCTTCATAGCAATGCACATTGGTCAGGCTAGTGTCTGGCATGTGGGCCGCATCGGTCATAATGATGATGCCTTTCACATGGGTCAGCTGATCTTGAATGGCTTCGAGAATTGGCACGAAGGTCAAATCGGTGAAGATTAATTTATCTTCCGCATGATTGATAATATAGACCAATTGCTCGGGGAAAAGACGTGGGTTCAGCGTATGGTAAACCCCGCCAATACCGGTAATGCCATACCAAGCTTCGATATGGCGGTGCGTGTTCCAAGCCAGCGTAGCAATCACATCGCCTTGCCCCATGCCAAGACCTTGCAAGGCCTGGCTGAGTTTGCGGGCGCGCAAATGCGCATCGGCATAAGTTTCGCGGTGAATATTGCCTTCCACCAAGCGCGATACGATCTCGCGTTCTCCGTGGTTAATCATGGCATGATCCAAAATACGGTTCATGAGTAGGGGTACATCTTGCATTTGACCGAACATAAATTTCTCCTTATCGTCTTTTTCAGACGGTGTTCATTGGGGCGTAGATTGCCCAAACTGCAACCATATGTCTATAGGACGGAGATAGAAAAATGAGTTTACATACGCTTTCTGCACAAGACATTGCAGCGCAAATCAAAGCTGGGAAACTATCTGCCCTCGACGCCCTGACTTATTTCATCTCCCGCATAGAAACCCACAATCCGACGCTCAACGCCGTCGTCGCCACCCGCTTTGACGAGGCCCGCGCAGACGCGAAAAAGGCCGACGAAAAACAAGCGCGCGGCGAACCCCTTACCGCCTTGCACGGCGTGCCCATGACCATAAAAGACGCCTTCGAAGTCAAAGGTCTAACCTGCGATGTCGGCGCGCCTAATTTTGCCGGCAAAATATCAACCCAAGATAGCCTCGTAGCCCAACGCCTGAAAAGCGCGGGCGCCATTATTATGGGCAAAACCAACACGCCTATTTTTTGCGGCGATTGGCAGAGTTTTAACGATGTGCATGGCACCACCCATAATCCCTATAACCTCGAGCATACGCCCGGCGGCTCATCAGGTGGCGCGGCGGCAGCCCTTTCGGCTGGCCTGACACCGATGGAATACGGCAGCGATATCGGCGGCTCTATTCGCATTCCAGCGCATTATTGCGGTCTGTTTGGACACAAACCAACGCACGGATTAGTGCCGCAAGTTGGCCATGTGCCGCCGGTGCATGGCGCCCTCGCAGAAGGCGATTTGGCAGTGGTCGGCCCCTTGGCCAAAACCGTCGATGATTTAGAAACCTTGCTCAATGCCACCGTCGGTACCCATGGCAGCATGACGCAAGCCATGCAGATATCTTTGCAAGGGCCAAGGTTTGAAAACGCGCATGGCTTGCGTGTCGGCATTTGGGCCGACGACGCCTATTGCCCCGTCGACCCCGAAATGGCCAGCGCGATTGAAGCCGCTGGCAAAGCCCTAGAAAAAATGGGCGCCGAGGTAAAAACCCTAAAGCCCGATTTTGATTTGGCATGGAACACACAAATTTACGCGCTTTTGCTGAACCCCATCATGGGCCGCGGGTTTTCAGACAGCGTTCACCAGCGGATGCAAAAAACCGTCGATGCGGCCAGCGAAGACGATATATCTTACGCCACTTTGCAAGCCCGTGGCATTCGTTTGCTGCATAAAGATTGGCTGATGTGGGACGAGCATCGCGCGCAATTGGCTGCCAAATGGCGAGCCTATTTCGAGCAAGTCGACGTGCTGCTGTGCCCCGTCTCGCCTTCGCCTGCCATGGCGCACGCGCAAGACCCAAATGTTTACGCCCGCCCCTTCTTGGTCAATGGCGAGGCGCGCGACTATATGGAAAACATTGTTTGGCCTGGCGTCGCCACGGTGTGCAATTTGCCGGCCACCAGCGTGCCCTTGCCCCAACATAGTTCTGGGTTACCTATGGGCATGCAAATCGTCGGGCCGGCTTATGAAGACAAAACCCCGATTGGCGTCGCGCGCTTGCTAGAGCAAGCCGGTTATGGCTTTACGGCTCCGCCTGCGTTTTCTTAAAAATTAGCTTTGTTGTAGGTCGGTAAGTTCTTCGTGGCCTTCCGGGTCTTGGTGCACCAAAACCTCGGCGCCAGGAAATGCCTGCATTACAGAAGCCTCTACCTTGTCTGAAATCTTATGTGCTTGGTTGAGCGTCATCGAGCCGTCCAACTCGATATGGCATTGGATGAAACTCGACAAGCCAGCGCGGCGCGTGCGCAAATCATGCAAGCCCAAAACATCTGGATGCGAGAGAATGATTTGTTTGATTTTATCGCGCGTCTCATCCTCCAGCTCACTATCCATCAGCTGATCGGCGGCGGCGGTAAAAACCTGCCAAGCGCTTCTGGCCAAAAGTCCGGCCACAAACACGCCCAACACAGGGTCGGCATAAACAAAGCCCAGAGGCCCCGATAAAACCAAAGCGCCAAGCACGCCCACATTCATATATAAATCGCCCGCGTAATGCGCACTATCAGCATGAATGGCAACCGAATGAGTAGCTTTGGCGACCCGGCGTTGCACCACCACCAAACCGAAAGTCAGCACAATGGATATGGCAATAACGATAATCCCGATGCTCGTCTCGTTTAAAACCTGCGGGGCGCGAAACGCTTGCACCGATTCATAAACCAAAAACAAAGCGGCAAGCGATAACATCGCGCCTTGTGCCAGCGCGGCCAGAGCTTCGGCTTTGCCATGGCCAAAACGGTGCTCTTCATCGGCGGGAGTTTGCGCGTGGCGGATGGCAAAAAAGTTCATCACCGATAGCGATAAATCCATAATGGAATCAAGAAATGAGCCCAGCAAAGCCACCGATCCGGTCAGCACCCAAGCGCCGCCCTTCAGCACAATCATTACGCTGGCGACCAAAATCGCAAGAAGCGCCGTGCCTTGCACGCGCTTGCCCGGCTCCAGACCGAGGGGGTCATGGTGCAAGGTTTGGCTGTTTTCTGGGTCGTGATTATGGCTCATAGACTATCTTACCGCATCTGGCCTTTTGGTTCTATGGGTAAAGCCTTTGGGTCGTCCAATCAGCCGTCTCATCGGTGCGGCTATAGACCAAACGGTCATGCAGGCGATGATCGCCATCTTGCCAAAACTCAAACTGCAAAGGCGTAACGCGCCGGCCTGACCAATGCGGCGGGCGGGGAATATCTTCGCCCGGATGTTTTGCGTCCACCTCGGCATAGGCCGCTTCCAACTCAGCCCGCGAGGCCAGCGGGCGCGATTGTATCGAGGCCCAAGCCCCCAACCGACTTTGGCGACCGCGCGAGTTGAAATAAGAATCGGCTTCAGCATCGTCCACAGCGCTTATCAAACCTTGCACTCGCACTTGGCGGTGCAGGCTCTTCCAATGAAAACATAAAGCGGCTTTTGGCGCTTGCATCAGTTCATCGCCTTTCCGGCTTTCTAAATTTGTATAAAACACCAGCCCGCGCGCATCATGGCCTTTCAACAAAACCATCCGCACATTCGGCATGCCGTCGCCGGACACCGTGGCCAAAGACATAGCGTTCGGATCATTGGGTTCGCTGGCGGCAGCTTCGTTCAGCCAATCGTCGAACACCTCAATCGGCTGGCGCGGCAATTGGCTTGGGTCTGAAATATCAAAAATACGCGCATGGCTCATGGGGCGTTCCTTTATTGCTTGGGTTGATTTATATATAGCTGCATGTCTCACGCTTGCAAATTACTGATATTTTTAGCCCTCACCAGCGCGGGGCTTTCGGCTTGCACGACGCCCCTCAATGGGCTCGAAAGAGCGCAAGTTTTCAACGCCGCCAGCGCCGCCTATGACGCGGGAGACTATCAGACCGCGCTGAGCCAGTGGTCTATTTTGGCCAACCAAACCGACCCTGCCGCTATGCGCAATATGGGCCATTTATACCGAAACGGCCTTGGCGTGGCCAAAAATGCCGAGACAGCCCGCGACTATTACACAAAAGCCGCCCGCCTTGGTTTTGCCCCAGCGCAAATGAATTTGGCGATGATGTATTTCTCCGGCACGCCCAAAGGCAAAATCCGCGCTGATAGGCTGGCTTATGATGCAAAACAAGGCTTGTTCTGGCTGAAGCGTTCCGCCGAGGGTGGTTATGCGCCGGCTATCGAGCGCTTGCGCCTGCTTGAAATCCGCCTAACCCCCACTAATCGCCGAGACAATCGTTAGGGCGCGAAAATATATGCCACGCTCTAGGCTTTTGCGGCGGGGCAGTTTATAGATAGAGCGTCTTAATTATTCTAGTGAGAGCACGATGAGCCAGAAACTAATGCAAGGAAAACGCGGCCTGATTATGGGCGTCGCCAATAAAAACTCAATCGCATGGGGGATCGCGCAGGCTTGCGCGGATGCTGGCGCCGAATTGGCCTTCACCTATCAAGGCGAAGTTTTGCAACGCCGCGTCCAGCCTTTGGCCGAAAGCGTCGGCTCTGATTTTATCGAGCCTTGCGATGTCACCGATGAAGCCAGCATGGATGCTTTGTTCGAAAAGCTAGAAGCCAAATGGGGTAAATTAGATTTTGTCGTTCACGCCATCGCTTTTGCTGGCAAAGAAGAGTTGATGGGTCGCTATGTCGACACCTCCTCGCAAGCCTTCGATAAGGCGTTGAACATTAGCTGCTATAGTTTCACGGCCGTGGCCTGTCGTGCCGAAAAAATGATGGGCGAAGGCGGCTCTATGCTGACGCTGTCTTATTATGGCGCGGCGAAAGTCATCCCGCATTACAATGTCATGGGGGTGGCCAAAGCCGCGCTGGAAGCCTCGGTGCGCTATTTGGCGTCTGACTTGGGGCCCAAAGGCATTCGCGTGAACTCTATTTCGGCAGGCCCGATCCGCACTTTGGCGGCGGCTGGTATTGGCGATTTCCGCGAGATGCTAAAATGGAACGAAGCCAACGCGCCGATGCGCCGCAATGTGACGCAAGAACAAGTCGGCCGCTCGGCGGTCTATCTACTCTCCGATATGTCGGAAGGCGTGTCGGGCGAAATTCACTATGTCGACATGGGCTATAATACCATCGGCATGTCCGCGTTTGACGAATTGAAAGACGCGAAAAACCAACAAGGCGAATAGAAAGCACCCCATGTCGCATAATAGTTTTGGTCATTTATTCCGTGTTACCACCTGGGGCGAAAGTCATGGGCCAGCTTTAGGCTGCGTCATCGACGGCGCCCCCGCGCGCTTGCCGTTAACCGAAGCGGATATTCAAACCTATCTCGACAAACGTAAACCAGGTCAAAATCGCTTCACCACCCAGCGACAAGAAGCCGATGCGGTAAAAATTCTATCTGGCGTTTTCCAAGACCCCGAAACCGGTGAGCAAGTGACCACGGGCACGCCCATTCAGCTCCTGATTGAGAACACCGACCAGCGTTCGAAGGACTATGGCGACATTAAAGACAAATATCGCCCGGGCCATGCCGACTTCACCTATATTGAAAAATACGGCATTCGCGATTATCGCGGCGGCGGGCGCTCTTCGGCGCGCGAGACGGCTGCCCGCGTGGCCGCCTCTGCTGTCGCGCGCCGAGTTTTAAGCGGCGTCACCATTCGTGGCGCTTTGGTGCAAATGGGACCACATAAAATTAATCGCGACAATTGGAACTGGGATGAAGTCGAAAACAACCCCTTCTGGTGTCCCGATGCCGAAGCCGCCAGCCAATGGGAAAGCTATCTCGATGGCGTGCGCAAAGCAGGCTCGAGCTGCGGGGCCATTATCGAAGTGGTCGCCAGCGGCGTGCCTGTTGGATGGGGCGCGCCTGTTTACGGTAAACTCGATGCCGATTTAGCCGCCGCCATGATGAGCATCAACGCCGTAAAAGGCGTGGAGATTGGCGAGGGCTTTGACGCCGCCGCCCTCTCAGGCGAAGCCAATGCAGATGAAATGAGCCAAGCGGGTTTTGATAGCAATCATGCGGGCGGTATTTTGGGCGGTATTTCTACCGGCCAAGACATTCGCGTGCGCTTTGCGGTCAAGCCGACCTCCTCCATTTTGACGCCGCGCAAAACCGTGGATGTTGAGGGGCAAGAAACCGAGATTATCACCAAAGGTCGCCACGACCCTTGCGTGGGCATTCGCGCTGTGCCCGTTGGCGAAGCGATGATGGCTTGCGTTTTAGCCGACCATAAAATGCGCCATCTCGGCCAGCTTATGGGCAATTCAATGAACCTTCCCGAGAGCGGCGAATAGCCAGCTCTCTCCTCCAACTTATGGAACTCCTATGACCCGTCCGGCAACGAGGCTTTATCTAATTACGCCGCCAAAAATCGATCTCGATAGTTTCGCGCCGCTCTTAAACGCGACCCTAGCGGCGGGCGATGTGGCCAGCTTGCAATTGCGCCTAAAGCCAGCCAGCGACGAAGAAATTATCGCCGCCACCCAAACCCTCATGCCGATAGCGCATGCCCATGATGTGGCATTTATTTTGAACGACCGCCCCGATTTAGCCAAACAGCTAGATTGCGATGGCGTCCACCTAGGCCAAGAAGATATGGACTATGCGCAAGCCCGCACGCTTTTGGGCGACGATAAAATCATCGGCATCACCTGCCATAACTCACGCCATAAGGCGATGTTGGCCGGTGAAGCTGGCGCCGATTATGTCGCTTTTGGCGCGTTTTACGAAACCCAAACCAAAGACGCTAAAACCACCGCGCCGGCAAATATTTTAACGTGGTGGCAAGAAATGATGCAGCCACCTTGCGTCGCCATCGGCGGTATTACGCCGAAAAACGCTGAGCCGCTGATTATGGCTGGCGCTGATTTTATCGCCGCCTCCAGTGGCGTCTGGCAACATCCGGGTGGGCCGGAAGCGGGTGTGGTGACTTTCAACAAATTATTCGCCTCGCTGTTCAATCGACTAGAAGACACGCTATCGTCTGAAGAATAATTTCGGCGGACGCCAAAATCCGATAAATGATTTTGCCGCATGGGGCCGCCATGCTATCCAAGCGTCACGAAGGTGCAACAAAGGCAAGTCTCATGAAAATTAATGGCAATGAAATTCGTCCCGGAAATGTTATCCAGCATAATACTGAGCTATGGGTGGCAGTGAAATTGCAACACGTAAAGCCCGGCAAGGGCGGGGCTTTCGCGCAAGTTGAACTGAAAAATTTAGTCACTGGATCAAAGCTTAATGAGCGCTTTCGCTCGGCCGATAAAGTCGATCGTGTCCGCCTAGAGCAAACCGATTATCAATTCCTCTACGAGTCCGATGGCATGCTGGCCTTTATGGATACCACGAGCTATGAGCAAATTGAGCTGCAAACCGAATTTGTTGGCGAGCGCGCCGCGTTTTTACAAGACGGCATGATGGTTGTCGTAGAAAGCCATGAAGGCAAATCCATCGGTGTGAAACTACCCGACCAAGTGACGCTCGAAATTACCGAAACCGAGCCCGTGGTAAAGGGTCAAACCGCCGCTTCCTCAAACAAACCTGCCATTTGCAACAATGGCGTGCGAGTTATGGTACCGCCGTTTTTAGCCGTCGGAGATAATATTATCGTCGACACAAATGAAGTCACTTATCTGAAGCGAGCCGAGTAATATGGCACAATCCCCAATTATGAATGTTATGCGTGGCGCCGTCGAAAAGGCTGGCCGCGCGCTGCGCCGCGATTTTGGCGAAATTGAAAACCTACAAGTTTCCAAAAAAGGCCCCGGCGATTTCGTTACCAATGCCGATTTAAAAGCCGAGAAAATTCTATTCGAAGAGCTTTCCGAAGCGCGTCCAGGGTATGGTTTCCTGCTGGAAGAAAAAGGCAAAGTAGAAGGCGCGGATAAAACCCACCGCTGGATTATTGACCCGCTCGATGGCACCACTAACTTCATGCACGGCATGCCGCATTTCGCCATTTCTGTGGCGCTAGAGCGCGATGGCACTTTGGTTTCAGGCATGATTTACAACCCGATTACCGACGAGATATTTTACGGCGAGCGCGGCCAAGGCGCCTATGGCCCCGGCGGTCGTTTGCGCGTCGCGGGACGCCAAAAACTACAAGACTGCGTTATCTCTACCGGCAAGCTTTTGCAAGACACTAAAAACGGTCGCATCGACAGCCCCATCTCGGCTGACGATCTGCTGCCGCTAGTTGGCGATTTCCGTACCATGGGATCGCCCGCTCTTGACCTTGCCTATGTCGCGGCGGGCCGCCTCGACGGCTATGTTGAAATTGGTCTCTCGCCTTGGAATATGGCAGCTGGCATCGTGCTTTTGCGCGAAGCAGGCGGTCTGGTCAGCGATGAGAAAAACCGCAACAAAAGCTTACAATCCGGCAATGTCGTAGCCGGCAATGAAGCTGTGCATGGCGCGCTTTTAAAACACCTGATTAAATAATTAAAACCTATTCAGCGGCCTGCTGATTGAACTGCAAATTAGCAAGGCGCGCATATAGCCCGCCTTGTTTCAGCAACTCTTCGTGCCGACCCATGGCCGTTACCGCACCATTTTCCATGACGATAATCCGGTCGGCTTTCAAGACTGTGGCCAAGCGGTGGGCAATCACCAAGGTGGTGCGCCCTTCCATCAAATGGGTCAGCGCTTTTTGCACCAAGGTTTCGCTTTCGGCATCCAGCGCACTGGTCGCTTCATCGAGCAAGAGAACCGGCGCATTGCGTAATAGGGCCCGCGCAATGGCGATACGTTGGCGTTGGCCGCCAGACAGCGTCACGCCCCGTTCGCCAAGCTCGGTCTCATAGCCGTCAGGCAGACGGGTAATAAATTCATCGGCTTGCGCGGCTTTCGCGGCTTGGATGACCTCTTCCGCGCTCGCCTCGGGGCGGCCAAAGCGGATGTTGTCCATCACAGTTTTGGCGAACACCACGGTTTCTTGCGGCACCACAGAAAGGGCGCCGCGCACGGTTTGCGGCGTCATATCGCAAAGGCCAATGCCATCGATGGAAACAGTGCCCTGCTGGGGATCATAAAACCGCGATAGCAATTGAAACACGGTGCTTTTGCCCGCGCCCGAAGCGCCCACCAAAGCCACGGTTTCTCCCGGGCTTACCTCAAGGGAGAACCCAGCCAACGCAGAAATATCGGGGCGCGTAGGATATTGAAACGTAATGTCTTCAAACCGAATGGAGCCCTTGGCCGGTTGCGCCAAAGGCTTCGGGTTTTCAGGCGCTTTGATATCAGGCTCAACTTGCAATATCTCGACCAGACGCTCGGTCGCGCCTGCCGCCAATTGCACTTCGCCCCAGACTTCCGACAAGGCACCAATCGACGTGGCGCAGAGAACCGCATAGAGAATAAATTGTCCCAAAGTGCCGCCCGTCATCTCGCCTTGCAAAACATTCTGCGCGCCGAGCCATAAAATGCCCACCACGCCGGAGAAAATCAGCACAATAGCAATGGCCGTCATGCCCGCGCGCGCCAAAATACGAAGCTTAGCGGTATCAAACGAGCCCTCCACCGCTTGGCTAAAGGCGGCGCGGTCTTGGGCTTCATGGGTAAAACTTTGCACGGTCTGCATGGCACCAATGGTTTCGGCGGCATGGCTGGCCGTATCGGCAATGCGGTCTTGGCTGGCGCGCGCTAGGCGGCGCACCATGCGGCCAAAAACAATCACGGGCACCACGACGGCAGGCAAAGTTAGCGCCGCCAAACCAGCCAAGCCAGCGCTGGTATAAACCAGCATGATGGCCGAGCCGACAAACATAAATGCGTTGCGAAGCGCAATGGAAGCCGATGAGCCAACCACGGTTTTAATCAGCGTCACGTCGGCGGTGAGGCGAGACAATACCTCGCCCGTGCGGGTCACTTCAAAAAAGGCGGGGGATAAAGTGGTGATATGGGCATATACGGCGGCGCGCAAATCTGCGGTCACGCGCTCACCAATCCACGAAACAAAATAAAACCGTGTGGCACTTGCCAGACCCAAAACGACAGCCACGGCCAACATGGCCAGAAAATACCGATCAATTGAGGCGGCATCTTCCGACGAAAAACCATTGTCGATCATAAAGCGCACCGCAATCGGCATGGCCAAAGTGGCGGACGTTGCGGTCAACAAAGCTAGGAAAGCGGCGAAAATACGGCCTGGGTATTGGGCGATAAACGGCACAAGAGTTCGCAAGGGCGCCACACTGCGCGTCTTCGGACGGCGTTTAGCATCTTCTTCCATTTGCGTAACGGCTTGCGCCGCGTCATTTCTCGACACATATCACCTGTTGCTTCTATGGCCAGCTTATAGCAGCCTGTTTGACCAGCGACCAGCCCTGATTAAACAGGCTTGCGCCGCTGCCCCGTGTCCGTTATATAGTGCGTCACACGAGTTTTATTAGCCCTTTATTTAGCCCCCTTGGGGCGAGGATTGAAAAGATGAAAAAAGATATTCATCCCGATTATCACATGATTACCGTAGCGATGACCGATGGCACGACCTATCAGACGCGCTCGACTTATGGCGAGGAAGGCACAACGCTAACCCTCGACATCGACCCAACCACGCACCCAGCCTGGACAAAAGGCACAGGCGCCTTGGTTGACCGCGCTGGTCGCGTCAGTCGCTTTAATAAGAAATTCGACAGCTTTATGGGCGAATAATCCGCCTCAAACCTGTTATGTATTGAAAAGGGCTTCTGCATCGCTGCGGGAGCCCTTTTTGCTTTCGTGCATAGCCTTGGTACGATCAATCTCGCGCTCGAGCAGCACTACGCGCTCTTCCAGCTCTTCCAAGCCTTGCAGCGTTAAATCTTGTTTCGCAAGCTGTGCTAGCAAGCTGCCCGTCAGGGCTTCAATTTCTTCTTCCATCGTCTCTCGGCCCTTCCTATAGTCTGGCTCCACTTCTTTAGTTTATCTGAAAGTTTAAAAGATGTCCGAAAATCTACCCGACATGATGCGCGCCATCGCCATTGGCGAAACGAAAACCCCCGACAGTCTGTTTATTGAAGAGACCGCTTTGCCGAGCTATGGCGACGATGAAATACTCGTCCGCGTCGGCGCGGCTGGCGTCAACCGAGGCGACTGCATGCAGCGCATCGGTTTTTACCCTCCGCCTCCGGGCGCCTCTGACATTATGGGATTAGAATTTTCAGGCACCGTGGCCGCCATAGGCAAAAACGTCGACACGTGGAAGCTAGGCGACCGCGTCGCGGCTCTGGTCGCTGGCGGCGGCTATGCCGATTACGCCACAGTGCATAAAGACCACGCCCTGCCCGTGCCAGATGGCATGAGCCTTACGGATGCAGCGGCCTTACCAGAAACGATTTTCACCGTCTGGGCCAATGTATTTGAAGGTGGCGGATTACAATCTGGCGAGACCCTGCTCATTCATGGTGGCTCTAGCGGCATTGGCACAACGGCCATTCAAATGGCTAAACATTTTGGCGCCAAAGTTATTGTCACCGCAGGCTCTCCCGAAAAATGTGCGGCTTGTCTGGCCTTAGGGGCTGACTTGGCGATTGATTATAAATCGCAAGATTTTGTTGCGGCTTGCGATAGTTTCACCCAAGGGCAAGGCGTCAACGTCATCCTCGATATGGTAGGCGGCGAGTATGTTAATCGCAATATTCAAGCCACTGCCATTGGCGGACGCATTGTTAATATCGCGCATATGGCTGGCTTTGAAACGCAAGTGAACTTTCTGCCGGTGATGCTGAAACGTCTCACCTTAACGGGCTCTACTTTGCGGGCGCGCCCTGTGGAAGAAAAAACCCGTCTGACGCAAGTCGTCGCGGAAAAAATATGGCCTTCGATTGGGGCAAAGCTAAAGCCTGTGGTCGATAGCGTGGTGCCTTTGGCAGAAGCCGGAAAAGCCCACGCCCGAATGGAAACCAGTCAGCATATTGGTAAAATCATTCTCGATTGCCAATAACCCAAAACCCAAAACCGAAGCACAAAAACTTTGCAGCCATGCACTTTCTCGTCTATACAAAAGGCATATCCTATAAATTGAGACCCCAAAGGATGCATAAGACCATGCATCCCAAAAGCTCGCACATAGGACAAAGTTTCAGCCGGCTAGCCGATATAATCAGGCAAACCGCCCAATAAAGTATGGAGAGCAAAATGACTGCACCCTTGATGCCGAAAGCCACCGCCGTTTGGTTGGTTGACAATACCGCCCTGACTTTTGACCAAATCGCCCTGTTTTGCGGTCTTCATCCGCTTGAAGTTAAAGGCATTGCCAATGGCGACGTTGCGGCTGGCATTAAAGGCACAGACCCTATCTCCAATGGTCAATTGACCCGCGCCGAAATTGAGCGCTGCCAAGAAGACCCGACCGCAGAAATGAACTTGGCTGAAGCCAAACGCGATATTCCACCGCCCAAGCCCCGCAAAGGCTCGCGCTACACCCCCCTATCCAAGCGCCAAGAGCGCCCAGATGCCATCGCTTGGTTGGTTCGCAATCACCCAGAGCTCAACGACGCCGAAGTGGGCCGCCTCGTCGGCACGACCAAGCCAACCATCCAAAGTGTGCGCGAGCGCAATCACTGGAACATGGCTAATATCACGCCAGTCGATCCAGTAACTTTGGGTCTTTGCTCGCAAATCGAGTTGGATGAAAATGTAGCCAAAGCGGCTGTGCGCGAAGACCGTCGCCTCAAACGCCTTGCGCGCGAATCTGAGAAAAATGGCGAAGTATTGAAAGATGCTAACGAAACCACGGCCTTGCAAAGCGAGCCAGCGCCAGAGTTCGTATCTTCCGCTCCTGGCAAACGGGTAGACGATAGTAATGTGTTCTCGGATATCCCAACCACGCCAGCCGCGGCAGAGGAAACCGAAGAAGCCTTGCGTCCAGAAGACGTCTTTAAAGAATAATTTGCTGCTGCAAAACCCAAATTTGTTCTTTAACCGCTAGTTTTTTGCGCTTTAGCGTCCAAGTGTCGAGGCTATCAGTCAATAGGTCGCTGCGGCTGCGTTCGATGTCCTCTTCCAGCTGTTTATGCTGGCGTTGAAGACTACTCAGTCGGGCATCTTTGCTCATAAAACACTCACTCCCTTATACTACCTTATGAGCATGGCCATTTTAGGGGCCAAGTGTCTAATTAAAAATCACCTTTAGCGGCCATCAAACGGATAACAATTGTCATTTGTTGCAATTTGGCTTGATATGAGGTGGTAAATGCGGTTACATCCGCGCTTTCTAAGAGCTGACTAGAGGCGGAAGAAAACATGAGTGACACGGCAAAAATTGGAATCATCATGGGCAGCCAGTCCGATTGGCCAACCATGAAACATGCAAGCGACATTTTGGACGAACTGGGCATTGCCCATGAGGTCAAAATCGTCTCCGCGCATCGCACTCCCGACAGAATGTATGATTATGCAAAAGCTGCCAAAGGCCGCGGCCTGAAAGTGATTATTGCAGGCGCCGGCGGCGCGGCACATCTACCTGGCATGACGGCCGCCCTCACCAGCGTGCCTGTGTTGGGCGTGCCGGTGCAATCGCGCGCCTTATCGGGCCAAGATTCTTTGCTTTCTATCGTGCAAATGCCGGCTGGCATTCCCGTCGGCACTTTGGCCATCGGCGATGCGGGCGCAAAAAATGCCGCCCTCTTGGCCGCTGCCATTGTTGCCAATGAAGATGATGCCTTGAGCACCCGCCTAGAGGCATGGCGCGCCGCGCGCACTGCCGATGTAGAAGAGAGCCCGCGTGACGCCTAAGCCGACCCTCCCCCTCGTTTTATCGCCCGGCGCCTGCATCGGCATTGTCGGTGGCGGCCAATTGGGTCGCATGCTGGCTTTGGCCGCAGCCGAGCTTGGTTTTCAGACGCATATTTTTTGTCCCGAAGAAAATTCGCCCGCCACCCAAGTCGCTACTTTCTCGACGCAAGCCAATTATGACGACAAATCCGCGCTCGATATATTTGCCAATAACGTCGATGTAGTGACCTATGAGTTCGAAAATATTCCTGTTCCCACCGTCGCGCATATTGAAACCATAAAGCCTGTCCTACCGTCGGCCAAAGCTTTGGAGGTCGCGCAAGACCGCTGGGTAGAAAAAAACTTCATGCGCGATTTAGATCTGGGGGTCGCAGACTTCCATGACATTACCTCGGGGCAAGATTTGCGCGCCGCGCTAGACGCCACCCAAGGCGAAGGTATTTTAAAAACCCGCCGATTTGGCTACGATGGCAAAGGCCAATGGCGCTTGCGGGCAGACAGCGACCTAGACGCCACGATGGCCGAACTAGACGGCCAGCCAGCCATCTTAGAAGCCCTCGTGCCTTTCGAGCGCGAAATATCCCTGCTTGTGGCGCGCAATCCAGTGGGCGACACAGCCACCTATGACGCTCTTGAGAACGTGCATAAAAACCATATCCTCCACACTTCCACCCTGCCCGCGACTTTGACCCAGCCCCAAGCAAAGGCCGCACAGGCGATGGCGACAAAGATTGCCAATGCGCTCGATTACGTCGGCGTTCTGGCCATCGAATGTTTCGTCACACCGCAAGGTCTGCTGGTCAATGAAATCGCGCCACGGGTGCATAATTCGGGCCACCTCACGCAAGACGCCTGCCATTGCGGACAATTCGAGCAACACATTCGCGCCATCGCAGGCTGGCCGCTGGGCGATGCGAGCGCGCACTCGCAAGCGGTGATGACCAACCTCTTGGGCGATGAAAGTAACGACTGGCAGAACTGGGCGGCACAAGATGCCACTTACTTGCATTTTTACGGCAAGACAGAAGCCAAGCCCGGTCGCAAAATGGCTCATGTCACACGCTTAACGCCGCGCTGAAAATCACGATTAATTTTTAAGAGCGATAACGCATTTTTGCGAGGCTCGACAGAATGCCCTCAAAAGGGGCTTTGTCACCATGCAGATTTTCAGACCAAGCGGTGGCTTTCGCTTTTAGTTTTTCAAACTGCATGACGTTTTCAATGCGACGTTCCAAAAACGCGCGGGTTTTGGCGTCGCCTTCGCTATCATCGTCAAACCAAGTCAGGCGGGTGGTGGCAATCACGCCGCTTAGAATCACCCGTTTAGAATAATAATTATAATCCGTGGTAGTATCGCCAGCCCAGCGCCACATTTGGTTGGCGCTTTCAAAAAGTAATTTTGCCCCCAGCTTTTGGCGCGACGGCAAAGCCAGCCAACCGGCGGCGCGGCGCGAGGCTTCTTTGTGCTGCGCATCCACGCTTAGGCGCGTCCACACCGCTTCGGTGATGCGTTCGCGAATTTTCAGACTATCGCCCTCTGGCAAAGCCGCCATCATGCGAGCGTCGCCATCGGCAGAAAACGTCCAAATCAAGCCGCCCACACCCTTCGGAAAAGCCAGAATCGCCATATTTTCATCAACACCCGAGCTGGCAATGGCGCCTTGCAGCAATTTATCGGACCAGCCGTCAAAAGCCACATTGGGCAAGGCAGCGGCCAAAATCTGCTGCTGCGTCTCTAAATATGGGGTTTCATTGCTCATGGGCAGAATATGGAGTTTCAAGACCTGAAACACAAGCCACAATTAGACCCAGAAGAAGCCCTGCCCCTACTAGACAAACCCCACACAACTTGCTACATAATGCGTCAAGTGAAGGCACGGCTTTGGTTGTGCCATCTCTAATCTATTTTGAAAGGGTGATGAAACGTGCAAGTTTCCGTTCGTGATAATAACGTCGATCAGGCTTATAAAGTCCTGAAGAAAAAGCTTCAACGTGAAGGTGTCTTCCGTGAAATGAAGCTTCGTGGCCACTACGAAAAACCTTCTGAAAAGCGGGCTCGTGAGCAAGCCGAATCGGTTCGCCGGGTTCGTAAGCTGGCTCGCAAAGCCGCACAACGCGAAGGCGTTGTTTTGGGCAAGCGCAAATATTAAGCCCAGCTTTCTAAATAAATAAAAAAGCCCCGATCGAGAGATCGGGGCTTTTCTTTTGGGCTCATGGAGCCGTTTCTTTTGGGCGCGAATAACGCCAAGGCCTAAAAGGCCTTGACGATATTCTCCACCATTTTCTTCGCATCCGAGAACAACATCATCGTGTTGTCACGGAAGAACAATTCGTTCTCCACACCAGCATAACCAGCCGCCATGCCGCGCTTGATGAACAACACGGTATTGGCGCGCTCAACATCGAGAATAGGCATACCGTAAATGGCACTGGTTGGGTCTGTTTTGGCAGCCGGATTGGTCACATCATTGGCCCCAATCACAAAGGCCACATCGGCTTGTGCGAACTCAGAGTTAATGTTTTCCAGCTCATACACATCATCATATGGCACGTTGGCTTCCGCCAGCAGCACATTCATGTGGCCTGGCATACGCCCTGCCACAGGGTGAATGGCATAGCTGACTTTAACGCCTTGCTTTTTCAGCTCATCCGCCATCTCGCGCAAAGCATGCTGGGCTTGCGCCACCGCCATGCCGTAGCCCGGAACAATGATAACCGAAGAAGCGTTTTTCATAATGAACGCCGCATCTTCTGCCGAGCCGCGTTTCACAGGGCGTGTTTCCACAGCCCCGCCGTCGCCAGCTACCACATCGTCGCCACCAAAGCCGCCGAGAATAACCGAGAAGAACGAACGGTTCATCGCCTTACACATGATGTAGGACAAAATCGCGCCTGAAGAGCCCACCAAAGAACCGGTGATAATCAGCGCCAGATTTCCCAAAGTGAAACCAATACCGGCAGCCGCCCAACCCGAGTAAGAGTTCAGCATCGACACAACCACTGGCATATCTGCGCCACCGATTGGAATGATGATCAAGAAACCAATAACAAACGACAGTACGGTAATGAACAAGAATACCTCTGGCAGTTGATTGGCTGGATCCATGCATAGATAAGCGATGCCGCCAATAATGCTGAGGAACAGAATAAGGTTAATCGCATGACGCTGCGGCAACATAATCGGCGCGCCCGACATCGTGCCTTGCAACTTGGCAAAGGCGATGATGGAGCCCGAGAAGGTAATAGCGCCAATCGCGGCTCCCAAAGACATCTCCACGAGGCTTGCCGCATGAATATGACCGTTGGCATCTACAATGCCGAAAGCTTCTGGCGACAGGAAAGCGGCCCAAGCCACCAGAACCGCAGCCAAGCCGACCAGCGAGTGAAACGCTGCCACAAGTTGGGGCATGTCCGTCATGGCGATGCGACGTGCCGTTACCGCGCCGATAAGGGCACCAATGCCGATACCAGCTGCAATAATGCCGAAGCTTTCCATGTCTTTGTTTTGCAACAAAAACAACGTGGTGGTGATGGCAATCGCCATACCCACCATGCCAAAATAGTTACCTTGGCGTGCCGTCTCTGGTGACGACAAGCCACGCAGCGACAGAACAAAGAATACGCCAGAGGCGAGATAAAGTAGCGAAGATAGATTTGCACTCATGGGGTCAGGCCTCTACTTGTCTTTTTTACGGTACATGGCGAGCATGCGCTGGGTTACCAGGAAGCCACCAAAAATATTGATCGAGGCTAGCACTACAGCGCCAAAGCCAAGCCAACGCGTCATTTGGCCCGAAATGTCATTGGTGCCAACCTCGGCTCCAATGGCCACCAAAGCGCCAACAATAATAACGGAGGAAATAGCATTCGTAACCGACATCAGCGGTGTGTGAAGGGCGGGCGTAACCGACCAAACCACATAATAACCGACAAATACGGCCATCACGAAAATGCTCAATAGATAGACAAAAACATCAGCGTTCATTATTTCGCTCCCTTAGCAGCCGCTTTTTTAGCAGCAGGTTTTTTCGCGGCAGGCTTCTTAGCTGCTGCCTTTTTCGCAGGCGCTTTTTTTGCGCTCGGTTTTTTCTTTGCCGCTGGTTTCTTTTTGTTTGCTTTGGCCGCAGGTTTTGAAACCAACGCAGGATGCACAACACTGCCGTTTTGGGTCAGGCCAATTCCAGCAATAATTTCATCTTCCCAATCGAGAACCAGTGACTTTTTATCTTTGTTATAAAACGCGTCCAAAAAGTTAAACAAATTGCGCGAATACAGCTCAGACGCATTGCCCGCCAGACGGCCCGGCACATTTTCATGCGCCACAAGCTTCACGCCTTTATGCTCGGTAATCGTGCCCATTTTCGACAAACGGCAATTGCCGCCTTGTTCCACGGCCAAATCAACCAGAACAGAACCTGGCTTCATGCCCTCGAGCATTTTTTTCGTTACCAGCTCCGGTGCCGGACGACCCGGGATGAGCGCGGTGCAAATAACAATATCTTGTTTGGCAATATGCTCGGTTACTAAAGCCGCTTGGCGCTTTTTATAATCAGCGCTCATCTCTTTGGCGTAGCCGCCAGCGGTTTCGCCGCTATCGTCTTCGTCGGCTTCCACCATAACAAAAGTGCCGCCAAGGCTTTCTACTTGCTCGGCTGCTGCACGGCGAACATCGGTTGCCGACACAATGGCACCGAGACGTTTGGCCGTCGCAATGGCTTGCAAACCAGCCACACCCGCACCCATAACAAAAATACGTGCAGCTGGGATAGTCCCCGCCGCTGTCATCATCATCGGCAGAGCCCGACCATATTCATGGGTCGCATCTAGCACGGCTTTATAGCCAGACAGGTTTGACTGCGAAGACAAAACATCCATCGACTGCGCCCGCGTAATGCGAGGCATCAGTTCCATGGACATGGCTTGAATTTTAGCGGCCGCGTAAGATTTAACCTGCGCGCCATTTTGATATGGGTTCAACGTCGCGATTAAAACCGCATTGGCCTTCATGGCTTTCACGTTGGCAGCACTTGGTGCGCGCACGCCCATAACCACATCTGACTTTTTCAACGCAGCGGAGACAGCTTTCGTAAGGGTCGCTCCCGCGGCCTTATAGGCAGCATCGGTAAACCCAGAAGCCGCACCGGCTCCTGCTTCCACAGTGACTGAAATGCCCAAACCGGACATTTTCTTTACCGTTTCCGGCGTGGCCGCAACCCGCGTTTCGCGAGTTGCTTCCTTTAAAACTGTTAGGCTTACAGCCATACTCATCTCCTCAAATTATCGAAAAACCGCTCGCGAAGCGCAAGACAGGTCGTCAAGATTAGGGTCTAGTCGTAAACAAATACGAGCAGAAACACCAAAATTAATGCGACGCCAATGGAGCCCCATTTAGAAAAGGCCAGAAAACTCTCATAGGTGCTTTCATGTTCAGGGCGGTTCATTTCGTCGCCCCACTCTTGGCTGTTCGTGTCATCACTCATAATCACCTCCAAGCTTGAATATGGCCGCGAATATAGCAGATGCCTGCGTCTGAGCAAGCCTGTGTTTTCATCTAATCTTGGCCGGCTTGCTCATCATGCACGGAGCCGTAAAAGCTTTGCCGCCCCAGCCCCTCTAGCGCACCCGCGCGTTGCAAAATAGCCACCATATGCGCCGCCCATTTATCCTGCCCTGCCGCCTCTGCCACCTCGTCTTGCCGCAACTCAATCAGCGCATGCGCCAAACCGTTTTGCGTGCCATGACGATACAGGCAATCCTCTTTCAAACGGCCTGAATAAGGCGTGTTATCGCCATAGCAAACCTCGGGCAGCTCGGCCATATAGGCGTCCACCACTTCCTTCAGGCGGTCGTCCTTATCCCACAGAACCGCCGCATGCCATGGTCGAGGCTGCCCGCGCCAAACAGGCGTGAAACTGTGCATGGCCATAATAATCGGGGCTATGCCGTCGGCTTTGGCAGCAGCAATCGCCGCCTCAATCGCCTGATTGTAAGGCGTGTAAAACCGCGCCACCCGCGCTTGCCATTGGGTTTTATCTTGAAACGGATCGACCTTAGCATTGGCCGGAATAATCGCCCCATCGGATAGTTTCATAACCAAAGTCGGGTCATCCAAGCCCCGATTGGGGTCAATCAATAGGCGCGAAAATTGCGATGCCACCAAAGGGCAACCCAAAGCTTCAGAAATCCGTATGGCCACGGGCAAAGCGCCGGGGTCATAGGCAATGTGTCGGTTTAACTCGTCTGACGCGAGGCCGAGACCGTTCAACTCTGGCGGAATATAATTACTGGCATGGTCGCAAAGAATGAGAAAGCGTCTATCGCCGTCCAAATGACGGGTTAAAAAGGCAGGCACCTCGGAGGCAGCAGACATGATACGCCCAGAGCCCCTATTTCGCTTTGACAAGCTGATGCTTGCCAGAGGTCACTTTGCCATCTTTGAGAAAGCGCAAAACCTGAGCGGTAATTTCCGCCCTCCAAGTATGGTGTAGCAAATGCCCAGCGCCAACCAGTTCGATCAGCTCGGCATCGGGTCGTTTAGCCAAAAATGGCATCGCGTTGTAATGAATAGAAACGGTTGGGTCGCTATCGCCATGCAAAATCATCAATTTACCTTGCGTGCCCGGCATATCTTCGTAAGTGGTCTGCATATCGGCCAAATGATGGCGCAAGTTCAGTGCATAAACCGCATTGGTGATAAAGGCTTTGGGCTGCAAAATAAGCGCCAGTGCGCTGTCTCTTACATATCCATCTGGCGTCACTTCTGGGTGCGCAGCCCCAGCAGCGCCCGAATCGAGTTGCGTCGCGCCATATTTACCCAGCGTGATATGGGTGAAAATCGTGCCGATAATTGGCGTCGTGGCCAAGCGATAGGCCCAAAAATCGGGGCCATACCAGGGAATAATCGGCGGTGCCAGCATAATCGAACCGGTGATTTCAGGCCCCATACTATGCGCATAGGCCAAAGCGACAGAGCCGCCCCAGCTTTGCCCAATCACAACCGGCTGCTCAAACCCTAAGGCTTGCACTGCTTGATGAATTTCACGCGCCTGTTTGCGCGGATCCGACATTTCCAGATTGTCTATTTTGTTCAGCGAGCGACCAATTCCCGGGCGGTCGAAGGCCAAAACCGTGCCATGGGGAGATAGGCTCTCGCCCAAGGCCAGCATCATGTCTTGCGCATTGGCGCTCGAGCCATGAATAAGCACGAAGACGGGCTGTTTTTTTGATTTCTTATTTGGAGTGTCCCAGTCACGACGCAAATAATGCAGCGTGGCATTATCGGTCTCGATAAATTGTCCTTGCGGGGGCAAATTCGACAGCAATTGGCTACGTACACGAATATCATGCAACCAAAGACCGATGCCTAAAACGAAGATAATAGCGAAGACGCTAACCAAAACTTTAACAATAAGACCGCTCATGACGCTCTCCTTTAAAAGGCGCACCAAACCGGGAATTGCTTAACCTTGGCGGGCTTTGAAACGCTTATTTGTTTTGTTGATGATGTATAGACGACCACGGCGGCGCACCAGCTGATTTTTCTGGTGGCGATCACGCAAGGATTTAAGCGAATTGCGGACTTTCATCGTCGGCTCCATAAGTTTTTGTTGGGGGCGTTCCCCAGAAGCCGAGAACATATGGGACAAGCGCCCAGCTGTCAAGCGGCCCAAACAGACAAACACGTGCGCTTCCACAGGTCTATAAAACAGGCTTGGCAAGGCGGCGAAATGGTGTAATTTCTGGCCATCTTTTCCCGCAATCAGGAGCTGAGTGATGAAAGCGTTAAATGGGGGCCAGCAAGATTTGCTGCCCAAAGGCGAACTTGTTGATTTTGAGCCCGAGTGGTTTCAAAAGGCTATTGCCCAAACACCGCAAGACCATTACGTCGCCTTTCAAGACACCAAATTGCATTACCGCAGATGGGATGGCCCCAGCGTAGACGCCCCCAATATGGTGCTCGTGCATGGCGGCGGCGCGCATGCGCGTTGGTATGATTTCATCGCCCCGCAGCTGACCCCCTACTACAACGTCATCGCACTCGACCTGCCGGGCATGGGCGACAGCGGCTGGCTTCAAGCTTACAAGCGCGAAATTATGGCAGAAGCGGTCATCACCATGATTCGCGATGCGAATTTCTCATCCAAACCAGTGCTCATCGGCCACAGTATGGGCGGCATGGTATCGCTCATCACAGCCCATAGTTTTGCGCAAGAGTTGGCTGCCTTGATGATTTGCGACTTCTACGTCAAACCCCCGCACGCGCAAGAAGAATGGTACATGGAAGAAGACGAAAACGGCGATCTGCGTCCGCGTCCAACCATGGACACACGCGTCTATGAAGATTACGACACAGCCCTCGGTCGCTTCCGTCTGCAACCCGAGCAGCCGTGCGCCAATCAGTTCATCGTCGATTACATCGGCGCGCATTCACTGCGCGAAGTCGAAGGCGGTTGGACGTGGAAGTTTGACCCGCACATGTATCGCAATTTTCCGATCGGCAATGATTGGGCCCAAATGTATCAAAACCTGCCGCTGCCTCTTTCTTGCATGTATGGCGAGCTGGCTGGTGATTACGAAAAAATTAGTCGCCAAGACGTTATTGCTTTCATGCAGTCCTTGCGCCCTGATGCCCCGCACTTTGACCTGCTGGGCGCCCGCCACCATGTGTTGCTAGACCAACCGCTGGCTTTTGCCTCGACGTTGGTTTTGCAAATGCAGGCTTGGAAAGCGCAAGACGTTTTCTAGGCAAATTTTGGGTTGAGGCTTTACTGATGGCCAGAAGGGCGCGACAGCGTTTCTTCTTCCACTTCATCCACGTCGATTTTAGCTTCCAGCATATCAAACTGCGACGAGCGCGTGGTAAACAGCATGACGATTGATAAAACCAGAGCCACCACAAACGGGCCCGTTGGCGCAATCAGATAAAGCGGCATAATAAAGATAGGCACAAAGATAATCCCTACCGCCGCGGTCGAGCTGTTCAACCCAGCCACCGCACCTTGTTCTTCGGGTGTCACCGCCAGCGATCCGCCCGCCGCTACAGCCGGACGCATAAGCCCACTGCCAAAGCCCTGCAAAGTAAGGGACAGCGCAAAGAGGCCGGAATTCATCGGCAAAATAAGCAAAGATATGCCGATGGTATTGATTAAAATGCCCCAAAATAAAAGACTGCGGACCGAGGCGTGAAGGCGGGGAATAACCACCAATTGCGCAAATAAAGTCGCCATCGCCATAGACATCATAGCCACGCCCACCACTTGCGCGGTTTCTTGCCCGCTCAAATGCATCGTATCCATCACAAAAAAAGCGGCCACTTGCATAATCGCCGCGCTGGTGGTGGAAACCGCCACGCCCATGAATAAGAACAGCCGAATGCGTTTATCAAAAACCTTCAGGCGCGGGCCTTGCTTATAGCTTCCTGCGGGTCTGCGTCGCTCGGGCAAAAACATCGCGATGGCAATGGCCCCGCCCAGCGCAAAAATTGCCAGTGCGAAAAATGGCGCCAATAAATGATAAGCCGCCAAAGCTGCCGCAAAACCTGGGCCCAAAATCGTGCCCATGCCAAAGGCGGCTCCAATGGCGGCAACGCCGCTGGTGCGTTCTTCGCGCGAGGTGCGATCCGCAATATAGGCTTGTGCAGCCGAGGGCGTGCCCGAGCCCAAGAGGCCGAAAATTGCCCGCACTAAAATCATTAATATATAGAGGCTCATCAGCGGCAGAATGCCCTCATCGCCCAAAACTAGCAGAATACCGAAGCCGCCAGTGGATATTCCAAAGCCCGCAAGCCCTAGCAGGATGACCGGTTTGCGGCCCCAAACATCACTACGCCGCCCCCAAAACGGGCTCATCACCACCCATAAAACCGCAGAAAGCGTGAAAATAGCACTAACTTGAATTTCGCTAAGTCCTAAGTCTCTCGCGACAGGCGGGAAAATAGCAAAAAATAAAGACTGCCCCATACCAAGGGCCATCAAGCTGACGAACAGCAAAATCATGCCGCGCCGGCGTTCTGTGGCCGAGGTAAAAGTATCTTTCTCTAAAGTCACTTGCATTCCATTCTGTTATTTTTCTCCTGCCAGTTTAACCGAACGCCACGCACTTAGAAAAACAAAATAAAACGACAGAGCCCAAAATAAAATTCGAATAGAAACTGGCAGCTCAGCCAAGCCACCACCTTGATGGCCATTCCATAAATAAACCCCCACCAAGACTGTCCAGACAATCAAAGCCGGAATGGTTAGGCGTCGCATAGAAACAACTCGTATCGGATGCGCCACCAAGATGGGGGCAAAAACCATGATGGATAGAAATACAATCAGTCCCAAATTGGTCATTGGGCTGGTTTCGAACATAATCATATAGAACACAACAATGTTCCAAAGCGCGGGAAACCCTCGAAAATCATTCGAGACTGTCTTCAGCTCGCGATTGGCAAAAGTATAAAGCGAAGACATCAATAAAACAGACGTCGCCGCAATAGCCCAGCCTTCCGGCACTAAATCAAACCGATAAACAATCAGAGCCGGTATAAAGCAATAAGACACATAATCGATGACATGATCGAGAATGGCACCATCGATTTGCGGCAGATGCTTTGACACTTCCATGCGGCGCGCCAAGGGGCCGTCCAAACCATCAACAATCATAGCCACGGCTAACCAGAGTAGCGCCAAATAGGCCTCCCCTTGCCAAATGGCATCCACAGAAAACATCGCCGGAATAAGACCCGTGGCGGTAAACACATGCACCCATGCGGCGGCGGTTTTTTGTTTCTTGGAGGTTTTTTCGTTCGAAGGTTTATCTGTCATTAGTACCAAGCCTGTTCTTTGCCCGCGCGTTTCAAATCGCTTTGCGCCATCATTGTTACCAGCTCTTCAAAATCCACTCTGGGTTCCCAATTCAATTTTTCTTTGGCTTTGCTGGCGTCGCCCACCATTGGGTCTGGCTCGCTCGGCCGATAGAAACTTTCACTAACCCCAACCATTTGGCGGCCCGTTTTCCGGTCCATGCCTTTGGCCTCAAGGCCCTCGCCTTCAAATTCAATATCCAATCCGACCGCTTTTGCGGCCAGCTCGACAAATTGTTTCACGGTGTGGGTTTTTCCTGTGGCGATAACATAATTATCGGCTTCGGGCTGCTGCAGCATAGCCCACATGGCCTCCACGTAATCGCCCGCAAAGCCCCAATCGCGCGCATTGTTAAGATTGCCCAGCAGTAAGGTCTGTTGTCCGCCAGAGGCGATTTGCGCCAAGGTTGCGGTAATCTTGCGGGTAACAAATTCCATGCCGCGCAAAGGGCTTTCATGGTTGAACATAATGCCGTTTGAAACATGCAACCCATAGGCTTCGCGATAATTAACCACAGCCCAATAGGCAAATAATTTGGCCACCCCATAAGGCGAGCGCGGATGAAAGTCTTGGCTTTCATTTACCATGCCACTACCTTTCAGGCCAAAAATCTCACTACTCGAGGCCTCAAATATACGCGCCTCTGGCTGCACTAATTTGACCGCTTCCATGAGCCGCAAACACCCCATGCCAGAGGTTTCTCCGGTATAAAGCGGTTGCTGGAAACTGGCTTGCACCGAGCTTTGCCCGCCGAGATTATATATCTCATCTGGCCCAACCTCTTCGATAAGGCGCACGATAGAAGTGAAGTCCTGCATATCGAGCGTTTTCAGCTCGACCTCTTGCGCCACTTCCAGCGATACCAATCGGGGCAGGTTTAGGGTCGAGCTGCGTCGCACGGCTCCGACCACGCGATAGCCTTTATCGACCAGCAAGCGGGCAAGATAAGCTCCATCTTGACCAGTTATTCCGGTTATCAGGGCGGTTTTTTGGGTCACTTGTCACTCTTCTGTTTGGGCTGATGGCAAACTATACAATCTGCCCTTGATGTGCAACGACAATGGAGAGACCAGCACGGCAATAGACAAATCCTCGCGAACGCGATACCTAATAAAGACGTTACTTATATATTGTAAATTGCGGAGATTATCGTGGCACAGAAAAAAGCTCTTATTACCGGTGTAACGGGTCAAGACGGCGCCTACCTAGCCCGCCTTTTGCTTGGCAAAGGCTATGAAGTCCATGGCATGAAACGCCGCGCTTCGTCGTTTAACACACAGCGTGTCGATGGTATTTACGCCGACCCTCACGACAGCGAAAACAGCTTCCACATGCATTACGGCGATATGACCGACAGCAGCAACATCATGCGCTTGGTGCAATCAATCGAACCAGATGAGATTTATAATCTGGCCGCCCAAAGCCATGTGCAAGTGAGCTTTGAGACAGCCGAATATACCGCCAATGCCGATGCTTTTGGCACGCTACGGTTTTTAGAGGCCATTCGCACTTTGGGTCTGGTCGAAAAGACCCGCTTCTATCAAGCTTCGACTTCGGAGCTTTACGGTAAAGTGCAAGAAGTGCCACAAAGTGAAACCACCCCGTTCTACCCACGCAGTCCTTATGCGGTGGCGAAACTTTATGCCTATTGGATTTGCGTCAATTATCGCGAAGCCTATGGCATGCATGTCTCGAACGGTATTTTGTTCAACCATGAAAGCCCGATGCGTGGCGAAACTTTTGTGACGCAAAAAATCGCTATGGCCGCAGCCGCCATTGAGGCAGGCCACCGAGAAAAACTCTATCTCGGCAACTTGGATGCCAAACGCGATTGGGGCCATGCGCGCGAATATGTTGAAGGCATGCACGCGATTATCAACCATAAAGTAGGCGATGACTTTGTGCTGGCGACCGGCCGCACAGAAACCGTTCGTCGTTTCGTGGAGCTGGCCTTTGCCGAAACCCATCGCGAGATTATCTGGGAAGGCAAAGATGTTCAGGAAGTGGGCAAAGATGCCAAGACCGGAAAAACATTAGTTGAGATTGACCCGCGCTATTTCCGCCCAACAGAAGTGGAATTGCTCATCGGCAACCCGAAAAAAGCCAAAGACGTGCTGGGATGGGAAGCCAAAATTGAATTAGAAGAGTTGGTATCCGAAATGGTATCCGTGGCTCTGCACAATGCTCAACAGCCCCAACCCACAACCAAGCTGGCCGACTTTTAATGTACGAACTTGCGGGAAAGCGGGTCTATGTAGCAGGCCATAATGGCATGGTGGGTCGCGCTGTGGTGAAAGCCTTGGCGGCTGAAAATTGCACCGTCCTCACCGCTGAACGCCAAGACGCAGATCTCATTCGCCAATCCGAAGTAGAAGCCTGGATGGCCGCCAATAAGCCAGATGCCATCGTGGTTTGCGCCGCGCGCGTCGGCGGTATTCTGGCCAATGATACGTATCCGGCCGATTTCATTTATGACAATCTGATGATTGAAGCCAACCTCATCCGCGCCAGTTTCGATTGCGGCGTGGAGAAGCTTTTGTTTTTAGGCAGCAGCTGCATCTACCCCAAGCTAGCGCCTCAGCCAATATCTGAAGACGCGCTTCTGACCGGCACCCTAGAGCCAACCAATGAGTGGTATGCCATCGCCAAGATTGCCGGCATTAAAATGTGCCAAGCCTATCGCAAGCAGCATGGCGTCGACTTTATCTCGGCCATGCCAACCAATCTTTATGGCCCTTACGATAATTTCGATTTGCAATCGAGCCACGTTATTCCAGCGCTTATGCGCAAATGCCATGAAGCCAAATTGGCCGGCGATGCGACCATGGAAGTCTGGGGCTCGGGCAAAGTTATGCGTGAATTTTTACACGTAGACGATTGCGCCGCTGGGATTGTCTTTTTGCTCAAACATTATTCTGACATGAGCCACATTAATTTGGGCACAGGCGAAGATGTCACCATTCGCCAATTGGCCGAAGCGATTACCAAGACCGTAGGTTTTGAAGGCAGTTTAGCCTTTGACGCCAGCAAGCCCGACGGTACGCCGCGAAAATTGCTAGATGTCTCGAAAATAAACAATCTTGGGTGGCGCCATAAGCTCAACCTTGAAACCGGACTGTCGGCTGCCTATCAGTGGTTTGTGGAGAACGCTGCATGACGGTTTTCATCGTAACGCAAACCTTCCCGCCCCAAATCGGGGGAATGGAAGGGGTGATGAAAAGCTTAGCCGAAAAATACGCACAGACCCTTTCTGACCCTCAAAATGTCATCGTCTTGCCCGACAAGCCCTATGAAGCAAACGCGCCTTATCGCATTCACCAAAACACGCGCCTGAAACCTTTTCGAGCCATTGCCAAAAGGCGTTGGTTGGCAAAACATCTAAAGGGCGACGATGTGGTTATTTGCGACAGTTGGAAATCCGTCGCTGCCGTGCCGCCACACAAAGGCACATTGGCTGTTTTGGCCCACGGGCAAGAATACTTAAAATCAGGCCGCCGCGCCAAGCGAGTGCAAAAAGCGCTAAACCGCGCCAGCCATATTGTGGCCAGCTCAGAGTTTACCCTAAATTTGGTCAAGAGCGGCTGGCAGGTGGAACACGCAAAAACAGTCGCCATTCCCCCAACCTATATGTTGCCCAAGGACGCGGCGAAGCGCATTGCGCAAAAACAAGGCTCCAGCAAAGGCGCAATTGAATTGGTTACCATAAGCCGTTTAGAAGCCCGCAAAGGCCTGCTTCAAAGCCTGCAAGCCCTTGCCCGCCTCGACGCCACACTGCCAGATTGGCACTGGTCCATCGGCGGCAGCGGCCCTCAAGCCGATATTTTGGCGACCGCAATTCCCGCCCTCGGGTTGCAAAATAAAGTCACCTTATTGGGCCGTGTCGAGGACACGCAAAAAGATAATTTATTAGCGCAAGCCGACATCTATCTGATGCCATCTTTCCAAGACGGCAAAAGCTTGGAGGGTTTTGGCATTAGCTACGCAGAAGCGGCTCGCTTCGGGGTTCCCTCCATTGCGGGCACGGCAGGCGGCGCGCCAGAGGCCGTGCGCAATGGCGAAACCGGTTGGTGCGTCGACACATTAAACACAGCAGAACTAGATGCTGCCTTACAACAGGCCCTGAGCGACCCGAAATTGCGCCGCGCCATGGGAGACACCGCCCGCCTCGATTACACCGAACGGCTAAGCGGTGGTGTAACCTTGTCACATCTGTCTGGTTTTCTAGCCCTATAGACATTTAACCCTTAATCTGGCTGCATAAGTCAGCTATAGTAAGTACTTGTTGAAAGGGTTTATTGTGGCGCAAAGATTTTCTACGACGAGCCTAATTTTGCTTGTCCTCATCGGGCCGCTTTTAGCTCTGGCGATAAAAGGCTTTGCCGCTCTTCTTGCGCTAGCGGGAACTTTTGCGTCCATAGCCCTTATTTTGCAAAACAAATGGCCAAACATGTCTCGGTTCAAATCTCACGCTTGGCCACTTGCCCTGCTGACTTGGGTAAGTTTGTCAGCTATTTGGAGCCTTCACGATGATGCAGGCAATAAACTCGTTCAGCTCCTCTTAAGTTTGTTTTTTGCCATCAGCTTATTGTTTCTCTTTGAACAATTGGAACAAGAGGAAAAGAGTGTTTGGCGCCGACGCATTTCAATTTCACTGAGCCTTGGCCTTGGCTTATCTTTACTGCTCGGCCCCTGGCAGATATATGCGCCGAACCTAGCCGATGCACTCAGCCCCGTTTTAGAGCTGCTACGCCAAGTCAACCGCTCGCTCACCATTGTCGCTATTCTCGTCTTTATTTACGCGGGCTCTATCGTCCAGCGCCGACCCCGCATAGCCTTTGCCCTTTTGGCCGTCAGCACGGCGGTAGCTTTTTATTCGGAAAGCCAATCTGCCGCTTTGGCCATGACACTCGGATGGCTGGCTTTGGGGCTTGCTCACTTTTCGGTGAAAGCCACCCGACTTTTGATACTGGCAAGTTTTGCCCTTTCCTTATTGTTCATTGCTCCGTTCAGCATTCGTGCTTTTGAAGAAAAATGGAGCACCACCTATTTGCCCCAAGCCATACATAACACCGCCGCCCCCAATATTCGGTCGTGGATTTATTATGTTTACTCGAAAGAGTTTTTACCAAAGGCCCTATTCGGTCATGGTTTGCAGTCGAGCCGTAATTTCAATCCCGAAAATCTAGACGCCTACGTATCTGAATGCAGAAAAATGTCACACTCCTATGGTCATTGCTCTTCGGCGATAGAAAACCAAACTGTGGCCGCTCATGCCCATAATTTACTGCTTCAAATACTGTTTGAACTCGGAATTATCGGCGGGATCTTATGCCTATTTGTACTTGGCAAATGGCTACCCAGCCAACAATCGCAGACCCATATTTGGCGAATGGGGGCGTGGGGCGCTGGCATGGGAACGCTCATGTTTAGCTATAATTTCTGGCAATCTTGGCTAATGGCCAGCCTGTTAATTTGTGCCTTGAGCGCGGCTATACTGCTGCCCAGTAATACGGCGAAGTAGCCTCATGAGTTTAAGCCCTTTTTTAAGCACTTTGGCCCTCATCACTGTAGCCATCAGCCTCGTCTTAAGTTTTGCCCTAAGGCCACTCGCCTATCGCCTTGGGTTGGTCGACAAGCCTGGCGGACGCAAAACCCACACGGGCGACATTCCTCTGCTCGGAGGCGTGGTCATCTTCCTCACTTTCAGCGCTATTTTGGCCTATTTATCCGCGCTCAACGCCCCCCTGATAATCGCGATGGCTTTGCTATTGGTCTTGGGCCTTTGCGACGACCGTTATGATTTAAAACCCACATATAAGTTACTCGGCCAAGTTGGCGCCGCTTTAATCATTATGGTCGCGGGCGACATTCACATTGCGTCTCTGGGCAGTTTGCCAGGTGGCAGTGAGCTATTGCTGGGCATTTGGGGATATCCGCTCACGCTGATCGCCATCGTCGGTTTGATCAATGCCCTGAACATGAGCGATGGCATTGATGGGTTGGCCGCCAGTCTTGCGCTCATGGCTCTCGTGCATCTGGTGATGGCCATGCAGCTCATTGGTCGGCCCTTGGGTGACGATGTGTTGCTGGAAGTAATTGTCTTTAGCGCTGCCATAATGGGATTTTTCTTGCTCAATATCGGGCTGATAAAAAGTCAGAAAGTCTTCTTGGGCGACACTGGATCGATGATTCTTGGGCTATTTCTCGCCTATCATCTGATCATGGCCAGCCAACGCCAGCCCCTGACGGACACGCTCCCCACCTCCCTCGTGCCATGGATGGTCGCCCTGCCAGTTGTCGATACGCTGACCCTGATTTATCGCCGCCTGCGCCAAGGCCTATCGCCCATGGCGCCAGACCGCACGCATTTGCATCATTTGCTTATGGACACTGGCCTATCCGCACGCGCCACATTAATCGTCATGCTGATTATGGCCGATGTTTTGTTCTGGTCGGGTTTTGTGCTCAGCCAGTTCGGCGGCCTTGTAGCTGGCGCTATTTTCATTCTGCTGCCAGTTTTCTACTACAGATCCGTGACGAAAAAATTATCTACCCCAAAAAAAAAATAGAGCCAAGCGCATGACCCAGCCTTCCAGATTTTTTGTTGCTCAGCACTATCCAAAGCTGCTGCTGCTCGGTTTTATTATCTGGCATGGGTTTGTTTTGGTTTGGCCTGCCATCACCGATTTTAATGATGGACGTTTCTTGCTGCACATGGATGAACGTATCTCCTACGATCAGATAAAGCCCATCACGCAGGCACGAGGGCCCGTTGACTTGGTTGTGGCTCTTGTTGGATCCGACTTTCGCTATGGACGATTGATGTATGTTTTACCGGCCGCCGTTGCCGGCGCTTCCGACGTTATTTTCGGCGAGAGTGGTTTTATTTCCTCTATCCGCCTGTTTTTCTACCTCTCCATTTTGGCCAGCGCTCTACTGGTCTTTAAAATGGGGCGCTATGGTTGGCTATCTGCCCTGGCGGCCATAACTATTTTGAGCCTGCCCTATACTGAATATTTCGCGACCCTGCCAAAGCCCGATGCCCCACAAGTCTTGTGCCTATTGATTGGCCTTCTGGCTTTATCCAAACATCGTCCTCTTATCGCGGGGCTTTTTATCGGGCTGGCTATGGGGTTCAAACTGTCGTCCCTATTTGCCCTTCCCGTGTTGGCCGTTTGGCTCGTCTCCGCCGTTCTCCGAGCCCGCCTTGGAGACACTCAAACAAGCCTCACAAAAGCCAATACATGGCGGTTTATCGGCGGCTTTGGTCTGGGCATGTTGGCCAATGTGCCGATACTGCTGGTTATCCCTTATGGCTGGGAAGTCTATCTTCATTCCACCATAGGCAATTCTGCGCATGGCTCAGACATTCTGGGGCTGCCCATTGTTTTATGGCTCAAAGGCTTTCCACAGGCTGTCGGCGGTGGCCTAAATACCGTCGCTTTTGGCGCTCTATTTGCATTGGCAGCCGCTGTTGTCATGCGCCATTTGCCGAAGGCGCGGCTGCAAAGCCTGCCCCTCAGCGTGCTTCTTCTCGGCATTGCCCTCACTTGGTTCTTGGCCATTGTTTTCACGACACCAAGACTGTGGGGGCATTACTTGTGGCCTAGCTATGTGCTGCTAATCGCGGGTCTAAATTTGTACCTAACGCACGCGCCAAACACTGGCTGGTTCCCCAAAACAGTGCGGACTGTCTATCTGCTTGGCTTGTTGGCGATATGTGCCAACGCCTACGCTTTGCAAAACAATAGATATCAAACTCAATTGCCCCGCCCTACCGCAACACAGCAATTACGCCTCGAAAGCCAATACGCCCAAGTGCAAGATTATTTGCAAAACTTGCCGTCGGCTTCCGAGCCTTGGCTCATTCACTTCGACCCGCGCCTCTATCAAGTCGGGTCCACACAGGCCTATTCTATCGAGAATTATTGGGGGCCCTATCACCTCTGGTCACAGACCCCGCACGCAATCATCGTCCAAGGCCAAATCGTCGAGACATCCTCGCAAACGCGAACCGAACATGACCTTGAACTGAACGAGGCCCATGCGCTGGCGATGCCACGCTTGCGCGCGCCGCATGGCAACTGCCAAACGGCACCATGTTATGAGTTGGTTCTCAATCGAGATGATTTGGCAATCTGGCAAAAAATCAGCCAAGACCCATAATCTACAATTGCGTCGCCGCCAGAGATTGACGATATTTTTCTGCATCCCAATCCAATAGGTCAGCCACATCTGCATCCGCCAAAGGCACTGGCGCACTATCGGTGCGAAGCCGAACGACCACATCTGCGTAACACAGCAATTGCTCGCGGGCGGCTTGCGTGGCCGTGCTTGACACCAACACACCTTCCCCTTCGACCAAAATAAAGTCTGGCCCTTTTTCAATAAGGGCTGGCGCCTCGCCACCTAAACGCTCCAACGGACAACAGACCGCACGCGGGCCCAAAAATACCGCGTGATCTGGATATAAAACCCATGCCGTTTTCGCCGTATCCAGCGCCGCCGCATCCCAAGCCAAAACATCGAGGTCTTGATCTTTCGACCATGCATAATGCTCTGCCAAAGCCGCTGGCAGGCTTGCGGCACTAGAATTTTCCGGAGCCGTTAGCTGAACGGGCTGGCGAACACATTCGATAATCCGTGCCAGTTTTTTGTCCAATTCGCTTACCGTTTCGGCGGCCACCACAATACCATGGTTAGCTAACATCACCGCATCCATGGCTCCCAAATCATCGGCTGCCTCACTAACCGCTTGCGCCAAATCAGCTCCCGGTTTGAAATAATCGACGAGGCACCAAGCTATATCGCTAGGCAGAGCGGCCGCAAAAACAGCGCGCGGATTGCGGCCCACCAATAAAGCCAAAGGATCAATGGCATGCACATGGAGGACATATTTTTGCGGCATGAGCGCATGTAATAGGGTTTCAATAGAGGGGCGCAAACTACCGCCATCGGCAGCTTTGGGCTGGGTCGAAAAATCACCTTTTTGCAAGCGCTCGCGAACGGGCTGCAAATCTACTGGCACAAAAATAGATTTCTCTTCCGCTTCCGACAGCCGCGTTCCCGAAGCCTTTACCCATAAGGTATCCGCTTCCTTCCAAGAAGCATTACCGCCGCCGCCTTGCACCAACAAACGGTCTCGGCCAACACGCGCACAAAGGGCAATGAGGTCATCGCCGTGCGAGCTACGTGCCGAGGTCATTTCGTAACTTCCAATTTAGATAGGGTTTCCGTCAATTTTGAGAAATCGTCAAAAGTGACATCAACGTTCGCAAGACGTGTTTTTGTGGGGGCTGACCCATTGGTTTTTAAAAAGCTCAGGCAATCCAAAGCCTGCTTGCTACCTGCCATGTCGCACTCCAAATCATCTCCAATCATCCATACTTTCGCGGGCTCACAATTGACTTTGGCCACGGCGGCATGAAAAATTTCAGGCTTGGGTTTTTCCGCGCCAATTTGTTCACTCGTAATGACAAAATCAAAGGCCTCTTCGATGCCAAGATAGATTAGTTTTTGAAACTGAATTTGCGCCGTCAAATTGGTGATGAGCACGACAGGAATGCTCCGCAACCGGGCTTCATCGAGAAACTCGGTGACGCCTTCAAACAAATAGCTATGCCGCAAAAAAGTGCGCCAATAAGTTTGTTCATAGTCGAGCGCCTTTAGCACAGCCGCTCCCAAACCAATGGACTCGAGCAACTCTTGAAAATACAGCAGCCGACTGCGCGCAGAAGGAGCGTCGCCTAAGCGCATTTTCACGCTGTTGCGAGCCGCGTCAAACAAAGCTTTAAATTGCTCGGGCTGAACATCAAAGTTGGTCTTCAACTTATCGCCGACGGCAGCTAACCCAGCTTTATGACCTGGGTCATATGGGTAAAGCGTGTTGTCTAAATCAACAAAAATCGCGGACGGCGCCTCGCTTAACACAACTTTAGATAGAATTTTCATAACTTCCCCGTGCCGCCATTTGGCTGGCGATAACCATTAAGGTAACCAATTGCATAACGCCCGTCATGCCCGTTTTCCATTTCGGCGCGTCATCAAAGAACTCCATCAAATTAGGGCACACGAGATCGACGACCATGGCAACATCGGTTGCGCTAATATCGCCCGATATCGTCATTTCCACATTTCCATTGGCGCGGTCTCGTTTGGTGCTGACCTCGCACATCAAAAGGCCTGTCAGAATTCGAGCCAAAAGCTCTTCATTGTTGCCAGACGCAAATTTAGCCTTCAGCCTAAGGTTGACATCGTCCAGAGAGCCGCTCTCCGGCAAGGCCCGTTCAGGCTGCAAAGAAAACACGATATCGGCTTGATCTTCTTGGGGCGCGACAAAGTTCTCAAAATCTGCACGCCGCGACTCCAAGGCCTCCAGAGTGCTTTCCAATGATTTTCCGCGCAACACGGTATCACGATGAATTTTGTACCCACGGCGCAAACCCTCATCAATAGCGAGATATATCTTCAAATCAAACAAAGCCGATTGCTTGGCCGAGAAGAAAGCATGCAGGCCTGACGCAATAACGAAATCGCGCGAAGCCAGTTTTTCGGGACGACTAAGTTTGCCCGTCGCATGATCGTAATGGCGTTTCAAGATAGTCTTACCCGCCCGCAGTTTTTCGATATCGCCGGTAAAGCCCTCAAGGTTATTAGCCGCCGGATTAAGATGCGTCATCACCTGCCACATGGGTTTTTGACGGTCATAACGATGGTAATCATCGCCCGACAAATTAGTGGCCGAATGTCCGCCAAAGACATCAATAATGGCTTCCGCCAAAGTGTCTTTACCAGCCCCAGAATCGCCAGCGATGGCCAGCATGAACGGTCGTTGGCTAACGCGGAAAAACGCATTTTGAGAAATCGATTCGCGCCACATCCGCAGCCCAATAATCACCCCAAGAGTAACCAGTAAAGTGGCGAGCCCCGATTGCACGAAAGGCGTGGGGAGAAAATCAACATTAGCTATGGCAAACAGGTCAACTTCGGCTCCAGACCATAAAACCGCGGGCTTATGAACCAAAGCGTTTAGCGTAAACAAGATGGCATAGAGATAGCCAAGGCGTATCGCCACAGGCCCACTTTGGGTTTGATAAAGAACCAAGAACGGTAGGCTCCAGACAAACCAACCGGCACTGCCGGGGGTCAATAGAGCCAGCGCCAAAAAGGTGACACCGAGGAAGGAAACAAACATATTGAAACTCAGCCGACGGGCGCGCCAAATCCAATATAAAAACAATACAAAGCCGAGCGGCAGCAATAAAATACTCGCCCCTCCAAAGGGCACCGCATAATTGGCCAGAGTGCCCATCTCAGAATTACCGCTGACAAAGCTTAGGGCTACATCCGACGCCAAAAAAGGAATAGTGAGCAGGCCAAAACCAGTGGCAAAAGCCAGCGAAATTTTTACGCCATGTTTGCGAACGGGCGGCTTATTGATGAAATAAAGCGCCACAATCGGCAGCGCAACCACCATGCTGAGTTTGGCAGATACCGCAAAAGCCAAAGATAGACCGGCCCAAACCCAGCTCCGGTTGTGGACACACAAAATAGCGGTCATGAGAAAGCCGACAGCGACAATATCATTATAGCCATACACATAAGTCGCCATGAGCGTTATCGGCGACAGCCAAAACAAGCTCAGGACACGCCGAGCCTTCTCATCGACGAGGCGGGCAAGAACCATCAGAATGATAAATTCCCAAATAAACAGGGTGGCAAAATACAGCGCCATGCCCTCTATCGGCAGGATTGCCTGCAAAGCAAAACCCGGCAAAAACACCAGCCACATAGCAAAGCCATAAGGAAAGGCTGCGGCTTGGCCTCCAAGGTTTGCCCAGACAAGCCATGGGTCGAACAGGGACTGGCCTACCGTCGCCTCAAAAAACGGAACATATAAATCGCCAGCCGCCTCCGGCACAAAGGCCGCCAGCAAAAGGCCGCGCAAGGCGCACCCTATCCAAAAGCTCGACGTGGAGAGAACGGCTGAGATTGTCATCCTATAACCCGCTCCCACAAATCTGCGCGCTTGGTACAAATCGCGTCGGGCTGAAGGTTCAAACTCAAAATCTGCGCGCCCATATCTGCGATGGCCGCATCCGCATCGCGCCCTTGCAGCTCTGGCGAAACCAAGCACAAGTTAAACCCCGCCGCTTTCAACCGATCGTAATCATCATCTTTAAACGGCAACTTCGTAAAGCAATCCACCCAAACCCAATCGACTTTTCCCGCCAGAGCCAAAACCGTGTCGAGGCTCTCAAACTCGGAGAACCGCACGGCGGAGCGGCCACGCGCGGCTTTCGCATAGCGCACTAAAAACGGGAAAGACTGGTCTAGAAAAAAGTAATCTTCGCAGCCTATATCCGCCATCCGTTGAATGAGGTGTGGCTCCAAACCCTCTTCTTTTACATTTAGAATAAGGGTTTTATGATGAAACGCCTTGAGCCATTCATCGAACAATTCCCCGCGCTCGAACGGGTCATGATGCAGAACAAGGTCGGATCCATAGCTGCGGATATCAATCTCAACACCAAAGTGATCTGGCGTCGCCTCCAGCTGCTCGAGGGTATTGATGCGATGAGAAATAAATTGCATTACAGATACCTTTTTTTCAATTCTAAACTGAAATCAATGGTTCGACGGATAAATTTATACTTGCTGCGCAGATCAACATTCCAATGCGAGGTGCCAAATTGGCGCTCTCCGAAATATACAGGAAAACGATGAATTTTTAACCCTGCTTTCTTGGCCATATAATAGGCATATAGGTCCAACGAAAAATCATGCGGCGGATCTTCCCATGTTTCGAAAAAAGCCCGCGAGAAAACCGTCGGCTGGGCATTAATATCCCATAACATGCGCCGCAATAGCAGCATTTCGAAAAAGCTCATGCCAATGGTAAACACAACATCTGCCAGCGGACGACCAAAGCGCTTGCCCTTCACAAAGGCCGCCAATGGCTCGCCCTCGGCTAGTATGGTTTTAGAATGGGTTTTAAAATAATCTAGAGCCGCGTTCATATCAGCCGGGTCGGTCTGTAAATCCGCATGCGTCCAACCCAAAATTTCGCCCTTTGCTGCGTTTAAGCCGGCCAGAATACCAAAGCCATATCCCTGATTTTCCTCCACCCGAATGGCGCGTATCTGCGGGTCTTTTTTTAACAGGGCAGCCAGAACGTTCGGCGTCGTATCGGTCGATCCATTGTCAACCAGTACCACTTCTACAGTCTCGGGCAGCTCTGCCGCACGACACGCCGCCACCAGCGTCTCTAGGCCAGCGGCCTCATTATAACAGGGGATAATCAGTGAAGCGTGCATATCAATGCGCCCTAAATACAAAAAATTTCATGCCGAGATAATTGAACACGGCCGAAAAACCAGTCGCGATAACAAACGCCATTGTGAACCCATAGGCTAAATCTGCCAATAGACCGAGCGACACGTTATTCAGCGCAATATTGCCAAATAAAGAGAGCGCATAGACAAGGCAAAATCGCCACAGGGAATAGCGATTGTCCGCCTCATGCTCGAAAGTGAATTTTTGATTGGCCCAATAGGCAAACACTGCGCCACTTAAAAACCCTAAGGCTTTGGCCACATCCACGGCCCCTTGCGCGAAAGACTGCAGGCTAGAGTAAACGCCATAGTCAATCAAAACAGCCGAAATCCCCACGCCTAGAAACGTCAATCGCTCTCGGTTGAGCAGGGTTTTAAGAGCTGTGAGCATCTACTTAGCAGGCTCGAAATCGAGGAAAGAATGCGAAGCCCATTTGGAAAAACAGCTCTGCCAATATTCGAAAGTCTTTAAATCATTGGGCGTGCCCCAAGAAATATAATGTTGATTTTCAAACAGTTCACACGCCAGCCCCAACGTCAGGGCATCGTTCACGCAACTATCGAGATAATACTCGCCGTTCACCCGCCCCTCGCGAGCCAGCAGGCTTTCGACACAGCGGCGAAACAAAGCCCCGGAGCGGAAAGTAACCGTGCCGGTAATAATCGGGTCGTGTTGCGGGTTGTCCAAAGGCTGTTTGACCGAGACATTGACAATCTGTTCGTCGTGCACATCGATCCAGCCAAACATTTTAGGATGGCGCACCGCATTGGTTACACCGCGCGCGCCCCATACCAAAAGCTCGCCGCCTTGGGCTTGCCATTGAGCGAATTTTTCCGTGTCATAAATCGCACCATTATCGCAGGCTCCAAAGGTGACCGTGCCGTCAAAGTCTGGCCGTTCGCGCTCCAGCGCGTCGAGACCTGCCAAACACGTCAGCGCTTGCCCATCGGTCAGCGCGGGCAGGATTTCGAGAATCGCTTGAGGAAACCGAGTTTTCAAAGTCTGCAAAATATCGTCTAAACCCGGCATATCCCCGCGCAAGACAAACACATGATGCTCGGCCGGCGGCAAGTCATAAACCGCCGAAAGAACCATCGGCTGATGCTTGACCTCGATTAGAGGCTTGATGGTTGTGTAGCCTGCATCGGCAAAGCGTTGGCCCAGCCCCGCCATCGGAATAATTACGGCATGATTATCGCCCGCTTCGGGCGTCGGGGCGGGTTTGGTGAAATGATGAAACACATCCGACCAACCGTTATATTCAGCTACATCTTCTGGCGTGCCCCATTGCATGAAATGGTCTAGCTCATAAACGCGAATGTCGGCGCCGGCTTCCAACATCGGCTTATAGGCGAGGCTGACATAAAACTCGCCGTTGATAGACAAGTCTTGTGCCACACAATCTGCCAAGGCCTGTTTCATCACCGCGCCAGATTTAAAATAATAGGTGCCGCTAGAGGCGAACTCTTGCATGCGATTATCGGTAAACGGTTCTTTCTCTTTAATGTCGAGCATCCGCATATTTTCTTCGCGCATATAAGCATAATTGGTCGACCCCAATGTATGCGGATGAAACCCGCGATAGGCAGGCACGGCGCCATCACAACCGGTTTCCTGCATGCTTTTTTTGAAGGCCGAATAATCCCAATAGCAGGTGAAATCGCAATAATTCACGATTGTGGGCTCACTATCAGACACCAAGTCAACCACCTGCTGAACCGCATGAATAGGGCCCAATTTATGCGGCGCAATACCAACAATGCGAGCCGTCGGGCATAAATCTTCCAAAATATCTCGCATATGAAAGTCAGGATCATCCAAATGGTCTTGATTGCAGATGAATATGAAATCAGTCTCGCCGGGAAACATATCCACGACATGGGCGATAATCGGTTTGCTTTCGATTTCAATAAGCGGCTTGGGCACTTGATACCCAACGCGGCGAAACCGCTCTCCAAACCCAGACATTGGAATGATGACTTGCATGAACGAAAAACTCCCGTTGGCCCTACTCAATGGCTAATAAGTAGCCTGAATTCCATAAATTTGACACTAGGGCGAAAGGAAAAACTTTGCGAGCGCTGAACGTCGCTTTGATTTTTAAAATCTATACGGCTCATGATTTTCAGTCCAGCCTGCGTAGCCCAAAAATACGCCGAACCCATCCGGTGATAGCCAAAACCCGATATCCGCCATCGGTAATCCGCAGGTTCCCATCCAACATTTTCTCTAAATTACCACTGGCAATCTGTTCGCGAATTCGCTGCTCACTGACTTGCATTTTTTGCGGATACTCATGTGAAACAAGGCTTTCAAATTGTATTTCACTCACTTGCCCGCCGCGTGATCTCACTTCGCTCAGCAGAAACAGGCTTAAAGATCTCTCAATGGCCACAGGTCCCAGAACTAAAAAGAGCATTATAATGACCAGGCTGTTGCTTAGCAGCAGAAGGCGCACGAATAAATCCAGTGGCTTTTTAAGAACCCAAAGCGCCAGGCCACCCAAGAATGTTGTCAGCAGCGCCACCAATATACCGTCATAAAACACGACGCCCGTGCCAAGAATAGCTGGCTTGAGTGCCATTAGCGCGGCCCATACAAACACTTGGACGGCTATAAAGAGCCCGCTAAAGAAGATTTTTTCAAATATAGACAAAATGCATCCTTTGAAGGTGTGCTTAACAGGCTCGTTGCAAAGGTACCAAAATGGGTAGCTCGCACGACAATAGCTCAGTTATAGAATAATTGAAAAATAGTGCCAACAGCATATTCATTACCGTGCCAGAACCAGGCCATAGGACGGCTTTAAGCTAGCTCATGCCGCAAAATTAGCTTAACCAAGAAAGCAGTGTATCAGTTGTAAAAGAAGCGTTAGTAATGTTTAAAAATTGGAGTCCCACCCTTGCAAGCTGTTTGCTTATAGCTGCTTTTGTGTTGTTGGGGGCGTCTCTTGAGGCCATTTATTTTGGGCAAAGAGGTAGAGCTGGCGATGCATATAGTTTTTTATTTATGGCCGCGCAGTTTTTGGAAAACCCAAATAGTTTCTTCACATTTGCGCCCCCACCTGGGCATGGCTATTTCCCTGAAGTCTTAACTTTCGCGTTTCTTATATATCTGTTCCCAAATACTGCAGCTTGGCAGATTATGGGCATGGCAAATATCTTGTTTCTCGCCGCCTTTATATGGACTGGTGCGTGCTTACTGCCGCGTGTATTTGAAACCTTCGCAACAAAAACCTCGGCCAAAGCAATGGAGCCCTTCGCCTCTCGGGCCACTCTGATCACTCTATTTTTCACCGTCATTGCCTTCACAAGCATAAGCGATAAAAGCTACTTCTGGCTCGATGGCGTAAATGATCACATCGGAACTTACCTTACTGCCGCCCTGTTTATTTGCCTTATTTTTGGATCCCTTCGCCCCGCCCTTAAAATATTATTATTTTTAGCCTGCGCAGCAGGTTTTTTCTCTTCTAAATTAGTTATCGCAAGTGCCGCGGCGCCTGCGATCGCCCTCATTGCCTATCGCTGTTATATAGCCAAAAAAATAACACCCATGGATGTTCGCAACCTTGTGATGATCGGCATTTTGTGCGGCTTTTCTTTCCTACCAAACCTATTTTTCGGACATTTGGAAAGCCTCCAGCGAACCCAGATTGGCTTTTTGCATATACTGCCCACGCTTGAAACTTGGCGACTTTTTATCCTCAAATCGGTTTCCCAAGCTTCGGGAGCCAAATTGGCTCTCACAATTATCTCCATCGGGCTCATCGCCAACATGATTGTCTTTCGAAAAAATCAAACTGTTTTTCTAATCTCCGCCTCTCTGCTTTTCTGCTTCATAGGCACCCTTTTAAATGGAGCGTTTCGGGGATGGAACTTACGACACTTCGGCTTTGCCATTTTTCTGGCAGCGTGTTTTGCAGCCAGCTGCTCGCATAGGTTTAAGCGGTATGCCTTGCTCGCGCTTTTTGCCTATACGACAAGTCTCGCCATAGGCCACGATTATTCCTTCACCCATAAAGCCAGCCGGGAAGAAAACGTAGCAGCCTGTTTGAAACCCCTTATCGAACAAGGGGTTTTGAAAAAAGGATTGGCCGGGCATTGGGACGCAGAACCCGTCAACCAGCTGCTAAAAACTCGAACCCTAATCAAAACAACATTACGAAACGGTGCGCCTGAACCCCATCCGTGGATGGTAGATACGCAGCTAAATCAATTCACGAGGGAAATAAACTTCGCTCTGCAAAATAGCGACAATGGCCATTATCGCTTTTTGCCGGACCCCTTATCCGCCCTTCCTGGCTTTAGAGATATTTTAACCTGCTCTCAAACTGCGACCCGCATTTATTTATATGATGACTATATTTTAGCGGATTTTTTATTGGCACCCCAATAATTTTGAGAGCGGTGCAAATATAGCCCCCAAGACCGCGGCGGCGGCAGGGCGATCCGACAATCGTACGCCGATTAAAGAAATCTTTTTCGCATAGAGAAAAAATATGTCTTCAAAATATCTAAGCCGATCAGGCCCGTTGCCGTGATGCCAAATAGAGCCACGGGAAGAAGGGGGGAAACATATCTTCCCAAAGGCGGGTGGAGCGCAGACACCGCGAAGGCGTGATAAATGAAAAACACCGCTGCCAGCATAATATATGCCGTTTCAACGGTTAACTTAGAGCCGAGGAACAAATACCGTATCGCGATCAAACTACCAAAAGCCAGAACCAGCAAATTAACATGAAACAGTCCTCGCCAAAGCGGGGAAACATAGCGATTCATTTGTCTAACGCTTTTCACGGAAGTACCCGTATTCAAGCTAGCGAGATTGTCAGCTAAAGATGGCTGGAAAGAACCTATAATACCTTTTTTAATGTTTGGGACGAAAGCCACGTTAAAATCATTTTTTGGATTCATTGTCGGCTGCGGGGCGGGTTTATAGGAATAGTGCATATTCCCTCCGGCCAGAAAATAAGCACTGTTGCGAAGCCAAAACCTTAAAAACATTCCGGGCTTCTGCACGAGTTGCTCGGCAACAACTGACGTTAGAAAAGCATCTGCTTCAGCGATACCGAGCTGGCGAATGGCCAACCATTTTACCTGCCAATAAGATTCCAAAGTTGGCATCTCAAGTAGGCATGAGGGCACAGCAACCCTATCTTTTTTGCAAATACTTGGCTCAAAGAAACTTGGTTTCACCTGCATACGCTCGCGCTGACGAGCAACGGTTTTTTCTCCTCTTTTGGTTTGCTCATAATCAGAAAGCATGGTTAGTAGTTTTCGCGTAGCGGGCCCATCCGACGTTTTGAAAACCCACGCCTCTTTTTCTCGGCTCGTGACAACTGGGTTCATCATCGCGAAAATCCCTACTCCGGATGTATAATCAGGGATGATCGAACGATGAAGAGCCGCCAGTCCGACAAGCACCGACAGGATAAAGACAAGCGTCACGGCCGTTGCCTGAGCGCGCTTCAACCACGAAGTAAAAGGATATAGGAAGACCACTGCCAATAATAAAGGAAGGGCCGTCGTTTTCGTTAGACAGGAAAAAAACCAAAACAAAAGCATATAAGTCATAGCCAGTCGGCTTTTGGTGATGAGCCAGGTAGCCGCCGCCAAGAACATGCCCAAGACCAATAACGAATATAATTGTTCCCCCATGATGGATCGGGCGCTGGCATAAAAACCAAAACTTATAATGATTGGCAAAATATAGGCTGCCGCTTTCCATCCACTCATCTCAGCTTTGCGAAGCACAAAATACCCGATTAGAGGCGAGAGAAACGCGACCGCCAGCTGACCCCAAGCGATAGCTGAAATACTAAGGCTGCCGAAGGAGAGAATGTGCAAAAACAGCGGGTACCCAAGCGGTCTAAGCTGCGCTGTATTCTCAGCGGGAACCGGGGGGTGAGAGCTCAAAAAATTATTCGCCACGGTAAAGTAATCAGTGCTCACATAATATAGCGAGAAGGGCATTTGGGTGGCCAGTGAAAGCGCGTAAACAGACGTCAATAAGACAAGACTGAACGGAATAAAGTCGCGATGCGCAAGGATGTATTTCACATAGTTAACCATATTTCTAATCTCTTACTCTCTACTTATCACTAACTGTCGGCCTAGGCCGCTAAAAACCAATTGAAACTCAGCATGGCGAGACTGAGTGTGAATTTTCAACACCACATTCATGCAAACTGTATTAAGAGCCCGAAGGCAGAGACGCGAAAGCCAAACTTGAAGCAATAGCTGATTGCAAATCATGAAAAACATATTGCCCAAGTGCTTTCGTGGATTTGTCATTGTCCGCCAATATAATTGCTACATCGCCATCCCGGCGCGGCATCACACGCGTTGGCAGGGTGGTCTGCTTCTCAGTCTCAAACATGCGTATAATTTCTGTCACAGAAGTTGATACGCCCGTACCGATATTTAACACCACGTGCCTCGGTTTTGTAAAACTACCCAGACATTTAACATGAGCTAAACTTAAATCCATCACATGAATATAATCACGCTCACCCGAGCCATCCTGCGTTGGGTAATCGTCGCCAAAAATATCCAAAGTATCTCTATGTCCGTTAACCACTTCGCAAATAACTGGGAATAAATTATTCGCCGCCCCACGGGGGTTTTCGCCAATCAGCAAGCTGTCATGCGCACCCACAGGGTTGTAATAGCGCAAGATGACAGCCAGCCCAGTACCCGCATTGGTTTCTTGGGCCCGTTGCCAATCTATAATTAGTTCCTCAGCCATGTGCTTGCTTCGCCCATAAGGATTCACAGCCCCGATGGAGTGGTTTTCATCTACCGGCAAATAATCAGGGCTGCCATAAACTGTGGCGCTAGAGGAGAAAATAATAGTTTCACAGCCAATGTGGTCCATCGCCCGTAAGACATTCACCGTACCCGTTACATTGACACGATAATACTCAAGTGGATTTTTCCAGCTGTCTGAAATAGATTTTAAACCAGCACAATGGATGACTTCGTCGGGCTTTTGTCGTTCGAAGGCCTTTTCGAGGGCAACGTAATCCGTCACGCTCACGATATCTAACGCAATGTCACGACCACATAATTTTTCGAGCTGAGAATGTGCATGATCTACAGCATTTGACATATCATCGACAATGCACACGTCGAAGCCATGCTCCACAAGTTGAGCGGCAACATGGCTCCCAATATACCCAAGTCCGCCCGTAATGAGGACTTTGCGTGATTTCTGCATTTCAAACTCCGGCTTAGAGATCAGAACAAGGCATCATAATCTGCGCGCTCGAAAATCTCCAACTTTCCACCATGGGTTGCATTAAAAATTTTGCGGCCGTTTCTTTCAAAAACCCGTCGCGCCAATTGATAGTTTAACGCCACTTTGTCGAGCTGTGGATCGTGCCATTTTTTGCCCGCACCAAAATAACTAGGGTCAAAATGATTTGGGTCATCTTCGGTCGATATCCATGTAAGGCCCTGAGTGATCACGCTTTCAGGCTTGTCATAATGAAAATCCATGCCAATCAGATAAACTTCGGAGAACCCAAGGTAAAAAGCAATCTGAAGGTTTATATGGGTGACAGATTGACCTGCATATACCACATGAGCGGCGTCGCGAGAAAACCTGGCAGTGCCCCCAAAAGGATGGCTATCACGATAAAACCCAAGGTCTGCCGACAGCCATAAAATATCTTCTGCCCCGGGAAATTTATCGCGGTAATGTGCCAGTATAAACTTGTGGTCGACATCGTAATCGCGAATGGCTTCCAAATTGTCATCTACAACATGGCCATCTTCCACTGTGTAAAAACTAGGCCGAAACCCTGTGTCTTTGGTTTTAAGGAAAATTGAGTTCACCCCAAAACTGTATTCGTTCTTCAGGAGATCTAAATTATGCGCGTTTAAGCTCGGACCGTTGCCCACGATAAAGCACCGCTCCCCTTGATATTTATTTTTAAGCTCGTGCAACCTCGCGCGTTCTTCTGGTTGGATAGCGGATATAACCTTTGAATATTTCATATTAGGATCCCCGCACAAAACGAACCGTCTTCATGACGGTTAAATATAGTAAAAAAGCAAATGTTACGTTCGGCGGAAAGTTTCGGGGATTTTTTCTAAAGACTGTATGATTTAGAACCTTTACGAACAGGGAGGCAAAAGTCATGTTCGTGCCAGAAGGCGCGGACAAAATACTGTCAGAGATAAGAAGCCTTCTCGTTTTTTTCGCTTTCGAAGCTGAGGATACGGACACCAAATCCCTAAACTGTTTTCTTACTCTATGATCCGTGGTTTGCAACTCAGACAAACCAATTTGCATATATATATTTTTCCGCAGGAGACCGCACAAGTAATCCTCTGTCTCGTCCGCAATACCGTAAATATTTATTTTGCCAAATAAATGAATCCAATAGAAAAGTTTGCGAGAGGTAAGCTGTTCAGGCGTCAGATGCTTCGATAGAGCTCTCGAGAATAAGCCTTTCAATAAATACTGCATGGAATCAATATGAGCCTTACCAAAATGTCTTGATAAGCTCCCGTCATTTGCCAACCATAAGTAGCTAGGGCGTTGCGCAAGCCCTATCTCATTGGCCAGAAGCAGAGCCAAAATAGTGAAATCTAAGTCTTCGTGGATAATTCTCTTTTTCGGAAACAAAATGGCATGCTGTTCGAGAAAGGCTCTTCGGTAAAGTTTGCTACATGCCATATTGGGTTGCTCGCCAGTGGTGGCGAGAGAAGCATATGTGGAGGCATCCGCACGCATGCCTGCCCTCTGAATTATTTCGCCATCTGTCGACATTAAGAAATGCGGCGCTACACACACATCCCGTTTACCGTTTTGGCTACACGCCACCAAATCGCTTACATGCGAGGGTAGTACAACATCATCGCTGTCAATGAAGATAAGGTATTCGCCCTGGCTTTGCGCCATTCCTGCATTCCGCGCAGCGGCTAAGCCTCGGTTGTTCTGATCAATAATTTTGAAACGCTTATCAACTAAGAACGCTTCCACAATTTCACGCGAATGATCCCGCGACCCATCATTGACGCAGATGACTTCAATATTTTCGTGAATTTGGTCTTGTATCGAACCGAGAGTATTGGCAAGCGTTGATTGGGATGCGTAGAACGGAACAATTATAGAAACAACGGGATTAAACATAGTTTTTTTAAACCTCAACTTCCAAACACTATTTTGAGAGACTCAAAGTATTTGGAGCCCATAAACTTCATGGCACCTAATCCCTAAGGTATTTATAAGTGAAGTTTAGTTACGCTTCAAGCATTATAGACATTCCCCTGCGGAACCCTAAATGAGAATTAATGCGGCTGCCCTATACTGCATTTGGATCGTTTAGAACGGCAGATATAGCCCCGGAAATATCAACAATAGCCCCCGTTAAAAAACCCTGCCCCTCGAGCAGGAAGCGGGCAGCTTTAGCCACCTCCTCCGGCTGGCCGATTTTCTGGCTTGGGTGGCAGGCCTCTATTTGGTCTTTGGCCTGTGGCCAATCCGTCCCAAAACCTGCCTTCAGCATATCGGTTTCAATGGCGGCTGGCTCAATAGCATTCACTCTCACCGTCCCACCCCAATCCAATGCCAAATAGCGGGTTAAAGCAGATAAAGCTGCTTTGGACGTCGCATAAGCAACAAATTGCTTCTTCGACAGGCGCGCGTGGATGGAGGAAATATTAACAATCGAACCCTGATTTTCAGCCAATTTATCATAACATATGCGCGATAATTCAAAGGCGGCTGTCACATTCACATCGAGTGTTTTGCGAAAATCTTCTAAAGCCATATCTTTAGCGGGAGAAACAATCTGAACCGCGGCATTGTTCACCAAACCGAACAAAAACGTAAAGCTAGCCAGCTTAGAAAGGTCTTTGTTAAACTGGTCTTGGACAGCTGGATCATTGACCAATTCAAAAAGGTCACAAGCAATGAAGTCAAAGGACCCGCTATCCAGCAATTGCGTCGCAGAGCAAGTACCCTGATCAAGGCCGATGACATGATAGCCATGAGCGATTAACTCGCGGGTCATAATAGCTCCAATGCCACCATTGCAGCCCGTTATGATAATGGTCTTAGGCTGTGTCACTCAAAAATCCTCGCATCAAATCAATCGCGCGCGTGGTCGCCCGCATCACACCCTCGAACGTGTTCGACCCATTGTGAGAGCCAACCAGCACATTCGGCATCGACAATAACGCATGTTCGGTAGAAAGCGGCTCTACCTCAAAAACATCCAGGGCCGCGGCCGCCACATGCCCCGAGGCCAGCGCCGCTAAAAGCTCTGTCTCGTCGATAAGCGGGCCTCGTGCAACATTTACAATCCTTACCCCAACTTTGCAGTTTGCAAGACTTTGCGCGTTCAACATATGCTGGGTCGCTTCATTTAGGGCACACGTGAAAACCACATAATCGCAATCCTCCAGCCCTTGCGGCCAAACCTTATGGGTAACCTTGGCCTCCATATCTTCGGGTTTAAACGACGGATCCCAAGTTTGCACGTCCATCCCAAAGGCCAATAAACGGTGGCAGGTATTGCGGCCAATATCACCATATCCGACAACACCCACTTTTTTACCGGTCAAAGATTGACCTTGGGGCTTAAACCAATTTCCTTGGCGAACTTTAGCATCAATCTCGAAAAGTTGACGTGCCAGGCCGATAACATAGCCCATCGCCACATCCGCAACTTCTTGCCCAAACATATTTGGCGTGTTCGATACCGGAAGGCCTAAATCCTGACACGCGTCAAAATCAACATTGTCCACCCCAACGCCCCATTTGACCACGGCACGCAATTGCCCCGCCTTCCCTGCCTCAAACACGGCTCGGGTGGCGGGGTCATCGCCAATTATCCAACCGTCACATGTGGGAAGGAGGTCGCATAATTCCGCTTCGGTCATAACTTGTGTGAACTCAGGAATGACGGCCTCCCAGCCGAGTTCGGCGAACATGGGGAGAAAATGTTTCTGGGCGCCAATCATCGGCGGGCAAGTAACGAGAATACGCATGCGTTAAACCCTTCCAGTTTGTCGGGCGTGTGCGATCGCCTCAGCAAAATCCCAGTCTTCGGGCGTATCAATATCAACAGACTCAAATTTGGGTGTTGGCATGAGTATTGGTTTTTTCCCGATACGGGCCTGCGTACGTTCAAAACTTTCGCGTGAGAATATGTACAAATTAGAGTTCTCTGCGAACCAAGCCTCAAGATCTTGTGTTTGGATAAGATTATCCGGATCGTGATTTACAGGTGACATATCCGATCGGTAGAACCGCATTTGCATGGGGTCAACGCTAAACAAGCTATCATGACCCAGTTTCAGAGCCGCCTGATATTTCTGAATACCATCGCTTATCGTTGCCGCAGATAAAAACGGGTTGGTAGTATGGGTCATAATATATATGTCGGCTGAGTTGGTTTTTATATCATGGGCCAGAATATGGTTCATCGAAACCGTGTCGCCACACAAGTTATCCGGGCGCTGTTGTAGCGTCACACGCTCGCTATCTTTCAGCCCACGCGCTTCTAATTCGGCACGCGCATCTGTATCTATCACTACTTTATCAATCGCCTCGATAGACAATAGTGTGTCGAGTATCCAAGCAAAGAGAGGCTTTCCCGAAAAGTCACGAAAGTTCTTACCCGGCACGCGCTGGCTGTTTGCTTTCATAGGAAGAAGGGCGATAATTTTCATATTAACTCCTAACCACTGGGATAAAAATAAGATCTTTTTTGCTTTCGAGATAACACACGGCTCTCTCGGCTTCCCATGTAGCTACCTGCATATTGTGCAGCCCGAAAATTTACAATCGAAATAAACTGCATCAAAAACTGTTTCTGCTCCATAGCCTTCGAGCTGTCATGCAGAAGAGACACAAAGAAGAAACGCAAGGCTTCGGTCAGGTACAAGCGCAACCTGGGCTCAATCTGGCGAAGTGCCAAAGCTTCTCGCTCATATCGCCGACGTGTCTGAGACCAGTTCTCATTATGCATATGATAGACAATGGAGTCCGGCACATACGCAACTTTTCCGCCTTTCGAAATATAGCGCTGAGCCAGCTCCATGTCCTCAAGGCCCGTAATTTGCTCGTCAAATTTATACTTCTGCCAAACATCCCGCCGAAGGACCGCATTGGCATTATTACAAAAATAATCAGCATTTCCGTGAGTGTCACTTGCCGGAAAATATTTTTCAAACACCTGATGCTCGCTGAATTTTGTATTATCACGGCCAATTTGACGGCCATAAACATAACCAGCCGCCCCTGTCGCAATTGGCGCCACGAGATTAGACAGCCAATTCGTATCTGCCGGCACACAATGACCGCTTACAAAAGCCAGCACTTCGCCACTTGCAAAATCACACCCCATGTTCAACGAACGACCAAAAGAAAATTCCTGCTTTTTAATGAAGGTAATCCGCGTGTCAAATTGCTTAGCTAAGGAGAGAGTTTCATCTGTCGACCCGCTATCGATAATGACGACTTCTACATTGTGCTCACTTTCCTGAGCTTCAATGCTTGCCAGCAGCTCCCCAAGATAAAGGCCTTCGTTCAAGGTACGAATAACAATAGAAATATTCATGCACGCCTCCATGTATGGGCCTTTAAGGCTACAAACCGATATCTAAAGCTATTAAATTTCCAGATAAAGGGTAGTCATATAATTCGTTCGTGTCTGTCTCTACCCTTGCTGAGGTGACCAAGAGCTTGCCGGTTTTAACATCAAACTTGCAGTTGGTAGGCTTTCGAAACGGAACCGTTATGTCTTTAACAGGTTGGCCATTTTTGTCCAGAACTCGAATACAACATCCATTCCAGATAGCTATCGCAATGTGCCCATTAGGCAACAAACAGCCACCATCGGGGGCGGTTCCATCTGCGGTGCGATACCAAATCTCAGGCGTCGAGGAAGGAGCGCTTCTATCAAGCTTGAAAACAGTTTGCTTCAAGCTGTCAGAAATAAGAACGCTACCATCGGGCAACTCAATAAAGCTATTGGGAATATGGCAAGGCCAGTTCCAGGGCTGACAAACACCCGCTCCATCAAAGTGGTAAATCACCCCTGCCATGGGGGCCGGATTGGAGCGCGACATAGACCCAACGAGATAGCTCCCATCGCTTAATTTACACCCATCATTAAGTCGAAATAAATCTAGGTCGTGTCCTGGCAGAGTAAAGTGCAGCGTAAACTCACCATTTGAAGCCAGACCACCGATGCCCCTGTGGGTTCCGATCAAAAGCACGTCCTCTGTCTTATCAAGAATGACGGAGGGAATATCCTCTGGCAAGTCAAACGCATCGCCCTCCCAAAACACCCTCTGGGATTCAATGTCGACCCAGTATATTTCACCATTTTGGACAAATAATCCTTCACCCAGCAAAGCTTGGGTGTCATGCCTAATTTCGAAAGAAGCGTCTATCATCAACCTGTTTCCCTAAGCCTCTCGCACGCGCTAGCAGAGTTACTTATTCCGCTGCCACCTGAAACGAAAAAATGCTCACTTCTTGTCGGCGCCCGTTGTTACCGACCATTGCTTGGGAACAGAAAACTCTCCCATACGGTATAATCTGTCTTTCTCAACAGTAATTGGCGCACACATTTTACGAAGCAAATATCTGCGCCCATCATGGATTACCAGAACCGGCGAATAAGTGCCTGAAACAAGCGGGAAAGACTCGATAGAGCATTTTAACGAAACGGAAACCCACTCCTCATTTTCGGGTTCCAAAGCAATTACGCAATGGTCCGATTCTGTCTCAAGGTTGAACATTTGTAAGCTGTTTTTATAGAAAACGAGAGACAGACTAAGTTTCGTTTGAAGGTTTTTAACCGAAAAATCAAACTCAAAGTGAGCCGGCGTCCCGTGACCAAAAGTTTGCGGTTGTTGTAAATTTTTTCCGTTAAGCGAAACCACAGGCTGAGTTAAATTCTCTGCGCTCAACGGAACTTCCCCTCCCGCATCTGAACTTGGCACTGACTTAGCTGGTAGCTTGGCTGGTAGCTTGGCTGGTGGCTTGGCTGGTTTTTTTTCTTTCGGCTTCTCTGGCTCCTCCGATTGATAAGCACTGATTACCGATTGTGGGCTTCCCTCTGCTTTAACAACGCCTTTATGCAAAAATATAGCCCTGTCGCAAAACTTAGCAATATCGTTCATCGAGTGGCTTACCAGAACCACCGCGGAATTCTTTTTTACGGTTTGAAAATAATCATAACATTTGTTGCGAAAGGCAAAATCACCGACCGATAAAACTTCATCGACAATAAATATATCCGCTTCGCTATGAATGTTGATTGCAAAAGCAAGGCGCATTTTCATGCCCGCCGAATAAGTCTTAAAGGGTGCATCAATAAAGGATTCTAGCTCAGAAAAATCAATTATGTCCTGTTCACGCTCTCGAATGGCGTTTTCTTTCAGTCCAATCAGCGCTCCTTTTGTGTATATATTCTCTCGACCCGTCAAATCGCTTTGCATGCCGCTGGCCAGAGTGATGAGCGAAACGACGCGCCCGTGCATCCTCACCTCGCCCAAATCGGCTCTTGAGAATCCTGCCAAAATATTCAACAGAGTTGTCTTCCCAGCGCCATTTCGTCCAATAATTCCAATGGCTTCTCCGCGCTTCACTTGGAAAGAAACATCATCCAAAGCCGCAAAGCCATCTTTATCGAAGGCAGCTGGAATTTTGTTCGACCTACGACCTAATAAAGCAGACAGAGCTCGCGAACCGACATCTGAACGAGTTACTTTGCCGTTGCGCGAAAAATACTTGCGAACTGCCTTCGCCTCAATCAGCACGTCACTCATAGCCTGCCCTTCAGTTCGTCTTTTAGAATATTTATAACTACGAAAGCCCAAACAAAGACGAGCAAGCCAAAGCCAATCCAAGAAAGCGCCGCCAAGCTCAGTTCATACCCTCCAGAAACGATAAGAGACCGCAAATTCTGGATTGCTAAAAACAATGGATTTAAGGCTAGGTAACCGCCTAATTCACCCAATCTCGAGATGGGGAAAATAACGCCAGATACAAAAATCCCATATTGGAGTAAAATGGTGACAACGCGTCCAACATCCCCCATTACCAAATTAAACGTGCCTAAAATAATTCCAAGACCAAAGCATAAAAACATCACAAGAATCGTAAAAGGGATAAACAGGAGGTTCACTTCCAAACTATCTTCACTCGCGAAAATAAGAATAAAGGTGACGAATACGACCCGCACTAAAGTGTCGAAAATTAGATCATTTAGACGGATAAATAATTGTGAAAGAGCCGATAGTCGGGCGTTACTCAGATCCCTCAAAGCCCCTTCAAGACCATTCATAGGGACCATGATAAGTCCAGAGAACAAGAGCCAGAGAGTGACGCCAATACTGACAAAGGTCAAACGGCTCATGCCATCCACTTGTGGGAACACGTTGATTTGCGACAAAAGAATATAGAACCCGAGCGGAACGATCGGTTGAATAAAATTCCATAGGAAAGACGCCCGTGCAAACCGCGTTTTTGCACGCATAGCATTCTTAAAAAGACGCCAAACAGCACCTTTTTCGTTCCAAAGATCCGCAAATAAAGTTACTTTTTTTTTCATCCCCGTATAATAAAGATTCGGAAAAAAAATCCAACCTTAAAATCCTACCCCGCCAAGAAGGCCGTCAGCTTTTGTCGCGGCAGAACGCTTAATTTCGTCTCGGTCGATGCATTGACCAAGAGACGCCCATGGGATTGGAATGCCTTCAAAGCTTGTGCGTAAGAGCGTTCACTCATTTGCAAATCGGGAGCCTGCCAATTTTGACCCGCAAAATAACTCGCATCAAAATGGTTGGGGTCCGTCTCCCCTCCATGCAAAAGGCTGTGGGGGGCACCTATCTCTATAAAATAATGATCACAACCGACCAGGGCAACCTCTTGGAAACCCATAAAGAAAGCTAATTGAAGCGCCACAAAAGTTACGGTACCTCCCTGACTGACATATTTTTCAGGCGCGCGACTAAACCCATTTTCATAGCAGCATAAATGAATTTGGTTTTCTCGATATCTCAAGTGTCGCCGCGCGTTGAACCCATCCACAAATAGCGGGGTATCGGTCGATTGGTAAAAATCGGCATTTTGCGACAACACCAAATCATTTACCGCGACCAAGAAAGACGGGCGAAACGAGACGCGGCCATACAATAAATTCACCTTATTAAGGCCGAAAGTCGAAACACCATCCAGCGCTTCCAAGTCGACATCGTTCAAGCTCGGGCCATTGCATAATATCACTGCTTTTTTACCACGATAGGCGTTCTCATAAGACGCCAAATGCCTAAGCGAGCGCCAAGCAGAAATTGCTGATAGAAACCTGAGGCGTCTTAGTGCATACATAGTAGACTTATTAATCACGGATGTTGATATGGCAAGTTCTAATGGCAACCATCGCTCTAACAACTATTTGCTTTAACGCTGAGGCGACGCTTCAACGCTGTATGAACTCGGTTAAAGCCCAAGTTTCAAACCCTGATGAATACATAATCGTGGACGGGAAAAGCCACGATTCAACTCCCGTGCTTATCGCAAAAGAGATGGAAAGCGGACTGGTTTCACGCTTTGTAAGCGAACCAGACGAGGGCATTAGCGACGCGTTTAACAAAGCCTGGAATCTGGCAAAGTCAGACTATGTGGCAACCCTCAACGCGGATGACTGGGTTGACGAAAAC
>CAWVRH010000013.1:0-67362 GCA_963932545.1 uncultured Rhodobiaceae bacterium | reverse complement strand
TGTCGAGAATTTCGCGCGCGATAATGTCAAGAATGGCAGTCATAAGGGCCTCATGAGTAAGTATGAATTTGGAATTGGTTTAGCGTAAATCACCCCATCGTGCAAATCTGGCGTGCAAATCTGGAAGCCGCCCACTTGACGAAAGCAATAGAGTTCGGTCTAAGGTCAGGCATGAAGGACACGTCAACAGCTTTGGTATTGTTTTCCGGTGGGCAAGATTCCACCGCTTGTCTGGCCTATGCGCTGGATAATTTTGACCATGTGGAAACACTGGGCTTCGACTATGGCCAAACCCATCGCATCGAGCTGGATTGCCGCGCGCGCCTGCGCCAAGAGATTGCCAAAATAAACGATTGGGGCACCCGCCTTGGCGATGACCATACGCTCGCCCTGCCCGCGCTGGCCGAAATTGGCGACACGGCGCTGATTGCGTCTGGCAGCGATAGCGATGACATGAAGAAAATGAAAAACAACCTGCCTGCGACTTTCGTGCCGGGTCGCAATTTATTATTCCTCACCTATGCCGCAGCTTTGGCCTATCGGCGCGGGCTGAATGTGCTTGTGGGCGGCATGTGCGAGACCGATTACTCGGGCTACCCAGACTGCCGCCGCGACACGCTGGATGCGCTAGAGGCCTCGCTTAACCTAGGTATGGAAACCCAGATTACCATCGACACGCCGCTGATGCACATCGACAAAGCCGAGACTTGGGAGATGGCCTCTCAGTTGGGCGGCGAGGCTTTGGTGGAGCTGACCTTAGAGCATAGCCACACGTGTTATCGCGGCGAACGCGAGCAGCGCCACGACTGGGGCTATGGCTGTAACGATTGCCCCGCGTGCGATTTACGCGCTGCCGGCTATAAAAAATGGAGCGCCGCGCATGACCTATAGCGTGAAAGAAATGTTTTACACCTTGCAAGGCGAAGGCGCGCAAAGCGGCCGCCCTGCCGTGTTTTGCCGCTTCTCTGGCTGCAATCTTTGGTCTGGCCTAGAAAAAGACCGCGCCACCGCGCAATGTACATTTTGCGATACAGATTTCGTCGGCACCGACGGCCAAAACGGCGGCAAGTTCGACACGGCCGAAACGCTGGCCGACGCCATTGCCAGCTTCTGGCCAGAAACCCCACCCAGCGCCGATGCCTATATCGTCTTTACGGGCGGCGAGCCTTGCTTGCAATTAGACGCAAAGCTGCTGGAGGCCTTGGCGGCACGCGGCTTTGAATGCGCCGTGGAAACCAATGGCACTTTGGAAGTGCCCGAAGGCGTCGATTGGATTTGCGTCAGCCCCAAACCCAAAACCGAGCTGAAACAAACGCGCGGCCATGAGTTAAAATTCGTCTACCCACAAGACGAGCTGTCGCCCGATCAGTTTGCGGAACTAGATTTCGAAAACTTTTACCTACAGCCGATGGACACAGGCGACGCGCAAACCAGTTGGCACAATGTGCAGGCCGCGATTGCCTATTGCCTACAAAACCCGCAATGGCGGGTCAGCTTGCAGACGCATAAAATTGTCGGCCTCGACTAGAGCCCAATTGACCCGATTTGCTTAATCGGGCATAAGCGGGGCATGAAATTATCTCGCGAATTCACTTTTGATGCTGCCCACAGCCTTGGCCATTATCCGGCAGGCCACGCCAATACGCGCGTGCATGGGCACAGTTTTCGCGCCCGCGTTACCGTGGAAGGCCTGCCCGATGACCATGGGCAAATTGTCGATTTGGAAAAAATGGGCACGCTGCTGCAAGACATGCACGAGCGCCTAGACCACCAAATGCTAAACGAAATTGACGGCCTAGAACAGCCGACGCTGGAAAACCTATGCCTATGGATTTGGGGCGCCTTGCAAAGCCCGCTGCCGCAAATTTGCGCTGTCGAAGTGTTTCGCGATAGCCTCGGCCAATCTTGCCTCTATCAAGGGAGCCAACATGTCGACTAAAGGAAGTGACGCCACCGGCGCAACCCTGCTGGGCCAGCAAACCGGCCTGCCCAATAGCCCCGAAGAAGCGCTACTAGAGCGCGTGCCGAACCCGCATTTAGATATTGATTATGTGGCCCGCTTTGCGGTGCCTGAGTTCACCTCTATTTGCCCCGTTACGGGCCAGCCAGATTTCGCGCATGTGGTTATCGACTATGTGCCAGACCAGCATTTGGTCGAGAGCAAAAGTTTCAAACTGTTCATGGGCAGCTTTCGCAACCATGGCGCGTTTCACGAAGACTGCACCATTATGGTGGCCAAACGGCTCATTGAATGCATGAAACCAAAATGGCTTCGCATCGGTGGCTATTGGTATCCGCGCGGCGGCATTCCGATTGATGTGTTTTGGCAAAGTTCAGAGCCACCTGAGGGATTATTTATCCCCGACCAAGGCGTGCCGCCCTATCGCGGACGCTAAGTTTCTGTTATAGTTTTTTTCGTAGTCCAGTGAACGAGACTACAGGAACCTAGAAAGTTCTGAACAGTGGCCGCAATTTGTTTTGCGTATGTGGCTTGAGTTAACGCTCAAGCCTTTTTTAATGAATTGCTGTGAAAATGTTCACCTCGCCTACTTTAGGTCGGGGTGGCAACTCAATAAGGTTTCGACTGAATAAGTTGCGGCCGTTCTACTGTTCGGTCTTTCTAGCCCCCGACACCAAGGCAACTTGGTGTCGGCAAGCTAGAAAAGAAGAGCCAGATATGAGCCAAGATCAAAAAACTTTACTGTCGCCCTCGGCGTCAGAAAACATTCGTCATAACCTATGGGTTTACCGAACCTTCCAAAACCGAACCCGCAAACAATTGGCGCAAGGCAGCTTGCGGTCGGGCATTTTGCGCGCCTATGAATACGGCTTCCGCCCGATAACGCCAGCGCATCTCACGCTCCTCGCCGAGCGGTTGGAAGTCAGCGAAGACACCCTCACCGCGCCGCCCAATTACGAGCTGGTGCTAGACTGGCAAACGCGGCGCATCGTGGAATATTTTCGCGGGTTAGACAGCCATCAACGCCACGCGATTAAGCGCCTGATGATGCATATGTAAGGGCTAAATATCGCTCGGTGGCGGGTCTAATTGCTTCCACCAAGGAGTTACTACTAAGAGTGTAGTTCCTGTGCGCCCTTCACCAAAATCAGCCTCCCATCGACCATATTCGTACTTGTACTTCCACTTATAAGAACGAATCCCGAGGCGCTCTAGCTCGTCAGGGTATATGGAATCCCTATTATGCTTAATTGATGGAAGGAGAGTTGTTTCATAAATAAGGTTCCGCATTTGCAAGACTGTAAGCTCCTCCTCAATATCGATGAGAACGCCTGAAATGTCCGTATCGTTAAATATAACATCAAAGTTACTTGAGTACTGGATACGGGCATTTTCTAAATTTGCATACACAAACGTTGTATTATCCCTCAAATCTGCATACTCAAAATTGCTTCCCCTTAAATACGCATAGTTAAATTTAGTGTTTATGCACTGAGCACCAACAAACAGGGTGTTTTCAAGCCTCGACCGCATAAAATAAGTTTTTTCAAAAATCGAATTAGAGAAATCAACGCCACTCAAGTTAGACATACCAAAATTAAAAAATGAAAAATTGAGGCCACGCAGGTCAAGTCCTCGTAAATCTAGCCCCTGTAAGCTCAAGCCGTTATAGGAATCATCAATCAAAACTAATCTTGTCAGAGCTGAGATAGCCAATTCCAAATCGCGTCTCTGCAATCTATTTTCCTTCAACTTAGCCCATTCATATTTTTCAACATTCAAATCACCAACAGATATTGTTGGGTCAGCCGTTCGCCCCTTTACAAAAGCCTGCAATGTCTGAATGACGATATAAACCTCAGTTTGAGACAGCTTGCTCTCAGAAGAGTATTTTTCTAGCAACAAAATAGTCGAACATCGACTTTCAACACTACCGTTTGAAAGCTGCGTGTTTGTATTGATTATTCTCTCATTAAAAAAATTGGACCTCTTCTCTCTGTCTAATTCTTTTGCTTTCTTGTTTTGCAGCTGGGTAGTTCTTGCTTGTTTTATATTTAGGTCGGCCTGCTTCTTAGCAACTTCAAGCTCCCCTTTCGCAGTGTCTAAACGCTTACTCGCTAACACCAAACCATAAAGAGCAGCCAATGCACCCAAAGCTAAGCCCAGCGAACGCGTCGCCTCGCCGCTCCATGGTGCAACTCCACTTTCGCCCGCAACACCATGACTCCAAAGCTTGCGGGTTTCCTCAGCCAACGCCGAAATCACAACGATAACAAAGAGGAAAACCACGCCGATTCCAGGGTGCCTCATCAAACACTTTAAAATCTTGAGTAAAACCTGTGGAAGTTGGAACTTGAGATACCAATCAATAACTTGCAAAAAAATTGCAGCGCAAAGAAGCCCGACCAAAGCCATCCCATTATTCTGCACAAGCCAATTAAACGTATCCGTAAAACTAAACATCCATCTTCTTCCTCGCGTCTCGTTTGCTGGACGCGTTTGGGTTTGAGGGTCTGTCTTGGCCGCCCTCTAGCCTCGTCTTTCTTTACCCTTTCGGGCCCGTCGCTTAGGCGACGGCCTCATGCACGGCTTTTAGCGTGGTCAGCAGACCGCGGGCTTCGCTTAGCGCGAGGCAGCTTGGGGCATCGCAAAGGGCGGCGTCTGGGTCTGGGTGAAACTCTAGGAAGACGCCGTTGGCGCCCGCTGCAATCGCGGATTTGGCCAGCACAGAAACCCCTTCGCGACGACCGCCCGTCGAGGCGCCTGCCGTGCGCGGGTCGGCACCGGGCAATTGCACCGCGTGGGTGGCGTCCATGGTGACAGGCACGCCGAGTTTTTTCATTTCCGGAATGCCCAACATGTCGACGACCAAATTATTATAGCCAAAGCTGGTGCCTCTATCGCACAGAATAAGCTGAATATCGGGCGCGGCTTCGCGGGTTTTCGAAATAATATTGGCGCAATCCCATGGCGCTAAAAACTGCGCTTTTTTGGCATGTAACCAGCCGCCTTGCGCGGCCACGGCTTTGGCGGTGGCGACCACTAAGTCGGTTTGGCGCACCAAAAATGCCGGCAGTTGAACCACTTCGGCCACGGCCGCAACCGCCTCGGCCTGAGATTCTTCGTGCAAATCTGTCACCACGGGCACGCCGTGTTTGGCTTTCACCGCTTCCAACATCGGCAGGCCCGCCGCCATGCCGGGGCCGCGATACGAGGTGATGGACGAGCGGTTGGCTTTGTCCCAACTGGCTTTGAAAATAAACGGCAAATCTAGGTCGGCGCAAATGGCTTTCAGCTCGGCGCAAACTTCCATCGCCAGACCTTCGTCTTCCAGCACGTTGAGGCCAGCCATGACGACCATCTTCTCGCCGTCCCCAATTTTCAGGTCGTAGTCTTTCAGGGTCAAAACGCTCATGATGTTTCCAATGCTATTTAAACTAAACGACTTTGCGCAAGCGCGGCTTCAATGAAAGACGCAAAAAGCGGATGCGGCGCAAAGGGGCGCGACTTCAGCTCTGGGTGAAACTGCACCCCAATAAACCAAGGATGCGCGGGAATTTCTACAATCTCGGGCAGCACGCCATCGGGCGACACGCCAGAGAAAACCAGCCCTTGGGCTTCCAGCATCTCGCGGTAATCCATATTCACTTCATAGCGATGGCGATGGCGCTCGGAGATGACGCGGGTGCCGTAAATTTCTTCCACCCGACTGCCCTCTTTCAAGTAAGCCTCAAACGCGCCGAGGCGCATGGTGCCGCCCAAATCGCCGTCTTGGCGACGCCGTTCCATCACTTCGCCCGAAGCCCATTCGGTCATCAGACCTACCAAGTTGGTGCCCGCGAGGCCGAACTCGCTGGAGGTTGCATCGCGGATGCCGCCCATGTTGCGCGCCGCTTCCAGCACCGCCATTTGCATACCAAAGCAAATGCCGAAATAGGGCACATCGCGGGTGCGAGCAAAATTAGCAGCGGCAATTTTGCCTTCCGCGCCGCGCTCGCCAAAGCCGCCCGGCACGAGGATGCCGTCTACTTTTTCCAAATAAGAAGCCGCGTCTTCGCGCTCAAACACTTGCGCGTCTAGCCACTCGATATTGACAGCCACATTATTGGCAATGCCGCCATGTTGCAGGCTTTCAATCAGCGATTTATAGGCTTCTTTCAGCTCGGTATATTTGCCCACGACGGCGATGGTCACTTCGCCTTCTGGCTCGCGCACGGCCGTCATCACTTCGTCCCAGACGCTTAAATCGGGCGGCGGCGCATCTTGCATGCCAAAGGCGGCCAGCACTTCCACGTCCAGCCCTTCGGCGTGATAGGAATGCGGCACGGCGTAAATATTATCGACATCGCGCGCTTCAATCACGGCGCTTTCGGGCACGTTACAGAACAGCGCAATCTTGCGTTTCTCGCCTTCGGGAATCGGGCGATCGCAACGGCACAGCAAAATATCGGGCTGAATGCCAATGGAGCGCAGCTCTTTTACGGAGTGCTGCGTCGGTTTGGTTTTCATCTCGCCGGCAGTCGGAATATACGGCAGCAAGGTTAGGTGAACGAAAATTGATTGTTGGCGCGACAGGTCATTGCTGAGCTGGCGAATGGCCTCGAAATACGGCAGGCCTTCGATATCGCCTACCGTGCCGCCAATCTCGCACAGCACAAAATCGACGTCATCGACATCGGTTTGAATAAAAGTTTTAATCGCGTCCGTCACATGCGGAATAACTTGCACGGTGCCGCCGAGATAATCGCCACGGCGTTCTTTGGCCAGAATATCGCGGTAAATTTGTCCGGTGGTGACATTGTCGCCGCGCGAGGCGGGCACGCCTGTGAAGCGTTCATAGTGGCCCAAATCGAGATCCGTCTCGGCGCCATCATCGGTGACGTAAACTTCGCCATGCTGATACGGCGACATGGTGCCGGGGTCTACGTTCAAATAAGGGTCGAGCTTGCGCAAGCGAACTTTATAGCCGCGCGCCTGCAACAGAGCGCCAATTGCCGCCGAAGCTAAGCCTTTGCCAAGAGAGGAAACCACACCACCCGTAATAAATATATATCGTGCCATGGAAGATGAAATTATATAGCGGAATCGATTCGCGCCAGCGAAAAGTGAGTCGAGAAAACCGAATCACTTAGTTGTTCACAGCTTGTCGATAAAAACCGTTATTCGGGGGTCGGCAGGCGGCTAGGTGGCAACACAGGCGCTGGCGCCAAAGTGCCCAGTCCTGGCAAATTGCCCTCTTGCTCAATCACGCCATCGAGAACCGACGAACGGTTTTGCATCGTGCCAAGCACGGTAAGGCTGATGGAGGTGAGGAAAAACAGACCGGCCAGAATACCCGTAGCGCGGGTCATGACGCTGCCGAGGCCACGTGCGGACATCATACTATTGCCGCCACCGCCGCCAATACCAAGGGCGCCGCCCTCAGAGCGTTGCAGCAATACCAGCACAATCATCGCCACTGCGATCATCAAATGCACAACCAGAATAATGGTGGTCATGGACGTCTCCTAAAGTCTGTCCGAAAATCAATAGCAGCGATATAGCGCGTTTGCGGGGGAATAGCAATCGGTGGGTTTGGTCTCAGTCGAATGTTCTATGGGTGAATTTTAACGGCGGTGTCTCGCCATCTCTAGAATAAACCAGCTCGTTCTGTCTTTCCACGGCCTTGCGATAATGGCGGGATTCAGCAAAGCGAAATTTAAGCCAATGCCGCCCCATGCTCAGCATCCAAACGCTAAGGGAAATCGTAAAATAAAAACCCAAAATGGTTACCGCTTTAATCGCGTCACTCATGGAACGCCATGTGCCCAGCACATCGCCGATTAAATTATAGTCATTCATGCTCGCCTCTTTTGTTTTTGTTACAGCAAAACCGGCTCCATAAAGGAGCCGGGGTGCCATAAAGAGTCACAAACGAACCCGCGATGTATTCCACCGAAGCGTATTATATTTCACCGCCACCCCGACCCAAATTAAGGTCGAGGAACGGATTTTCAGCCTATTGGATTAACACAAGGTAAACCTCATGCGTGCCGCATCTCGAATTGAAATGCAGCCGCCAATGGACTGTAGTTTATGGAACTTTATGGGCTCCCCTGCGACGCCGTCCACGCTGCAGCAAGGCCAGTTTGGCACAGGGGTGTGAGCCGTGAAAGAGACCTATTTTCAATAAGTTAAATGGAAGTGGTTATAAAAAATTAAAACTATTGTTGGCATCAGAGAAGCACCCGAATATCTATCGGCATGCAACTTTTGAAAGAAAAATAATGAGCCCCAGATACGCGAAAATTATAAATGATCTTAAATTATTGCTCTTAGCTATTGAAAAAAGGGGGATGCCAACAAAGGTTACAGATGCTTATATGATTTCGCTTGGCATGCCCCCTTCTAGTGATGGCACTAAACTTAACAAAAACTCAGTATCATCTCGTGGCGTCTTAATTGGCATGAAGTTAATTTCTGATGATTTCGTTCCAACGGAATTATGGGCAACCAGTCGCACGAATTTTCAAGCGGGCATGGCAGAAGGGCTAAAAAACCTCTACCCTGACCCCGACGGCGTGCTTGATGCTGACAATCCATCTGACCTCGAATTGACAAATCTATTTAGAAGCATGTTTAGCAATTTGGCGCCGCCTACAATTAAGATGTGCATAAGGACGTTTAGAACAATCGAGGGCGGGGCAAAGGGTGACAGCATCTCACCAGCGCATACTGCGAAAGATGATAAAAAAAAGTCCACCCAAGTTAAGAAAAACGCGACTTCATCAGATAAAGATAATGCTGGAACTAAGAAAGCCTCAAAGGAAGAAGTTGCTGTAGCGTCGGCCACAACCCCGCAGTTGACTATTAACATTCAACTTCACGTCCCCTCTGACCCGACGGGTGATGTTTACGAGAAATTTTTCACAGCGATGAAAAAGCACTTACTTACTAATGAATAGACAGGTTAAGGAAGCGCTAGAAAAAGCTTGGGATTTTCAACAAATTGCCGAGGAACTTTTTGGCGCTCACGAGAGCAATCTCCATGCAGCCCATACAAACAGCGAAACTAGGCAAAAAGTAGACCAGTTAAAAGAACACGCCAGTTATGGGAGTTTTCTGCAGGCGCTGGCATGCGCAGAGATACAACAATTCCAAGCAGCTATTGTGATTGCATGGATTGGAGTTATGGATTTCCTTCAGCACTTAGCTTGCAAGCACAGCAGTAGAATTAGAGAAAAAACAACAGGGTTTCCAAATAACGACATCGAAGCCCTCAGAAACAAAATTACTGATGCCGATCTTATTAATATTTTGACGAAATCAGACTTGCTAACCAACCAACGAACGAAAAACTTAAAAGGCTTACTGAACGATAGAAATGGGGCGGCTCATCCATCTGATGCGCTTCCAACCCAAAGCATAGCTCTTGGCGCGATTCAAAAAATGGCCAATGAGATAATCGCAATCGAAAAACGAGAAGCCAATCAAGCGTAAACCTTAATAATCCCACCGAAATCTTTCGCGGTCAGGCTCGCGCCGCCAACCAGCGCGCCGTTGACATTTGGCACCGCCATCAGTTCCGCTGCATTGGCAGGCTTCACCGAGCCGCCATAGAGAATGCGCATTTTCGCGCCCTCATTGCCGAAGCGGCTCACCAAGGCTTTGCGCAGCGCGGTGTGCACCTTTTCTACTTGCTCTACCGTGGGCGTGAGGCCCGAGCCGATGGCCCAGACGGGTTCATAAGCAATCACGGTGTTTTTGGCCGTGCAACCATCCATCAGCGAGCCGCGCAATTGCGCTTTCACGACTTTTAACGTGTCGCCGCTTTTGCGCTGTTTCAGGCTTTCGCCAACGCACATAATCGCCAGCAGACCCGCGCCATGGGCGGCGGCGACTTTGGCTTTAACTTGCTTGTCGGTTTCCAAATGGTCGGCGCGGCGCTCTGAGTGACCCAGAATAACCGCTGTGGCGCCTGCGTCTTTTAACATGTCTGCCGAGATATCGCCGGTATGCGCGCCGCTGCTGGCGGCATGGCAATCTTGCCCGCCTAAGGCCACGCCTTTGGTTTTCAGGGCTTTTAGGGGCGCCAATAAAGTGGCTGGCGGGCAAATCATCACGTCGCATTTGGCTTTATTCTTGGTCTTGCTTTTGGCCAGCGCACTCGCCAGTTTTTTCACTTCGCTGAGGCTGGCTCTCCTACCATTCATTTTCCAATTGCCAGCAACGAGCGGCTTGGGGGCTTTGATAGGGGTTGTTTTGCGGGCAGCCATGGCGTTTCTCCATTTTAATCAGCATTGTAATCAGCATTTGGGGTCAGCAATTTTCAGCGCCAGACCCTTTCCTTTGTTTAGCTGCTTCGCTGTGGTTTGTCATCTTTGCCCCTTATCTGCACAAAACAGCCGAGTTTAACCGCTACATAGCTTGCGAGATTGGCTGGGCCGCACTATGATGCTGTCAAATCCCATCTGGGTTATTGGCCCATCTAGAAAGAGAATAAATTCATGCTCAATTTTATGCGCTCCAAGATAAGCGGTGTGCTTGGCATTCTGCTTATCGCTTTGCTGGTTTTCGCTTTTGGCCTTTGGGGCGTAGCGGACACGTTTACGGGTTTCTCGAACGAAGAAATCGCGCAAGTCGGTGACCAGAAAATTGATCGGCAAGAATATCAGTTGCGCTTCATGCAGCGCACACAAAGCCTGTCGCAACAATTTGGCACGACTATTACGCCTTCCATGGCGCGCAACCTTGGCATCGAAGGCCAAGTGCTAAACAATATGCTAGGCAGCGCGGCTTTGCGAGAAGCTGCGGAAGAGCTGGGCCTCGGCCATAGTGATGACGCCATCGCCGAAGCCATTGTGGTCGACCCGAGTTTCTTTGGCGCCAACGGCAAGTTCGACGAGCCAACGTTCCGCTCGGTCTTGCAACAAAATGGACTGACCGAAAAACTATTCGTCGAAGACCAACGACGCTTCCACATGCTGGAGCAACTAAGCACCGCGACCGTGGACACAAGCTTGGTGCCAAAAGCGCTGACCGAAAAACTCTATAAGCATTTCTTAGAACGCCGTGTCGCGCGTTACCTTATTTTGACGCTCAAAGAGACCGACGATATTGGCGATCCGACCAATGAAGAATTGGAAACCTTTTTCAGCCAAACCAAATTGCGTTTCGCCGAACCCGAAAAACGCTCGGGCCAAGCCCTTGTGGTATCGCCTGCCCGTTTTGCAGAGCTAATCTCCATTGATAGCGCCACGCTGCAAGAAGAGTATGAAGCCTCGATAGACGAATATTCCGTTGCCGAAATCCGCGCCCTCGACCAATTGGTATTGAGCGATGAAGACGAAGTGGCAAAAGCGAAAAAACTACTGCAAAACAAAGCCAGCTTCGCCAAAATTGTTCTGTCCGTTAACCAAACGCTGAGCAACACAGACCTCGGCAGGGTGGAACGGCAAGACCTGATCAGCGCCGATTTGGCCAAAAAGGCTTTCGCCATGGACAAAGGCGAGATTAGCGACGTGATTGAAGGCCCGCTCGGTTATGTGGTTTTGCGCGTGCGCGACATTACGCCCGGCACCACAAAGCCCTTAGCGGAAGTGGCCGACCTGCTGCGCAATCGCATTATTTATGACCGCGCCCTCGACGACATGTTGGCCTTCTCGGAAACCGTGGAAGACGAACTTGCCAGCGGCGAAACGCTGGAGAGCGTCGGCCAGCGCTTCGACCTCAATGTGATTAACATCCGCAACATCAACGCCGATGGCGAGAACACCAAAGGCAAAAAAACGGCGCTTCTATCGCGCTATGACAGCATAGCGCCTTCGCTGTTTGAAGCTGCCGTGGGCGAAGAAACCCCGATGATCGAAATGGACGATGGCACCTATGTTTGGTTGCGCCTCACCTCCATCACGCCAAGCGAAGTGCCGCCTCTGGCCGACATTCGCAAAACCGTGAGCCAACAATGGGAAGTCGCAGAGCGCACCAAATTGTTGGAAGCCATGGCCGAGCATATGGTCAAACGAGGCAATGAAACGGGCAGCTTTAAATCGGTCGCCGCCAGCTTTAAGCGTGGCCCATTGGTCTCTGAACCCATGACCCGCCAAGTCAGCAATGACACGTTTTCAGAAGAAGCCGTGAAGCGTTTATTTGCGGTTCCGAACCGCAAATTTGCTTGGGCCAATGTTGGCTTCGGTGGCGAGATTATCGTCATGCAGGTCCGTAAAGTTATTCCGGCAGATGTGCGCGATGGCGAAGCCAAAGACCTGATTTTTGATGGCGAGAAACGTAAATATCATCTCGACCTGACCAATCAATTTGTCCGCAGTTTGCAAGGTCACTTCGGCCTCAGCGTCAACCAAGCCAATCTAGAGCGAGCCACCAGCGAACTGACCTCGCGATGAGCCAAGCAAAATGAACAACGCGACGACGACCCCAACCCGCGATGACTTTATCGCTGCCTATAAGGCGGGCGATCCTCAGCTTGTGTGGTCGCAACTCATCGGGGATTTGGAAACGCCGGTTGCCGCCTTTCTCAAGCTGACGCATAACGAGCCGTTTTCCTTTTTGCTAGAGAGCGTAGAAGATGGCGACATTCGTGGCCGCTATTCGATGATTGGCTTGGCGCCTGATTTGCTTTTCCGCGTGTCCGACGGGCAACCAGAGGTAAACCCAAATGCGCTCTCTGATCTCGATAGCTTCACTCCCATGCAGGGCGAACCGTTAGATGCTTTGCGCGAAATATTAGCGCAATCGCGCCTAGAAATTCCCGAGGCTTTGGCGCCAATGTCGGCCGGTGTTTTTGGCTATATGGCCTACGACATGGTGCGCCATATGGAAGACCTGCCCAATAGCAACCCAGACATTATGCAAGTGCCAGACTGCTTGTTCATGCGCCCCACAATGATGGCGGTGTTTGACAGCGTAACCGACATGATACGTTTGGTGACCCCCGTTCGCCCCGACGCCCAAACCGCAGACGCCGCCTATGAAGCCGCGCTAGGGCGATTGGATGACGCCAAGGAGCGCCTATATAGCGCCCTGCCCGAAGCGTCTTTAAGCGTGCCCAATTCCTTCACCAAGCCCAACTCCAATATGAGCCAGCAGTCTTATTACGACATGGTAAACACAGCCAAAGCCTATATCGAAGCGGGCGATGTGTTTCAGGTCGTCCTCAGCCAGCGCTTCAACATTGATTTTGATTTACCGCCCTTTGATCTCTACCGCGCCCTTCGCCGGGTCAATCCATCGCCCTATTTATTCTATTTAAATTTGCGTGATTTCGCTGTGGTCGGCTCCAGCCCCGAAGTTTTAGTGGGTGTGAAAGGGCGCGAAGTCAACATTCGCCCGATCGCTGGAACCAGAAAGCGCGGCGCGAGTTTGGCCGAAGACGCGGCCATTAGCGCCGACCTCTTGAGCGATGAAAAAGAGCGCGCCGAACATTTAATGCTGCTCGATCTGGGGCGCAATGATGTCGGGCGCGTATCGGAGATTGGCAGCGTGAAAGTGAACACTTCTTTTGGCCTGCAAAAAACCTCACACCTCATTCACATCGTCTCCGATGTTACGGGCACTTTGCGCCAAGACCTCGACGAGATTGATGCGCTGGTGGCTGGCTTTCCCGCTGGTACGGTTTCGGGCGCACCAAAAATTCGCGCGATGGAAATCATCGACGAGTTAGAGCCTGAACGGCGCGGCATTTATGCTGGCTGCGTGGGTTATTTCTCGGCCAATGGCGATATGGATACGTGCATTGCGCTGCGCACGGCCGTGGTAAAAGACGGCAAACTTTACGCCCAAGCGGGCGGCGGCGTGGTGTATGACAGCACGTCAGAATATGAATACGAAGAAACGGTAAACAAAGCCGCCGCCTTGTTCCGCGCCGCAGAAGTAGCTCTCGACTTGGCAAACCAAAGAAAGAACCGGTCCTAATGTTAACGCTGATTGATAATTACGACAGTTTTACGTTCAACCTCGTGCAGTTTCTGGGCGAGTTGGGCCATGACTGCAATGTGGTGCGTAACGACAAAGTGACGCCCGAAGAAGTGTTCGCCAGCAACCCTGAAGGCATTGTCATCTCGCCGGGCCCTTGCGATCCAGACAAAGCGGGCATCTGCCTTGACCTAGTTAAAACCGCGCCCGCCAACATGCCTATCTTCGGTGTGTGCCTCGGCCATCAGTGCATTGGCCAAGCCTTTGGTGCCAAAGTGGTGCGCGCCGACAAAATTATGCACGGCAAGTTGAGCGACATTCAACATACCGGCAAGGGTTTGTTCGAAACCCTGCCCCAGCCCCTCACGGTGACGCGCTATCATTCGTTGATGATTGCCCCCGATAGCATGCCAGATTGCCTAGATGTTATGGCGCAAACCGAGGATGGCGTTATCATGGCCGTGCAACATAAGACCCGGCCAGTTTATGGCCTACAATTTCATCCTGAGAGCATTGCCTCTGTGGGCGGACATAAAATGATGGCGAAGTTTTTGCGCGTCGCGGGGCTCGATGTTGAAGACGCCCGCATTCCGCAAGATGCAGCTTTAAAAGTTTAAGAGATTTAAGAGGAATTTCAAATGGATGCGCTAAAACCAACCCTAGCGATTTTGCAAACTGGACGCCCGCTCACCTCGAGCGAAGCCAGCAAAGCCTTTGAAGTTATTTTAAGTGGCGAAGCCAGTCCGGCGCAAATCGGATCTTTCGTCACCGCCCTTCGGGTGCGCGGCGAGACAATCGACGAAATTGCTGCAGGCGTCTCGGTCATGCGCGCCAATGCGATGAAAGTAAAAACCCCCACTCATGTGCTAGACACTTGCGGCACGGGCGGCGACGGCAGCGGCTCGTATAACATCTCCACCGCCGTGGCTATTGTGGCAGCCGCGTGCGGCGCTTACGTGGCCAAACATGGCACGCTGGCGCAAAGCTCGAAATCGGGCTCCTCGGATGTCTTGCAAGCCTTGGGCGTCGAGCTAAACCTCTCGGCCAATGCGTTAGAGCAATGCATTAATGAGGTTGGCATCGGGTTTTTATTCGCGCCCAATCATCATGCCGCCATGCGCCATGTGGCGCCCATTCGCAAAGAACTCGGCTTTCGCACCATCTTTAATTTATTGGGCCCTCTGTCTAATCCCGCCGGCGCCAACCGCCAATTGCTCGGCGTGTTCGACAAACAATGGGTAGAGCCGCTCGCCCAAGTGTTAAAAAAACTCGGCTCCGAACGCGCTTGGGTCGTGCATGGCTCGGATGGCATGGACGAGCTGACCACGACCGGGCCCAGCACGGTGGCCAGTCTGCGCAAAGGCGAAATCAATGTCTTTGAAGTGACCCCAGAAGATGCAGGCCTTCCCCGCGCCAAGCCCGAAGATTTAGTCGGCGGCACGCCAGAGAAAAACGCGGCCGCTATGACCGCCCTGCTCGACGGCGAGACCGGCGCGTATCGCGACATCGTTCTGCTCAACACTGCGGCCGCCTTGGTGGTGTGCCACAAGGCCGAAACTTTGAAAGAAGGCGTTGAGATGGCCGCCCTTGCTATTGATGATGGCGGCGCGCGCACTGTCTTGGCCAATTTGGTTGCCACGTCCCAAAAACTTGCGAGCTAGCCCATGACCTCTCAACCAACCGACATTCTGGCGCATATCACTGCCTATAAGCTGGAAGAAATTGCCGCTGCCAAAGCCGCTCGCCCGTATGCGCAAGTGATGGATGAGGCCAAAGCCATAAGCGATGCTGGTGATATACCTCGGGGGTTTATCGAGGCTTTGAAAACCAAAGCAGGGCAAAACAAGCCAGCCTTGATTGCGGAAATTAAAAAAGCCAGCCCCTCCAAAGGCCTCATTCGCGCTGACTTTAACCCGCCCATGATTGCCCAAAGCTACGAACAAGGCGGCGCGGCCTGCCTGTCGGTTTTAACCGATGGCCCAAGCTTTCAAGGCGCACCAGAGTATCTGGTAGCCGCGCGGGCGGCTTGCGCGCTTCCGGTTTTGCGCAAAGATTTTATGTATGACCCCTATCAAGTAGCCGAAGCCAGAAGCTGGGGAGCCGACGCGATTCTTATCATCTTGGCCTCGACCAGCGACGCCCAAGCCAGCGAGCTTTATGACGCGGCCACGCAATTTGGCATGGACGCTTTGTTTGAAGTGCATGACGCGCCTGAGATGCAGCGCGCCTTGGCCTTGAAGCCGAAACTGCTGGGCGTCAACAATCGCAATTTGCGGACTTTCGAGACCCGCCTTGAGACGACGCGGGAGCTGATGACCCATGTGCCAGACGATATTTTACTGGTCAGCGAAAGCGGCATCTCTTCGGGCGCCGATGTGCGCGGGCTGATGGACGATGGCGTTCCGGCGTTTCTCGTTGGGGAGAGCTTGATGCGGCAAGAAGATATCGTCTTAGCGACCCGAAAATTGACCGAATCATAAATAACTCGAATTAAGCCTCTTGCACCCAAATGCGAATAAAAGTAGAACAAAAGAGTTAGTGATTCGTTCTACTTTGAGGGGCCCCTATGCTTACGAAAAAACAATACGAGCTTTTGTTGTTCATCAATGAACGGTTGAAAGAGACTGGCGTATCGCCCAGTTTTGACGAAATGAAGGAAGCTTTGAACCTGCGTTCCAAGTCTGGCATTCACCGTCTTATCACCGCTTTAGAAGAGCGTGGCTTCATCAAACGCTTGGCTCACCGTGCCCGAGCGCTCGAAGTAGTTAAATTACCCGATACCCTATCGGCCAGTCTGGCCAGCCCCTCTCGGGCCAGTGCGCCACCTGTTGCGGCCAATGATGATCGCTCGGTATCGATATCTGTAATGGGTCGAATTGCCGCCGGAACGCCTATTGAGGCGCTGCAAGAAGAAGTGAATCAAATCTCTGTTCCCATGGAAATGCTCCGCTCAGGAGAACATTATGCGCTCGAAGTGCATGGTGATTCGATGATTGAAGCTGGTATTCTAGATGGCGACACAGCGATTATTCAAAACGGCGCGACGGCCGACAATGGCGAAATTGTTGTCGCTTTGGTCGAAGGCCATGAAGCCACCTTGAAGCGCTTGCGCCGCAAAGGCGAAATGATTGCCTTAGAAGCTGCCAACCAAGCCTATGAAACTCGCATCTTCCGCGCCGACCAAGTGCGCGTGCAAGGTCGCCTTGTCGGGCTCATTCGTAAATATTAGAACGGAATTAGTCACTGTTCCCAAAGGCGGCTTCGGGCCGCCTTTTTTATTACCAATTTGCGCCCATCGCTGACAATTTGCAGCGGCACACGGGGCGGCAGAGCCGATTTATCCAATAGCAAAGCCTCGCACGGGTAATGCTCCGCGTTGAAAAATGGCAGAATAACCAAATCCGTCTGTTGGCAGGCAATCTTAAGTCGCTTGGGGTGCGTTAGATAAGCAATTGTCATGCGGTCTTTCGAAATTAAGCCGCACCCGTTTTCGCACGAGCTGCCATCGCCCAGTTCTTCTATCTCTTGCCCATGATATTTGGCGATGCGCCGCAGCTCATAGCCATGCTTATTTTGGCGCATGAGCGATAAGCCGCCTTCCCACTTTTGCGCGACAATCACATCATTGCCGACCAAAAGCGCAATCGGTCGAGTGCCCGAGCCGATGAATAAAAACCCGAGTAAAATAGGCACAACCCCCAACCAACGCGCCCGTTTAGGCACCAAACATAAAACAAGAAAACCAATGGAAGCGGTCGGAAGAACCCAAGCCGGGCTCGCGCCTGGCTTCAGCAAAGCGCCCTCCAGACCGGTCATAAAGGTAGCGATGGAAAGCACTCCCTTTAGCCCTAGCTGCATGACGGCCATCAGGCCTGCGTCCAACCCAGCTGGGATAGCCAAAAGCGACAGCGGCGTCATCGGCATAATCAGCGTGGTAAATAGCGGCATAGCCAATAGATTGGCCGGCAGGCCGTAAGTGCCAATTTGATGAAAATGCAGCAGCGCCAAATAGCCAGTCACCGAGCCCGCAATCAGACTGGTCAGCGCCAGCCCCGACCCATAGCGCCAACCAAGCCGAAGCAATCGTTTGACGGGCGCCATTTCTTCAATGCGAAGGTGCAATGTGTCTCGGCGTTGCCAAATTTCATAGACCGCGACAAGTGCCATAACCGCGGCAAAGCTCATTTGAAACCCCACCTGCATAATGGCATAGGGTCGCCATAACAAAACAAACACCGCCGCCCATAGCACATTGCGCATGCTGACGGCGGGTCGGTCGAGCAGAATGGCGAGAAAGAAAATCGCCAACATAATATAAGCCCGCTGCGTAGCGACGCTGCCCCCCGACAAAGCGAGGTAACCTGTCGCGGCCAAAAGCGCGATAATGGCGCATGGCTTTCGCACGTCTCGGCGCAACACGAGGCCGGGCCATAGGGCGGCCAAAAACCTCAATAAGGCGTATATCGAGCCCGCAAAAAGCGCCATGTGCAAACCCGATATCGCCAACATATGCGCCAATCCGCTGTGGCGGAAAGCTTCGCGCACGGGTTTCGATATCATCCCCCGCACGCCGGTTACCAAAGCGGCCGCAACCGGCCCCACCCTATCGGACATGGGTCCTCTATACTTTGCCGCTAAGGCCAAGCGCAAACGCGCCAATCGATGCCCCAAGGTTGGGCTCACCGTGCAATCGACACTTTGCACCTCGCGGACGAACCCGCGTCCACGCTGGCCATCGAACCAAGCCGACGCACGCGGGTCATAGCCATCAACCACCGTCGGCAGAGCCAAAGGCTCCAGCGCCACGTGCAGTTGCACCTGACAGCCAGGCAATAAAACATGCGCTAACTCTTGGCCGCCATACAGGCGCAAAGTTAGCGGACGGTCTAAATAATCAGTGTAGCGCAAATCCACACGACTACCGCGCGGCGTTGGCTCCGACCAATCGACAACCCCGCTAAGAAGGCGAGGCTCGCTGGGCTCAGCGCCGGGCTGCCAAACATCACTGGACGCAATATAAATACTGCCCGTCGAAGCGCCATGCCAATGGGTAAAGGCCTGCGCCCAGCCAAAGCCGAAAGCAAATGCCAATAAAACAAGGCCCGCACGGCGCACGCGGGGACGGGTGCGTTGCTCGCCATATTGCAAAATAATTAAAGCCAGCGTGGCCAAAGCCAAGCTGACCGCGACGGGCGGTTCATTCGGCCAGCCGAAAAAACCGCTATGGCGGCCGCAAAACTGACTATCAGCATCGAAAAATGGTGTTGGCGCATGTGGGGCTCTAGGGTGTAAAGTGAATTTGTGCTATCAGGGTGTCGCAATAGTGAAACAGTCCGAGCGTGGACGCCACCAACCACTGAGTGCATTAAATAAACAACACACGCATTAGGCGAATTCTCGCCAGTTGTGCGCGTAAGCAGAATGAAAGAGCTTTCATGAGCGAGCCCCAAAAAGTTATCACCCGCTTTGCCCCCTCCCCGACGGGTTTTTTACACATTGGTGGCGCTCGCACCGCGCTTTTCAATTGGGCATTTGCGCGCCATCACGGCGGCACATTTTTGCTGCGCATTGAAGACACAGACCGCGCCCGCTCGACCCAAGAAGCCATCGAGGCAATTTTAGACGGCATGGCTTGGCTGGGGCTCGATGCCGACGAAGCGCCATGCTTTCAACACGCTCAAGCCGAACGTCACGTGGCAGTGGCGCATCAGCTTTTGGCTGCGGGCCAAGCTTATAAATGTTTTTGCACGGCCGAAGAAGTCGATGCCATGCGCGAAGCCGCCCGCCAAGCTGGCGAACCCTTGCGCTATGATGGCACGTGGCGCGACCGCGATGCCTCTGAGGCGCCTCTCGATACGCCTTATGTTATTCGTTTCAAGGCGCCCCAATCTGGCGAAACAATTATCCACGATGCCATTCAAGGCGATGTCACTTTCGCCAATGCGCAATTTGACGATTTGATTTTGCTGCGCTCCGATGGCTCGCCGACTTATATGTTGTCGGTCGTGGTGGATGATTACGACATGGGCGTCACCCATGTTATTCGCGGCGATGACCATTTAACCAATGCGGGTCGCCAAACTCAAATTTACACGGCGCTCGATTGGCGCTTGCCGGTATTTGCGCATATGTCGCTTATTCATGGGGCCGATGGCGCCAAATTATCCAAGCGCCACGGTGCTTTGGGCGTCGATGCCTATCGCGACATGGGCTATTTGCCCGAAGCCATGCGAAATTATCTGGCCCGCCTCGGCTGGAGCCATGGCGATGACGAGGTTTTCTCGACCGCCCAGCTCGTTGACTGGTTCTCTCTGGATGCTGTTGGCAAAGCCCCCGCTCGCTTTGACATGGAAAAACTGGATTACGTCAATGCACAGCACTTAAACCAAGCCGAGGACGCGGATTTAACCACGCAAACCCTTGCTTTGGATGCAGATTTGGCGCCCTTTGCCGCACAAGTGCAAGCCGCCATGCCGCTTTTGAAAGAGCGCGCCTCTCGATTGGGCGATTTGGTAGCCGATGCCGCATTTTTAAAAGCGAAACGCCCTATTCCTTTGGATGAAAAGCTGGCCAAACACCTCAATGCGGCCAGTCTGGCGCATTTGGACACGCTGCGCGAGGTGCTCAAAACCCTTGAAACATGGGCTCCCGAGCCGATTGAAGCCTGCATAAAAGCCTATATGGAGGCCAAAGAGCTGAAAATGGGTAAATTAGCCCCGGCCTTTCGCGCCGCCTTGGTTGGAAACAGCCAATCTCCGGGCATTTTCGATGTTCTGGCGCTTTTGGGACGAGACGAGGCTTTGAGCCGATTAAAAGATAAGATTGGCTAAAAACGACGAATTTTTAGGGCAAAGCTGGCGGAAAGCGAAGTTTCGTGCTAGAAGGTGCCAAGCAAAATACACATGATTTCAAAAAAACAGGAGACTGCTATGAGCGGATCGGACAACGCAAAACTTTCAAGCCTAGGTACGGATTACGAATTCGGCATCCATGAAGGCACGGTTGGCCCGAGCGTTATTGACGTATCCTCGCTCTACGGTCAAACAGGTCAGTTCACCTATGACCCAGGCTTCACCTCGACAGCCAGCTGTAAGTCAGAAATCACTTTCATCGATGGCGAAAAAGGCGTGCTTTTGCATCGCGGCTACCCGATTGAACAATTGGCCGGCGAAGGCAATTTCATCGAAACCTGCTATCTACTGCTGAACGGCGAATTGCCAAATGCAGAGCAACTCGAAGAATTTGAAGGTGCGATTACTAATCACACTATGTTGCACGAGCAAATGAACCGTTTTTTCCATGGCTTCCGTCGCGATGCCCACCCAATGGCCATTATGGTTGGCGTGGTTGGCGCACTGTCGGCTTTTTACCATGACAGCACCGATGTGAACGATGCCGAGCAACGCAAAATTGCTAGCCGTCGCCTGATTGCCAAAATCCCGACCATTGCCGCGATGGCTTATAAATATTCGATCGGCCAGCCGTTCGTCTATCCGCGCAATGATTTGGACTATGCGTCTAACTTCTTGAACATGTGCTTCTCCGTGCCGTGCGAAGAAACCAAAGTGAACCCGGTTCTGGCCCGCGCCATGGACCGCATCTTTATTCTGCACGCTGACCACGAACAAAACGCGTCGACCTCGACCGTTCGCTTGGCTGGCTCTTCTGGTGCCAACCCATTTGCTTGCGTCGCCGCTGGTATTGCTTGCCTCTGGGGCCCAAGCCATGGCGGTGCCAATGAAGCGGCCCTCGACATGCTAGCCGAAATTGGCTCCGTCGATCGCATTCCTGAATATGTCGCCAAAGCCAAAGACAAAAACGACCCATTCCGTTTGATGGGCTTTGGTCACCGCGTTTACAAAAACTACGATCCGCGTGCTCGCGTGATGCAAAAAACCTGCCATGAAGTGCTGAAAGAAATGGGCATTAAAGATGACCCGCTTTTGGATGTGGCTATGGAACTCGAAAAAATTGCCTTGGAAGACCCTTACTTCGTGGACAAGAAGTTGTATCCAAACATCGATTTCTATTCGGGCATCACGCTGAAAGCCATGGGCTTCCCAACATCTATGTTTACGGTTCTGTTTGCGCTCGCGCGCACCGTGGGCTGGATTGCGCAGTGGAACGAAATGATTGAAGATCCAAGCCAACGCATCGGACGCCCGCGTCAGTTGTACATTGGTGCGGCTCCGCGTGACTACGCAGACATTAAAACTCGGTAAATTAAGACGCCAAATCTAGGGTAAAAGCCGCCGCTCGTTCGGCTGGCTTTTGCCCTTCATGGCGCATGGCTGGCGCAAACTTGGCCAGCATCTCGGCATAATGAGCATGCACCCTATCGTCTTCCAACATGGCTTGCAGCTTCGGCGTAATGTCTTGCGGGGTACAACGCCATTGCAAAAACTCTGGCATGGCCGGCACATCTAGAATGAGATTGACCAATACGGCGCTCGGCACTTGCATGGTGCGCATCAATAAATCGCCCATCAGCCCCATATCATAAGCCACAACGGTGGGAAGCCCCATGAGGGCCAATTCCATTGTGGCTGTGCCCGAAGATGCCAAAGCAGCACGCGCGCACGCGAAGGCCGCCAATTTCTCGGCCTCATCCTCGACATAAATCGGGTTCCCTGGCCAGTAGGCGGTCTTCTCGCGCACCAAATCGGCCATATGCGGCACTAGCGGAATAATCGGGCGCACGTTATCTATGCGGCCATCGAGGCGGCGCAACACATCGCCAAAAACCGGACTGAGCGATTTTATTTCGCTAAGGCGACTGCCTGGCATAATCACCAAAGGCACATCTTTTTCTTTCAAGTGATGTCGCTTGGCAAAATCTGGCAAAGGCTCTAACGCATCGAGGCGGTCGCGAATGGGGTGGCCAACAAAATGACACGGCGGGCCATCATTGGCGGCAAACACATCTGGCTCAAATGGCAAAAATGCCATGACCGCATCGAAATAGCCCTTCATCTTTTTGGCACGCCCGCGACGCCAAGCCCACACATGGGGCGCGACATAACAAATTATCGGCAAATCTGGCCGCTTGGCTTTGACGCGTTTGGCCACACGGTGGTTGAACTCTGGGCTATCAATCAGTACCAAAACATCTGGCCCGCTGGCCAAAGCATGAGCCACGGCTTGATCGACGAGTTTGAACAGTTTCGGCAATCGCGGTAAAATTTCTCGCAAGCCCATAACCGCAATCTCGGACATTTCAAAAATCGACGCGAGGCCCGCCCCGCTCATTTTGGGGCCACCAATACCGGTAATCATCACGCCGCTTTGTTGCGCGCGCAAGGCCAGCATTAAATCAGCTCCCAAGGCATCGCCCGAGCTTTCGCCTGCGACAATCATAATGTGTTTATCTGCTGACATTAGGCCTCCCCCGACACATCCACAGGCGCAAGCCCAACAAGGAACAAACCTTGTTCTTCTGCCAAGGCCACCATGGCGTCAAAATCATCGAACAGAGCCCCACCAGTTTCATAGACAATGCCAGCCAAATGCGCTTGCACGGCCAACTCTACCGTTCGCTTGCCCAGCGTTGGCAGGTCAACTCGGCGGTCTTGCTGCGGTTTTGGCAGTTTTGCCAAAACGCCGATTTTAGCATCTGGCGTGCCGATAAACTCTGACGCCAAGCCCGCGACGCGCTGCAATAAGGCATCGGTGCCTTCGGGCCCTTCGATGCCCAGCACTAAGCGCTGAGCGACCACCACGCTTTGACCAATGTCTTGCGCGCCAATGGTTTTGGCAATCTTGCTGGCGCGCGCAATATCTTCTTCATGGCGTGCGTGCGGATGCGAAGTTTGCGGCCCCGCCCGACCCGTCAAATCCGACAAGACAGCCTCGGCCGGCTGAATGGCGAGCCCGCGCGATTGAAAATACGCCAGAATAAGCTTGAGCAATTGATCATCACCAGCATGCTCGCCTGCCATAGCTTGCTCGACGAACCATTGCCCGCCCTCGTCATAATCGAGCGTCTCTAGCTTGGGGCGCTGAATGCCCCCGAGGATGACTATTTGCGAGCAGCCGGCTTGCAACAAATGATCGGCCGCAGCCTTTAAATGCCCCAGTGGCGACCAGACATGCGGATAGGCTTCGATGCCCACATCGGCTTCGCCTTCCAATCCGAGGATAAAAATATCTCCGCCGGAGGCCACTTGCGCAGCGGCAAGCTGCAGTGGCAAAGCCCCGTTTCCGGCAATCAATCCAAGCGGCCCTTGGCTCATGGCGCTATCGATTGCGCGGGGTACAATACCCCCGGTTTTGCTCAACCCGCATAAACTCAACCACCGTCTGCACACAGGCACTGCCCGCGTGTTGCTTGGCGGCATTGGCAAGACGGGTCATCAACGCGCCTTCATTTTCTACAAATAGGCTTTTGTGCAAAGCGCGCAGAGCGTTAATTTCTGCCCGTTCAAAATTACGTCGCTTGAGCCCAACCAGATTTAACCCAGAGAGCACAGCACGGTTTCCCGTCGCCGCACCAAACGGAATGACATCTTCAACCACAAGGCTGCCCGCGCCAATAAACGCGTGCGCGCCAATGCGGCAGAACTGATGGATACCAGAAAGCCCACCCAAAATAGCAAAATCACCAACCGCCACATGGCCACCCAGTGTCGCATTATTGGCCAGAATAACATTGTTTCCCACGATGCAATCATGCGCCACATGCGCGCCCATCATGAACAAGCCATCATTGCCAACCTGTGTCAGACCACCGCCACCATGGGTGCCAGGGTTCATGGTTACGTGCTCGCGAATACGGTTGCGTTCGCCAATTTCGAGGAAGACTTCTTCATCGCCAAACTTCAAATCTTGCGGCACATGGCCGATGGAGGCGAAAGGATAAATATGCGTTTGAGCCCCGATTTTCGTATTACCGGTCACAATCACGTGCGATTCCAAAACCACTTCATCGCCTAATTCGACGTTTCCCGTCACGCAACAGTAGGGCCCAATTTTTACATGGCTCCCCAGCTTCACACTGTCGTCGATAATAGCGGTTGGATGTATATCACTCATAATTTGCTCCTAGGCTCATCTCTAAGCCGAGTTCAAAGGCGCAGCAAATAAACGATTGTGACGATTTATTACGATTTCTTCTCGCGGTCGGCATTCTTTCGCAAGCGGCTAACCAAAGCCAGTTCGCGATACAATTCGCTGCGTAAGCGCCCGGGCGACCCAGCAATTTGGCTATCGGCTGGAAACGAGCGCAACACAGCCGACTGGGCCGAGATAACACAGCGATCGCCAATCGTGACATGGCCGGTAACCGCAGCACATCCGCCCATTTGCACATAGTCGCCAAGCACACTGCTGCCCGCAACCGCACAACAAGCGGTGATGAAACAGTGCCGCCCAAGCTGCACATTGTGAGCCAGATGCACTAAATTATCGAGCTTGCTGCCTTCGCCAATCATCGTATCGCCAAAGGCGCCACGATCGATAGAGGCATTGGCGCCAATCTCAACATCCGCTTGCACGATGACGCGGCCCAATTGCGGGATTTTAAGATGAGACCCCCCTGCCGCAAAACCAAATCCGTCGCTGCCCAACACAGCGCCGCTATGAACAATCACGCGGTCCCCAATCAACGCATAGGCCAGACTGGCATTTGGCAAAATCGTGCAATCGCGCCCCAAAACAACGCCATGGCCAATGCAGACCCCTGCGCCGAGGCTGCAGCCATCTCCAATTTCAGCGCCTGCGCCAATCGATACATTGGGCGCTATCGAGACGTTGTTCCCAATCTTTGCGCTCGGGTGAATAAGCTGCGTCCCTGCAACACCGCCCATTGGCCGAGACTGGGCCGCATCGGGGTAGAAGATTTGGGAAACTTGCGCCATAGCGCGATACGGGTCTGGGCAGACGACGGCAATTGCCGTGTCGGGGCATAGGTTTGCGTGTTCGGCCTTAATTAAAATCGCGCCGGCTTGCGTAGTGGCCAAACCCTCGGCGCGTTTTGGGTCAGAAAAAAAGCCGAGCGCGTCGCGCCCAGCTATTTCCAAAGAGGCAATATTTGCCAATTCAATGTCTCCCGTCACGCCGTCCAACCCAGCCAATTCAGCTAGGTGAGACAGAGCAAAGGGCCCTTCGCGTCGATAGAAACGCGGGTCTGCCATCGGGTTATTTCTTAGTCTTTTTGGCAGCAATCGGGGTCACTTTGACCGACTTCAATTTCTTATCGAGACGCTTAACCAATTCATTGGTCACATCCGTCGTTGGGCCGGCAAAAAACACGGCCTGACGACGTAAAACGATATCGGCTTTGCGCTCTTTCGAGATGTCGCTCAACTGTTTTTCTGCAACCTTAATGACTTGCTGCGCGGCGCGTTGGCCACCGGCTTGAATGGCTTGGGTTCTTTCATTCACGTTTTGACGCAATTCCAAATCTTGCAGCTGCAGCTCCGCCACCTTGGCTTTCAAGGCTTCGGGCGCCATTAGTTTTTGCTGTTCGCGCAACTTGGCGGCTTGATTTTGCAATTTTTTAGCGCCTTTTTCCGTATCTTTGCGCACTTTTGAGGCTTGGGTTTCAAGCTGTTTCGCCATGCTCTTGCCGGCTTTCGACAAAGCAATCGCGCGGTCTAGGTCAAACACCAGAATGACGGTTTCGGCAGACGCAGCGCTGGGCGCACACAACACAGCCAAGGCCACAATGGCGGCTCGTAAGTTAGTTTTAAACACTTCTATATTCCCCTTTAAAAGCTGGCCCCGATAGTAAACCGGAAAAACCGAGTTTCGTCATAATCTTCTTTAGCAATTGGGCGCGCAAAGTCAAATCGCACTGGGCCAAATGGCGAGCGCCAAGAAAAGCTCAAACCATACGTTGCGCGAAACGCCATCTCATCTTCAATTTGCGACGAGACGGTCGCAATCTGGTCGGTCTCCCCTAGAATGCCAAAATCAACAAAGGCATTGGCGCGCATACCCACTTCTTTGGGAATACCTAGCGGCAGAGACACTTGTGTGGTGCCGGTAATGTATCGGTTCGAACCGAGCGCGAAACCCGTTGATAAATCTCTAGGACCTAGGCCGCCACTTTCAAAGCCACGGAAGTTGCGACCGCCGCGGAAGAAGCGGTCATTATAATTAATGCTGCCACCCTTGTAGTCATGAATAATCCCAAAGTTCAACTTCGCCTGAAAAACCCAGTCTTCAGCCAGCTCTTCAAAAACGCTTGCCTGACCTGTCGTCCGCAAGAAAGACACATCTCCAGACGGGCCCGAAATATCTTGGCCAAAGCTAATGTTCCAGCCGTCTGTCGGGTTCACCACATCGTCACGTTTATCAATCGAATAGTAGTAGCCGAACACATGTTTCGTATTTTTATAACTCGGATTAATGTCCCCGGTCGTTGTGTTATTGGTCAGCGTGTCATCGGTTACGCTGGTGAACAAAGACAAGCGTCCATCTTCAGACAGCGGGAAGCCAAGAGAAAAACTGGCTCCCTGCTCGCTGGTTTCCAACCCATCGCGATATTCATAATCAGTTATTGTGTTGAACAGGGAAAAGCCAGCCGATACATCTCGACCCAAGAAATAAGGCTCGGTAAAGCCGAGGCTGTATCTCTGCACCTGATTGGACAGTCCCAGATTAAGCCGCAAAGTTTGCCCACGACCCAAGAAATTGCGCTCGGCAACCGAGAATTGCGTAGTCAAATCTTCGGCCGAGGAATACCCCACCCCAAAGCTCAATTCGCCTGTCGGCTGCTCGCGCAAATTCACATCAATAATCGTTTGGTCTTCATTGGTGCCCGGCGATTCATTCACTTCAACAGCGCCAAAGAAGCCAAGTGCGCGAACATTGCGCTCCGAGCGTGACAACAACACTTTGTTGAAAGCATCGCCTTCGCTGAGGCGCAGCTCGCGCCGAATAACACCGTCTTGCGTGCGGGTATTCCCATTAATGTTTATGCGTTCCACATACACACGAGGGCCTTCCTCGATAATATAATCTACAGATACAACGCTATTATCGCGGTCGCGGCGCACGCGCGGGCGAACATCAGCAAAAGCATAGCCCTGCTCGCCAACTATTTTGACCAGCGCATCTACGGTTTTATCTAGCTTGCGGCTATCATAGCGCTCGCCCGGCTCATGCGTGATAAGCTCTTCCAGTTCCACGATATCAATCGAATCCAATTTCGTAGAAACACGCGCTTCCCCAAACTTATATAAAGTTCCTTCATCCAACTGATAATTGATGAAAAACTCGGTGCCATCTCGGGTCAGCTCAATATTGGAGGCGACAACTCGAAAATCTGCATAGCCTTTTGAAAGATAAAAGCGACGCAGCAATTCGCCATCATAGGCCACGCGGTCGGGGTCGTAATTATCGCTACTGGCAAAAATGCGCCACCACCGCGTTTCGCGGGTCAGAATAATGCCGCGCAGCTCGGCGTCTGAAAACGCGCGATTGCCCGTGATATTGATGGATCGAATACCCGTCGTTGGCCCTTCGCTAATTTCAAACACTAAATCAATACGGTTTTGCGGCAGCTGAATAACCTTCGGCTCGATGCGGACGGCAAAACGCCCAGAGCGGCGATATAATTCGATGAAGCGTTCTACGTCGTCTTGAACTTTGGCACGCGTGTAAATTTGGCGCGCGGACAGGCTGGCTTCTTTGCCCAAATTATCATCGTTGATGGCGCTATTACCTTCAAAGCTAACGCGGTTAACGATCGGGTTTTCAACCACAATCACCACCAGACCTTTGCCTTCCCGACGAATGGTTACATCGGCGAACAATCCAGAAGAAAACAGCGTTTTAACCGATTGATCTACGAGGTCAGACTTGTCGATCATCCCTTCGCGCACCACCATATAGGCGCGAACGGTTTCGCCTTCGACACGCTGCGTGCCTTCTACTCGGATGAACTCAATCGCCTTGCCTACTTCCGCCGAGGCGGTGGCCACCCACAACGGGAAAGCCAGTATAACGAACACACCAGCGAGCCAAAGGCTGCGGAAACATTTTTCTTTATGGTTCATAATTATCCGAAGAAACCTGTAATACGATCAAAGACGTTGAGGCGAGATAAATCGTTCCACGTCACGAAAACGAATAGCATTAATACCATAGATAGGCCAATACGCATCCCAACATCTTGGGCTTTTGCTGACATTGGCTTCCCAAAAATACCTTCGTAAGCATAAAACACTAAATGGCCGCCATCTAGCATGGGAATAGGAAACAGATTGATAAGACCAATGCTGACAGACAAAACAGCCGTCAAATTGATAAGCGCCACCAAGCCCAGCGTCGCCGTTTGGCCCGATAACTGCGCGATGCGAATAGGCCCGCCAAGGCTCTCCGCACTTTCGCGGCCCATAATGATGCGCCCCAAAACAACGAAAGTCTGCTCGACGATGAAATAGCTTTCTTCGACACCCATCCAAACTGCAGTAAACGGGTTGTAACGCACGTGGCGCACATTGGCTTCGGTCGCATTTACCGCAATACCCAAGCGCCCTAAATTATATTCATTGCCAAATCGGTCGGTTTCCAACACGCGGTCTGGCGCAATATTCAACAGCAAGGTTTCCCCGCCCCTATCGACTTCAAATTCTAGCAACACGTTGGCGTTCACGGTAACTTTGCGGCGCACTTGCGAAAAAGTGCTCACTTCGCTGCCATCAATTGCCTTAATCAAGTCGCCGACCTTCAGGCCTCCGCGCTCCGCCGCGCTTTCTTCCACAACAACGCCAACCATAGGGTCTGTAACGCGCTGGCCGAGGAAAGAATAAAGCGACGCAAAAATGACAATGGCCAGAACGAAATTAGCAATCGGCCCCGCTGCCACAACAATGGCACGTTGCCAAAGCGGTTTATAAAACAAAGTGTCCCCGCGCACGGCTTCGTCGAGCTGTTCCATCGCCTCAGGGTTGCTGGCGCTGGCTTCATTTTCGTCACCAAAAAACTTTACGTAGCCGCCCAAAGGCAACCAACCAATTTTCCACTGCGTTCCATGTTTGTCATACCAACTCGCTATGGCGCGACCAAAGCCGACCGAAAAAACTTCCACGCGAACGCCGCAGCGGCGCGCGGCATAGAAATGGCCGAGCTCGTGAAAAAACACGACAATGGTCAGCACAAACAAAAACGGGACAATATAACTCAGCCCGGTGGCGCTATAGAGGTTACTGATGATTTCCAAGTCTTACTCCCAAGAATTGACTGCATTATGGCTATTTTTCGACTGAATAAAAGCTCGTTTTAACGTCAATTTAAAGTCGGCCAAGATTGCGGCAAAATCAAGTCGGCCCTGCTTTAGCTTGTGCCTTACGCCACCCTTTTTATCTGCTGTTCCGCCAAGTGGCGCGCGCGCGCATCGGTCGCGACAATCGCCTCTAGGCTGTCGACAACGCCGACTTGGTGTTGTTGTAAAACGGCGTCGACCACATCGCCAATGGCGGTAAAACTAATTTTCCCATCCAAAAATGCCGCCACAGCCATCTCATTGGCGGCATTCAATACGCAAGGCGCATCTCCGTCGGCTTGCATAGCGGCTTCGGCCAAGGCCAAACAGGAAAAGCGCTCGCGGTCGGCGGCTTCAAAATCCAGTCGCCCCTGAGCCGCCAAATCGAGCGTCGCCACGCCCGAAGCAATACGCTCTGGATAAGCCATGCAATAGGCCAAGGGCACACGCATGTCCGGACACCCTTTTTGCGCCAACACGCTGCCGTCGTTAAAATACACAAGCCCATGCACAATCGATTGCGGATGCACCAGCACGTCCAATCGAGCGGGCTCAATATCAAATAAATACCGCGCTTCAATCAGCTCCAGTCCTTTGTTCATTAGGGTGGCGCTATCCACGGAAATCTTCGCGCCCATATCCCAATTCGGATGCGCGACCGCCTGCGCTGGCGTCACCCTAGCCATCTCGGCCAACGTGTGCTGACGAAACGGGCCACCCGAAGCCGTGAGAACAATTTTCTCAATCGACTTATACATCGACTTACGCGAAGTTTCTTTGGTTTGTAATTGCAGCAGCTGATAAATTGCATTGTGCTCGCTATCAACGGGCAGCACTTGGGTGTTGTTTTGATGCGCGGTTTGCATCAATAAGGGCCCTGCCGCCACCAAGGCTTCTTTATTGGCCAAAGCCAAAATTCCGCCTTGCGCCGCGCATTCCATGGCCGGTGCCAGCCCGGCAAAGCCGACAATGGCCATCACGCCAACATCTACTTTATGGCGCGCCGCTTCTAGCAAGCCAGCCTCGCCGACCAGAATATCGCCTTTAAAATCAGGCAAGCTTTGCGCCAAAGCCTCGCGCCCTTGGTCGGTGCCAATCACCAAAACATCGGGGGCGTATTTTTGAGCCAGCTTAGTCAGCTTATCCGTATTGCTATGCGCGCTTAACACTTGCACATGAAATCTATCTGCGTGCCGGTCAACCAAATCTAACGCATTGTCGCCAATGGTGCCCGTGGCCCCAAAAATTGCAAGGGAACGGCTCATTACCAAACCCAAAGGGACTGCGATACGCTGTCTCCGCGCAGCCAAACCACGCCAAGCAAAACAATCAAAACACCGATAAGCCCATCCACCCGATCTAGCAATCCGCCATGTCCGGGGATGATATCGCCAGAATCTTTCACATTAAATTTACGCTTAATAGCGCTCTCGAATAAATCAGCGCCTTGCGCGCATACCGCCAATAGTGGCGCGATGAAAATCAGGGCGATAAAATCTGCCTGCCCGAAACCAAAACCAACCACCACAAGAAACGTCAGAACCGCGCTCAAGCCAGCCCCGAACACGCCCCCGAGTAAACCAGACCAAGTTTTATTTGGCGAAATAACGGGCGCCAATTTGGGGCCACCCACCAGCTTACCCGTAAACATCGCGAAAATATCTACCGCCCAAACCGAGACAAGCACATAGGCGACGACCAACATGCCGAGCGCATCTTCGCGGAAATATTGCGCGGTTACCAAGGGCAGCGCGACATATAAAAGCCCACCTGCAATCGGTGACAATCGTTCGCCACGCCACAGCGCAAAACTTACCGCCAAACCCACTAAAACAAAGCACAGCGCTAGCGCTTCCTGCGCGCCCATCCACAAACCAAAAGCCAATATCATAACGCTTAGCCCGCCAAGCACGTGTGCGCTGGCCTTCGGCGTGCCCAAAATAGCCCCCCATTCGCGGGCCATTAAAAACCCAACCAGTGCCAAGAGAGCGGTAAACGACCAGCCCCCGAAAACGACGGGAGCGATAACGAATGGCAGCAAAATCAATGCCGAGCGAACGCGCTGCAACAGGCCTTCAAATTTTGGTTTTATTGGTTTCGACATAATTCCCCCAACCGATCTACTCGGCTTCCTTGACTTGCTCATTTAGCAACCCAAAGCGACGATCGCGTTTGGCATAAAATTCGATAGCGAGCTTTAACGCATCGCGATCGAAATCTGGCCATAGCGTATCGGTAAAATAGAACTCTGTATAAGCACTTTGCCAGAGTAAAAAATTGCTCAATCGATATTCGCCACTGGTACGAATAATTAAATCCGGGTCTGGCATACCACCTGTCAGCATTTCGGCATCTAATACTTCGGGCGTAATGGAGGCCGCATCCAAGGTGCCGGCGGCGGCACGGCGCGCCAAGCGCGAGGCGGCATCGGCAATTTCTTCGCGCGCGCCATAATTAAATGCGATTTGCAAATACATATTGGTGTTATCGGCGGTCAGCGTTTCGGCACGGTCAATCAATTGGCAAATTTTAGTCGACAATCCCGTACGGCGACCAATAATGCGAACGCGCACGCCTTCGTTATGCAGCTCCGCCAAATCGCTCTCGATATAGCGTTGCAGCAACGACATTAAAAAATCGACCTCTAATTTTGGCCGACCCCAATTTTGTGTCGAAAAAGAAAATACCGTGAGATAGCCAATACCCTCAGTGCCCGCATCGCGCACAATTTGGCGTAAGGCCTCTACGCCTTTGCGGTGCCCCTCTTGGCGTGAAAGCCCGCGCTGCTGCGCCCAACGCCCATTGCCATCCATAACGATAGCCACATGGGTTGGAATATTTATGGGGTCAACAGCCTCTGGCATGATGCGCTCCGGTCAGACTTGCCGGATTTCACTTTCCTTCGTGGTCAGGGTTTCATCCACCAGCTTAATGGTTTTATCGGTCAGCTCTTGCACTTCATCCGAATAAATCTTGGCGTCATCTTGCGAGATGTCGCTGTCTTTTTCGGCTTTCTTAATTTGATCCATGCCATCGCGACGCACATTGCGAACCGACACGCGGGCCTGCTCAGCATAATTGCCAGCCACTTTAACCAATTCTTCGCGGCGCTCTTCGTTCAGCTCTGGCAACGGAATGCGAATAAGTTGACCTTCGGTCATTGGGTTCAAATTAAGATTGCTCTCGCGAATGGCTTTTTCAACGAGCGTCACTTGCCCCTTGTCCCAAACCTGAACCGACAACATGCGCGGCTCGGGGACGGCAATCGTGCCCACTTGCGATATCGGCATCATTTGCCCATAAGCATCGACCATAATCGGCTCTAGCAAAGCAGCGCTTGCGCGTCCGGTTCGCAGGCCTGCCAAGTCGGCTTTAAAAGCCGTGAGGGCGCCATCCATGCGGCGTTCAATATCATCTGTATCAATACTCATTTTATTTCTTCCTCTAAACCTTAAGCCTGCACATCTTCCACAAGGGTGCAAGCGCCTTTGCCTTGCAGCACTTGGGTGAAAGCACCGGACTCTTGAATGGAAAACACAATAATGGGAATGCCGTTCTCGCGCGATAGCGACACGGCAGACGCATCCATAACTTTTAAATCTTTCGACAGCACATCCATATAGCTGAGGCGGTCGAAGCGGGTGGCGCTCGGGTCGGTTTTGGGGTCGGCACTATAAACGCCGTCGACATTGGTGCCCTTCATCAGCGCATCGCAATTCATCTCAGCCGCTCGCAAAGCAGCCGCCGTATCTGTGGTGAAAAAAGGGTTTCCCGTGCCAGCCGCAAAAATAACCACGCGGCCCTTCTCCATATGCCGCATCGCGCGACGACGGATATAAGGCTCGCAAACACTGGTCATCGGAATGGCCGACAACACACGGGTTTGAACCCCTTTGCGCTCGAGGCCATTTTGCATGGCCAGCGCGTTCATAATGGTGGCCAACATGCCCATATAGTCGGCCGACGAGCGGTCCATACCATCGGCAGCGCCGGTGAGGCCGCGAAAAATATTGCCGCCACCAATCACCATGCAAACTTCAGAGCCTTGGGCGAGTGCGTCTTTTACTTCTTCGGCGATGCGGTCGACGGTAGCCACATCAATGCCGTATTGGCCGTCGCCCATAAGAGCTTCGCCAGATACTTTCAGTAGAACCCGTTTGTATTTCGGACTTCCAGACATGAAACTCTCCCCGTTCTTCTAAGCCAATATGGCGCGATTCCTCACACCCACCCTAAGCCAATAATCGACCCTTAAGATAGACGCTAAAGTTTTCTAAACAGAAAAAAATTAACGGATGCGAAGCGGCTTAATTGCTACCTACAGCGGCGGCAACTTCGGCTGCGAAATCTGCTTCTTCGCCCTTGTCCACGCCTTCGCCCAGTTCAAAGCGCACAAACGCTTTCAAGGCTACAGGCGCGCCGACATCGGCGGCAGCATTTTCGAGAACTTTCGAAATTCGCGTTTCGCCATCAATCACGAAAACCTGGCTGGTCAACACAACTTCCTCGAGGAACTTGCGAATACGACCATCAACCATTTTCTCGATGATTTCGTCTGGCTTGCCGCTCTCTTTCGCTTCGGCTACCAAAACGGCGCGTTCGCGTTCAATCTCAGCTGGATCCAAATCGGATTCATTGGCAGCCAATGGGCTCGTGGCCGCAACATGCATCGCAATTTGGCGACCCAAGGCTTCCAGTTTATCCGTGTCGCCTGTCGATTCTAGCGCAACCAACACACCAATTTTGCCAAGGCCATCGACCACAGCGCCGTGAATGTAACTAGCGATAACACCTTTTTCGACGCTCAGTTTTTGCGAGCGACGCACCGTCATGTTTTCGCCGATTGTGCCAACCATCTCGGTGACATGGGCTTCAACCGATTTACCAGCTCCCGGAAAATCTGCGGCAAGCAGATCTTCATGGGCAACGCTCCCGCTCAAAGCGACGCCAGCGATTTCGCGGACCATGCTTTGGAACGTATCGTTACGCGCCACAAAATCGGTTTCGGAATTAACTTCTACAACAGCACCCGAGGTGCCACTGGACATCACGCCAACCAGACCTTCGGCGGCAACACGACCGGCTTTTTTGGCCGCTTTGGCCAAACCTTTGGTGCGCAACCAATCCACGGCGGCTTCAATGTTGCCGTCGTTTTCTTGAAGGGCTGTTTTGCAATCCATCATGCCTGCGCCAGATGTTTCACGCAGTTCTTTAACCATGCTTGCTGTAATATTGCTCATGGGACTATCTCCTAATATCAAAGGCGCGTTACGCTTCAGGTGTTACTTCTGCGGCTGGGGCTTCAACAACAGCTTCAGCAGCCACTGGGGCTTCTGGGGCTGGGGCTTCACCAACCACTGGAGCTGGAGTGGCTTCTGGGGCTGGGGCTTCACCAACCACTGGAGCTGGAGCGGCTTCTGGGGCTGGAGCTGCTTCCAAAGCTGGCTCGGCCATCGGCTCAACAGCCGCGCCCAAATCAACACCCGAGGCAGAACTACTAGCTTCGATGCCAGCAATAACCGCTTTTGAAATCAAATCGCAATACAACTCAATCGCGCGCGACGCATCATCATTGCCCGGAATCGGGAAATCAATGCTGTCTGGATCGCAATTGCTGTCGACGATGGCAATCACCGGAATACCCAAAGTTTTCGCTTCTGCGATGGCGATGGCTTCTTTATTGGTATCGACAACGAACATCAGTTCGGGAACGCCACCCATATCTTTAATGCCACCGAGCGCAAGCTCTAGTTTGGCGCGTTCGCGCGTGAGGTTGAGAACTTCTTTCTTGGTCAAACCGCCAGAGCCTTCTCCGTCGAGTTTCGCTTCCAATTCGCGCAGACGCTTGATGGATTTCGAAATGGTTTGCCAGTTGGTCAGCGTGCCGCCGAGCCAACGAGAGTTCATGTAATATTGGGCGCACTGTGTCGCGTGGCGAGCAATCGGCTCAGCCGCTTGACGCTTGGTGCCGACGAACAGGATACGACCGCCAGAGGCGATAACATCTTGAACCGTAACCAGAGCTTGGTGCAGCATCGGAACTGTTTTCGACAGATCCATAATGTGAATACCGTTGCGGCCACCGAAAATATACGGTGCCATTTTAGGGTTCCAACGGTGTGTTTGGTGACCAAAGTGGACCCCTGCTTCTAGCAGTTGTCGCATGTTGTAATCGGGCAGAGCCATAGCGTTGCCTTCCTTTCTCTCGTTAATCCGCCGCAGGGGGTCATCGCACACCATGTGCGACACGAAGAGCGCCCCGGAAAGAGGGCATTCCCTGCGTGAGTAATAGCCGTGGTATAGGTAATTATCGCCCGTCTGGCAAGCGATTATGCGCGGGTTCCAAATGGCGCGAAATTTACACTTCTTCGACGTGCAAAACGCCAGGAACCGCCTTAATGGCGCCCGTGATGCGCGGGTTGATGGCATATTTATTAGGTAGGCGCAGTTCTACCTCGCGTTCCGGGCTCATCAAAATCAACGACACCTCCCCGCCGGTTTTATGGCGTGGCTTCTCAACATCCTCGAGACGCGCTTTTAAGCCCGCACAGGCTTCAGGTTTCTCAATGAAAATCCGCAAGCCTGCTTCCGTGTGCGCGGCCACATCATCGACGGGGCGCATGCCTTGCATCAGCAGGCGCAATTGCCCGTCGTCGCGCTCAATTTTCACGGTCGAGACCACCAAAGCCCCAACTTGCATATGCTCGCGCGACGCATCTAGCGCTTTGGAAAACGCCATCATCTCAAACTGCCCCGTCGGGTCGGATAACGTGATGAAAGCATAAGGATTGCCTTTGTCTTTCGACTTGCGCTCCTCGACTTTGGTAATTGCCCCCGCCACCATGACTTCTTTCTCGACACGGCTTTCCAAATCTTCAAAGCTCGCGACCCGCGCGCGCTTCAAAAGCGTTTTATAGTCATCCAGTGGATGGCCAGATAAAAAGAAGCCGAGGGCATTATATTCATGCGTTAACCGGTCAATCGCCGACCATGGCACCAAAGCGGCAGGCAGCACCACGCTCTCGCTAACATCGGCCTCGCCGAATAGATTGTCTTGTTGGGTCTCTTTTTCGTTTTGCGCAATGCTCGCCTCGCCCAGCAGAACGCCGATGCCGCCCATGAGCTTTGCCCTATCTGGCTCCAGACTATCCAGCGCACCGGCCGCGATTAAATGCTCCAACAAGCGTTTGTTCAGCCCAATACCTGCTGTGCGGCGGGCGAAATCGAACACGTCCTTAAACGGGCCGTTCTCCATCCGCTCATCGACCACGCCTTGCATGGCCAGACTGCCGACATTTCGGATGGCCGCGAGCGCGTAAAAAATTTGGTCGCCCTCGATAGAAAAAGCCGCCAACGAACGATTGACGTCGGGCGTGCACGTCGTGATGTCATGTTTGGCGGCATCTTGTTTGAAGCTATTGAGCTTTTCGGTGCGCTCAAAATCAAGCGACATAGAGGCCGCATAAAACGCCACTGGGTGATTGGCTTTCAGCCAAGCGGTTTGATAGGCAATCAAGGCATAAGCGGCGGCGTGGCTTTTGTTGAAACCGTAGCCCGCAAAACTATCGACTTGGTCGAAAATCAGCGCCGCCTGATTGCGGTTCACTTCCAGCTCCACGGCGCCATCGATGAAGCGGGCTTTTTGCGCGGTCATTTCAGCCTGAATTTTCTTACCCATGGCACGGCGCAGCAAATCCGCCTCGCCGAGCGAATAGCCCGATAGAGTTTGCGCGATTTGCATCACTTGCTCTTGGTAAATCATCACGCCGTAGGTCTCTTCCAAAATGGATTTGAGACTGTCGTGCATGTAATCGGGTTCCTTCTCGCCCATTTTACAAGCGATATAGGTCGGAATATTGTCCATCGGCCCCGGGCGATATAGCGCCACGAGCGCGATAATATCTTCAAATTTATCGGGCCGCATTTTGCGCAGCACATCGCGCATACCCGAGCTTTCCAACTGAAACACACCAATCGTGTCGCCGCGCCCCAACAGCTCATAGGTCTTTTCGTCGTCGAGCGGCAGATTGTGAATATCCACCGTGGTGCCCGTGCTCTCAATCAGCTCCACGGCTTTTTCTAGGACGGTCAGCGTTTTTAGCCCGAGAAAGTCAAACTTCACCAGCCCCGCTTTTTCCACCCATTTCATATTGAACTGGGTTACCGGCATGTCCGATTTCGGGTCGCGGTAGAGCGCCACTAATTCTTGCAGCGGCCGATCGCCAATCACCACGCCCGCCGCATGGGTCGAGGCATGGCGATACAGACCTTCCAGCTTCAGGCTAATCTCCAGCAATTCCGCTACTTGCGGGTCGCTATCGCGCTCAGCCTGCATGCGCGGCTCTTGCTCAATCGCCTCCGATAGGGTGACGGGGCTGGCCGGGTTATTCGGCACCATTTTGGTCAGGCGGTCGATTTGGCCATACGGCATTTGCAACACGCGGCCCACATCGCGCAACACCGCGCGGGCTTGCAGCTTGCCGAAGGTGATGATTTGCGCCACTTGATCGCGGCCATATTTTTGCTGCACATAGGTAATCACCTCATCGCGGCGCGACTGGCAAAAATCGATATCAAAATCTGGCATCGATACGCGTTCTGGGTTGAGAAACCGCTCGAACAGCAAGTTAAACCGCAAAGGATCCAAATCCGTAATGGTTAGCGCCCAAGCCACAACCGAGCCCGCGCCCGAGCCCCGACCCGGGCCAACCGCGATGTTTTGCGATTTCGACCACTTGATGAAATCCGCAACAATCAGGAAGTAGCCCGGAAAGCCCATGTCGCCGATGACTTTCAGCTCAAAATCCAAACGTTCGCGGTAATTCGCCTCTTCGGTGGCGGGCACAATCTGCTTTAAACGCTCGGTTAAGCCCTCATGGGCTTGCTTGGATAGCACGTCCAACTCGTCGCCTTCCGCAAACACGGGCAAAATAGGCGGATGCTCCGTCGGGCGAAAAGCGCACCGTTGGGCAATCTCAATGCTGCTCTCGATGGCTTCGGGTAAATCGGCGAATAAAGCGCACATTTCTTCGGCTGACTTCAGACGGTGATCTGGCGTTAAACGACGCCGATCGCTCTCGTTCAGATAGCGCCCCTCGGCAATACAAATCAGCGCATCATGAGCGCGATAGTCATCGACGGAAGCAAAATAAGCCTGATTGGTCGCCACCAAAGGCAGGTCGTGCGCATAGGCGAAATCAATCAGGGCGGTCTCTGTTTCTTCATCCAGCGCATCTGGATAGCGTTGAAGCTCTACATAAATATTATCTTTAAAGATATTGATATAATTTAATAATTTGGTCTCTGCTTTGTCTTTTCGGTTGCTCGCCAGCAGCTTATCCATGGGACCATCGGGGCCGCCGGTTAGGCAAATTAACCCGTCCGCATGGCGCGCCATCAAAGTTTCCTCAACGCCTGGCCCCAGCTTGCCTTCGTCTTGCAGATGCGCCGCACTTATCAGCGCCATTAAATTATCGTAGCCCGCGCGGTTTTTGACCAGTAGCGCGATATCGCCCTCATCTTCTTCCCCGTCGCGTACCCGCAAAGTGGCACCAATGATTGGCTGAATCCCGATAGCAGCGGCGGTTTCGGCGAATTCTAGTGCGCCGAATAGATTGTTGCGATCGGTCACCGCCAGCGCGGGCATGCGCGCGGCCACAGCCGTCTGTGTGAGCGTTCTAATGGGCAGAGCGCCCTCGAGCAGCGAATAGGCGCTATGGGTGCGCAAATGAATGAATTTAGGACGCATAAGGTTAACCATGCCCCCCTTCTCTCAAATGGCCATGTGTCGATATAGAAGAATTGGATATTGCTGACATCTACGCCTACACAAATATACGCCAAATTATGAACCCCGCGCGGCTCGCGGAATCACTCGAACGTCTATCAGTTTAGCGAAAGCACCGCCGCTGTCAGCAAAGGAGCGCGTGCTTATCGTAAATTAAAGGGGATAATTATTAGCCAGCTAAGGCTTGGCCGATAGAACCCCACATCACAATCGCTGTGCCCATGGCCAGCAGAGTGCAAACTGTCAGAAAGTCTTCGATCAAATTAGTCATTTTATGTCTCCTCTTGAACCTATAATGTTCACTTTTTGTTCTTTTGTCAACTCCTATCTAAAAAGGGCATTTATCCCAAGACTTCTGGGGTTTTTGAAAAAGAAAACTAGACGGTAACGATAAGTCCATCCCGTAAACGCACAATGCGGTCGGCCCTGGCGGCCAAGTCCATATCATGAGTGGCTAGCAAAACCGAGCTGCCTTGCGCGCGGGCTTCACTAAGCAATAAATCCGCGACCTTATCGCCAGCCGCGCCATCCAGACTACCCGTCGGCTCATCGGCCAATACAAGCGCCGGCGTATTGGTAAGTGCGCGCGCAATGGCAACCCGCTGTTGTTCGCCGCCCGAGAGTTGCGACGGCAAATGGCTCGCCCGATCGGCCAAGCCCAGCTTCTCAATCAAAGCCGCCGCTTTCGCCAAGGCTTGTGATTTCGTATCGCCTGCCAAACGAGCGGGCATGGCTACGTTCTCTAGTGCGGTGAACTCGGGCAATAAATTATGGAACTGATAAACAAAGCCGATATGGGCGCGGCGCAGCTCGGTGCGCGCCTTATCTTCAGCATCGGTTACCACTTGCCCTTTCAGGGTAATACTGCCCTGCTCTGGCTTTTCCATAAGACCTGCAATATGCAAAAGGCTCGATTTACCCGAACCGCTGGGGCCCACAAGAGCCACAACTTCGCCTTGCGCAATCTCTAACGAGGCGCCTTGCAGCACATGCAAAGCCCGATCACCCTGCTGGAAGCGTTGATGGATGTTCGATAAGGCAAAATGACTACTCATTGCGTAACGCCTCCACAGGTTCCATAGAGGCCGCACGCCAAGCGGGATAGAGCGTCGACAAGAAGGACAAAGTCAGCGCCATACCGGTGACTTGCAGCAAATCGCTGGGCAAAATAAGCGCCGGCATGCGCTCCAAGAAATACACTTCGGCAGGAAACAAATTCGCCCCCGTCGACCAAATCAGAAATTGGCGAATTTCTTCAATATAGGCGCAAAACAGGGTGCCGAGACCCAGGCCGGCAATCGTGCCTAAAACGCCAATACTGGCTCCGGTAATGAAAAACACCCGCAAGATGAGCCCGCGCGACGCGCCCATCGAGCGCATAACAGCGATATCGCGCCCCTTATCGCGCACCAACATCACCAGACCGGAAATAATATTCAGCGCCGCAACCAGCAAAATCATGGTCAAAATCATAAACATAACATTGCGCTCAACCTCTAGCGCGCCCGCCAACGTGCTATTGCTCTGCTTCCAATCGACCAGATAATGCCCCTCGCCTGCCAAGGCACGCAGCTCGGGCGCGCGTTGGTCAATCGAGTCTGGTTCATCCAGCACCACATCAATGGCGCCTTGGTTTTCGCTGAGGCCAAAAAATGCGGCGGCGGAACCAATGGGCATGAAGGTGAAATTCAAATCATATTCGGATAGACCGATACGGAAAATCGCCGCCAATTTAAACTGCTTCAACCGAGGCGCCGTGCCAAAGGGCGTAATCGTGCCGCGCGGCGAGATAAGCGACACGCGGTCGCCAATTTTAAAGCCATGTCGCTCGGCCAACCGAACCCCCATGGCAATCGTATTGATTCCGGTCAAATCATCCAACGACCCGTCAACAATATTGCCTTGCAAGCTCGGTAATTGTTTCAGCTTCTCCAGCGGCAGCCCGCGCACCAAAACCCCGCGCACAGCTGAGCCAGACGACAACATAGCTTGGCCATCGACCAGCGGCGTGGTGAACACCACCCCATCGGCGACTTCGAGCTTTTTCACCAAAGCGTCGCGATCGATGAACTCGCTTTGATGGGCCCGAATGGTGGCATGGCCGTTAACGCCCAGAATACGATCTAGCAAATCCGCGCGAAAGCCCGTCATCACAGCCATGACGATAATCAAAGTCGCCACGCCCAACATGATGCCCAAAAAGGAAATGCCAGCGATGACCGAGATAAAGCTCTCGCGTCGGCGCGAGCGCAGGTAGCGGCCGGCAATTTGCCATTCTAAAGCGCCAAAAGCTCGCGTCATGCCGACATCCTACTTCCCATTCTACTTCCCATTTTCGTTCTACTTGGCGCTATCCGGCGGCGACGACAATAAAGCAATCGCGGCATCCAGCGCCAAAACGTGTTTCTCTCCGGTGGCTCGGTTCTTGATTTCCACTTCGCCACCCTCGGCCCCGCGTGGGCCAATAACAGCCTGCCAAGGCAGACCAATCAAATCCATCGTCGAGAACTTCGCCCCCGCCCGATCGTCTCGATCATCATAGAGAACATCAAGGCCGTTTTGTGACAGCGTTTCGAACAGGCGCTCGCACATGGCGTCGCAGCCTTCATGGCCCGGCTTCAGGTTAATCAGCCCCACATGAAACGGCGCCACGGCCCAAGGCCAAATAATACCATTTTCATCGTGGCTGGCCTCAATAATGCCGCCCACCAATCGCGACACGCCAATGCCGTAAGAGCCGCCATGCACGGGGGTATCTTTGCCATCAGGCCCTGCCACTTGGGCGTTCATCGCGGTGGAATATTTTTGCCCGAAGTAGAAAATATGCCCTACCTCGATGCCGCGCGCGGTGAGCTGTTTCTCGGCTGGCACTTGCTCGGCGAACATCGCGCCATCGTGCATTTCGTCGGAGCGCGCATAATATTGCGTGAAGCTCTCAATGGTGGGGCCCAAGTCGCCGTCGTAATCGGCCTCCGGCACGGGTAAATCTAGGATGTCGCTATGGCAGAAAATCTCCGACTCGCCCGTATCGGCCAAAATGATGAACTCATGGCTCAACTCGCCGCCAATCGGGCCTGTGTCGGCCGCCACTGGCATGGCCTTTAAACCCATACGGCGGAAGCTGCGCAAATAAGCGATGAACATTTTATAATAGGATGCGCGCGCCGCAGCCTCATCAATGTCGAAGCTATAGCCGTCTTTCATCAAAAATTCACGGCCCCGCATAACGCCGAAACGTGGGCGTATCTCGTCGCGGAATTTCCACTGAATGTGATAAAGGTTTTTCGGTAGGTCTTTATAGCTCACCACATTGTCGCGGAAAATTTGCGTAATCAGCTCTTCATTGGTCGGCCCGTAAAGCAAATCGCGCCCATGGCGGTCGGTGATGCGCAGCATTTCTTTGCCGTAGTCTTCATAGCGACCCGACTCGCGCCAGATATCGGCCGACTGCAAAGTCGGCATCAACATCTCAATCGCGCCCGCTTTGGCTTGCTCGTCACGCACGATGGCTTCGATTTTGCGCAAAGCCCGCAGGCCCAGTGGCAACCAGCTATAAATACCCGCCGCACTCTGGCGCACCATGCCCGCGCGTAACATCAAGCGATGCGATACAATCTGGGCTTCCGAGGGCGTCTCTTTGAGGGTCGGCAGAAAATAATTCGACATCCGATGGGACTGGCTAATGGGCGACATGATGCGGGGTTCCTTACCTGCTAAAACTTAAATTAAGTCATAACATGACGGGTTTCTGGCGCAAGCAAATGTCACGGGGGCGGCAAAAGAAAATCACCGAGAGCGTAAATAAAAGATGACAGAATGTTGGAATGAAGTTAATTTTTTGAGGTGGATGAGGACCTCTGGTCCTCGGGTTTTGGGAGGAACCTTTCGAGCTTGCTCGAAGCACATAGATAGCGGGGTCGTCGATGCAAATCGAAGACCCCGCTTTTTATGTCTTGTCCTATTTAGTGCCGCGAAAATCTGGCAAAAACGGAATCTCGGCATTGGCCAAAGCGCCGCTCGTTAGCACCCAGTAAATGCCGGCATAAAGAACGCCAGACACCAAAGTAGTGATCAAGAGTTTGCGCCCTATGCGCGGCTGCGAAGGCGCTCCCCCGTCGGAGCCTGGCACGACTTCTCCCGATTCCGATTGCGACACCACACCAAATGGCAGAACCATAAACAGCGTCAAAAACCAAACGATGCCATAAATCGCCGCTCCAAAAATAAACCCAACTTCAATCATTTCGTGTCTCCCTAGACCTCAATAAAGCTAACCAGCACCATCGGCTTTTTGCCCCAGCGACGCGCCATCTCGCGGCGCACGCCAATGCGAATATCATTCTCGGCTCGCTCTGGTGTCAGCTTGCCGTTAGACGGGATGGCTCGCTCCACGGCATCTAACGCCCAATCGACCAGCTTCACCATACCATCATCTTCTGGCAAGCCAGCGGTCGAAACCTCAAAGCGCCCTGCCAAACGATTGGCTTGGTCAATCGGCACCGCCACAAACACCACGCCCGTCTCCGACAGTTTACGCCGGTCGCGAGTAGCCAAATGTTTGCCGCTCGTTATTACCGAGCCATCCAAATACAGCCGACCCGTTGGCACCACATTAATCACCTCAGTGGGGCCCGGCGCGATACGAACTAAATCGCCATTATGAATGCGCAAGGGCTCTGGCACGCCCAACTCTTTGGCAAGCGCCGCATGGGCAATGAGATGGCGGTGTTCGCCATGCACAGGCAGGGCCGCACGCGGGCGCGCCCAACTATACATATCGGCCAGCTCGTCGCGGCACGGATGACCCGACACATGAATGTCTTTGCCATTGGGAGTGATAATCTCAACATCCAATTGCGCCAATTTATTTTGCAGCGAGAGAATTTCTTTCTCATTTCCCGGTATCATTTTCGATGAGAAAATTACCCGATCGCCTGCCTCAAGCGTGAGGTGGGGATGATGCCCATTGGCCATCCGCCCAAGCGCCGCATTGGCCTCGCCTTGGCTGCCTGTGCAGCACAGCAACAATTTATCGGGCGGCAAATAGCCCGCGTCTTTATCTTCGATAAGCTCTGGAAACTGCGTCATATATCCGGTTTTGCGCGCCGCTTGATAAATTTTATGCATTCCGCGACCTGCCAGACATAAATGCCGACCCGACTTTACGGCCACTTCGGCGATACTCGTCATCCGCGCCACATTGGAAGCAAAGGTCGTAATCACTACCCGACCGGGGCTATCCGCCACGGCCTCCAGCAGGTTCTTCGCCACATCGGCTTCCGAGCCCGAACGCCCGGGCGACAGCACATTGGTGCTATCGCATATAATCGCATCAATACCTTTGTCGCCAAGCGCCTTCAGGCGGTCAACTTCGGTCAGCCGACCGATAACGGGATCGGGGTCAATTTTCCAATCGCCCGTATGCAAAGCCCGATAGCCGCCCACTTCAATAGCAATCGCACTCGGCTCAGCAATCGAATGAGTTAGGCAAATATAATCAAGAGAGAAAGGCCCCAGTTCCAAATGTGCGTCCGTGTCGATAATGTTCAGCTCAACCTCATCGAGGATGCCACGCTCGGCCAATTTGCCTTTAACCAATTCAGCGGTGAAAGGCGTCGCATAAAGCGGACACTTCAAACGATGCCAAAGATGCGCCACGGCGCCAATGTGGTCTTCATGGCCATGCGTCAGCAAAATGCCCAGAAGGCGATCTTTGCGTTGCTCGATAAACTCGATGTCGGCCGTGATGAGATCTACGCCCGGCTCATAGGCGCCGCCAAAAGTGACGCCAAGGTCGACCATCAGCCAATCGCGGTCGCCGCGCGGCCCATAGCCATAGAGATTGCAATTCATGCCAATCTCGCCAGTTCCCCCTAGGGGTAAAAATACAAGTTCGCTGTTCTGCTCAGCCATTTTGTCCATTCTCGGGGAAGAAAACATCCCCTGCATCTATTACATGCGTCTCGCCCGCTTCATCTTGAAGCAGCAGCGCGCCCTTCTCGTCGATATCTATGAAGATACCCTTAATCTCTTGGTTTTCCAGTCGCGCCACCAGCGGCCCGCCGATACCATGGGCCACGCCGCGCCAGCTTTGCAAAACCGGAGCAAAGCCACCCATTTTCCATTGCTGATAAACCCGCTCGAAAGCCGCAGCCAAAACCTCCAAAGCCTCCAGATTGCATGGCGCTTTGCCTGTGTAGGCCGAAAGATTTGTCGCCGGATATGGCGTATCGTCTGGATGCGAGGCCAAATTAAGCCCCAGCCCGATGGCCAACCAGCGGCGGTGTTTATCTTGCTGCGTACTTTCCAATAAAATACCCGAGGCTTTTTTGCCGTCAATCAGCACATCATTGGGCCACTTTAAACGAACACTCACGCGCGATGGCGCGCCGATGAAATGGCGCACGCTCGCTTCTAAGGCCAAGCCTGCCACAAAGGCCAATTGCCCCGCCAGTTTCGGCTCTGGGGCGTCGGGCAAATATAGCGTGGTCATCAGATTGCCCGATGGGCTATCCCAAACGCGGCCTCGCCGACCGCGCCCTGCGGTTTGCACATCCGCGATAATCCAAGTGGGACGAAGGCTATTTTCCGCCGCCATGCGCCGCGCTTCTTCATTGGTGCTGTCCACCTGAGGCAGGTGATGCAAGTGATATCCGTCTGGAAGGCTTATCACCGGGTCGAAATGCCTTTCGCGGCATCTACGCCAGCTTGGCCTAAATTGGCGCCCTGTGTAAGCGCCTCGCCAGCCGTATTCGCCAGCTCAATCAAGGGCGTTGGATAGAGGAAAAACAAAAGGGTAAACGCCGTCATCCCGCCAGCCAAAATGGATAGCTCGCGCGGCATCGGCATATTGACTTCGTCTGTCGGCGGGTCGAGATACATGGTTTTAATGATGCGCAAATAATAATAAGCCCCCACCACACTGGCCAAGACTCCCAGAATAGACAGGCCATAAAGCCCCGCATCAATGGCGGCGCGGAAGACGAATAATTTACCAAAAAACCCAGCCATCGGCGGAATGCCCGCCAGCGAGAACATGAGAATTGCCAAACAGCCTGCCATAAATGGACGGGTTTGGCTCAAGCCAGCCAAGTCTTCGATTTTCTCTACCGGCCCACTATCGCGGCGCATCGACAGGATGCAGGCAAATGTGCCAAGCGTCATCACCGCATAAAGCGCCATGTAAAGAATGACACTGGAAACCCCAGTTGGCGATACAGCGGCAAAGCCCACAAGCGCGAAGCCCATATGGCCGATAGATGAATAAGCCATCAGGCGTTTAATGTTCTGCTGGCCAATGGCCGCAAAAGCGCCAAGCGCCATACTTGCGATGGAAATAAAGATAATAATTTGCTGCCACGCCACCATGGCATCCCCAAATCCGGTCATCATAACGCGAAGGAATATCGCCATGCCTGCTAGTTTTGGGGCCGCCGCAAAGAAAGCCGTCACCGACGTAGGCGCACCTTCGTAAACATCTGGCGTCCACATATGGAATGGCACGGCGGAAATTTTAAATGCCAAACCTGCCATTAAGAACACCAGACCAATGACTTGCGCCATCGGCAATATGCCGTCTTCCGGTTGGAAGGCCAAAGCAATTTCGTTGAAATTGGTCGAGCCCGAGAAGCCGTAAATCAGCGACGCGCCGTAAAGCAACATGCCCGAGGACAAGGCGCCGAGAACGAAATATTTGAGCCCTGCTTCGGTGGAGCGAAGGCTATCGCGATTGATGGCCGCAACCACATAAAGCGCCAAGCTTTGCAGCTCAATGCCCATATAGAGCGAGATTAAATCATTGGCCGAAATCATCAGCCCCATGCCCGTAGCCGAGAGAACCAGCAGGATAGAATACTCAAAACGCGCTAGTTTTTCGCGGCGTAGGAAGCGTTGCGACATGATGATTGCCACGGCTGTGGCGCCAAAGGTCAGCACTTTCATCAGCGAGGCAAAGCTATCCATGACAAAGGATTTGTTAAACGCATAGGCGGTCGCGTCAGACGAATAGCCTGCCGCCAAAACCGCCGCCAAAGCCAAAAGCCCTACGGCGCCATAATCTACCGTGCGAGTGGCATCTTTTTCAGAAAACGCGCCAACCATCAGTAGGCCCAAAGCGCCAAGAAATAGCACCAGCTCCGGCAGGATAAGAATAATGTCGTTCATAAATTGCGTTGTCATTGTCTTACTCCACCGCCTGCACGTCGAGGCCAGAATAGTGATTGGCCAAAGCCTCTTGATAACCCGACACCAGTGCCTCTACCGACGGCGCGGTTAAGTCTAGAATGGGCATCGGCCAGAAACCAAATAATATTGTCGCAATCACCAAAGGCGCGATGATGAATATCTCGCGGCGATCCATATCGGCGATTTGCTGCAAGCCTTCATGCTCAATACGACCCAAGCTCACGCGGCGATAAAGCGACAGCGCGTAGACGGCTGAGAAAATGACGCCACTGGCGGCAAATAAGGCCGTCCATGTGCTGACTTGGAACGTGCCGATAATCGTCAAGAACTCGCCAACAAAGCCGGAGGTGCCGGGCAAGCCGACATTGGCCATGGTGAACAGCAAAAACACCGTGGCGAAAATTGGCATGCGATTGGCTAAGCCGCCATAGGCCGCAATTTCACGCGTATGCATGCGGTCGTAGACCACGCCGACGCATAAAAACAGCGCGCCCGAAATCCAACCATGCGAGAGCATTTGGAACACAGCCCCATGCACCCCTTGAATGGTGGCCGAGAAAATACCCATGGTCACAAAACCCATATGCGCGACCGAAGAATAAGCGATGAGCTTTTTCATATCCTCTTGGGCGAAGGCCACAAGCGAAGTGTAGACAATGGCAATCGCGCTCAGCGCCAATACCATCGGCGAGAACATATCCGAGGCGATGGGGAACATTGGCAAAGAGAACCGCAAGAAACCGTAGCCGCCCATTTTCAACAACACACCCGCTAGAATAACGGAACCTGCGGTTGGCGCTTCCACGTGCGCATCTGGCAACCATGTATGCACTGGCCACATTGGCATTTTAACCGCAAAACTTGCGAAGAAAGCGAGCCATAGCCAAGTCTGCACATCGGCATCAAACCCATGCGCCGCCAAATCAGGAATGAACGTCGTGCCTGTCTGCCAATACATATACAAAATGGCCAAGAGCATCAGAACCGAGCCAACCAGCGTGTAGAGGAAGAATTTAAAGCTCGCATAAATCCGTCGTGCGCCGCCCCAGATACCAATGATTAGGAACATTGGAATGAGACCCGCTTCAAAGAACAGGTAGAAAAGAATGATATCCATGGAGCAGAAAACGCCAATCATCAGCGTTTCAAGTGCCAAGAAAGCCAGCATATATTCGCGCACACGGGTTTTCACAGAGACCCAACTCGCCAGAATACAAATCGGCATCAGCGCGGCAGTAAGCACCACAAATAGCACCGAGATGCCATCTACACCCATGGCGTAATCAATGCCGGGGGCTAACCATTGCGCGCGCTCGACGAATTGAAAGCCGGCCTCGCTACCATCAAAACGCGTGACCATGAAAATGCTGAGCAGCAGAGTTACCACGGTCGTCCAAAGCGCCACAGCCCGAGAGTTTGCAGCTACCGTTTCTTCGTCGCCGCGCACCAATAAAATGAACAGAGCGCCGAGAAGCGGTAAAAATGTGAGGGTCGAAAGAAGCGGCCAATCAATCATATGCGTATTCCTATATCTTCCCTATTGCGCCGTCAGCATCAGCCATGTCACGAAACTGGCAACACCCAGCAACATGACAAAAGCATAATGATAAACAAAACCCGTTTGCAGACCGACGACACGGCGCGTAATGCGCATCACGCTCGACGCAATGCCATCGGGCCCCAAGCCATCAATAATGGCGCCATCGCCACCCTTCCACAGAACCCGCGCAAGCCATTTGGCTGGACGCACGAAGAGGAAGTCGTAAATTTCGTCGAAATACCATTTGTTGAGCAGAAACTTGTAGATTAGGTCGTGCTGCTCCGCAATTTCACGCGGCCATTTTGGATAGCGGATATACATAATATACGCCAAAACAAAGCCAGATAGCATCATCACCAGTGGCAATAGTTTCACCCAGCTCGGCACGGTGTGCAAATCATGCAGCACATGATTGTCGGCGGAGGTGAAAATCGTGCCATTCCAGAAAGCTGTTTGTCCGTCGCCAATAAACATTCCCGAGAAGGCAAACCCAGCCAACAAAGCCCCAAACGCCAGCACAATCAGCGGCACCAGCATAACAGGTGGGCTTTCATGCACATGGTTCAGCGTTTCATTGGAACCACGCGGCGCCCCAAAAAACGTTAAGAACATCAAACGCCAGCTATAAAACGACGTGAAAAACGCGGCAATAATAAGCATCGCAAAAGCAAACATATGGGGCCCCGCCTGAGCGGCGAAAGCGCCTTCGATAATCGCATCTTTAGAGAAATAACCTGCCGTAAGCGGAAAGCCTGTCAGCGCAATCGTGCCGATGAACATCATCAAGAAAGTGGCCGGAATGAGCTGACGAAGCCCCCCCATTTTGCGCATATCTTGCTCATCGCCCATGGCGTGAATAACCGAACCCGCCCCTAAGAATAGCAGCGCTTTGAAAAAGGCATGGGTGAACAAATGGAACATAGCCGCCTGATAAGCGCCAATACCCAGCCCTACAAACATATAGCCAAGCTGCGAACAGGTGGAATAAGCGATGACCCGCTTAATGTCATTTTGCACAAGCCCGACGCTGGCAGCAAAAAATGCGGTAATCGCGCCAATGACAATCACCACATTCAGCGCCGTTTGCGACATCTCGAACAAGGGCGAACAACGCGCCACAAGAAACACACCTGCGGTTACCATGGTCGCGGCATGAATGAGCGCCGACACAGGGGTCGGGCCTTCCATCGCGTCTGGCAGCCACGTATGCAGCAAAAATTGCGCCGACTTGCCCATGGCACCCATGAACAATAGCAAACAGATAGTCGTCAGCATTGGCAGGGTCATGCCGAGGAAGTCAAATTTCCCGTTGGCCAAAGCACCGGCTGCCGCAAAGACTTCGTCAAATTGCAACGAACCGACCGAATAGTAAATCGCCGCCATGCCGAGAATGAGACCAAAGTCCCCTATCCGATTGACGACAAAAGCTTTCATCGCCGCCGCATTGGCCGAGGCCTTTTTAAACCAGAAACCAATCAACAAATAAGACGCAAGCCCCACGCCTTCCCAGCCAAAGAACAGCTGCAAGAAGTTGTCAGCCGTTACCAACATCAACATCATGAACGTGAATAGGGAGAGATAAGCAAAGAAGCGAGCGCGGTGCTCGTCATGGCTCATATAGCCGATGGAATAGACATGCACGAGCGAAGAAACCCCCGTCACGACAACCAGCATCACCACGGTGAGCGTATCAATGCGCAAGGTCCAATCAATGGATAGGCTGCCCGACTGCAACCAGCTGAGAACCAATATTTTGCTAGAGTTTCCATTCACCCCAACATCCACAAAAGCCACGCAAGATAAGAGCGCTGAGATGATCAGCAGCCCCGTGGTGATGTATTCAGAGTTCCGGTGGCCGATAACACGGCCAAACAGACCCGCAATAAGCGCGCCGAGGAGCGGGAAAAAGACAATCGCCTGATACATGGGTTAGCCTTTCATCTGACTGACATCTTCAATTGCGATGCCGCCACGATTACGGAAATAAACAACGAGAATGGCCAGACCAATCGCGGCCTCTCCAGCCGCCACCGTCAGCACGAGGAGCGCAAAAACCTGCCCCACTAAGTCGCCGAGATAGGCCGAAAAAGCCACCAGGTTAATATTCACAGCCAAGAGCATCAGCTCAATCGACATGAGAATAATGATGACGTTTTTCCGATTCAGGAAAATGCCGAACACGCCAATGGTAAACAATATGGCCGCCAGCGTAAGATAATGTGTAAGTCCAATCATCGTGCGTTCCTAAATACCTTCCCCAGGTTTAATATCCACCAGCTCGACCGCATCTTCGCGCGTGCGCGCGTTTTGTTTGGCGATGTCTTGGCGTTTCGGATTGTTCGATTTAACCAAGGTCAAGACGATGGCGCCAATCATGGCGACCAACAAAATGGCGCCCGCGGTTTGGAACAAGAAAATATAATCCGTATACAGCACACGGCCCAAGGCTTCCGCATTGGTCATGCCTTCCGGTGTCGCGCTTGGCAATTGCCCTTTGTCGACCAAGGTGGATGAGGCGCCAAACACCAGCAATAGCTCCAGCAGGAGAATTAACCCGACGGTCGCGCCAATGGGCATATATTGCAAAAACCCTTCGTTCAGCTCGGCAAAGTCAATGTCCAGCATCATCACGACGAACAAGAATAAGACCGCCACGGCTCCCACATAGACCACGACCAAAATAAGCGCGAGAAACTCGGCCCCGAGCAAGACAAACAGGCCGGCCGCGTTAAAGAAGGTGAGAATAAGAAACAGCACCGAATAGACCGGGTTGCGCGCGGCAATGACCATAAAGGCACTGGCCACGGAAACCGAGGCGAACAGATAAAAGGCGAGAGATGTAAGCGTCATATGATTTCTACCGGTAAGGAGCGTCTAGCTCGATATTCTTTGCAATTTCAACTTCCCAACGATCGCCATTGGTCAGCAATTTGGCTTTGTCATAGACAAGCTCTTCGCGTGTTTCGGTTGCAAACTCAAAGTTTGGCCCTTCCACAATCGCGTCCACCGGACACGCTTCTTGGCAGAAACCGCAATAAATACATTTCACCATGTCGATGTCGTAACGCACGGTGCGGCGGGTGCCATCATTATTGCGCGGGCCCGCCTCGATGGTGATGGCTTGGGCTGGGCAAATGGCTTCACAAAGTTTGCAAGCGATGCACCGCTCTTGGCCGTTCGGGTAGCGACGCAAAGCGTGTTCCCCGCGAAAGCGTGGGCTCAAAGGGCCTTTTTCGTGCGGATAATTAATCGTCGCTTTTTTGCCGAAAAAATAGCCAAGCGCCAAACGAAACGCCGAGACGAATTCTATCAGAAGCAAACTGCGAGCTGTGCGGTCTAACCAAGCCATACCAAAAACCCTTAAGCCATATCAAAAAATTGCAAGAAACCAGCCACCAAAATGACATAGAGGAGCGAAATAGGCAGAAACACTTTCCAGCCCAAACGCATCAATTGGTCGTAGCGATAGCGCGGCACGATAACTTTCATCATAGCGAACATGAAGAACATGAAGCCCATTTTAAGGATGAACCAAACCGGCCCCGGCACCCAATTAAACGGCGCGATGTCGACCGGTGGCAACCAGCCACCCAAGAAAAGGATGGTCATCATGGCGCACATCAAAACAATGTTCGCCAATTCGCCAATCATGAACACCACATAAGGCGTCGATGAATATTCGGTCATAAAGCCCGAAACCAATTCGCTTTCCGCTTCTGGCAAATCAAACGGCGGGCGGTTGGTCTCGGCCAAAGCCGAGATGAAGAACACCACAAACATGGGAAATAGCGGCACGGCAAACCAGACGGTTTTTTGCGCCAACACAATATCGGTTAAATTTAGCGATCCCGCACATAGCAAAACCGTAATGATAACCAAGCCAATGGAAACCTCGTAAGAAACCATCTGCGCCGCCGAGCGCAGCGCACCGAGAAACGGATATTTGGAGTTGGAAGCCCAACCGCCCATAATCACGCCGTAGACGCCAAGCGAGGAAATCGCGAAAATATACAAAATACCGACATTAATATCAGCGACCGCCCAGCCTTCATTAACCGGAATAACCGCCCAAGCGCTCAGCGCCAAAAACATGGTGACGAAAGGCGCCAGTAGGAACACCGGCTTATTGGCCGTCGTGGGAATGATAATCTCTTTGAACAAATATTTGGCAATATCGGCAAAACTTTGCAGCAAGCCAAAGGGGCCAACCACCGTTGGGCCTTTGCGCAATTGCGCTGCCGCCCAAATTTTACGGTCGGCCAGCATGAAAAAAGCCAAGGATACCAAAAGCGCCAAAATAACCGCCAAAGAGTGCAGCGTCACCACAAGGGCTGGCCAAATATAGCTATCGAAAAATGCGCTATCCATGGGGGCCGGTCCCTTCGGTTTCGCCATCGCGTTGCTGCTTGGCCTTGGCGCAATCGGCCATGGTGGCCGAAGCACGCGCAATGGGGTTGGTGAAATAGAAGTCGTTCACGCTGTAGGTAAAAGCCTCTTTGCCCATTTTCTTGGCTGCAGGGGCTTTGGGGGCGGAGCTTTCGCTTAAGCCATCGATTTGGGCAAAATGCGGTGCCACTTCAAACATCGCACGACGCAGCTCAGCCAGATTATCAAATGGCAAAGTCAGGCCCAGAACTTCCGACAGCGCCCGGAAGATTTTCCAATCTTCACGCGCTTCGCCAGGCGGGGTTGCCGCCTGCTCCGTCATTTGCGGACGCCCTTCGGTGTTTACATAAATCGCTTGTTTCTCGGTATAGGCGGCGGCTGGCAGAATAACATCTGCACGATGCGCACCCCGATCGCCATGGCTGCCGATATAAATCACAAAGGCATCGCCTAATGACGCGCCCGCAATTTCATCTGCGCCATATAAGATTACCGTTTCCACGTCACCGCTTTGCGCTGCGTCTTGAATGCCAGCGACATCCAGACCGCCCTCACCTGGCAGCAAACCGAGGTCGAGCCCCGCCACGCGCGCGGCGGCTGTGTGCAGAACGTTAAAGCCGTTCCATGTGTTGGAAATCGTGTTGGAAATCGCCGAGGTTTTTTCAGCCAGCTCAATCGCTGCCGCCAGAACCGCATCGCCATCCGCACGTGTGAGCGCGCCTTGGCCAACAATAATCATCGGACGCTCAGCCTTCGCCAAAACGTCACTGAACCCATGTTTGCCAGCTAAAATCTCAGCCAATGTATCTGGGCCTGCGCCAAGGTTTTCGGCTTCATAAGTCAGCTCAACCGGCGCGCCGATGGTGGCGATTGGAAAATCACCCATCAAATAACGTTTGCGAATACGCGCGTTCAAGACCGGCGCTTCTAAGCGTGGGTTGGTGCCAATGAGCAAGAGCGCGTCGGCATCTTCGATGCCTCCAATGCTGGTGTTGAAAATATAATTACCACGCGGGCCCGAGAGCTTGGCGCCATCTTGGCGGCAATCCACATGCGGGCTTTCCAGCTTATCCATCAAGGCCTTCAAGGCAAATTGCCCTTCCCCGCAAACCAAATCTCCAGCAATCGCCGCTGTTTTTGCGCCCTTGCCTTTCAGCTTTTTAGCAATCACCGCAAAAGCATCATCCCAACTGGCGGGCGCGAGATTTTTTCTCGCACGAACATACGGGCGGTCGAGACGCTGTGTATTCAAGCCATCCCAGACAAAACGAGACTTATCGGACAGCCATTCTTCGTTCACATCATCATGATTGCGCGGCATAATCCGCATCGCTTCGCGGCCGCGCATGTCGACGCGAATATTACTGCCAACGGCATCCATCACATCGATGGTTTCGGTTTTCTTCAGCTCCCAAGGACGCGCGGTAAACGCGTATGGGCGCGAGGTCAGCGCACCGACGGGGCAAAGGTCGATGACATTGCCCGACATTTCGCTGTCGAGCGAGGCTTCCAAATAAGTGGTGATTTCCATGTCTTCGCCGCGCCCAATAGCCCCAATCTCTGGCACGCCCGCCACTTCTTGGGCAAAGCGCACGCAGCGGGTGCAATGGATGCAGCGCGTCATAATGGTGCTCACGAGGGGCCCCATATCTTTGTTTTCTACGGCACGTTTGTTATCCGCAAAGCGGCTTACGTCGCCGCCAAAGCCGAGCGCTTGGTCTTGCAGGTCACATTCGCCGCCTTGGTCGCAAATCGGGCAATCGAGGGGATGGTTAATCAGCAAAAATTCCATCACGCCTTCGCGCGCGGCTTTTACGCTGTCTGATTTTGTGCTGACCACCATATCGGGGGCCACAGGCATCGCGCAGCTGGCGACGGGCTTGGGAGCTTTTTCAACTTCTACCAAGCACATGCGGCAGTTGCCAGCGACCGACAAGCGTTCGTGATAACAAAAGCGCGGGATTTCTGCGCCCGCTTCTTCACAGGCTTGCAAAATTGTCGTGCCGGGCGCGACAGAAATAGAGACGCCATCGACCGTAAGGTTTACTTGATCGCTCATTATTCAGCTGCCTCCTGATGGTCGGGCCCTTGCGTCAAACGCTCTTCGATGAGCGGACGGAAATGCCGGATAAGCCCTTGCACAGGCCAAGCCGCCGCATCGCCGAGCGCACAAATAGTGTGCCCTTCAATTTGTTTGGTCACTTGCAGCAGCATATCAATTTCTTTGACCTGTGCCTCGCCAGCCGCCATGCGCTCTAGCACGCGCCACATCCAGCCGGTGCCTTCGCGGCACGGCGTGCATTGGCCGCAGCTTTCGTGTTTGTAAAAATACGAAATGCGCGCAATCGCTTTAATAATGTCCGTCGATTTATCCATCACAATCACGGCTGCCGTCCCTAAGCCAGACTGCACGGCTTTGAGACTGTCGAAATCCATCAATACTGTGTCGCAAATTTCTTTCGGCAAAAGCGGAACCGAAGACCCGCCCGGAATAACCGCCAGCAAATTGTCCCACCCGCCGCGAACGCCGCCTGCGTGTTTTTCAATCAGCTCTTTCAGCGGAATGCCCATTTCTTCTTCGACATTGCACGGATTGTTAACATGGCCCGAGATGCAAAACAGCTTGGTGCCCGTATTGCCATCGCGCCCCAGACCCGAAAACCAACCGCCACCACGACGACAAATCGTCGGGGCCACGGCAATGCTTTCCACATTGTTCACGGTCGTTGGGCAGCCATAAAGACCCATATTGGCTGGGAAAGGTGGCTTCAAGCGTGGCTGACCTTTTTTACCTTCGAGGCTTTCAATCAGTGCGGTTTCTTCGCCACAAATATAAGCGCCTGCGCCATGGTGGACGTAAATATCATAGTCCCAACCAGAGCCAGCGGCGTTTTTACCCAATAGGCCCGCTGCATAGGCTTCATCGACCGCGCGTTGCACGGCTTCACGCTCGCGAATAAATTCGCCGCGCACATAAATATAACAAGCATGCGCGCCCATAGCGAAACCTGCCAGCAGGCAGCCTTCGAGCAATTTATGCGGTTCATGGCGCAAAATATCGCGGTCTTTACAAGTGCCGGGCTCGGACTCATCGGCGTTAATCACCAAATAATGTGGCCGCCCATCGTTTTCTTTCGGCATGAACGACCATTTTAATCCGGTCGGGAAGCCCGCGCCACCGCGCCCGCGCAAGCCAGAGGCTTTCACTTCGTCGATCACCCAGTCGCGACCTTTTTTAATCAACTCGCCCGTGCCATCCCAATCGCTGCGCGCTTTCGCAGCCGTCAGGTCAGCGCCGTTTAGGCCATAAATATTCTTGAAAATCCGGTCTTCATCACGCAACATTATTTGTCACCTTTCAACACAGTAAGCCCGCCTTCGGGCTCGGATCCATGACGGCTATTTTGCGGGCCCGTAGCAACGGGCTTGCCGCTGCGCAGGTCGTCGAGCAATTGCTCGAAATTTTCCGCCGTCAAATCTTCATAAAAATCATCGTTAATTTGCACCATCGGCGCATTCACGCAGGCGCCCAAGCACTCGACTTCAAGCCAGCTTAACTTGCCATCGTCGGTAATATCGCCTTGCTCGCCAATCACTTTACGGCAAACCGATTTCAAATCATCAGCCCCGCGCAACCAGCAAGGCGTCGTGCCGCAAAGCTGCACAAAGTGTTCGCCAACAGGAGACAAGTTAAACATCGTGTAAAAAGTCGCCACTTCCATCGCGCGGATGTGCGGCATGGCCAGCATGTCCGCTACATAGCGAATGGCCGGCTCTGGCAACCAGCCTTCTTGCTTTTGCGCTTGCCACAGCAGCGGAATAATCGCGCTGGCTTGTCGTCCTTCTGGAAACTTAGCCATTTGGCCTGACGCCCAGCTTACGTTTTCATCTGTGAAAACGAAGCTGTCAGGTTGCTCTGCATGTAGGCGGCGTACACTCATCGGTCAACTTCCCCAAATACAATATCTAGCGAGCCCAGAATAGCCGACACATCGGCCAGCATATGATCGCGGCTCAAATAATCTAACGCGTGCAAATGGGCAAAACCCGGCGCGCGAATTTTACACCGATACGGTTTGTTCGAGCCATCCGAAACCAGATAGACACCGAACTCGCCTTTAGGCGCTTCCACAGCAGAATAAACTTCGCCTTCGGGCACATGATAGCCTTCGGTGTAAAGTTTAAAGTGGTGAATGAGCGCTTCCATCGATTGTTTCATTTCGCTGCGTTTCGGCGGCACAACTTTGCCATCTTGTGACGACACAGGCCCGCCTGGCATATTCGCCAAGCACTGTTTCATAATGCGAATAGACTGGCGCATTTCTTCGACACGGCACAAATAGCGGTCGTAGCAATCGCCGTTTTTGCCCAAGGGCACATCGAACTGCATATCGTTGTAAACTTCATAGGGCTGCGAACGACGCAAGTCCCAAGCCAAACCAGAACCGCGCGCCATAACGCCCGACATGCCCCAATTTTGAACATCTTCCGGTGTCACAATGCCAATATCGACATTGCGCTGTTTGAAAATACGGCTGTCGGTCAACAGGCCTTCAATGTCATCCAGCACTTTCAAGAACGGGTCACAAAACGCTTCAATATCGTTCAGCAAAGCTTGCGGCAAATCTTGATGCACGCCGCCCGGACGAAAATAAGCCGCATGCAAACGTGCGCCACAGGCACGTTCATAAAAGATCATCAGCTTTTCGCGTTCCTCAAAGCCCCACGTAATTGGGGTCAAAGCGCCCACGTCGAGGGCTTGTGTGCAGATGTTCATAATGTGGTTGAGAATGCGACCAATCTCGCAATACAGAACCCGAATATATTGCCCACGAGCCGGCACGCTCACGCCCATCATGCGCTCGATAGCCAAAGCATAGGCATGCTCTTGGTTCATCGGCGACACATAGTCGAGACGGTCGAAATACGGCAGGCTTTGCAGATAGGTTTTATGCTCGATGAGCTTTTCGGTGCCGCGATGCAGCAGGCCAATATGCGGGTCAATGCGCTCGACGCGCTCGCCGTCCAGGTCCATCACCAAGCGCAGCACGCCGTGCGCGGCTGGGTGTTGGGGGCCGAAGTTAATCGTAAACTTACGGTCTTCTTGCGTGTTTTGTGGGGTGGTCGCCGACATAATTAACCCTCCTGCCCTTCTTTGGAGGCTTTTTCATCGCCTGGTAAGCTATCGGGAATTAAATTGGCAGCGCGCGCGCCTTCCCATGGGCTTTCAAAATCAAAATCGCGGAACTCTTGCACCAGAGACACAGGTTCTTGGATGACTTTCTTGGCGTCATCATCGTAGCGCACTTCTACGTGGCCACTGAGCGGGAAATCTTTGCGCAACGGATGGCCTTCAAAACCATAGTCGGTCAGTAAACGACGCAAATCAGGATGACCCGAAAACAAAATGCCATACATGTCGAAAGCTTCGCGCTCGAACCAATCGGCCACATCAAACAGACCCGTGGCGCTTGGCACTTGGGTTTCTTCGCCCGCTTGCAGCTTCACGCGCACACGATGGTTTTGGGTCATGGATAGTAAGTGATACACCACATCGAAGCGCAACGGACGCTCTGGATAATCGGCGCCACATAGGTCGATTAATTGAGTGAAGGCGCAGTCGCTATCGTCACGCAGAAATTTCAACACGGCCTCGATATGGCCGGGGTTTACTTCCAGCGTCAGCTCGCCAAAGCTTACGTAATGATTGGCCAGCTTGTCGCCAAGTTGGCTTTGCAAATGCGCGATGAGGGTTTGCTGTTTCGACATCTCTCGTCCTAACGCTCAATCGTGCCGGTGCGGCGGATTTTCTTTTGCAGCATCAAGATGCCGTAAAACAAAGCCTCTGCCGTTGGCGGGCAACCTGGCACGTAAATATCGACCGGAACCACACGGTCACATCCGCGAACCACCGAATAAGAATAATGGTAATAGCCACCGCCATTGGCGCAAGAGCCCATGGAAATAACATAGCGAGGCTCTGGCATTTGGTCGTAGACCTTGCGCAAAGCGGGCGCCATTTTATTGGTCAGCGTTCCCGCGACAATCATCACATCTGACTGACGCGGACTGGCGCGCGGCGCCACGCCATAACGCTCAATATCCAGGCGCGGCATTTGGATGTGCATCATCTCAACAGCGCAGCAAGCCAAGCCAAACATCATCCAATGCAAGGAGCCGGTGCGCGCCCAATTTACCAAATCTTCAGAGGATGCCAGCACAAAGCCTTTGTCGGCCAATTGATCCGACACTTGCTCGTAATACGGGTCGGCCATGGGCGCTGGCAGGGTTTTCTTTAACTCATTTACATCGTTTTTTGACATGTTTGCTATCCCCTAGTCCCAGTCCAACGCGCCTTTGCGCCACTCGTAGGCAAAGCCTACGGTCAGCACAGACAAAAAGAACATCATGGACCAAAATCCGAACAGGCCAACATCGCCAAAGGCCACAGCCCATGGGAATAGGAAAGCCACTTCCAGATCAAAAATAATGAACAAAATAGCGACGAGATAGAACTTCACATCAAACTTCATACGCGCATCATCAAACGCCTCAAAGCCGCACTCATAGGGCGCGTTTTTCTCAGGGTCTGGATTATAGGGAGCGATTAACAGCGGCGCGAGCAAGAGAGCTGCCGTGATAACGGCCGACAGGCCCATAAAGATTAAAATCGGATAATAATTACTCAGCAAATCATGCATGTGACGCGCTCTTTCCGTCTTTTAAAGGACAAAAAATAAAGAAGGCAAACTAGCCTCGTTGGCGCGGAGTATAGTTGCCCTTCGTGGCTTTGCAACACCAATTTGCGCTACCTTTTCGCACATAAATCATCGTGTTTTGCTTGCTTTCCAGCAAGCCTTTAAAACTGCCATGTCAGAGAGGCCGAACCCGTTGTTTTGGTGAAATCATTGTCGCCAGAAACACCCTTCACAGAAAAGTTGAATTTCATCCCTGCATCCAAATAAATTTCTCCCCCCAAGGAGAGAGAGCTGTCTTTCACATCCAAGTTCTTAGTATCCACCACCGCATAGGAGGTCGCATCCACAGTATAATTAGCCGTCTCGCCATCCAGAATCGAAGAGGTCGAGTATGCCAGCTCGCTATAAATGCGCCATGGCGAGCGAGAAAACGGATTGCGCCCTTTGTAGTTAAGCCGCACGCGCGCAAATTGCCCCAAAGATTGCAAATCGCGTTTGCTGGTCTCGAGGTAAGTGCCCTCCGCAAAACCATCTTGTTGCTCGCTATGCAGCCCTCCCCCAAGGGCTACCTCGAGCTTCAATTGATATGGATTGCGGCGCGATAATTTGCGCGTGGCCCCCAACACTCTAAAATCTGCCAGCACTTCATAAACAACATCCAAATGCGTAGCGTCATAGGAGGAGCGAACATCGAAATAACCCAGATTATTGGTATTGGAGTAAATCCGTCGCGTCGTCTTATTTTTGGAAAATCCGCCCATCACCATGGCCGAACTGGAAATCGGGCCAAACGGCAAAATATCCGTGAACCCCAAACCAACCCCTGTGTAGCTTGTGTCAAAAGTATACACGTCCGTGTTCAATTCATACTCGCTCGAGCCTTGCATCAATATCAGTTCCGCATCGAACAGGCCGAAAATGCTTTGCTGAATGCTTTGCGCAAAACCCGACCGTTCGCCTTCCATAGAAAAGCTGCGCGTCGTGCTGCCGTCGTCGTCTATCGATGCGGCGAAGCCGACACTCTTCAGTTTTTGGGTTTGCCCTAATCTAGACATCTCGCGCCAGACATCACGCTGCTCGCTGGCATGCTGCTGATGAATGAGCAGCGCCGAGGCGTAATTGCTCGTGCCGGCCGAGAAACCCGACGCGCGCTCGGTCTCATCATCGCCGATGAAAAAGCGGAAATGGTCTTGCTCAAAATCATAAAAATAACTGGCATTATCCGCCGCGGATAACGTCACACGGTGTTTTTGCTGGTCGGTCCATGAGCCGGAGCCATTGAGCGCCAAAATATCGCCCAATAGGCGCGCGCCGTCACTGAGCGTTATCTGACTGGCTGTGCCTTCCAAAGCCACCGCAATGGGCGTGGCGCCTGCCGCTTGCACTTTGCCGCCAATGGTAATATTCGAGCCTTGACCAACCCGCATGGCGGTGCTGCCTGCGGTGATGATGTCGCCCGTCGAAATGACTGTGGCTTGAAGGCCCGTCAGGTCGAGCGCTAGTCCCGTGCCGCTGGTGCTTATGGTGCCCTTATTGGTAAGCCGATAGGTAGGCGTGCCGACGGGCGCTCCCTCGGTCACTCGAAAGCTGATGCCCGCCGAAGAAATTGTGCCGCTATTGGTAAACACATGCGCCCCTTCGAGCACGTCTTGAAAGAATACGGCTTGCGTGCCCGTGGCCGAAATTGTGCCGCTATTGGTGAAGCTAATATTATCGCCGCTCGTGATATGAACGGCGTCATCGCCACCGGCCGAAATGTCTCCCGAGTTGATAAAGGTTACCTTGCCATCAAAGCCCGCCATCTCGACAGCATTGGCACCCACTGCGGCTATCGATCCGCTGTTGTTCAGCGTCAAAGCCGTGCCAGCCACCACCGTACCAATTATGGCATTGGTGCCCGAAGAGGAGACGGTGCCAGTATTGGTAATTTGCAGATGCGTTGCGAAATCAGAAAAATCCAACACGTGATCCGCTGTGCTGGACGTGCCGGAAATCGTACCACCATTGGTAAAGTCAATCGTCGGCGTGGCCGCTGTATTGGTAAATACCACAACATTATCTGTGGCAGAAATTGTTGCGCCCGAGGCATTGCTAAAGGTCAAGGCGCCCGCCCCTTCCAACTCTAAGGCCCGCGTGCCCATGGCTCTAATCGAGCCACCTGACAAATTGTCAAAGGCCACGGCATTGTCGCCAATGCCCACAAGCCGAACCGCATCATTGCTTGTGTTGCTGCCATCGCCCGCCAAAATGGAACCGCTATTGTCAAAATTCACCGTCCCATTGATGCCTTGCAAATAGAGGGTGCTGCCGTCTTCGGCCGAGATTGTGCCGCTATTATTCAGGGTCAAGTTGGCGCCGCTTGCGTGAACCGTGCCGGTTATCGCCCCCGCCCCTTGGGTTGACATCGTGCCGCTATTGGCAATGCCTAGGGTCGTCGTCACACCTGTCACATCCAGCAATTGGCTGGCGTTATCGTCGGTGGCGGAGAGGGTGCCTTGGTTGGTGAAAGCCAGAGTGGGGTTTTGCGAGCTCGTATCAAAATTCAGCACACGGTTTTCCGCCTCAATACGAGCGGTGCCCATATTGTTGAAGGTCAGCGCAGAGCCGCCCTCAATCGATACCGCGTAATCATTGGTCGCGCTGATGACCCCTGCCCCTTGGTTGGTGAAGAGAACCGCATTATTGCCCACGCCCTCAAGACGCACCGCATAGTCGCTTTGCGTCGTGGCATTGCCGGCACGCAGGATGCCGCTATTGCTTAGCGTCACGGTGGAGCCGATGTTGGATAGATAAATCGTATTGCCACCAACACTTGAGATGGTGCCACTGGCGCTATTGGTAATCGCCACCGCAACCCCGCCCGCACCCAACGTGCCCCGAATGGCGCCTGCGGTGGAGCCAACATTACTCGCGCCCGCCAAAATAGACCCAGCATTGACAACCGTGAGGCTGGTCAAAACGCCCGTCGCATCGACCGCTAAATCGCGCCCTGCGGATAGGCTGGCACTCGCGCTTTGGGTCAACATAACCGCGCGCGAGCCATTCAGGTCGAGCGCTTTATCGCGGCCTGCTGAAATTGTGCCAGCATTGACAATCGTTACCGTGTCGCTGGCGCTATCGAAAGCGCGAAGCCCGATGGCCCGATCTGAAGCGGTGGTAATGGCACCTGTCGCACTATTGGTAACGTCGACATCGGCACTGGCGCTGCCGCCGCGCGAGGCATCAATGACAAAGTTCAAGGCCAAGTCGGCGTCTGCATCGACGAGGGAATGCGTGGATTGTATCGTGCCGCTATTGCTAATGGTAATGCTTCCCTCGGCGTCCTTAAAATCGATGGTGCGATTAAAAGCCCGCACGTCCCCCACATTGGTCAAGCTCAAACTACCGGAGGCAGAGGCGGCATAAATCGCATGGAACGAGGCAGCCGAGAGGCTCGATGCGGTGCTACTATTGTTAATTGTAACCGTGCCAGCATTTTCAAAATCGACAGCTCGGCTCACGCCAGCGGAAATAATGCCCGCATTGGTTAAGGAGACCGAAGCCGCCGAGACGGCAACAATCGCATTGCTGGCGGTTACGGCAATAGAGCTGCCCGACCTATTGTTCACCGTGACGTCCATCGTATCCGAGGCACCTGTATCCGAAAACACCAAGGCGCTATCGCTGGTCGACATCACAGCACTGGCGGTGCCGTCGCCATTGTTTACGACAATCGCACCCGAAACATTTTGAAGCGAGAGCACTCGACTGCTGATGCTCGTCATGTTGCCATTATTATGGATTGTATAAGACCCCGTGCTGGCATCGCCGCCAAGAACCTGCCCCGTGGAGGCCGTTATGTTGCCGTTATTGGTTAGGGTAAGGTCGCCCGCATAGTTGCTTAAATCGATGGTGTCGCTCGAGGAAGCCGACACAGTTCCTGCATTGACGAAATTAATGTTCGCCGTGTTCGATAAAGTAATCGCCGAATCCGTTGGCGATGAAATCTCACCCGTCGCGGTATTGGTAAGCGTGAACTGACCCACCCGGTCGGCTGTCAAAATACTCACAGTGCCGGAGTTGCTGACCGAGGTATTCACATCGGCGCTCGACGGATCGGCGTTCGAGTTCAACTCGATACTATTAATCTGGGCGCCCTGAGAATTGATGATGGTTAAGACATTCGTGTCGGATCCATCGATATGCGAAATGTTGCCGTTCGGACTATTTAAAATCGTCAACGCTACGTCAACATCCGTAGCGTCAATGCCACTGCTAACCGTTCCTGTATTAGTAAGTATCGCATTCGAGGTGTTGGAAAAATCGATATTCTCGACCGAGCCCGCGTTGTTCAGAACAATTTCATTGGCCGATGTTGAGGTGCCACTATCGGTAAACACAAGGTCGCCATAGACATCACTGCCAGCGCCGATCGTCATCGTAACGTCGCCATTTTGGCCACCATCATCGAAGGTGATATCCCCGCCCACATCGGCCGTGAAATTGAGAACCAAGTCACCTTGAAAAGCAAAACCGTCCATGTCTTTCGACGATGCGTCGACGCTCGTGCCACCAATTAGCGCAACTCCTGTCGTATGCACATCGGTTGTGTCATCGGCTGCGTCGGTATCTGTGCGACTGGAACCAACCACACACCGGCTATCAATGTTAAAGCTCAGGTTCTGACCGCCGGCGACGACGAAGGCTCCATTGACCAAAGCATCTGCGTCGATAATATCGCCATCAAAAGGATTGCCCAATATTCTATCAAGCGCTACCGCGTTCGCATCCGGCGGAGTTCTTGTTACCAGTGTGTTTGCGGTCACAACCTGGCTCAAATAATCATAGAGGTATCCGGTTGATTGACTAAAGCTCGATGGCCGAGCCTTGCTCGTTAGGGTCAGCTCAGAAAAATCGAGGGCGTCATCGGCGCCTGTATCTAGGCAATAGCCAACTGTCAAATTGGTTGAGACTTGAGCATAGCTGGTCTGTGGCCCGGCACTCAAAAGGACCGCAAATGTCACTAGGGGGACAAAAACGCGCGTACTAAATCTCACAACTACCTCAACCCAATAAGGATATGAGGGTAAGCTGATTCTAAGCAAGCCCGCCCTTGAGGGGGGCCACTTAATTATAGCGATGTGTGATAAAAATGGCGGGGAAAGTGGCGGGAGTGACGGGACTCGAACCCGCGACCTCCGGCGTGACAGGCCGGCGCTCTAACCAACTGAGCTACACCCCCTAAGGTGTGATATTCCTTACGGCGCGTCTCAAACACTGTCAAGCCTGTAGCTAGATAATGTTTGCGTCGCCTGAGACAAACCAAAACTGGCTTACCCCAAGGAAATGGTGGGCGGTGACGGGATCGAACCGCCGACCCTCTCGGTGTAAACGAGATGCTCTCCCAGCTGAGCTAACCGCCCCACGGTTGAAGGCTTTACCGCATAGTTCGCAAGAATGCAAAAAAAAACATCGGCTGTTCTGAAAAAAGAACAGCCGATGCTTCAATAGGTAAAAAGAATGCCTAGTTAACGGCGTCTTTCAGTGCTTTACCAGCTTTGAATTTAGGCTGGTTGGAAGCTTTAATTTGAATGGCTTCACCCGTACGTGGGTTGCGGCCAGTTGTTGCTTTGCGGTGCGATACAGAAAATGTACCAAAACCTACGAGACGAACTTCGCCGCCGTTGCCTAGGGCACCAGCGATGTTGTCCAGCACGCTATCTACGGCTTTGGTTGCATCTACTTTTGACAGACCGCTGTCGTCAGCTACTTGACTAATTAGATCATTCTTGTTCATGGCTAAATCTCCAAAATAAGTTGTTTAAACATCCACAAACACAGCCTAGGCGCCGATTCCAGTTTCCGTCAAAGTAAATTACTGGGATTTTTTCAACGGGTGCCAAAAATGTCTAATGTGTTTGCGGCACACCTCTTGCATTTTCGGCCGCCAATTTCTGACTGGCGTAATAGGCTTCCTCATCCCACTCGATAGCTTTCGGTGCTTTTTGCAGCGCGTGATGCAAAACCTCACCCATGGTTTCGACAGGAATAATCTCGAGCCCCTCTTTGATTTTATCTGGGACTTCCGCGATGTCTTTCTCATTTTCCTTTGGAATCAACACCTTAGTGATGCCCCCACGAAGCGCGGCCAGAAGCTTTTCTTTCAAGCCGCCAATCGGCAAGACGCGGCCCCGAAGCGTCACCTCCCCCGTCATGGCAATTTCTTTGCGCACGGGAATGCCCGTCATCACCGACACGATGGCGGTCGCCATAGCTGTGCCAGCGGAAGGACCGTCCTTCGGGGTGGCCCCTTCGGGCACATGAACGTGGATATCTTTTCTTTCAAATAAAGGGGGCTCAATACCAAAAATGGCCGATCGAGAGCGCACATAGGACGAAGCGGCGTTGATTGATTCTTTCATCACATCGCCCAATTTACCCGTCGTCGTCATGCGGCCCTTGCCGGGCAGCATCACGCCTTCAATAGTCAACAGCTCGCCGCCGACTTCCGTCCACGCCAAACCGGTGACGACCCCTACTTGATCTTCGGTCTCGGCCAGCCCAAAACGGAACCGCTCGACACCCGCAAAATCAGACAAATTGTCCGCATCAATCGCCACGGATTCTTGCTCGCCTTTGACGATTTTGGTAACCGCTTTGCGCGCCAAAGAGGCCAATTCGCGTTTCAGTCCACGCACCCCAGCTTCG
>CAWVRH010000012.1:0-68543 GCA_963932545.1 uncultured Rhodobiaceae bacterium | reverse complement strand
TTTTATCGGCTGGGTTTCTTCGCGTTTAGCGGAAATTTCATCCATCGCGGCCATAATCGTTGGCTGGTCGCCCGGGGTCGCTGCGAAGCGCGCGCCTGTATAGACCAAAAACTCTGAGTAGTCGTTATGGCGATAGCTCAACTGCAAGTCAGCGGCGGAGAAAACGTGCTTCTTGCCAGCTCTATCCAAGGCTTCTACCTCGACCAAAACATCGCTGGTCTCGCCGCCATAAGCGCCTGCGTTCATGGCAATCGCGCCGCCAATGGCGCCCGGAATGCCACGATAAAACTCTAAGCCAGACAATGATAAGTCGGCCGCGGCACGCGCCAGCTTCACATCCAAAGTGGCAGCACCGGCTGAAATTTGTGTGTCTGAAATTGGTTTAACTTGGCCAAAGGCGGCGCCAAGACGAAGCACCACACCGCGCACGCCGCCGTCTCGCACCAAAGTGTTGGAGCCTGCGCCCAGAATATGCAGTGGCACTTCGTGGGGAAGCTCGGCCAAAAACACCGATAGATCATCAACGTCAGCCGGCATAAACACGACATCCGCCGTGCCGCCAACACGGAACCAGCACAAGTCGGCCAAGGCCACATCGCGCAGATATTTGCCACGCACCTCTGGTAGCGGCCAATCTTGCATCTGAGTTTGGAGGCTTTGCATTAGATTTTGCCTCCCAGTTTTTCAGCCGCTGCATAAGCGATGGCCGAAATGGATCCGGCGCCCATGAAAATCACCACGTCCTCGGCTTGAATTTCTTTGGCCAAGACATCGGCCACTTTATCATTGTCCTCGACGTAAATGGCGTGGCGGTGGCCATGCGCGCGCAAGCCTTGCGCCAATGCTGCGCTATGGAAGCCATCAATGGGGGGTTCTCCAGCTTCAAACACGGGCGTGACCAAAACCGTATCGGCGCCGTTCATGCTGGAGCAAAAGCCCTCGAATAAATCACGCAAGCGGCTATAGCGATGTGGCTGCATGACGGCGATTACACGGCCTTTGCTGACCGCTCGCGCGCTTTCCAGAACCGCTTCAATTTCTACGGGATGATGGGCGTAATCGTCAAAAAGACGGATGTTCTTGTCGAGCGTGGCAACCGGTGTAAAGCGGCGTTTCACCCCGCCAAATTCGGCCAAACCTTTGCGAATACTCGTCTCATCGCCGCCCACTTCTACGGCGGCAGCGATGGCGGCCAAGGCGTTTTGCAAATTATGTTTACCGGCCATAGGCAAAGACAAATCACGCAAATGTTTTTGCGTATCGTTGCGTCGGTCGCGCCATATCACGTCGAAATATTGGGTCAGCCCATCTTCGCGAATATCGACCGCGCGGACATCGGCTTGCTCGCCAAGACCATAAGTAATCAAGCGGCGGTCGGTCACACGGCCGACGAGGCTTTGCACCTCAGGATGGTCGAGGCAAACAATGCCGACGCCGTAAAATGGAATGTTTTGGATATAGCGATCGAAGGCCGCCCGTAAGCCATCGAAGTCGCCGTAATGTTCTAAATGCTCTGGGTCAATATTGGTGACAATGGCAATCGTCGTCGGCAAGCGCACGAAAGTGCCATCGCTCTCGTCGGCTTCCACCACCATCCACTCGCCTTGGCCAAGGCGCGCATTGGTTCCATAGGCATTAATAATGCCGCCGTTCATCACCGTCGGGTCGAGCGAGGCGGCATCGAGAAGAGCCGCGGTTAAAGAGGTAGTTGTGGTTTTGCCATGGGTGCCAGCAATGGTGATGCAAGGTTTCAGGCGCATCAGCTCAGCCAACATCTCGGCGCGGCGCACAACCGGAATATGGGCAGCGCGCGCGGCTTGCACTTCAGGATTATCATCCGGCACGGCAGAAGAAATCGTCACGACGCCGGCTTTTTCAACATGGGCAGCTGCATGGCCTTGCATAATTTTAATGCCCATGGCGGCGAGGCGTTCGGTATTGGCGTTGGAGCCCATATCGCTACCCTGCACCTCATAGCCCATCAGGTGCATCACTTCCGCAATGCCGCTCATGCCGATGCCGCCGATACCGACAATATGCACGCGGCCAAAGGGGCGCAGACCAGCAGGCAGAGACATGGGTCTATCCATGATTGGCCTCCTGCTGGGTTTGGGTATTGCCAGAACTTGGCAGATCAATTTGAACGGGCTCGCCGGAAGCGAGGCATTGCGTGTAACGCGTTAAACGACCCGCTGCATCTAGCTCACCGAAAGCCGAAGCCCGGCGCGATACGCCACTTAAGGCTTCGGGGTTTTGCATCCATTGGGTCAATATTTCAGCTAAATATTCGGGCGTGAACTCAGGTTGACGCGACATCAAGGCCCCGCCCATTTCGCATAGCTCCAACCCGTTGACCGCTTGGTCTTGGTCTAGCGAGCCCGGTAGCGGAACCATTAAAGAAGGTGCGCCAAGCGCCGCAAGTTCGGCAATCGTCGAGGCACCGCCGCGCGAAATAACCATATGGGCGCGGCGCATACGGATTGGCAAATCGTTGAAGAATTCGCGCAACTCAGCATGGACAGCTAGGTTTCCATAGGCCTCTAAAGTCTCTTGCATATCAGCTTTTCGGACTTGATGAACAATCCGCAAACGATTTCGCAGACCCTTCGGTAATTTTTCGACCGCTTGCGGTAGCACGGTTGAAAACACACTCGCGCCCTGACTGCCCCCGAACACCAAAAGTTCAAAAGCACCCGATTTACTTGGGGGCGTGTAGCTGTTTTCTGCCGCTTTCAATACCGCAGCCCGTAAAGGATTGCCCGTACGACGCAAACGCTCGGACGCTTTGGCAGGCACTTTTTGGGTCTGATTATAACTTGTCGCCACCGATGCCCCGCAACGTGCAGCCAGACGGTTTGCCCGACCCAGAACAGCATTTTGTTCATGCACCAACACCGGACGCCCTATAAAGAGGGCAGCCATAACAGGCCCAAAAGATGGGTAGCCGCCAAAGCCCACAACCACTTTCGGCTTCAACCGATGAACTAAATATAAAGACGAAAGAATAGAAATCATCAAAGTGAGGAAACGAAACGGTAGCGCCAAAAGGCCTCCGTTAAACACCGTGGCCGCTGGCAACTTATGGTGAATCATTTGCGTTAGTTGCGGCAGATAGGCAACGCCGCGCGCATCCGTCGCCAAATGCACCTCATAGCCCGACGCTTTCAATTGCTCGGCCAACACACTGGCGGGGAACATATGTCCCCCTGTGCCGCCAGCCGCGAGCAAAGCAATCGGCTTTTCGGTGGATAATTTAATCATATGCGACCTCCCGCAATTAAGTGGATGCCACTAGCTGGCAGAGTGCGTAGGCGCATATCTGAACTGGCCCGACGGCGCATCAAACCCACCAACATGCCCATGGTAATGGCCGACGCGAGAAGCGAAGAGCCGCCATACGAAATGAAAGGCAAGGTCATGCCTTTGGAAGGCATGAGATTAAGATTAACCGCCAAATTGATAATCGCTTGCAGACCGAACAGGCAAATAAGCCCAGAAGCGGCCAATTGCACCCAATGCTCACGCTCCTCGCGCAAGGCCCAAAGTGCGCGCCAGACCAAAAAGGCAAAGGTGAAAACAATGAAACAGCCAATAATTAAGCCGCCCTCTTCCGCCGCCACAGCAAACACATAATCCGCATGGGCATCTGGCAAGATGGATTTCACTCGACCATCGCCCGGCCCAACGCCGGTAATGCCGCCCGAGCGAATGGCATCCATGGCTTTATCTACCTGATAAGTGTCGCCCGTTGATGGGTCGAGGAAACGATCAATGCGACTTTGGAAGTAGTCGTAAGTTGAATAAACATATGTGCCTGCCAATAGGCCAAGGCTTGCCATGGCACCGATCAATTTCATCGAGCCGCCCGAGAGAAAGAAAAGACACATCCACACCAGACCCAGCAAGATAGTTTGACCAAAGTCTGGCTGCATGGCCAATAAAGCGCAGGTGCCCAGCAATAGCGCCACAGCCAGCCACATATCATAGGCCACGAACTTGGCTCTTTGACGGGCGAATAGCCAAGCGGTAACCACCACGAAAGCAGGTTTTAGGACTTCCGACGGCTGCACAGATAAGCCACCAATCAGCAACCAACGACTGGCGCCCTTTACGGTGACGCCAAAAAATAGCGTTGCGACGACGCCGCCGAGCGCGCCAACCAACAAAAGAAGCGCGAAATATTTAATCGCTTTGGGCGACAACATCGAAACGCCAATAAACACGAAGCCTGCAAGCGAAAGGAAAATGAATTGCTTATTGGCAAAATAATAAATCGATTTGCCGATGGTCTGCGCCACCGCCGGACTGGCCGCAAAGGCCATGAGATACCCAAGACCGATTAACGCCATGACGCCTAAGACCATTTGGCGATCCACGGTCCACCACCACTGCGACAGCAGGCTACGATTGGTGCGAGCGAACATACGGCTCATGCGGCACCCCCCGCTTCTTGCGCGGCCACCCAAGTGGCCACAGCGGCTTGAAAAGCACCCCCACGCGCTTCGAAGTCTTCAAACTGGTCGAAGGAAGCGCAGGCTGGAGATAGCAAAATTGTGGCATGGGCGAGGGCATCGGCTTGCGCTTGATTGGCAGCTTGGGTGAGCGCCTTATCCATCGTGTGCGATATCTCAACTGGCATTTTTCCAGACAAGCTTTGGGCAAACCCTTCGGCGGCTTCGCCAATGAGGAAGGCTGCGCGCACATTGCTGAATTGGGTTTCCAAACTCGAGAGGCCGCCCGCTTTCGCTACGCCGCCCGCAATCCAATAAATATTATCAAAGGCTGCCAAAGCATGGCCTGTCGCCTCGGCGTTAGTGGCTTTGCTGTCGTTCACAAAGGTAAGGGCACCGTGGCGCGCTACCGGTTGCAAGCGATGCGACATGCCAGCAAAACTTTCAAAACTGGCAGCCATGACAGCGGCGCTAATTCCCAAGCCGAATCCAATAGCCATTGCAGCAGCTGCGTTTTGCCCATTGTGAGCGCCCCGCAAGGCAGGGCAATCTTGCAAACTGACAGGCTCGGCTTGACCATAGTGCAAGCCAGCATCCGCAAAATAAATATCGCCTTGCGTGTGCGTGCTGGAAATCGTGATCCATTTTTCGTGCGGGTGACGCTGAACCATTTCGCGGCTTGGCGCATCATCCATGCCGATAACGCGAAGCGATTGGCATTTATCATTCTCAAAAAGAGCTTCTTTAGCCAGCGCATAACCCGCCATATCGCCGTGCCTATCTAGGTGGTCGGGCGTTAGGTTTAACATCACACCGATGTCGCAATGCAACTGGCGGTTAAGGTCAAGCTGGTAGGAAGACAACTCTAGGACATAAGTTGTGTTTTGGGCCGAAGCATCTGGCAGCGGCAATTGCAGAACTGGCGTGCCGATATTGCCGCCCATATGAACGGGCAAGCCAGCCGATTGCAGCATGTGGGCGACCAGCGCCGTGGTGGTCGATTTTCCATTGGTGCCGGTAATGCCGATGAGCGTTGTCTTATCGCGAAGACCCGACGCCTCAAGCGCCATGGAGAATAAATCCATATCGCCCAAAACAGCACAACCCACAGCCTGCGCCGCCGCCACAATTGGGTGGGGGGCGGGATGGGTGAGCGGCACTCCGGGGCTGACAACTAATTGCGAAGGGGTGGCAAAATCATCGGTTAAATTTCGTAAATTAGCGCCGAGTTTTTCAGCCTGTTCGCGGGGCGCAGCTCTGTCATCCCATGCCACAACTTGGTTTCCCGCAGCCACCAGCGACGCCACACAAGCCAAGCCTGAGCGGCCCAGTCCGAAGACGGCGGTTTCACCAGTGAGTTTGGGAAGCTGCATCATAGACCCTACCTCAGCTTCAACGTAGCCAGCCCAACGAGGGCAAGGATGACGGAAATAATCCAGAAGCGAATGACAATCGTCGGCTCTGCCCAGCCGCGTTGCTCGAAATGATGATGCAATGGCGCCATGGCAAAAACGCGTTTGCCCGTCAGTTTGAACGAAGCCACTTGCACAATCACCGAGACAGCTTCCAACACAAACAAGCCGCCGATAATGGCCAAGACCAATTCATGTTTCGTAGCCACAGCGATAGATCCAAGAGCCCCGCCCAAGGCCAGCGACCCTGTGTCGCCCATGAAAACCGCAGCTGGGGGCGCATTATACCAAAGAAATCCTAAGCCAGAGCCGATGAGCGCGGCGCAAAATACCGCCAGCTCGCCCGTGCCAGGCACGTAATGGACTTGCAGATAATTTGCAAAAATCGCATTGCCGACCAAATAAGCGATAAAGCCAAAACTGGCCGCCGCAATCATTGTCGGCACAATTGCCAAGCCGTCGAGCCCATCAGTTAGATTGACCGAGTTCGAGGCACCGACAATCACAATCAGACCGGCAAAAAGATAAAGCGGCAGACCAAAAGGCAAAAGCACATCTTTAAGGAAGGGAATGGCATAGCTGGTCGACAAAGGTTCGGGCAAGTAATGGCTGATGGCCAGAACCGCGCAAATGGCGATAATCGATTCAAATACTAATTTTAAACGACCCGGCACGCCCGCGCTCGAGCCGCCGCGCAGTTTTAGATAATCATCCGCAAAGCCAATGATGCCGAAGCCCGTTGTCGTCAGCAACACAATCCACAAGAAGGCATTGGTTAAATTGCCCCAAATCAACGTCGAGCCTATGGCGCCCAGCAAAATCAACAGACCGCCCATGGTTGGGGTTCCGACTTTGGTGACCAAATGCGATTGCGGGCCATCTTCGCGTATCGGCTGACCTTTGCCTTGGCGGGCGCGCAACGCGCCAATCATCCATGGGCCCAGCAGGAAGGTGATGAGCAAAGAGGTCATCACCGCGCCACCGGCGCGAAATGTAATGTAATTGAACAGATTGGCGCCTGGCACTTGTTCGTTAAAATAGAGCATGAATTCGTAGAGCATTATCCGACCCTCGCCTGTTTTATCTGTGCCGCAGAACTTGCCAGCAAGGCGTCGACCACTTTTCCCATACCACTGGAATTAGAGCCCTTCACCATCACCACATCATTGGCGCGTAAATCTCGGTGTAAAATTTCCATAATTTCGTCCGGCGTGCCGACATGCGGCCCCATGCGACCCGGCGGCAGATGATTGTGCAAATGCATCATCAAATCTCCACAGGTCAGCACCAAATCAATATCGGCTTGCTCGATGTTTTCTGCCAAGCTCGCGTGCAGAGCTGGCGCGTCTTTGCCCAGCTCAGCCATATCGCCCAAAACGGCAACGCGTCGACCGCGCCCCAGACGTGGCGCCAGACCCAAAGTATTTAAAGCCGCCGCCATCGACGTTGGGTTGGCGTTATAGCTCTCGTCGATAAGGGTTATTTGGGCCTCGACCTCGCCGATAGCATAACGCCGCCCCCTCCCCGATAGACCTTCATGGTCTGCCAGTGACAAAGCCGCCAAGGCTAAATCAGCCCCTGCATTTTGCACCGCCGCCAAAACAGCCAGACTGTTGGCGACATGGTGCGCGCCGGGCGTGCCGATTTTATAAATCACTTCTTGTGCCAGAATATGAGCTGTCACACAGCTACAGGCTTCGTGCAATTTCACTTGCGCCGTAAAGGCTTGCGCTTGCGCGTTACCCTCGGCGGAGAAATCGATAATGCGCGCTTGGCCCGCGCCTTGTTTCAACTCGTCATAATACTCATTATCGCGGGGCAAGATGGCGGCACCACCCTCAACCAAACCACTGAATATCTCGGCCTTGGCGCGTGCCAGAGCCGTCATGTTTTCGAAGTTCTCAATATGCGCCGTGCCAATGGTTGTGACGATGGCGCACTGCGGGCGCACCATATCCACCAAATCCGTTAGCTCGCCAGCGTGGTTCATGCCCAGTTCAAACACCGCAAAATCAGCCTCGGTCGATAGCCGGGCCAAACTGAGAGGCACACCGATATGATTGTTGAACGAGCGCTCGGACGCATGCACAGACCCGCTTTTTGCAAGCGCTGCAGACAAAGTTTCTTTGACGCTGGTTTTGCCGACGCTGCCCGTTACCGCAATAATATGGGCTTGGCTGCGCTCGCGAGCCGCGCGGCCCAAAGCCTCTAGCGCCGCCAACACATCCGACACGGGTAGCAAAACCGCTTTGGCCGGCAAACTCTCGCTGGCAAAATCTGGCCGCACAAAAGCTGCCGCTGCGCCAGCTTCAAAAGCCGCCTCGACATACTCATGTCCGTCGACATGCTCACCCGGCAGAGCCACGAAAATATCACCTGGCTTCAAATCACGGGTATCTATACTCACGCCATTGGCCACCCAATCGGTCGGCACGTCTTGGCCAACCAGATGCGTTGCCAATGCCGCTATAACTTGCGAGCCCTTCCAGAGAGGATTAGCCATGCTGGCCCCCTTTCGCAGAAAGATAGGATTGCGCCACCATGGCATCGTCAAACGGCAAAATTGTGTCCCCGATAATCTGTCCGCTCTCATGGCCTTTGCCAGCCAGCAGAACAATGTCATCGCTTTGCGCGGCGTTAATAATGGCGCCAATAGCTTCGCCACGGTCTCCAATTTCTTGGGCTTCTGGACAAGCGGCAAGAATGGCTGCGCGAATGCTCGCGGCTTCTTCTTGGCGCGGGTTATCATCGGTCACGAAAATGCTATCGGCTTTGGCGGCGGCAACCTTGCCCATTTTTGGGCGTTTGCCAGCATCGCGATTTCCACCGCAGCCAAACAACACCAAAAGCTTGCCATCCTTTGGAAGGTGCGCGCGCAAGGCTTCCAGCGCATTGTCGAGCGCGTCGGGCGTGTGGGCATAATCGACGTAAAGGCTGGCGCCATTTTGCGAGCGTCCAACAAATTGCATACGGCCACGCGGTGCTTGTAAATGTGCGCAGGCCGAGAATAGTTCTGTATCTTGCAGGCCAAAGGCTTGCGCCATGCCCAGAGCCAACGCGAGGTTCTCGGTTTGGAAATCTCCGATAAGGGGAACCGCAAGGCTTTGCGACTGGCCGTTCAACGTAATGTCGAGCTGTAAGCCCGTGGCCGTGCGCGCAGCGACGCGCACAAAAACACTATCCTCGGGGCGACCCACCATTACAACGCTGCGGCCCGAAGTTTGGCACACAGCCTGCAGGCGTTGGCCAGAGGCATGACTGCCCACAATTACAGCCGTGCCGGTCTCGCTCAGCAACTCCGTGAACAAACGTTGCTTGGCCGCTTCATAGGCTTCCGGCGTATCGTGATAATCCAAATGATCGCGCGATAGATTGGTAAAGCCCGCCACTTCGACCCGCACGCCATCCATACGATGCTGCGCCAAGCCGTGACTGGAAGCCTCCATCGCTAAATGCGTGACGCCATGCGCACTCAGGTCGCGCAAAGCCGCATGCAAGCGAACGGGGTCTGGGGTTGTGTGCTGCAAGGGTTCAAAATATCCATCCGCCTCAACTCCCAGAGTGCCTATAGCCGCAGCCTTATGGCCTTGGGTGGCGAGGAGTTGGCGCAAGAAACTAGCCGTCGAGGTTTTGCCATTGGTGCCGGTAATGCAACCGATATGAGCGGGTTGAAATTCAAAGAAGCGGGCTGCCATATGGGCCAAATCGCGATGTGGATTATCACTCGTCACGAAAGCCACATCTGCGTGCAAGGGTTGGGCCAGCAAAGGCTCGCTGGCCAATACCGCCGTCGCACCATTTTCAATCGCTTGGCTGATGAACGCCTGACCATCGACTTTTGTGCCCGGCAGCGCGGCAAATAAATAGCCCGGCTGCACCGTGCGGCTATCGGCGCTGAGGCCGCGCACGTCTCGTGAGGCCAAGGCGCCTTTGTCCTTAGAGCTTGGATTGAGGCTCAATTCATCGAGGCGCATAAGCTACCTCCTCGACAGATTGATTTATCTGTTTCACAGCCGCTTGTTCAGCTGGAACTTCGGTACGCGGCAAGACACCCAAAAGACTGGCGGTGCGACGCACAATCTCGCCCGCCGCTGGTGCCGCATTCCAACCAGCTGAATTAAGCCCATAGGTTTCGGCATGACCTTGCGGCTCGTCGAGCATTACCAGCATCGCGTAGCGTGGCGCGCGGGCTGGAAACGCGCCGAGAAACGAGGTTATTAAGGCCTCTTTATTATACCCGCCCACGATGTGCTTTTCTGCCGTGCCGGTTTTGCCCAAAATTTGATACCCGGGCACATTGGCTTGGCGCGCCGTGCCATGGGTCACGACCGAGCGCATCATCCGACGCAGCGAGCGGCTGGTTTCCGCAGCGATAATCCGCTGGCCCACCGGCAAGCCAACTTTGCGCAAGCTCGGCTCATATAAAACACCGCCATTGACCATCGCCGCGCCTGCCATAACGGCAGCGAGGGGCGAGACCGAAAAACTGTAACCAAAGGAAGACGTCGCGCGCTCAATATCCGTCCAACGGGTTGGCACGATAGGCTCGGCACTTTCAAGCAACTCGAAAGGCACAGAGTCTAAGAAACCAAGTTTGCCAAAAAATTCGTAATGCACATCTGCCGGCACCCGCATGGCCATTTGAACGGCACCAATATTCGACGAGTGAATGATAACCTCATCCATCGATAAAATGCGCTCTTGGCCATGGTCATCTTCAAAGACCTTGCGGCCAACTTTTATCGGCTCGCGGGTGTCAAAGCCCTCGTCTTCAGCCACCAAACCTGTCTCTAAGGCCATGGCTGCCGTGAACACTTTGAAAATAGAGCCGAGCTCATAAACGCCTGAAGTCATCCGATTGAAATGCGGTTCGCGGCCATGCGCCATTGCGTCATTGGCATCGAAATCAGGCAGCGACACCAATGAGATAACTTCGCCCGAATGCACATCCACCACGATGGCGCCTGCCGCCTTGGCTTGATACTTGACCATTGCCTCTTGCAAAACGTCGCGCACATTATGTTGCACGCGCACATCTAGGCTGCTTTCAAACACGCCTTCAAAACCTTCGTCTTCGATCAATCGATCGAGATATAACTCGAGACCCGCAAGGCCGCGCAGGTCGGAGCTCGTGAAGCCAACGCTATGGGCCATCACATGTCCCGTGGGATAGACCCGACTGCTGGCGCGGGTCAGTTTCAAAGCCGGATCGCCAAAAGCCAAAATGGCTTGCTTCTGTGCTGGCGTGAGACCTGATTTCAAATCAACATACCGGTCTTTGCCCGACATCAAGCGCGCTGCACGAGCTTGTTTCAAGTCAGGTAAAATCTGTTTTAAGCGCGCCGCCATTTCGGGGCCATCGTCAATCATCGCAACATCTGCCCCCAGCGTTACGGTAGAGATTTGCGTCGCCAAGACGACGCCATTGCGATCTAGAATAGTGGGGCGCACCATTTGTTTTTGTTTCTGCGCGCCAGCCTGCCACGCGGGCTGGTTTTCCAAAACCGTGAGCTGCACCAAGCGCCCAGCCAAAACACCAAAAACGATGACGAAACACGTCAGCGCCAAACGCAGTCGGTTACGGGTAACCTCGACCGCATGCTCGGACAAATCGCCGGGCCCACCGCTCAAGCGCCCGCCCAAAACGGCCGCCCAATCGCGCCCTGCCGCAACGACGGGAAGTTTAGCGCGGTTCATGAGCGCCTCCCGTATTGGAATTGCTGGGCACGAGCATCACAGGAATGGTTTGCGTTTCGTGAGTTCGCATATCTTCGACTTGCGACAAGCGCAGATAGCCTAATTGCAAATAATGGCGCGATAGCAATTGCAAACGACGCGGGTCGTTCAGGCTGCTCCATTCGGCGCGCAAGGTGCGCTGGCGGTCTTGCTCGCGATTAATTTTTTGTTCCACTTGGCGTACGCTGCGCGCCTCGGCTTCCGCCGAATAGCGAATATGATAGAGCGCGGCAACGCACACAACCAGCAGTAGACCCAAAGATATATTCACCCAGCGCATTATCCGTGCACCTTGATTTGAGGGGCGCGACGAGGCATTAAATCGCCGCTTTCTGGAAAGGCCTCCGCTTGCGTGCGAAGCGCCACCCGCAGACGCGCCGAACGCGAACGTGGGTTGCCTTGAATTTCTTCCGCACTGGCTTTGATGGTGCGTTTAACAGGTTCGGCAAAACTTGGCGGCGCCATTTCCACATCTGGCTGATGGCGCGACGGACGACCGGCACGACCTGTGCGGGGGGCAAAAAACTGCTTCACCATGCGGTCTTCTAGCGAATGAAAGGTCACAACGGCCAAACGTCCGCCAGGCTTGAGGATTTGCTCGGCCGCTTGCAGGCCGCGCAATAACTCGCCCAATTCATCATTGAGATAAATACGAATGGCCTGAAACGTGCGGGTGGCGGGATGCGATTTGCCAAAGCGTGGCGCGCCCAAAACCGAAATAACCACTTCCACTAAATCTTGCGTCGTAACAAAAGGCGTCTCCGCGCGGCGCGCGACAATGGCTTTGGTGATGGCGCGTGCACGTTTTTCTTCGCCATAGACATGCAAAATATCGCTCAATAAATCGGGTTCGGCTTGGTTTAACAAGTCAGCCGCACTTTGTCCGCTCTGGCTCATCCGCATATCTAGCGGCCCTTCGCGCATGAAAGAAAATCCGCGCTCGGCTTCATCTAACTGCATGGAGGAAACGCCCAAATCGAGCGTCACACCATCGACTTGCGGCTGGCCGGCCTCTGGCAACAGGCGATCCATATCGCCAAAACAGCCAGAAAGGTAAATCAGCCGCGAGCCAAATTCAGCAGCCATAGCGTCGGCGTGTTTTTTTGTGTCGGGGTCTCGGTCGATTGCCACCACGGTGCAATCCGCGCCTTGCAATAAAGCTTTGGTGTAGCCGCCCGCCCCGAAAGTGCCATCGACATGAATTTCGTTTGCTTGGGGTGCCAGAGCGCCCACCACTTCGTGCAATAATACAGAAACATGGGGAGCGGAAACCGGGGGCACGCTAGCTTGCTGCCTATTGAACACGTCACCCCCGCTACTCATTGCTTGCCCTCACCCGGCGGCGCGGGAGGCGGCGATGAAAGCGATCGCAACAGCCCCCTTTGTTGCAGCGCCATAGCGCGGGCCTTCGATCTAAAGTCGGCGTAGCTGGCTGGGTTCCAAATCTGGAACTTGGTACCAAGACCCACAAACATCAGTTCTTTTTCCACGCCTGCATGCGCCAATAAAGGTGCTGGCAAAGAAACCCGACCATCGGCATCAAACATTAAGTGATGACTGTCGGCGAATAAAGAGGCGGCCAAAGCATCGCGCTCTTCGGTGAATAAATCGAGGCGCTCGACCATGGCGCCAATGTCGCTCATCAGCGATTGCCCGCCACCCTCAATCGCGGCTTCGGTGAAAGAAGGGTAAACAAAAATACCATGCGGCCCATCGTGGGGCGCGGCTGGGCCAGAATTTTGCGAATTGTTTTGGGCGATAATCGCCGAACGGAAGACAGACGGAACCGAGACGCGACCCTTGGCGTCTATCTTGCTCGTGACTGTAGACATGAACATGGCCATGTCGGCTTCCTCCTTCGTTTGTCAGCGCTTCGCGCGCGACACTCCCATCCCTTGTTTTACAGGTCTTTTATGGGATTACTTGGGATAGCATGGGAAAATATGGGTGTCAATGGAATTTGGCGGGCGTTTTCGCGCGCAAACGGGCAGATATGGGCAAGCCGATTGCCGATATCGCTACATCTTGTGGGTTTTGAAGAAAAGCGGTCAGAGGGTCTGTAAGCCGGGTTCTGTGCGCATATCAAAGATATGGCGGTGACCATTCATCTGGGATGTCCGTTACCGAACACCTCGTGCTACCTACCCGAGCGACAATCCGGAAACAGATTATGTGCCGCTCCTATTTGGTATTGCTCCCGGCGGGGTTTACCCTGCCACTGCTGTTACCAGCAGCGCGGTGCGCTCTTACCGCACCCTTTCACCCTTACCTCCGAAGAGGCGGTTTGCTTTCTGTGGCACTTTCCCTAGAGTTGCCTCTGCCGGACGTTATCCGACGCCGTGTTTCCGTGGAGCCCGGACTTTCCTCCCTCACCGAAGTGAGAGCGATCACCCGACCCTCTGACCGTTTTTTTGCTTACCCCTCGAAAGCCCGAGCGTCAAGAGAGCATATAACTTAACCTGCTTCTGGTTCGGCAAGACTGGCGCGACAATAGGCATAAATCAGACTTTGAGTTTCGGCGTCAGCGATGCCATTAACGAGGCTCGGGCGATAGTGACGCTGGAAGGCGGCGACCACAGCGCGCATCGGCTCGCCATAGCTGCCATCTGCCTCAATAAGATAGCCAAAGGCGGCCAGCGCTTTTTGCAAAGGCACTATCGCTGTTTGCGCGCGTGCCTCATCGGAGGGCAAATCTGCCACGGTTTCTAGCTTCACATTTGGCAGCCAAAGGCCAAAACCCGCCTCGTGCAATTCAGCCCAATCAAAGGCTTCGCCCGGATCTATTTTGCGGCCCGGCGCAATATCGCTATGGCCGATAACATGGCGCGGATCGAGGTCGTTTCGCTCGATGATGTCTTTTAATAGCGCATAAAGCGCTTGTCTTTGCGCTTCGGGGAAGGCTGTCATATGGCCCTGCTCATCATGGCCTTTATGGTCTAGCTCAATGCCTATGGAGGCAGAGTTCATATCGCTTTCCCCCTGCCAGTAAGCCACGCCCGCGTGCCAAGCGCGACGGCTCTCTTCAACCATTTGGACAATCTGGCCATCACGGTGAATGAGATAATGAGCCGAGACTTTCGCCCCAGGATCGCACATGCGCTCCAGCGCGGCTTGCGCGCTTTGCATGTTGGTATAATGCAAAACAATATGGCTTGGTTTTTTGGCGCGCGCATCATGATTGGGCGAAGCTTGAATTTGGACTGGAGTTGGCAGGCTCTGCTTCATAGTACGTTCCCCGCGTGCGCAACCTCACGCTTTCTTAGCCCGATAATCAGCACGCCAAGCAAAGCAATGCCGCCACCAATCCAGAAGCGAACCCCCAATTGGTCGCCCCAGAAAATCACTCCGGACATTATGCCGAAAATAGGCGCCATCAGCGTCAACGGAGAGGTGACCGAGACGTCGTAGCGCTGCAGTAAATAATACATGCCCGCATGGCCAATGAGGCTGGCGCCAACGGCTGTATAGACCACGCCTCCCCAAGCCATCCAACTGGCGTTTTGGAGAACCTCGACATGGTTGTTTTCAAAAATGAGCGACAAAGCTATTAGCGGCGGCCAACTCAGCACGGCAATCCAGGCCTGCATTTGATAGACGCCTGTGCGCTTGATTTGCTTCATCAAAATGGTGCCCGCCGAGCCGATGAAGGCGGCCCCGACAACCATGAGAAGCCCTAGCCTCTCGCTAATGATGGCGGGGTCAAAACTGATGATGACCACGCCGCCAAACGACATGGCAATGCCCAACCAACGCCGCCAGCCAACCTGCTCGTTTAAAAATACAATCGACATGATGGTACTAATCGGCACGCCCAATTGTGTTGCCACGGCGATGGAGGACACATTGTCGGCAATCGACATGCCGCCATAAAACAACGAGAAATGCGCCGAGCCCATGGCAATGGAAATGAAAATAATCTGTGGCATTTGGCCAGAAACAATTTGCAAGAAAGGAAACAGCAGAAGCGACAATAAGAGATACCGAAGGGCTGTAAACAGCATCGGTGGAATTTCGGTCACACCCGCTTTGCCAGCCACAAAAGTGAAGCCCCAAACCAAGCAGATAATGAACATGAGAAAAAGATGTCGTGGCGCCATGAATCGGATGTAGCATGAGCCACAACGAAGCTCCAACACATATCTTAACAATAGGACACGACATGGCAACTCTGCTTTTTGACCTCGACGGAACCCTTGCCGACACAAAGCCCGATTTGCATGCCGCGATGAATTATATTTTGCGTAAAAACGGATTAAACGAGGTTTCTGGAGACGCCACGCAAAACCTCATCGGAGGCGGCGCGCGCGTTATTTTACAACGCGGCCTGCGAGAGAACGGCGTCACTTGGCCAGACGATCAACTGGATGCCGCGACCGAAGAGTTTGTTTTATATTACGACCAAAACATCGACGACCACACCAAACTATATCCCAACCTCATGCCAATTTTAGACGCCGCCCGCGCTGGCGGTATTCGGATGGGGGTTGTCACCAATAAACGCGAGAGCTTATCGGCCAAATTATTGTTTCGCCTTGGCATCCATAGCTATTTCGATGTGCTGGTTGGCGGCGACACTTTGCCGAAACGCAAACCAGACCCAGATACAATCGAAGAAGCCTTGAAGCGCCTTGGCGCAAGCCCCCAAGAGGCCATTATGGTAGGCGATAGCGAAGCCGATACCGGGGGAGCCATTGCCGCGAACGTGGCGTCTATTTGTGTGAGCTTTGGCTATCGCCGTGTCAGCCTAGATGAGCTGAAGGCGGATGCCATCATCGATGATTTTTCAGAATTTGCCGTGGCCGCAAAACGCTTGAAGCCAGGATTGTTCGACGCGCTTTAGGCGGCCCTAGAACAACAAGCGGACAGAAATACCGCCGCCATGCACTTCTTCACCATCGCCGAATTTGCCGCGATAATTAAATTCAAATGCGAAATAATCATTATGCGCCGCAACCCCGAGACCTAGCTCGGTGGTGTCGGAAATTTCGTCTTGCGATTTCAAATCAAACACGACGTCATTGCCGACGAAATTGGCTTTGGCACTATAGGCCGAGTAATTGTCGACGCTGCGGAAACCTAAATAGTAGTTTGGCTCCCAAACGATATCGCTCGGGCCGCCGCCGCCGCGCACGAGGCTGCCGCGCACACCGATGTAATCGCTGGTCATATCTGAGTTGCCGCCGCGCACCCGCAAAGCCAGTTCTCGGTCCACAGAAAGCACTGTGCGCTCTGCGTAATCATCCTGCTTTAGCGAGAAGTAATCGCGACCCGCTTCAATGCGTAACAAATGGTCATCTTCGAGAATAGGATAAATGACCCGCGCCGAAGCGGCCGTGGAGGTTCCATCCCAAGCCGCGGATAAAAGGTCACTGACGCCATTAAACTGAACGCTGCGCAAACTGTCGAAAGCAATCGATCCGGCAGCTGCGCTCAGCTCGTATCGCACGGGCCCAATTTTATCCGCCATATATGCGCCAACGCCAAAACTCTCTGCCTTCACTTCATCGCGGCCAGGCACAATCGCATTGGGCAAGAGGCTCGGCTTTTCATGCACCGAAGTGAAGCTCATTTGCGCATACATACCCAAGGCTTCAGCAAAACCCGCCGGCGCGTCATAGCCTATTGCCATGCCATAGCTGGTGCCGCTGACGGTATCTGTTTCGAGGGTTGAATCTTGCTTGCGATAGTCGCCAAATTGCTGCAACCAGCCATCGCCATCGCGACGCCCACCGGCACCTACAATTTGCAAATGCTGACCGACGGCACCCGTTGCGGCGTCGCTCAGGCTAGCCAATTGCTTCATCGTTCCATCGCCATATTGGGGGAGCAATTGATCATAATAAGCGGCAAACTCGTCGCCATCGGTAATCAGACTGAGTAGCGCCTCTAGCGTTTCATCGGAGCGGAAGTGACTGATAACAGCAGGCCAAGCTGAGGCCTCGGTTGCATTCAAACCAAGTTCACTTGCTGATTTGATTGCAAAGTCCGCCTTAATCGCATGCTTACTCTCCGTTGTATCTACCGCTAAAGAGACATTGTAAATATAGGGATGGCCCTCTTCCAGCAAACTGTCGCTGATGCTGCTGCTGAGACCGCTCAAATCTGAACTCGACTCGATGAGCTTGACGGTGCGAGTTATAAAATCCCCATTTTCATCCAACCCTGGCAGGCTTGTGATGAAAGGCGAGATGGTGGCGTCCGCGCCTATGGATAAGGTGGTTACATCTAAAATAGCGCCGTTTAGGAACTCGGGGGAAATAGTAAAGCGCAAATCAGCTTTTTCGCCGAGCGTCAGGGAAGCGACATCAAGACCTTCTAGGTCTTCGCCGACATCGGCATCGTCGCCATCGGCATTTAAATCTCGCCCTTCTTGGCCAATGAAATGCAGTCTTGTTTTCTCTGCCGTGATAGCCGTTTGCCCTCCAAGGGTGATGGTCAAATCCGAGCTAGCACCATTTTGAATGGTTCCAGAGAAACTGGTAATCGGCGCGGTATACTCATTGCCCTCGATACCGTCATTTGAGTTGGCGTCATCTTCCATCGAATTGCCGATAAACAATTCATCAGCGCCACCCGCAAAATCAATGTCGCCCGTCATCGTACCCGCCAAAAGCCGGAACTCATTGGCGCCGGAACCAAACCGAATATCACCGGTAATACTGGGCGCTGCGATATCGCGCGTGTCGATTTTCCCATCGGCAATATTAATCGCGTTGCCGTCATCATTCTCGCCAATATTGCCGGTACGGTCGATATCTAAATCCCCGCCGTTAAGATACGGGTTGGTGTTCGAATTGGCGCCCGAGCTGAGCAGAGCATCGGCTTGGCGCATGCTCTGCGTGATATGTAAAGCGGAGGTCACGGCCGATACATCCAAGGCAATCGCATGCTCGCCCAACACGCTGGTCGCGGCCGCATCGTCGGTGGCTGCGGTGATATGGTTGGAGCTGGCGAAAATCGTACCTCGGTTCAAAATCAACCCGCCCGCTGGCGCCACGCCATCCGCCAACACAATGGCGGTGGCGGTGTTTGAAGATTTCGTCTTCGTACTATCCGAGCCCGTATGCGTCGACACGCTGGCGGAAATTGTGCCTTCATTTAGCAAAATCGAACTGTCACTGCGAAGCCCGTCGTTGAGGGCGCCAGCGTTCAGCCCCAAAGCTGTGGCGTCGCCATTATAGGCGGTGGCAGAAATGCTTCCGCTATTGTAAATACCGCCATGAATCGTGGCGCCTGCTTCGACGCGCACGGCATCGGCTTTAAAGCCGTCGTACCAGCTATTGGCGGCAATCGTGCCGCGGTTCATCAGGCCGTGGGAATAGAAAAACTCGCGCGTGCTGTCATAAACATCAAGCTGGGGATCGGTGTCTTCTTCGGGTACGGCCTCGCCGTCATCATTGGTTGTATCCAAAAAGGTTTCTAAGGTTGAGCCCGTGAGACTACTAATCGTGGAAGAAATTTTAAGCGCGGCTTCGCCCGACGCTTCGCCATAAGTCGTCACCCGCCCGGAGGCGCGGTTGGCATCAAAATGGAAAGGCAATGTTTTTTGCGCCGTAATATCGACCAAATTACCGTCGTCATCGGTGCGCGCCTCAGCAATGTCCGCCAGCGCTTGCGTTTCGCTTGGGGTTTGTATGGTGTTGAGGGAGCCATTGATTAAAATGCCGCCCGAAACATTGGCCGCCACATCAATGGCCGAGCCACCACGGCGTCTTTCATTGGCATTGGCATTGCTCTCATCTGCGGTTAGCTCGCTCTCGTCGACCCCGCGTTGGGGGGTCGGAGCGGTCGAATAGCCTGTTGCATTGACCAGTGATTCAATCAGCAAAGATCCGGTTATGGCCCCGTCTAAATCAATGCCAACGCCGCCCTCGCCGCGCACGTCAATATCGCCGCGCTGGCGGTAATTGCCGTCAATCGTATTGTTAATATTCACGCCGCGAGCGTTATCGCCAATCGCATCAATGCGGGTTGAAAGGTCCAGGTTGCCGTTCAAATCAGCTTGCAACATAATGCCCGCAATGATGTTATTCGAAGCATCGGTTCCGCCCATACCCTCTATTCTTATGCTAGAACCGCTCTCCCCAATGAGGTTGCCCGTGATAGATTCTGCCACCCAAACCCCGATGCGACGCTTCGCGCCACCCAAGGCCAACGGGCCTTCGACGATACCATCTTCATCTGTGTCATTTGCATCTGGAAGTCCATCTTCATCGCCATCATATTCTGGCCCTTGAATTTCCAAAACACTCAGATTGGCGCCCGATTTCAATCGCAGCTCGCCAGCCGATAGAGCAATGCCAACCTTAACCGCAATACCGTTTTGCAATGGCGTAAGCTCACCATCGTCATCGCGATCGCGCACCCGAATCGTTCCGTTAACGGTGACGACTTGGTCGTCCGTTATCAATAAAGCCGCTTGCCCGGCTGGGTTGGAAGGCGTGCCATCGATGATAATGCTTTGAACATCGCTCGTGTCCGTGTCCTCCAAAATAATTTGCTCGGTGGTCGCTTCCGCGTCGGCTTCATCTCCCGTCACGTCGAAGGCCGAAGCGGGCGCAAGCATGAGCCAACCGCTTAGCGGTAGCACAAAGACAGATGTCAATAGACGAGCTTTTAAAGTCACGCTTTTCCTCGAATCCTGCCGCTTCAGCGGCGTTTGTTAGCTTGCGTCCGCTGGATCTAGCGTATCGCGCAATTCGCGTTTCAAAAACTTACCACTGGCATTGCGTGGCAATTTCTCCGTGCGCAACCAGATATACCGTGGGATTTTGAAACTTGCCAATAGTTTAGAGCAATGTTCGCGAATGGCATCGGCGGTCAAAGTTTCGCCCTCTGCCACAACAATCGCAATGCCCACTTCTTCGCCAAGGCGCTCGTCTTCCACACCAAATACTGTGCATTCGGCAACCGCATCATGTTTGAACACGGCGCTCTCTACTTCGGCGCAATAAATGTTTTCGCCACCGCGCAAAACCATATCTTTGGCGCGGTCGACGATGAACACAAAGCCTTCTTCGTCGATGCGTGCAATATCGCCCGTGCGCAGCCAACCGTCTTGAATGCTTTCGGCCGTGGCTTCTTCGCGGTTCAGATAGCCCTTAATGACATTGCCACCTTTGACGCATAGCTCGCCGACCGTGCCCTCTGGCAAATCATTGCCATCGGCATCGATAACTTTGCCAATCATGGTTGGCACAAGCGGGCCGCAGCTGTCTGGCTTATCGAGGAAATATTTACCAACAACGGCGGTAATCAAACCGCAGGTCTCGGTCATGCCATAGCCCGTGTTGGCTTGGCCATTTTCAAGAGCTTCGTCAATTTTACCAACCAAGTCGGGTTGCAATTGCGCGCCACCGCCGCCCAAAGTTACCAAAGACGAAGTGTCATATTTGGCAAAATCTGGATGCGCGATAATTTCGCGCGCCATCACAGGCACGCCGCTCAAATTGGTTACTTTATATTTATCGACAATTTTCAGCGCTTCGCCCGCATCCCATTTATACATGAAAATAAGCGTGCCGCCGCCCATGGTGCAAGGCTGAGAAACACAGTTATTGGCCGTCACATGGAACATCGGTGTGGTCACCAACATAATCGGCCCGGGGGCTGTGCCTGGCTCTGGAATTTGGTCGACCGTGCCAGCTTCCACCGCTTCTGCCATGTTGGAAGCCGCCGACATGAAGGCCACGCTCATCAGGTTCAACACGCAGCCACGTTGCGTTAGCTGGGCGCCTTTTGGACGCCCGGTTGTGCCCGACGTATAGAAAATGCAGGCATCTTCGTCGCCATCAATGCTCACCTCTGGCATCTCGCCAGCGTGGTTTTTCAACTCGGCATAGTCAATCACGCCATCAATCGGCTCTGGCAAACGCAGGCCAATAAGTTTCATATCCGGGAATTGATCGCGGATCGGCAAGATGCGCTGCAGACGCTCGACATCGCCAATGAAAGCTTTAGGCGCGCTGTCTTGCAGGCCATATTGCATTTCGTCGGTTACCCACCAAGCGTTCATGCCCACAACCGTGATGCCAACAGAGGTTAGCGCCCAGTAAAGCAGCATCCATTCTGGATAATTGCGGAAAGCCAAAGCGACGCGGTCGCCTTGTTTGATACCATTGTCGAACATCCAAGCGGCGACGCGCGCGCTTTCGGCATAGGCCTGCGTGTACGTCCAGGTTTCGTTTTCATATACGAGATAGGTTTTATCGGCGTGTCCCATGGCAGAAAGCGCCCAGACTTCGCGAAGCGATGGCGGTGCATTGGTGAAAGTTTTCAGCGTTTGACCGCGAATTTCAATATCACTGATCGCAAACATGCTCTCCGGGCCTGTCATTTGATCGCGCACTTGTTTTAATTCTGCATACATGGCTTGTCGTCTCCCTAAACCGAACCTGATGGCGTCGAATATTAGCCACTCGCCTGCAGGCGGCAAGCAGAATCTCGCCCCACACACAACTTTATGACCAAACTCTGTTCTAATCGGCCCCATCAAGTTGCTGGCCAGACGCGCATCGATTGGCTAAACTAAGGTTTATGAGCCAATTTTTACTTAACGCGCTAGACCAGTCTGCCATTGTTACCAACACCAGCCCGGCTCAAGCCGTGGCCGAAACAGTGGCCTTGGCCGAACATTTAGACACATTGGGCTATTCGCGCTTTTGGCTGGCGGAACACCACAACACATCTTCTTTTGCGGGCGCCGCGCCAGAGATTCTCATCAGCCATATTGCCGCACGCACCCAAAACTTATCCATCGGCTCGGGCGGCATTATGTTGCCGCATTACAGCCCGCTCAAAGTAGCCGAACAATTTCGGATGCTGGCTGCCCTCGCGCCGGGGCGCATTGACCTTGGCCTTGGCCGCGCACCGGGTGGCGACATGCGCACATCCGCCGCTTTGCAGCCGGGGCCGAAAGCCTGGCCGTCAGAGGTTTTTCCGCAGCAATTAGAAATGCTGATGCAATTTTTAGAAGACGCCAATGGCCTATCTGGCGACGCAGGCGGCTTTCCAGATGAGCATCCCTACCAAGGCTTGCATGCGCAACCTATGGGCGACGAACAAGTTCCGGTTTGGATGTTAGGCTCAGGCGGCGATGGCGCCATTCATGCAGCACAACACGGGCTGCCTTATGTCTATGCGCATTTTATCAATCCAGACAATTTAGATAGCGCCCTATCTGCCTATCGTGCGAATTTCAAAGCATCGCGCCAAAACGACACCTCGAGAGTGGCCCTGGCTGCTTCTGTTTTGGTGGCCGAGACGCAAGAAGAAGCCGATTATTTTGCCCGTCCGCGCAATATTTGGGCCAGTCAATTGATGCAAAATAAAGCCGGCCGCTTCCCGACGTTAGACGAGGCGCAAGATTGGCAAGTAACCCCGCAAGACGCCCAAATTTTAGCCCAACTCGAAGCGCGCAGCCTCACCGGCACGCCCGATAAAGTAATGACGCAATTAAACGACATGGTGGAAAGCCATAATATAGATGAAGTGTTTGCTTTGACGCTCATCCCAGATTTGCAAGCGCGCAAACGCTCTTACGAATTATTGGCCAAGGCGGCAGGCTTACAAGGCACGGATAACGCGCCTTCCAGCCTCGAGCAAAACCTGACTGCGGCACAATAAACAGCCCACGAAAAAGCCACCAAACTCGCTTGACCCAAAGCCACCTGTGAGGCACAACAAGACAGGTTTTTTTCCATTTAAGGAGTCGAAAATGAGTTTGGATTTTACAGATAAAGTTGTGATTGTAACAGGTGCAGGCGGTGGGCTTGGCAAAAGCCATGCGCTGGATTTTGCACGCCGTGGCGCGAAAGTCGTGGTCAATGATTTGGGCGGCACGTTGGACGGCTCTGGCGGTTCGTCAGATGCAGCCGAAGCGGTTGTGGCGGAAATTAAAGCAGCCGGTGGCGAAGCCATGGCCAATGGTTCGAGTGTAACTGACGACGCTGGCGTCGCGAATATGATTCAACAAACCATGGACGCTTATGGCCGCATCGACGTGTTGGTAAACAACGCGGGCGTCTTGCGCGACAAAAGCTTTGCCAAAATGGAATTTGGCGACTTTAGCTTTGTCGTCGACGTTCATTTGTTCGGCACCATGAAGCCAACCAAAGCGGTTTGGCCGATTATGAAAGAACAAGGCTATGGCCGCATCGTGGTCACGTCTTCTTCTTCCGGTCTCTACGGAAACTTTGGTCAGTCCAACTATGGCGCTGCCAAATTGGGCGTTGTCGGCTTCATGAACACGCTGAAGCTAGAAGGCCAAAAAGACAATATCCACATTAACGCTTTGGCGCCTGTGGCTTGGACACGCATGACAGAAAATCTCATGCCTGCCGAAATGGAAGACATGCTGACACCAGAACGCGTAACCCCTGCGGTTGTGTTTATGGCTTCGGAAGCAGCCCCGACTGGCAAAATTATTTGCGCCGGTGCGGGTGCCTATACATCGGCAGCGATTGTCGAAACAAAAGGCATGTATTTGGGCGAAAACCCAACCGCCGAAGATGTGGCAGCTAATTGGGATACCATTGCGACGGTAGACGATGATTCCAAAGCCCTGTTCCAGGGTGGTGAACAAACGGGCCGTATGTTTGAGCTTATTCAAGCCGCAAGCAAAGCCTAGAAAGTGTTAGGGCGCGTGGCAACACGCGCCCTTTTTCTTATGCGCCAGATAACTATATCCACTGCTCTTATGTTCAGCCTTTGGCTGATGCTGTCGGGTCATTATACTGGCTTACTAATCTCACTCGGGTTTATCAGCTCGCTTGGTGTTTCGATGATTGCCCATCGCATGGGCGTGTTGGACGAAGAAGGGCTGCCGATGGGCGTGCTCTTGCGCCTCCCCAAAGTCGCCCTTTGGCTGACTTGGGAAATCCTCAAATCAAATTGGGCCGTGGTTAAAGTTATTCTGAACCCTGCCTTGGCAGACCCGCATATGACCCGCGTGGTCGCCAGTCAAAAAACCACAGTCGGTCTTGTGACTTTCGCGAATTTTATTACGTTGACGCCCGGCACTGTGTCGGTGGATGTCGATGAATCTGACAATAGCATTCTTGTCCATGGGCTAACGGCTGAGTTTGCCGAAAGCCTGAAGGACCCTGAAATGGACACCCGCGTGAGCGCTTTAGAGGGGCCTGCATCATGAGCTTTTTGGCAGCCTCCCTCCTCGCGCTCGGCGTGGCTTTTGTTCTGGCCATCACGCGTGCCGCTTTGGGGCCGACGCCTTTCGACCGCGTCTTGGCCGTAAACACCGTCGGCACTTTGGCCGTATTGGCAATATCGGTTTATGGGTTTTTCGATGGCCGCCCCGAGTTTTTAGATATTGCGCTGCTCTATGCCCTGATTAATTTCATTGGCACGATTGCGATTTTGAAATACTTCCGCTTTGGCACGCTCGGCGATCATGCACTGCCGACTTCCGATGAGGATGCCTCATGAGCTGGTTGTCCCAAGGCGTCGAATTTATTGCTTATATGAGCCTTGGGCTGGGTAGCCTTGGTGTCATCCTTGGCGCGCTGGGTCTGTTGCGCTTGGGCGATATTTATCAACGCATGCATGGCTCAGGCATCGTCGATACTGGCGGGGCGGGGCTTATTCTGTTTGGCTTATTGCTGCTGTCGCCCGACTGGACGGTGAGCGTGCGCTTGCTGCTCATCGGGTTTATATTGGTGATGACCAGCCCAACTGCCACCCATGCGATTGCGCGCGCGGCGCGTGTTTCCGGGGTTGAGGGCGAGATGAAATCGAAAAAACGGGGAGGCAAATAATGGCCGGCTTCCTGGTTAATGCTTCGCTTATCGCGCTCTTGGCACTGATTGCCATTCTGGCTTTGCGCTTGCATCGGCTATTTGCCGTGGTGATGTTATCGGGTGCTTTTTCGTTAGTCGCCGCCGCCCAATTTGTGGTGCTGGATGCGGTGGATGTCGCCTTTACCGAAGCGGCTGTGGGCGCTGGCATCTCTACTGTTTTGGCACTGGCGACTTTATCTCTTGTCCCGGCCGAAGAGAAACCGCACTCCATATCCTTGGTGCCGGCGTTTCTTGCCACGCTGACCGGATTGCTGCTGGCGGTGGCGGTCTCGGATTTGCCAGATTTTGGCGACCCAAAAGCGCCGATACATAATCATGTGGCGCCGGAATATATTATCGGTAGCGAGGAAGTTATTGGGGTGCCCAATATTGTAACCTCCGTGCTGGCCAGCTATCGAAGCTTTGATACTTTCGGTGAGACGTTGGTGGTTTTCACCGCAGCTTTAGCGGTCCTGCTGATTATTGGCGGCTATACGCGCACGCCCAAAAGATCGACCAAAGTAAAACGCAAAAAGAAGGGGAGCCAAGATGCAGGATGATGTTGTCATTCGCGTTGTCGCCAAGGTGATGATCCCCGCCGTTATGTTGTTCGCGCTCTATGTGCAATTTCATGGCGACTACGGCCCCGGCGGCGGCTTTCAGGCAGGCGTTATTTTCGCCTCGGCTTTTGTTCTCAACGCCGTCGTTTTCGGCCTCAACAAAGGGCGCCATGTTTGGCCCGCCAAATATAACCTCATCGGGATTTGCGGCGGGGTTTTAATATATGGCTTCACCGGCGTTGGCGGCATGGTGTTGGGCGAAAACTTTTTGAACTTTAACGCGCTTTCCGCCGACCCAATCGCGGGGCAGCATTTGGGCATTCTATTGGTCGAGTTTGGCGTTGGCCTTACCGTTGCGGCGGTGATGGTAATGTTGTTTTTCACTTTCGCTGGCCGCTTAAACCATATTCGCCTACTCGCAAAATCAGACGCGCATGACCGCGTTGTCGCCTCCAAAAAGGTGAAAAAATGAGCGCGCTGGTAGACCAAACCCTTGGACAGTGGAATTACTATTTAGTCATCGTTTTGATGATGATTGGCTTTTACGCGGTCATCGCGCGCGGCAATATGGTGAAGAAAATCGTCGGGCTGAATATTTTTCAGACCTCCGTCTTCATGCTTTATATTTCGATGGGAAAAGTGGCCAATGGCACGGCGCCAATTTTAACGGGCGATCCCAATACCGTTTACTCCAACCCATTGCCGCACGTGCTTATTCTCACCGCCATTGTGGTGGGGGTATCTACCACGGCCGTGGGCTATGCGCTGATTATCCGCATCCAAGAGAGCTTTGGCTCGATTGAAGATGATGACATTATTGCCATGTTAGACGATGAGGAAGAAGCCTCATGATGCAACACCTTCCTATCTTGCAAGTTCTTTTGCCGCTATTGGCCGCGCCTTTCGCCGCCATGTTGCGCGGGCGAGATGTCGCTTGGAGTATCGCCTTTATCACCACGGGCGCCGCGTTTTTAATCTCTATTGCCTTATTCCTCGAGCAGCGCGCGCTTGGCACAACCATGGTCTATGAACTCGGCAATTGGGCTGCGCCTATCGGCATTGTCTACGTCATCGATGCTGCCAGTGCGTTGGTTCTGCCAGTGATTAGTGGCGTCGGGTTTATTGCCACTTTAGCCGCACGCCAATTGGTAGCGGCCGAAATTGACCCACGCGACCATTCCCTTTTCTACGCCGCTTGGCTGCTGACCATTGCCGGCATGTTGGGCCAAGTGACCACCGGTGATGCGTTTAATATTTTCGTCTTCCTCGAAATCTCGTCGCTTTCGGCCTATGCGCTCGTGGCTATGGGCTCGGGGCGCGACCGTCGCGCTTTACCTGCGGCTTTTAATTATCTTATTCTTGGCACTGTTGGCGCCACTTTCTATGTCATTGGCCTCGGCTTGCTTTACATGCTGACGGGCACCTTAAACCTCGCCGACTTGGCCGAGCGACTGCACCAAGTCGAAGAAACGCGGGCAGCCTTTACCGCCATGGCCTTCATCGCACTGGGCCTGTTTTTGAAAATGGCGCTGTTTCCCCTGCACTTCTGGTTGGTGCCAGCCTACGCCCATGCGCCTTCGGCTGTGACGGCGCTCATGGCCTCTACCGCCACCAAGGTTTCGGTCTATGTGCTTATCCGTCTGATTTTCGGCGTCTTTGGCATTGAGTTCCCTGGCTTGGCCGATGCCGTTGGGCTTGCCATATTGACGCTTGGTATTGCCGGCGCCTTCGTGGGCACTTTGGCGGCAATCGTTGAGACGGATTTGAAAAAACTATTCGCCCAATCCTCCATCGCGCAACTTGGCTATATGGCCATCGGCATTGGCGCCATGAGCGCCACCGGACTGGCCGCCGCATTCTTGCATTTGTTCAACCACGCATTGATGAAAGGCGCTTTGTTTTTGGCCATCGGCATGATTGCCGCCCAAGCCGGACGCGCTACCATGGGCACCATTCAAGGGGCAGGCAAACAAATACCCATCACCATGACCGCCATCCTTTTCGGTGGCTTGGCGCTTATCGGCGTGCCTTTGACGGCCGGTTTCATTTCGAAAGTCTATCTGGTGCGCGCGCTGCTGGAGCAAAATTTCTGGCTATTGGCTGGGCTTACTTTCCTCAGCTCGGCTTTGGCCTTGGCCTATGTTTGGAAAATAATTGAAGCCGCTTGGTTGCAACCGCGCCCGGCTGGCGCACCTGAGCTGAGCGAGACAGCCAGCCAATATATTCCGGCTTGGATTATGGTCTTCGCCACCCTCGGGTTTGGTATTTACGCAACCCCTCTGGTCGAAGCTGCCTTTGCCGCGGCGCATGTGTTTATCCCCTCTACTGTGGGGGCTAACTAATGTCGGCTGAAAATCTTATTTATACGCTACTCGGCCTGCCGCTATTGGCCTCGGCGCTGGTTTTGGTGTTTCGCAATCAGCCGAATTTGCGCGATGGGCAAGCCGTCCTGCTAGGGCTTTTAAGCGCAGCAGCGGCCTTTCAGCTTTACCTTTTACCGACCGGCGCCAGCCTAACGCTAGTGGAGCTAGCGCCCGGGCTGACCCTGACGTTCACGCCCGAGCCTTTGGGTAAATTGTTTGCCCTCGTGGCAGGCATGCTATGGCCTTTAGCAACGCTCTACACCATCGGCTATATGCGGGGCGCCAAAGAGAAAAACCATACGCGCTTTATGTTCTTCTATGCCGTGGCCATTCACGCCACCATGGGCATCGCCTTGTCGGGCAATTTGCTGACGCTGTTTGTGTTCTACGAAATGCTGACGTTCTCAACCTATCCGCTCGTTACCCATAAGGGCGATGAGGCGGCTTTGAAAGCTGGGCGCGTTTACCTCGGTATTTTGGTTTCAAGTTCTATCGTCTTCTTGCTGTTTGGCGTCCTCGGCGTTTGGGCTATGGCGGGCACGCTAGACTTTGTCTCGGGCGGTATTCTGGCCGGCAAAATAGACCCGTTTTATGTGCCGCCCCTCTTGGCCCTATTTGCTTTTGGTATTGGCAAGGCGGCGCTCATGCCGCTGCACCGTTGGTTGCCAGCGGCCATGGTGGCGCCCACGCCGGTCAGTGCTTTGCTACACGCCGTGGCAGTGGTGAAAGCGGGCGTGTTTACCGTGTTGAAAGTCAGCGTTTATATTTTCGGCATTGATTTCTTGAAAGAAACTGGCGGCAGCGAATGGCTCGTTTGGGCGGCCAGCTTCTCTATTCTGGCCGCCTCGATTGTGGCTATGACCAAGACCAATTTGAAGGCGCGCCTCGCCTATTCGACCGTCAGCCAATTGGGCTATATCGTGATGGGCGCAGCGCTTGCGACGCCGCTGGCCGCTTCTGGCGCTGCCTTGCATATTGCGGCACATGGGGCGGGCAAAATTACTTTGTTCTTCTGCGCCGGCGCGATTTATGTCGCCCACCACCTCACCGACATCAAAGATATGAACGGGCTGGGCCGCACCATGCCGATTACCTATGGCGCTTTTGCCTTGGCCGCTTTGTCGATTATCGGCGTTCCACCTCTGGCGGGGGCTTGGCCTAAATTCATGCTGATGGGCGGCGCGCTAGACAATGGCTACCTTGTGGTGCTGGGCGTGTTGATGGTGTCGTCGCTATTGAACTTGGTTTACCTCGGCGAGATTGTTATTCGCGGCTTCTTCGCGGCGCCGACGCATAAAATCATTGGCGTCAAAGAAGCGCCTGTCGCCATGCTCATTCCCCTGTCGATCACGGCACTCTTATCGCTAGCGCTGTTTTTTGCCGTCGACCTTCTCATCATAGATTTTGGAGGCTAGGCGGCATGAGGCTAGATATGGCGAAACAAAAAACAACGCAGGCTTTTTTCTTGCCCGTTTCTTGGCTTCGCGCTCTGCTGGGCGTATGTGCCGTGCTGGCCGTCGCTGAGTTTATTTTGCATCGCCACGCTTATTTCGCGCTTGAAGCGACGCCGTTGTTCTTTGCGATTTTTGGCTTTCTCGCTTTCGGGCTGATTATCGCTGGCAGTTGGGGGGTCGCTAAATTCGTTACCCGCCCCGCCGATTATTACGACACGCCAGAGGGAGACGCGTAAATGCTCGATATGCTGCTTTCTATTCCAGGCCTCATGCTTATCGTCGGCGCGCTTCTTGTGCCTGTGCTGCCCCATGCGCCGCGCCAAGCCTATATGTTGGCGCTCATCGCCGTGTCGGGCTATCTCACCTTCGGCATAGAAACGGGGATTCATTCAACCGCAACTCTGGGCGGATTGGATCTTATTTTAGTGCGCGCCGAAGCGATGACCAAACCTTTCGCCTTGGTGTTTCATCTGGCCGCGGCCCTCAATGTTTTTTATGCCATGCACGACCCCAATAAAACCACATCAGCCGCCGGGTTGGCCTATGCGGGCGCGGCCATTGCGGCCCTCTTTGCTGGCGATTTTCTTACGCTCTTCCTCTATTGGGAACTAACCGCGGTTACTTCCGTCTTCTTGGTTTTGGCGGGCCATAGCTCGCGCACGCTGGGTGCCGCCATGCGCTATTTGCTCATGCAAGTCGGCTCTGGCGTATTACTCTTGGCCGGCGCGGTGATATTATGGCGCGATGGCACGGGGCTGACCATCCAAGCCATCGACGCACTAACGCCTGCCGGTCTTTGCCTGCTTATCGCCTTTGGCATTAAAGCGGCTCTCCCCTTGGTCAATGGCTGGCTGCAAGATGCTTATCCAGAGGCTTCGGTTACGGGCACAGTGATGCTCTCGGCCTTCACCACCAAATTGGCAATTTACATGCTGGCGCTTTGCTTTGCTGGCTTCACACCGCTGATTTATATTGGCGCGGTCATGGCTGTCTTGCCGGTATTCTTCGCAGCCATTGAAAATGATTTGCGCCGCGTGCTGGCCTATTCGCTGAATAACCAACTTGGCTTTATGGTCATCGGCATCGGCATCGGAACGCAATTAGCCATCAACGGCACCGTGGCCCATGCTTTTGCCAGTACGATTTATCAAGGGCTTTTGTTTATGGCGCTGGGCGCGGTATTGCATCGCACGGGTACCGTTAAGGCCAGCGAATTGGGAGCTTTGTGGAAATCCATGCCCCTGACCGCCATTTTTTGCACCGTCGGCGCGCTATCGATTATCAGCTTCCCGCTGTTCTCTGGTTTTGTGACGAAGTCTTTCACTCTGGGCGCGGTGGCCAAGGAAGGTTATTTCTTCGTCTGGCTGGCGATGGTTTTTGCCACCGTCGGTGCCGTGCAGCACATCTTTATAAAGGCGGTTTATCTGCCCTTCTTCGGCCCTGCTGCCAAGCCGGTGAAAGCACAAGAAGCCCCGCTGGGCATGTTGATTGCCATGGGGCTTGCGGCGACACTTTGCTTAGGCATAGGGATCTATCCCGAGCCGCTATATGCGTTGCTGCCGTATGGCGCGCGCTATGAAGTTTGGAAAACTGGCTATGTGCTGGGAGAGCTGCAATTGCTGCTCTTTGCGATTCTAGGCTTCGCTGTCTTATCGATGCGCGGGCTTTATCCGGTCGCTGTGGATACCAGCGTTTTAAATACCGATTGGCTATTCCGACGGGCTTTGCCGCGCGTAACCATGGCCATCGCTGGGCCTGTTTTGCGATTTTGGTTGGTGGTTTTGGACGGATTGAAACGCGGCGTTTTGCAGGCCCTGAAACTTAGCGAACAGGCCAGCCGCGAAAGCGGATTGGTATCTGGCATTTCATCCATCGGTTCGGCGGCAGGTATTTTCCTCGCCATGTTTGCCCTCATGCTCATCCTTCGCCAAGTTATGTAACAAAAAAGGGCGATCCGAAGAACGCCCTTAATCTTGTTGCTGGCTGAAAGGACTTACAGACCCAAGACAGCCTTCGCAATAATGTTGCGCTGAATTTCGTTCGAACCTGCATAGATGGAGGTCTTGCGAACGTTGAAGTAGCGTGGCGTAATGGGCGCAGCACCGGCCATGCCGATATCGCTCTCATTGGTCGAGGCCAGGGTGTCTTCCACGAAAGGCAGGCCATATTGACCAATCGCTTCCATGGCAAGTTCTGACACATCTTTTTGCAGCTCTGTGCCGCGTGTTTTCAGCATCGATGACGAGCCTGGACCAATGTTATCGCCCGCACTCACATCAGAGAAGATGCGCAGCTCGGTCGCTTCCATCACCATGACTTGACGTTCAAGGTCAGCCAATTTGGAGTTGAACTCGGCATTGTCGATAAGGTGCGCGCCATCGGCTTCAATTTCGCCAGCCATTTCACGAACTTTATCGAGTGTGCGATGCAGACCCCCCGAATATGGGTTGCCGCGTTCAAATTCCAGCAGATATTTGGCACAGGTCCAACCTTCGTTGAGGTTCCCAACGAGGTTTTCTTTTGGCACTTTTACATCTTCAAAGAACACTTGGTTGATTTCTTGTTGATCCTTCGCAGGGCCATCCAGAGTAATCAATGGGGCAACACTTACGCCCGGCGTGTTCATGTCGATAAGTAAAAAGGAAATGCCTTGCTGACGCTTGCCTTCATTCGAGGTGCGAACGAGACAGAAAATCATCTCGGCATGTTGCGCCATGGATGTCCAAATTTTCGAACCATTGCAGAGGAAATGATCGCCTTGATCTTCGGCTTTCATTTGCAAGGAAGCCAAATCGGAACCCGAACCTGGCTCGGAATAACCCTGACACCACCATACATTGGAGGCCAGAATATCTGGCAGATATTGCGCTTTTTGCTCTTCGGTACCAAACTTCATAATTACCGGCGCAACCATCGTCATGCCAAATGGAATTGTGTGCGGCGCACCGGCAGCTTCCATTTCATGCGTGTAGATGAATTTTTGCGTCGGCGTGAAGCCCGCACCACCATGTTCTGCTGGCCAGTTAGGCGCGGCCCAACCTTTTTCGTACAAACGCTTTTGCCATGTAATGTGCAAATCTTTCGAGATGTAACCGTTCTTCGAACGCTCGCATTCACGCTGAATATCTGGCGTGAAAGCTTCTTTAATAAAGCCACGCACTTCCTCGCGGAAAGCATTGTCTTCTGCACTATAACTGAGGTCCATAACTGTCTCCTAACCAATCATTTTTACGGGCACGACGTCGGGTGCGCCTGCCATTACACCGGCACCCAAAGGTGCCGCAGCAGCGCCAAAGGCTGCTGATTTACCATGCACTTTACGTGCGTCTAGATTTTCATATTGTTCCATCACGCGATAGGTGGTGGCGTCGGCCTCGTCTTGACACAAGTCATATTGCAACGTGCCTGGCTCATCGGCTTTCACGGCAGCTTGCATATTTGCAAACGCGGCTTCAAATTCAGCCTGCTTTCCGTCTACCACTTTCAACGTGGCTACATATCCTACTTTCATCGTTCTCTCCTATTGGTTTTACGATTATTTATCTTGATACTCCGCCGGCCGCTTTTCAAGCATGGCCGACACTGCCTCTAAATGATCTTCGCTCACATGCATGAGCGCTTGTGCGTTGGCTGACATTTCCATGACCGTTTCAAATCCACTTGTCTGACCGTGACGCATAAGACGTTTTGCGGCACGCAAAGATTCGCTGCTTTGGCGGACAATGTCATTTGCCATATCATGCGCAGTTTCCAGCAATTTGTCATCCGAAACCACTTGCGACACAAGACCCCAGTCCAGCGCCGTCTCGGCCGAAACCGTATTGCCCGTGAACAATAATTCAGAGGCGCGGGCGCTGCCGATGATGCGCGGCAATAACCATGCGCCGCCATCGCCCGGGATGAGACCAATTTTCAAAAACGTCGCGCCGAAAATCGCTTTCTCGGAGGCAATGCGTATATCGCACAAACAAGCCACATCATTCCCCAGCCCAATGGCAGGGCCATTGACGGCGGCAATGGCTGGCACTTCTAGCCCCCAAAGGCTTTTGACGATTTGGTGGATGCCGCGACGATAGCCGTCGGCCACATGCATGGCGGGGCCTTCGAAAGGCCCTTCGCGCTTTTGCATCGCCTTGATATTGCCACCGGCAGAAAACGCCGAACCCGCGCCCGTTAAAATGACACAACGGATATTTCGGTCGGCGTTAATTTTGGCAATGGCGTCAAAAAAAACCTGACCATCACCCGGTTCCCCCAATGCATTACGCATATAGGGCCGGTTGATGGTCAGGGTAACTATGTGTCCCTGCTGGGATACTTCCAGCATGGTCATATATTAGGCCGAAGCGAAACGCTTCAGATGGTGATCGACATTCCCAAATTGGGTGTCAATAACCGTCAAGCGCTTAAAGTAATGGCCGACGCTCAGCTCTTCTGTCATGCCCATACCGCCGTGCAATTGCACTGCTTCTTGACCGACAAAACGACCTGATTTACCGATTTGAACTTTGGCACCCGAAGCCGCTTTTTTACGCTCTTCTTCGCCTTCGCTCAGTTTCATGTTGACCATGTAAGTCATCGAAACCGACTGCTCATATTCCATGAACATATCTACCATACGGTGCTGCAGAACTTGGAAGCTGCCAATTGGCACGCCAAACTGCTTGCGGGTTTTGCAATATTCAACCGTCGCATCATTCAGCGATTTCATGTGGCCCAAGCTCTCGGCACAAATGGCGCCAATGCCGTGGTCCAAAGCTTCTTCGAGAATGCTAAGGCCGGTTTCTGCCGAGCCGATGAGGGCGTCGCCAGATATGGCTACATTTTCGAAAGTCACTTCGCTAGCACGGTTGCCATCGACAGTCGGATAATCTTGCGTCGAAACGCCAGCTGCCGATTTGTCGACGATGAACAGGCCAATGCCGTTGCGGTCGCGCTGTTCGCCAGAAATACGAGCCGATACGATGAGCTTATCAGCCCAAGGCGCGGCAGCGACAACGGCTTTGGTGCCGTTCAAGACATAACCTTCACCGTCTGCTTTGGCAGAGGTCAAAACATCGGCAGCATTAAAGCGGCTTTGCGGTTCGCTATAGGCCAAGGCCCAAATGCTCTCGCCAACCAAAACACTCGGCAGATTAGCTTCTTGCTGAGCTGGGGATGCGTGACGGCTCAAGATGCCACCGCACAAAACAACGGTTGGTAGATATGGCTCAACCACCAGACCGCGGCCCAGCTCTTCCATTATCACCATGGTATCGATAGGTCCGCCGTCGAGGCCGCCTAGCTCTTCCGAAAACGGAGCAGCCAAAAGACCTAACTCGGCAAATTGACCCCAAATTTCGCGGCTCATGCCTTCTTCACTACGGACGATTTTCATCCGGCTGTCGAAGTCATAATTATCTTGAACGAAGCTCTGCACCATGTTGCGGAGCAGAGTTTGTTCTTCTGTAAAGCTAAAATCCACTTTGTAATTCCTTCTCTAAATGTGCGCTGAGGCTAAAGCCCCAACACCATTTTTGCAATAATATTGCGCTGAATTTCGTTCGAACCACCATAAATCGAGGTTTTTCTCGTGTTAAAGTAGGTTTGCGACACGCCTTCGGCATGATCTGGACCAATCGACCGGTAATTATCACCACGATCAAGCTGGGGAACCCATGGGGAGGCGTAATTGCCAACCGCTTCCATGGTCAGCTCTGTAATCCGTTGCTGGATTTCCGTGCCTTTAATTTTCAAAATCGAACTTTCTGGGCCCGGACCTTGACCCTTGCTTTCCGACGCCAATGTGCGCAGCTCCGTATATTCCAGAGCGGTAAGGTCGATTTCCAGTTCGGAGATTTTACGAGAGAAATCAGACGATTCCAAAAGCGGTGCGCCATCTTCGAGCTCGCCACGAGCAATTTCGCGCAACCGATCAATAGCTTTTTTCGAACGGGCAACGCCAGCAATTCCCGAGCGTTCATTGCCCAGCAAGAACTTGGCAATCGTCCAACCTTTGTCTTCTTCCCCAACCAAATGCTCCGCCGGCACGCGAACATCTTCGAGGAACACTTCATTGACTTCATGGCCGCCATCGATAGTGATAATCGGGCGAACGGTAATGCCCGGTGTCTTCATATCGATAAGCAAGAACGAGATACCGGCTTGCGGTTTGCCTTCGGTGCCTGTGCGCACGAGGCAGAACATCCAGTCGGCGTGTTGCGCCAAAGTTGTCCACATTTTGTGACCATTGACAATGTAATCATCGCCATCGCGCACGGCACGCGTTTGCAGGCCAGCGAGGTCAGAGCCTGCACCTGGCTCGGAGTAGCCTTGGCACCACCAGGTTTCGCCTGATTTAATGCCAGGCAATACCCAATCTTTTTGCGCTTGGTTGCCGAATGTGTAAATCACCGGCCCCAACATCGCGACGCCGAATGGCAGCGGTGGAATGGTTCCAAAGGCTGCGCTTTCTTCGTTCCAGATATATTTCTGGGTAACCGACCAACCCGTGCCACCAAATTCTTCTGGCCAGCTTGGGACGACCCAACCTTTTTCGGCCAAAATTTTATGCCACGCTAGAAAGTCTTCTTTGCTGAGATCCCCACGGTCGGCACCGATGAGGTGCTTTGGGTAATTCTCTTCAATGAACTTGCGTGCTTCGGCACGGAAGGCTTGGTCTTCGCTTGTGAAATCTACATCCATGGAATCGTCTCCTATACATTTGACCTCAATCTAGTTGATATGAACGCTAAATCAATCTCGCAATGCGGAAAAAATGCCGCAGAGGGCATTTTAAGTGGAAAAGCCAAGCTCGAGCGCCTGCAGCTTGCCATTTGGCGCGCAAACCGCTAATTTCCTCGTATGTCTGAGACCTTAACATCCAAAAGCGCGGATACATCTCCCGCCTCCCCTTGCATCCAACTATGTGCGGTGTCTGCCCGCGCTGGGTTTTGCATTGGCTGCGGCCGCAAAATGATGGAGATTGGAAATTGGTCTGGCTATTCCGACGCCGAAAAAAATGCCGTTTTGGAACAGTTGCCCGCACGACTTGAGGCGCTCAAAACCGCTTAAATCGGTTTCTCACCAAACCAGCTTAACGTATTGGCTAAATCCACCACGCCCCCGATGACAATAATCGACGGCGGCTCCAGCCCATGCGTCTCGGCCAGAAGCGCGGCTTGCGATAGCTCGCCCGTCACGACGCGCTGTTTGGACGTTGTGGCATGGGTCACAATAGCCACCGGCTCATCTGCCGCACGCCCTGCCGCCATCAGTAAATCAGCTATCACCGACAGACGGCTCATCGCCATATAAATGACAATCACTGGCGAGGCTTTGGCAATCGCGCTCCAGTCGAGCAGCTCGACTTGCGGGTCAGATGATTTTCCTGCCAGATGCCCCGTCACAAACGTCACAGCATGGTTGACCTCGCGATGCGTGGCGGGAATGCCCGCATAACCAAGGCCGCCAATGCCTGCTGAGATGCCCGGAATAAGCCGGAAAGAAATACCCGCCGCAACCAAGCTTTGGGCTTCCTCGCCGCCGCGGCCAAATATAAATGGATCGCCGCCCTTCAGCCGCAAGACGCGCTTGCCGTCTCTCGCCATTTCAATCAGTCGATTGGTGATGTCGCTCTGATTCCAGCTTGGTTTACCGCCGCGCTTTCCCGCATAGAATAAGTCGGCACTGGGGCGCACAAGAGACAGAATATCTTCAGACACCAAGGCATCATAAACCACGCAATCGGCTTGCTTTAGCGCATTGACCGCGTGCAGCGTTAGCAGCCCCGGGTCGCCTGGGCCCGCGCCGGCCAGCCACACCCAACCAGGCTCGAAAACGGGCAAGCCATTAATCTGTATGTCCGGAACTGGCTGGTCGCTCAGCGTCAGACGCACGATTTCTTGGGCTGGAGTATCCTCATTAGACATTCGTTTTCCTCATGCAGCATCTATAGGCGGTTTTATCGAATGGGTAAATCATGCTATGCCCTTCGCTCCGATGAATTATTTTTCCGAGGCTTCGTATGTTGTCCAAACCCCGCGCTGATTTAACACCCAATACCCTCGACTTTGAAAACCAAGCTTTGGTGAAGCCAACGGGCTTTCGCGAGTATGATGCCCGCTGGTTGTTCCCCGATGAGATAAACCTCTCGGGCATTCAGGCGCTTGGCTTTGGGCTTGGCAATGTGTTGTTCGATCTTTTGGGCGATGAAAAACAGCCCCGCATCGTTGTTGGGCATGATTACCGCTCGTATTCGCAAAGCATTAAAATTGCGCTGACCAACGGACTGATGAGCGCGGGCGTCGAGGTTCTCGATATTGGTCTGGCGCTTTCGCCAACCGCTTACTTTGCTCAGTTTCACCTCGATGCGCCGGCCGTGGCCATGGTGACGGCGAGCCATAATGAAAATGGCTGGACTGGCGTCAAAATGGGCGCGGCACGGCCGCTGACTTTCGGGCCCGATGAAATGTCGGCTTTGCGCGAAGCGGTTCTGGAGAATACGGGCGTAGCCCGAGCTGGCGGCAGCTACACGCGCGTCGATAGCGTGGCGCAAGCCTATATGGATGATTTGAGCACGCGCGCGCCACTTAAACGCAAGCTGAAAGCCGTCGTTGCTTGCGGCAATGGCACGGCAGGGGCGTTTGCGCCGCAAGTTTTGGCTAGATTGGGCGTGGATGTGGTGGAGCTAAATTGCGACCTCGACTACACATTCCCCAACCACAACCCAAACCCCGAAGATATGAAAATGTTGCACGCCATGCGCGACAAGGTTTTGGAAACGGGCGCCGACATCGGCTTTGCCTTCGATGGCGATGGCGACCGTTGTGGTGTTGTGGACAATGAGGGGGAAGAAATTTTTGCCGATAAAATGGGCGTTCTCGTCGGCCGCGATTTAGCGCGCCAACATAAAGACGCGGTGTTTATTGCGGATGTAAAATCCACAGGCCTGTTTGCCACCGATCCTGATTTATTGGCTGCGGGCGCGGTGACCCATTATTGGAAAACCGGACACTCGTATATGAAGCGTCACACGCATGACATGGGCGCGCTGGCTGGCTTTGAAAAAAGCGGTCACTTCTTTTTCAACGCGCCTATCGGGCGCGGCTATGACGACGGTATTGTTACGGCCATTGCCATTTGCGATATGTTAGATAGATCCGGCCAAGACACGATGGCTGACTTGCGGCGTTCGCTGCCCGTTACCTATGGCTCGCCGACCATGTCGCCCTATTGCGATGATTTGAAAAAATATGAAGTCGTCGATCGCGCTATTGCTCATTTCGAAAAACTAGCTGCCGAGGGCGCGCAAATTATTGGCCAAGATATTCGTGATTTGGTGACCGTAAATGGCGTGCGCATTACGCTGGCCGATGGCACTTGGGGATTGGTTCGCGCCTCCTCCAATAAGCCCGGTCTGGTTGTCGTGGTTGAGAGCCCCGTATCCGAAGAAAACATGCGGGCGATTTTTGCTGAGATTGATACCCTATTGGCGTCTTACTCAGAAGTCGGGGAATACGACCAAAAGATTTAGAACAGCAGCGCCACAAGCATCCGCCCGCCGCTGATAAACAAGAAGCTAGCGAAGATAGTGTTGAGGGTTTTTTTGCTCATCCGATGCGCTAGGCGCACGCCCAAGGGCGCGCCCAACATGCTGGTTGGTATCATCAAAGCAAAGGCCAAGGCGTTCACGTAGCCAAAGGCAAAAGGTGGCAAATCAGGCAGCGACCAGCCGCCAAGGATAAAGCCTATGGCTGCGGGCACCGCGATAAGAACGCCAATGGCCGAAGAGGTGCCTACCGCGCGGTGGACATCATGGCCCGAGGCGTTCAGCAAAGGTACCGATAAAGTGCCGCCGCCAATGCCCATCAACGCCGAGAAAAACCCAATGAGGCTGGACAGCGCTTTTTGCAAAGTTTGGGACAGCGAGCTGGCACTGCCCTCGCCCGCGTTTTTCGATAAGACCATGCGAAACGCCATGGTTAAAACCAGTGTCGCGAAAATTATTTTTAATCCCGCAGGCGCCACAAAGCGCGCCGCAATGGCCCCCACCAAAGCGCCCACGGTCACAAAGCCGCCCCAGCTTTTTAAAACATCGATATCGACCGCACCCTTTTTATAGTGGCTGCGCGTCGACTGAGTGGCCGTGAAACAGATAATCGCCAAAGACGTGCCGACTGCCATATGGATTTGCAAATATTCTGGAAAGCCAAAAAACACGAAAGTTTGAAACAACACTGGTACCAATATAATGCCGCCACCGACGCCCAAGAGCCCTGCGATTATGCCAGAGATAAACCCTGCCGACAGCAATACTGCCGCCAAAGAGCCAAGCTCGCTGGAGCTGCCTAATGCCATGAGTTGTTCCATTTAGCCTGCCTCCTGCATTGCGCTTTTTCGCACCTGTTGCTCGAGCACTAAATCCAAGGCCTCGGTTAACACACTTGGGTCTTCGCCGCGCTGGGGTGCATTTTCGCTCAAATGACGTCGCCAGATACGCCCGCCCGCTTGGCCTTGAAATAGGCCCATCACATGACGCGTCAACGCATGTAAACGCGTGCCATTGGCCACGAGCTTGTGCGCATAAGGCACCAGTTGATGGACAATCTCTTCGCGCGAGAGCGGCGCTTGCGTCTCGCCGTAAAATTCTGCGTCGACATTGGATAATAAATAAGGGGTCTTATAGGCCGCCCGACCGAGCATCACGCCGTCGACTTTGGCGGTATGCGTTTGGGCTTCTGGCAAGGTTTCAATGCCGCCGTTGAGGGAGATGAGCAAATCGGGATGCGCGGCCTTCAATTGGTAAACCAAATCATAATCGAGCGGAGGGATATCGCGATTTTCTTTGGGGCTTAAGCCCTCGAGCCAAGCTTTGCGGGCATGCACAATAAAATGTGTCACGCCTGCGCTTTTGCATTTTTCTACCAAAGTAAACAAAGCCTCGTTCGGGTCTTGGTCATCGACGCCGATGCGGCACTTCACGGTGACCGGAATTTTCACGCTGTTCTTCATGGCCGCCATACACTCGGCCACCAAGTCGGGCGTTTGCATCAGGCAGGCGCCGAATTGGCCCGATTGCACGCGATCCGACGGGCAACCAACATTGAGGTTAATCTCGTCATAGCCCCAGTCTTCTCCAATTTTGGCGGCTTCGGCCAAAGCGTCGGCTTCGCTGCCGCCCAATTGCAAAGCGAGGGGATGTTCTTCGGCGTTGAAATCTAGCAGCTTGGGTCGCTCGCCGAAGCGGATGGCATTGGCCGTCACCATTTCGGTGTAGAGACGCGCGCGCCGCGAAATGAGCCGCAAAAAAAAGCGGTCATGCCGATCCGTCCAGTCCATCATCGGAGCGACGGAAAATTTTATATCTTCAGCCCTTAAACTCATCCGCCCTTTGTCGCCTTTTTTGCGCGCTTCAGCAAGAACAACAAAAAGCCTGCGAGGTTTCCCCCGCAGGCTTTTAATAGTCGTAAAAAATCGGCAGGCTTACTTTTTCGCGCTGCTGGCCAATTCGTTGAACGGTACTTTTTTATCAACACGAATATCTTGCGGCAGACCTAGCACTTGCTCGGAGACGATATTGCGCAAAATTTCATCCGTGCCACCGGCGATGCGGTAACCCGCTGCGCCAAGCCACTGATTTTGGAACGCCGCGCCCATCGGGCTTTCGTCACCATCCTGCAAAATGCCGCCCTGGCCTTGGATGTCCATGGCGAAACTGCCGAGGTCTTGCATTTTTGGACCCGAAACAATTTTACCAATGGAACTTTCCGCGCCTGGCACTTGGCCTTTCGAGAGAGCTGTCAGCGTGCGGAACTTGGTGTATTTCAAGCCTTGCGACTGGACATACCAATCGGCAAGTTTTTCGCGCACATTCGAATCTTTAATCGCTGGGCCTTCTTCCAACTCGGTTTCGCGAGCCAGTTTCAGGAGTTCTTCATAGTCGACGCCGCTGCCGCCGCCAATCGCGAGGCGTTCGTTCATCAGCGTGGTCAGAGATACTTTCCAACCTTCGCCGACATCGCCAAGGCGCTGGCTATCGGGAACGCGCACATCATTAAAGAACACTTCGTTGAAGCCCGAACCGCCAGAGATTTGTTTAATCGGGCGAATTTCAATGCCGGGCGTTTTCATGTCGATGAAGAAAAACGTCAGACCTTTATGCTTGGGCACGGTTGGGTCGGAACGTGTCACGATGATGCCATAGTCACAAAAATGCGCGCCGGACGTCCAAACTTTTTGCCCATTGATGATCCAGTCGTCGCCATCGCGCTCACATTTTGTGCGCAGACCCGCAACATCCGAACCAGCAGCTGGCTCGGAAAATAATTGGCACCACACTTCTTCGCCGAACAAAGCGGGCTTCACAAACCGCTCGTTTTGCTCGGGCGTGGCCCATTTCATCATTGTTGGAATGCACATGCCGAGGCCGATTTCAAAGAAACCGCGCGGCACATCATAATTGGTTTCTTCTTGTGAATAGATGACCGATTGGATGGAGGTGCCACCGCGTCCGCCATATTCGGTTGGCCATGTGATGGCGGCATAACCGGCTTCGGCTTTTTTGGCCTGCCATTCTTTGGCACGAACGAGGCGTTCGGCTTCTGATTTGGTGGACACGCCGGCTTTGGCGTTGCTGGTATCGCGCTGACGCGCATTGGCCGACAACCACTCGCGGACTTCGCTGCGGAACTGGGCTTCTTCTGGGGTATCGTTAAAATCCATTTTAACTATCCTTCTTAAGTTAACTTACACTTGTGGCGCAAACGCGTTAGGCCACATTACTTTTTTCAAGCTCGCTAACGAGCCGGTTTTTCCATCGGCTAGCGCTGCCCAAAGACAGAGCCAGAAGTTTTGATCGACGATAATGAAACTGCGGATTAGCTTCCCACGTAAAGCCAATGCCACCATGCACTTGAATGCATTCTTGGGCGGCAAAGCGATAGGCTTCCGTCGCTGAAATGCGGGCCGAAGCGGCCGCTAATTCAAGGTCTGCGCCTTCTTGAGCTAGCACCATAGCGCCATAATAGGCGTTGGAACGAGCCAGCTCGAGCTTCACATACATGTCGGCCAATTTATGTTTAATCGCTTGGTAAGAGCCGATTTGACGACCAAAAGCATAGCGCTCTAGCGAATAATCTTTCGCCATATGCAGCGCCGCTTCCGTGCCGCCGACTTGCTCAAAAGCCACAAGCACGGCCGCGCCAGCTTCGACACGTTTCATCAAAGCCCAACCTTCGCCAGTTACGCCCAAGAGCGTTGCATCGGCATCGTCGAAGTTAATCTCAGCATGGCCACGAGTTGGGTCGATCGTCTCGACGCTCGAGCGGGTTACCCCATCTTGCGTCAAATCAACCACAACCAAAGACACAGCCTGCTCGCCTGCGCCGCCTGTATTGGCCAACACAATAGCGACCGAGGCGGTTTCGCCATCTGGCACCGGCAGTTTGCGGCCGTTCAATTTACCATTGGCGAAAGTTGTTTTTGTATTGCGCGGCGATGGCGCGGCTGGGCCTTCTGCGGCCGCCAACGTGCCAATAATTTCGCCAGAGGCCAGCTTCGGCAACCAAGTTTGTTTCAAGGTTTCTGAACCGCCAATCTTTAGGGCTTCAGCGGCCATATATATAGAGGAGCTGAACGGCACAGGGGCTGCACAGCGGCCAAGCTCTTCAGCGACCACACATAACTCTAGCGCGCCGAGGCCGAGGCCTCCGTATTCTTCAGGAATGGCAGCTCCCGTAAAGCCAAGATCGCACAGACCTTGCCAAACTTCATCGTGATGGCTGGCATCGCTCTCTAGAACCGTGCGGACATCAGCATAGCTGCATTTATCTTCCAAGAACTTGCGGGCTTGGTCTTTCAGCATTTTCTGGTCGTCGGAAAAATCAAAATTCATCCGTCATTTCCTCCCTAGGTCGTGTCTCGTTTTATTTATATAATTCGTAAAAAAGGTAGGGCAAGGCGACACAAGGGTCAATGACTTGATGGCTTAGGAGCGTGTCGCCAAAACTTCGCCAAACACCGCATCGACACCGCGCCGATGTTCGTTCAACCTATCGCTTAAACGGCTCATATCCGGCTCATTTAGCGCTTCCAACAAAACCCTAGCCGTGGCCAGCACGGGCGCTGTCTCATTATCTTCAAGGCACAGGCTGCCAATTTGTCGCAAAGCCAAAAAACTCTGCGCCGCCGCGTTTAGCGTGTCATAGGCGGAGGCGCTCAAGATATCCAGCTCGGCCAAGTCGTTCAAAAGGCGGGTCAACTCCCGCGGGCCAACAAGTGAATCATGGGTGTGAGCGTGGCGCAATTGTAGCGCCTGGGCGATAAATTCAATATCCACTAAGCCGCCATTGCCGCGGCGAATATCAAATGGCCCAGCTTGGGGTTGATGCTCGCGCAAGCGGGCGCGCATTTCGACAACATCTTGAATCAATTTTTGTGGCTCGCGCGGGGCCCGAATAAATCCTTCGACCGCACGCCTTACTTTATCAGCCAGCCCAGCATCGCCCGCCATCACCCGCGCGCGCGTGAGCGCCATATGCTCCCAAGTCCAAGCCTGCTTTGTTTGATACTCAACGAAAGACGATAATTTAGTTACCAACGGCCCCGCATTGCCCGATGGGCGCAACCGTGTATCCACCTCATATAGCCCCCCTTCCGCCGTGGGGGCGCTGAGCCCGCTAGAAAAACGACGAGCCAATCTGGCGAACCAAGTCTCGGCAGAAATCGGCTTCGAGCCGTCGGAAAGGGCCGAAAAATCTGGCGCATCACAAATCAGAATAATATCTAAATCAGATTGCAACGTCATTTCTTGGCTGCCTAATTTGCCCAGCCCTAACACAAGCATTTCGCCGCTCGCTAGCTTTCCGTACTGACGCTCTACGTCGGCTTTGGCGGCTGCCAGCATCGCCTCAATGGAAGTTTGCGCGAGCTGACTATAGGCCTCGCCAAAGCGCACCGCCATTACTGGGTCTGCCAATACGCGGGTGCCGATGCGAAACTGCTCTTCATGCACATGGCGGCGCAGTTGGTTCATCGCCGTTTCAAAATTATCTGTATCTAAAACCAAAGCTTGGGGCTGCGCTTCCACGGGCTGCACCAGCACATCTATGAGGCCTGAGTTGGCCCCCAAAAAAGACGACAAGCGCGGCGCTACGGTGACGATATCAATCAGCAATTGCAAAACATGCGGGTTCGATTGAAACAAAGAAAACGCCTGCACACCAGACGGCAAGCTCTCGAGAAAATTATGGAACCGAATGAAGCCGCCATCGGCATCTCCTCCAAGCGCCAAACGTTGCAATATCATCGGTTGCAGACGGGTGAGAATTTCGCGGGCCCGCTGGCTGCGTGTCGCGCCCGTGCGGCCAGCGTGCCAGCTGCGTATCAGGGCCGATATCTCTTTGCCGCGAGCAAAGCCCATATTGGCCAAAGTTTCTAACGTCCCAGGGTCGTCTTCATTGCCGGTGAAAACTAGGTTGCCCTCGCCCCCCGACAGGCTTTCGGATTGCTCGAATAGAAGCGCATATTCTTGGGTAACTTTGGCCAGTTGGGCGGTGAAATTGGCGGCAAATTCTTCCGCTGTTTCAAAGCCTGCAAAGCGCGCAAAGCCTGCAAAACCCTCTGGCGAATTAGGCAAGGTTTGGGTCTGTTCGTCTTGGCGCATTTGCAAGCGATGCTCGAGGCGACGCAAATAATAATAGCACTCGGTCAAGGTAGCGGCAGCCTCATCTGAAATCCAATTTTTGCGCGCCAGCATGGCCAGCATGTCGACGGTGCGGTGGCCCCGCAAATCGGCGTCGCGCCCACCCGCGATGAGCTGTTGGGTTTGCACGAAAAACTCAATCTCGCGAATGCCGCCACGCCCAAGCTTAAGATTATGTCCCATGGCGGCAATCTCGGCGTGGCCACGCACCGCATGGATTTGTCGCTTCATCGAATGGACATCTTCAATGGCCGCAAAGTCAAAATAGCGCCGCCATATATAGGGTTGCAAATCATCGATAAAGCGCTGGCCCGCCGCTAAGTCTCCGGCCATTGGGCGGGCTTTTATATAGACCGCACGCTCCCAATTTTGGCCCATCGATTCATAATAGCCCAGCGCTGCCGAAACCGAGACTGTGAGCGGCGTCGCGCCAGGGTCGGGGCGCAGACGCAAATCAACGCGAAAAACAAAGCCATCTTGCGTCACATTTTGCAGCATGGCGGTTAGCTCTTGCACCAAAGTAATGTGGAATTTTCGCATGTCGACATTGGGCGCGAGCGGTAAAGCGTCGGGCGTGTAATAGACGACGAAATCAATATCCGACGAATAGTTCAACTCCTGCCCGCCGTGTTTTCCCAAGGCCAAGACGACCAAGCCATCGCGCGAGAAACTTGTCAATTGCTCGGCCCGCACGCCCTCGTGCAAAAGAAAATCGAGCGCCGCCGAAACACTCGCATCCGCCAGTTGGGTGAGCGCTTGCGTCACTTTTTCGACATGCCAATGATCGGCTAAATCGGCTAGCGCAATCGACAAAGCCGACTTGTTTCGGGTATGGCGCATCTCGGCCATGGCGATATCGCGCTCGTCACAATCGGCGAGTGTGACCTGCATCTTATTTATCAGGCTTGCATGATAGTCCACCACCGATTGCTGGCTCAGGCCTTCCAAAACATCCGGATAGCGCCGCATCAAGCGGGTGAGAAAGCCGCTGCCTTCGACCACCCAAAGGAAGAAATCAACATGAGCTTCTAACAGGCTTTGCACATCTGGCGAGGCGGCGGCTTGAATATCGGCCAACAATGCGTGTGCATGTTCACCATCCAGCGGTTGGCGCTCTGGCACGGCCTGCAGCTTGGCAAATAAAGAGGAAGGCGCGGCTACCACGTTACGCTCGCTTCGGTAAACGTAAAACAGCTTTGAGCCCCGGAGCCGCGTCGCCAAGTTCGAGTGTGCCGCCGTGATGACGACAAATCGCGGCCACCAGCGACAGCCCCAAACCATTGCCATCGCCCGAGCGACTTTCATCAAGCTGCACAAAACGCTTTTGCACGTCGGTGTATTTATCGTTTGGAATGCCCGTGCCGCCATCGGTGAGCGAGATAAAGACATCGCCCTCGCCTTCGTGCAAAGCCAGAACCACTTGGCTATCGGGCACGCTGGCGTGGGTCAGGGCGTTCTCCAAAAGATTAGCCACCGCCTGAACCAGCAGAAGCTCGTCGCCTTCAAAATCGCTCACGGGGGTGATATCTAAGGCCAAATGCATTTGTTTATCGGCAAATACCGCTTCGAATAATTCGTGCAAATTAGTTAATAGCTCCACCCCATTGAGCGACTGGCGCGTGAGTTTCGCGGCACCGCTTTCGAGACGAGACAGCGCCAGTAGGGCTGTAAAACTATGCAGCAATCCGTCGACATCTTCCAAAGCATCGGCCAATTGATCGCGCGCCGCATCTTCGCTTTGCTCCAGCAAGGCTTCGAGGCGGGCTTTCAATCGGGTCAGGGGCTTGCGTAAATCATGCGCCAAATTATCGCTGACTTGTTTGGTGTCCGCCATCAGGCTTTCGATGCGCGCCAACATGGTGTTGATATGGCTCGCCATCAGCGCCCATTCATCGCCGCTCGCATCGATAGACACACGGCTGGAAAACTGGCCTTGCAGGACAGGTTGCAACTCTTGGTTGAGGTTGGCGACGCGGGCCAAATTGCGGCGTGCCAAAAGGGCGCCGCCTGCCAGTGCGAAAATCATTAACCCCAAAAGCGCGAGAGCGAAAAGACGAACCATCGTGGCCAGCAGGTTTTGCGTGTCGTGCATATCTTGGCCGAGCAGAACCACTAAATCGCTATCGAGACGCACTACGCGAGCGCGAATTTGCGTTTCTGATGTGGTGACATAAAACCAGCCATCTTGCGCGACTTGGGTGTTTTCAGGCGACGGAAACGCCGCCAGGTTGCCGGCTAAATACACCCCTAGAGCGTTCGATAACCGCAGCACGAACCCCTGATTTAAATCAGCTTTTATCGTCACCAGCGCGGCTAGGCTTTGCATGCCTTCCTGCTCATAGACGCGCGAAAGATTGGCAGCTTCGCGCCAAATAACCGCGTCTTGCATATCTAGCAAGCGCTGCTCGAGGCGGTGGTACAACAGCCCCAAAACGAGAGCCACGGCCAGTGTTAAAGCGGCCGTATAGGCAATGGCGGCGCGAAACGAGGTGGCGCGAAAAAGGCTCATGACGTGGCCGCTTTCAACACAAACCCCTGCCCGCGCAGCGTGTGCAGCAGCGGGGTTTCAAAGCCTTTATCAAGCTTGGCACGAAGGCGTGAGATATGCACATCGACCACATTGGTTTGCATATCCGCACTATAATTCCAAACGTTCTCCAGCAACATAGTGCGCGTGACGGTTTGGTTTTTTTGGCGCAGCAAATATTCTAGCAACGTAAATTCGCGCGGGTTTAAGTCCAGCACTATGTCGGCGCGGGTCGCCCGACGCGCCACCACATCGAGGGTTAAATCGGCAAGCTGTAAAAATGTTTCGCGGGCTTGGCTTTGGCGTTTGGCAAGGGCAAGAACGCGCGCTTGCAGCTCGGCAAAAGCATAAGGCTTGACCAAATAATCGTCGCCGCCAGCAGCAAATCCATCGACCCTATCTTCGACATCGCCAAGACCGGAGAGAAATAACACCGGCGTCTGTTGGCCTTGCGCGCGCAATTGGCGGACCATCTCGACGCCGTTTAATTTCGGCATCATGCGGTCGACCACCATCACATCAAAGCTCGTGTCTTGCGCGGCCGTTAGACCCAACTCGCCATTGGCCGCATGGGTGACGTCTAGTCCTTCCGCGCGAAATCGCTCCGCCAATAATTTGGCAGCTTTCAGGTCGTCTTCGACCAGCAAAAGGCGTAGGGGCGCGTCCATAGGGGCAGACTAGCTTTTATTGCGGCGGGGTTGAAGTCTTTTGACGCATCAGGCGAAAGCCGAAAAATCCACCGAGCAACAAAATAACAATCGGCATCGCCCAAAGCGGCGCCGTATGGCTGGCAAAGCGCGGGCGAAACAAAGCGAACTCGCCATAGCGCTCGACCACAGCCGCGCGGATTTGGTCGTCGCTATCGCCAGCCGAAAGGCGTGTCCGCACCATTTGGCGCAAGTCGCGAGCCAAAGGCGCATCGCTATCATCGATCGATTGGTTTTGGCAGACCAGACAGCGCAACTCTTGGCTGAGGGCGCGCGCGCGGGTTTCTAATTCACGGTTAGATAGCGCTTCGCCAGGGTCAAGCGCCAAGCTCGGCGTCGCCCAGAGACAAGCAAGCAGGAGCAGCCGAGCTATCATGCGCCGCGCCTTAATCTGGTGCGCAGGCCAAAGCAACCGCCCGCTGCCATCAATAAAGAGCCCAACCAAATGAAGGCCACGTAAGGATGATACCAAATTCGCAAGACGCGTTTGTCATTGGCCGTCTCGCCGACCACCGCATAAAGGTGACCCGACAAATCTGTGGTGATGGCTGCCTCGGTAGTTTGCGAGCGTTCGGCTTCGTAGAAGCGCCGTTCGGGGAACAAATAGCTGCCCGCATGAGGGCCGGTGAGATAGCGCAGGCGCGCTTGCTCGGCGCGATAATTTGGGCCATCGACTTCGCGCAAACCGTCATAGCGCAAAGTAATGGAGGCGATATCTATTTCTTGGCCCGGGCTGGCCGCCACCACAATTTCTTCGCGCCATTGCGTCGCGGCTAAAATACCCAGCATTAAAACACCCAAGCCGCCATGCGCCAGAGGGGCTGAAAAAGCGGTGGATGGAAGTGTCCAGAACCGCCAAAGCTTGGCGCGGTGCGGGCGAAGTTTGCGATATAAATCGAGGCCTGCGCCCAGCACCAACCAGAAAGACGCTGCAAATAAAGCCAACACCATAATCGAATGGGGGCCACGCAGCAGCACAAGCATAAAGGTAAGCAATAAAGCCGCAGCCGCGCCCATGAGCAGATAAATCCGCAAAGGTGCCAATTGGCCTTGGCGCCACGTCAGCAAGGGCCCCAGCGGCAAAAGAATAGCAAATGGCACCGCGAGCGGCGCGAACACAGCATTGAAATATGGCGCGCCAACAGAGATTTTACCCATGCCCAAACCATCCAAAACCAGCGGGTAAATAGTGCCTACAAAAACCGTGACCGTGGCCGTGGCGAGGAAAATATTATTGGCCAACAAAAGCCCCTCGCGGCTTATCGGCTGAAACGCGCTATCGGGCGCCAATTTGGGCAGCCGATAGGCGTAAAGCGCCAAAGCGCCTGCGGTGAAGCCAACCAATATGGCGAGAATATAAATGCCGCGCTCAGGGTCATTGGCGAAAGCATGCACCGAGGTTAGGACGCCAGAGCGGACCAAAAACGTGCCGGATAAAGACAAAGCGAAAGTGACGATGGCCAGCAACAGCGTCCAGCGTTTTAGCGTGTCGCGGGTTTCCGCTACCAAAGCCGAATGCAGCAAAGCCGTGCCCGCCAGCCACGGCATCAGCGAGGCATTTTCTACCGGATCCCAAAACCAAAAACCGCCCCAGCCCAATTCGTAATAAGCCCAAAAAGAGCCAAGCGAGATGCCTAAGGTTAGAAAAATCCAAGCGGTTAAAATCCATGGCCGCATCCAGCGCGCCCAATTATTATCGCGCCCCTCATGGGGCTCGCCTGCGGTCGCCAAAGCGGCAATGGCGAAAGCAAAGCTCATGGAAAAGCCAACATAGCCAGCATAAAGCAAAGGCGGATGCGCCGCCAAAGCGGGGTCCTGCAAAATCGGCGTCAGGCCTTGGCCTGCAAATGGCGCGGGCAAAAGACGAGCAAATGGATTGGAGGTAAATAAAAGGAAGGAGAGAAAAGCCGAGCCCAAGAGGCCTTGGGTCACCATGACAAACGAAGAAAAACGCGCGGGCAGGCTTTTGGAAGTCAGCGCGAAAGCGGCGCCATAAGCCGCCAATATCAGCGTCCATAAAAGCATAGAGCCTTCATGGTTGCCCCACACGCCAGCGATTTTATAAATCATCGGCTTGGCGGCATGGCTGTTGGCGAAGACCACCATCAGGGAAAAGTCCGATCGCACGAAAGCGTATGTCAGCGCGGCGAAAGAAGCGCCGATTAGGAGAACTTGCAGATAAGAGGCACGGGCCGCAAACCGAAAAGCGATGTCGCCACCTGTCTCATGTCGTAATAAAACCAGCGGCACCAGCGCTTGTGCGAAGGCGACGATGAGCGCCAAGACCAAAACAAAATGACCTAGCTCAGCAATCATTTCGACACGCCTGCGGCATTGCCCGGATGTGGTTGATTATATTTGCCAGATTTCTCGAGCGCCTCGGCAACCTCAGGCGGCATGTAGGTTTCATCATGTTTGGCCAAAACCGTATCGGCCACAAACAGGCCTTCGCCATTAAACCTACCTTCGGCGACAACCCCTTGGCCTTCGCGGAACAGATCGGGCAGCATGCCCTCATAAGAAACACTTATCGTGTGGGCTAAATCGGTGACTTCAAATTTTGCGCGCAAGCCATCTCGGGCCACGCTGCCTTCGCGCACCAAACCGCCAACGCGCATCGCTTCGCCCGCAATCGCCGGATTGGCGGCTAATTCGCTGGGCGAGCGGAAGAATACGATATTATCTTCCAGCGCTGTGAGAGCCAGCCCCGCAGCCACAGCCAGAAAAGCAAAGCCGCCGACAATCGCCGCCAGTCGAGTTTGTTTGGGAGTTAATTTTGCCATCATGGTGCCAGTATACGCTTTTGCGGTCGCGCTTGGCTATGGCCATGCAGGCCGCCTAAGGGTGGCTCGTTGCCGCAGGTTTGGGGCCGCAGGTTTATGGTGACTAATTTGGTTGAGAAAGTTGCTTATCTAGCATTTTGGCAAGTGGCGCTTCGTCAGGCAAATTGGCGCGAAGATTTTGCCAAATCGCGCGGGCTTTCTCGCCCTCGCCTTGTTGCACGTAAGCTTGCGCGCGCCAAAATTGCGCCAATAAATGATTGGCGTCTTCTTTCAACACGCCATCTAAAAGCGCGACGGCAACTTCATTTATCACACCGCCATCTTGTTCAATCAGCGATTGCGCCAACCCTACTTGCGCTTCCGTATCGATCGGTTTCGTGGCCGCCGTTAGCTCCATCACGCGCTGCCAAGCATCGCCGGCTTTGGCGTGCTCGCCCACCGTGGTGCGCAAACGCGCCAGCAAACGCCAACCTTCGACATCTTGGGGCCGCTCCCGAATTTCGTTTTCCAATCGCGCCATAATCGCCGCGGGTGGCAAATCTACCAAGGCCCCGTCAAGGCGTGGCGAGAGAGGTTGGTCGGGGGTTTGTGGATTTCCCAGATAAAGGTAAAGCGCCAGCGCTAAGCTGGGGACGACAAAAAGAACCGCCAGTAGAGAGGCGTTTTTCTGCCCGTCCCGAAACGGAACGGCCAGCGCATAAGCCACGCCAAAAGCGACAAGCGCACTGCCCGCCCAGAGGAAGATTTCAGATAGCTCGCCCACTTAAAAGCCGAGGTATTGGACCATCTCGTCCGTCGGTGCGCGCGGGCTTTGTAGCCTATTCACGGGGGCATCAGGGTCGGCATAGCCAAGCGCGAGACCACAGAACAGCGTCATATCATCTGAAATATCGAGATGCGCTTTCACCGTTGGCGCCCAAATGGCCCAAGCTTCTTGCGGGCAAGTGTGCAGCCCACGCTCGCGCGCTAGCAGCATCATGGTTTGAATGAGCATGCCCATGTCCGACCATTGGCCTTCTTGCATGGTTTTATCGAGCGCAAAAAACATGCCGACAGGCGCATTGAAAAACGTGAAATTGCTGGCCAGCCAAGCAAAGCGAGCGGCTTTATCGTCGCGCGCCACGCCCATCGATTCATACATTTTTTCGCCCAGTTCAAAACGGCGATTGGTGTAGGGAGATTTAAGCTTCGGCGGATAAATATTATATTCCGAACCTTCGCCAGCCGGGTTTTGCAGGCCCTTTTCAGCAATGGTTTGCACCAATTGATCACGCGGCTCCCCTTGCAAAACATACACATGCCACGGCTGCAAGTTGCCACCCGAAGGCGCGCGCATCGCCGTGTCGACAATGTATTTCACATCGTCTTGGGCAACAGGCTTATCGAGAAAGGCGCGGCAAGAAAAACGGCTATCAATGGCGTCGCTAACGCTCGGGGCTTTTGTGGTCAATCGTGACATAATATCCTCCAAAATATGCCTCAACATATCACAGACCTTGAGCATGGCTAGTTGAAAGACACCGGAAAGAGCGTGGGCTTTATGTCGCGTGCGCGTGGGCGTTATGTCGCGTGCGCGTAAGCGTTATGTCGCGTCTGGTATCGGCAAGCGCAAATAGTAAATCGCAATGGCGACGCGCCCCTTGGTAAACTTGCCATTAATCGGCGTTGCTAAAATCGGCGTGTGGCTCCAGTAAACCACCGATGGATCGGCAGGGCCGCGTATCTCGCTGCCAACGCCAAGCGATAGCCAATTGCCAAACCGATTGGTGCCGCCAGCAACCCCCAAGCTCCAGCTTTGAGCGCCCTCAATAGCTTCCAGTACTTTTACCGCCGTGCCAAAAAATATCGTGTGCGAAGGAAGGCTAATCAGCTTCGGCTCGGTGATATCAACCACCGCCTCCAACGTCGTAATGAGACTGGAGGCAGCGCTGTCTTGGGCCAGAACCGACTACCAGTCGGTTCCGTTGAAAACGAGAAAATCTTGGCTCGCCTCCTCCCAAAGTCGCCAGCCGGGGCGCGGCGTGAAAAAATGCCACGCGGTGTCTTCATATAGGGCCACCTGATTGCCCGTAGCTCCCCAAGCCGCACTGGCCGTTTGGGAGATGAGATAGCGGTCGCCACTTTTGGGCACCTCTGGCGGACTGGCTTGCGTGCGATTGATAACGCTGAGCTGCATCAACCCATCGAGACGGCGCAGGCCATCGTTGAGCGTCACATGTTTTTGGGCCTGTTCAGGCACCAGATAATCAAGCTGTAAATGCGGAGTTTGAGACATGAAAAAACCTTTCTAAAGAGCGGACACATCGGGATAGCTGGGCGAACCCGGCAATCCAGATGTGTTAATTTGCGCCACCTGCAGGCGCCATGTTTGGCCAGAAATTCCGTCCCGCATCGCTTCTGTGAGCGTGAAGCTCGGGGCCACCAATCGATGCCGAGCCAGCTCTTTCGAACCCGCAAAAACGATCAACTCATAAGCCTCCAACGCCTCACCGAATGGCACTTTGGCAGCGTCAAAATCATCCCCGCCCTCACGACTGCGGCGGATCCAAGTCAACTCCCAATCGCCTGCTGCGGCCATTAGGCTTCTGGGTTTTCGGCATTTGAAATGAGCGGGCGATAGACATTGCAAACCGCTTCGCGTCGGCTCGATATCGAGCTGCTGCCAGTGGCACTTGCGCGTCAGATAATACCACCAAGCTGGCACCGGCTTGTAAAGCTTCGGCCATTTTCGCATCACTGCCAAATTGCCCGCGCAACAGCCCGGTCAAACTATAGCGCCGCGTTCCGATCAATTCAGCTTTCGCAAATTGGATAATCTCCCAACCTTTGGGCGTCTCTAAGGCCAAGCGATGTTCGCCCGATAAAACGTCCAGCGGCTCTGCGGCCGCAAGCGTGCCTGCATAAAGTTCCACTTCCACTTGCGTGCCACGGTCCCATCGCCCGACAGGCCCTGCCTTTAAAACAGATTTCGTTTCGCCCAACTGGCTAGGCGTATGAAGGCTCAAGGCACGTAAGCCTTCCGGCTCAAGATTAATCTGCCCTGGCCACGGCGCGGCAAAACAAGCCAGAAGCGGCACGCCCGCAACGGCGTTCGCATGATAGCGCAAAGCAGGCGCTGGAATATCCAGCCAGCGCAGCACGGGCAAGCTGATTTGACCCAAGGATTGGGGCAGGTTGGCCGGGCTTTCTTCCTCGCCTTGGGCGCCATATAGCCCCGGCTGAAAACAGCGTGCTTGCACTTCCAGCGCCGTGCCATAGGTAATTTCCAATACGCGCCATAGTGTTTTCTCGTCGGCTTCAGCAAAGGTGAAAATATCGCCGATTTCTAAATCGAGATAGCTCGGTGGTAAGCGCAAGCTAAGCGCCTCGCTCTCGGTTCGCGCTTCATATAAAAGCCGCGCCGCCAATCGGGTCGCGCTGGAGGCTGTCATCGCCACTGGCAAATTGAGGTGCGCCACGGGTTGTTCTCCGGCCCCGTCTCGGGCGCTGGCATAGGCAGCGCCATAATCGCTTTCGGCATCGAAATAATGCACATCAAAGCGTCGGGGTAATTTTTCTGGCGCTGTTATTTTGCGCACCCAGCCGCTGTCCCCATTGGGGCGATGCAGCACGTCTTCGACCCGCACCTCGCGGACGGCCCGATTTGTGCGCCCCACGACACGCATGTGTTTTTGCCCGCCAATAGCATCCATCGCAAAGGCCCGCATCAGCGGTTCCATATCGGCTGCCGCCGTGCTGACCCCGCGTAACGCATACCCATCGACAACGCCAGAAACCCCTTGCGTCAAAAGCACAGTGTCGCCCGCAAGCGCTTGCAGCAAAGGCGTTAGCGGGGCGCTGGCATAGCGCCCGTTGAGCCAGTGGCCCTTATGCCAATTTACCCCGTCGCGCCACACATCTGTGCGATAGGGAAACACCGGAAAGGGTCGTGCGTCCCAAGCCCAAAGGTAAATCTGCTCCTGCGCCAACATGGGCGCACCATAGGTTTTAGAAATCGGATTATGCGCCGGCTCGGCATAAAATTCGGTCATCGCCTTTAGATAGCTGGTCTGCGTATGGTCATCGCGCGTGCCGTTCGAGAAATAGGGAACCGCCCCTTCCGACGAGCGATCAGCGGGAAACACATTGGGCTGATTGGCCCCCTGATCGACCGCCGGACAGCCCAACTCGGTAAACCAAATCGGTTTCATTTCGCCCTGCCAAGCCGTGTGGGCACCTTGGCGACCCTTGCGACGAATGCGGTGCGAGTTTGACCACCAGCCCCAAATATCTTTCGCCCGATGCAACCAAACTTCTCCACGGCCATCGGTTATCGGCGTGCGTTTTTGTGCGTCTCTATCGGCGGGCGTTTTGTAGTAATAATCGAAAGATTCGCCGCCGCGCACATTGCCCTTCAAATAATCAGGGTCATTTTGCACAAATAAATTAAAACGCCGCATCCCGGATAGCACCCTATAAATAGGCGTATCGGCTCAGAAGAAGCGTTGTATAAAAAGGGCTGTGTAAAGGCGGATGGTAAAACAGTCTGCCAAACTCAGTTGGCTATTGTTGTTATGACGTAAACCTATCAAACAAGCGGGGCGCTGTCAATCGAAATGTCTATTTTTTTATTGTTTTTCAATGGCTTACTATCCTACTGCGTGTATATTTCGTGTGTATTTTTGAAAAGATACGGAAAAAACAAGGGTTTGGAAAACGCGCGAAATCTAATTTTTTTCATCGAATGGCCACACCACAACGTGATTTTCGACGTCTTCATCCCTATCGCCTTCGCGAATAACACGCCCATGAACCGACATGCCTGCGGCCACCACACTATCGGGCGTCCCAGTGAGGAGCGGGTGCCAATCGGGCAGAGGCTTGCCCTCATTCAACAATCGATAGGCACAGCTTGGCGGCATGAAATCAATTTGCCCCAGATTATCTTTGGTCAGCTTGACGCAATCTGAAACGATTTGTGTGCGTTGTTCATAGGCTTTACAGCGGCAAGTGCCCAAGTCCAATTGGCGACATGCCAGATTGGTAAAAGCCAGTTCGCCCGTGTCTTCGTCTTGCAACTTCACCAAACAGCATTTAGCGCAGCCGTCGCATAGGGCCTCCCATTGCGCGTCATCCATATCTGCCAAAGATGTGGTTTGCCAAAATGGCGCTTGGTTTTTCATCCGCTGTCCTTTTCCCTAATTGACGCCCCCGCATGGGTCTGGCAGTTTGAGGCGATAGCTCGCCCAGTTAAAGCATTAAAACGGCAAGTCGAGAAAGCTTAATATGTTGCACCTCACGACCCTTTTAAAGACGCCTTTTGTCAGCGCTTGCGCTCTCTTCGTGCTGCTGAGTTTGGCACCCGCGCGCGCGCTCGAACTCGTTACCTTTGCCACCGATTGGAAGGCCCAAGCCGAGCAAGGCGGCTTTTACCAAGCCAAAGCGCTGGGCCTTTATAAACGCGCCGGCCTAGACGTCACCCTACGCGGTGGTGGGCCAGGCGTAAATATTCCGCAATTATTGGGCGCTGGCGCTATTGATTTCGGCATGGGGTCGAATAGCTTTATCCCGCTCAATATGGTGCGCGCTGGCGTGCCGGCCAAAGCGGTCATGGCCGCCTTTCAAAAAGACCCGCAAGTTCTCATCACCCATCCGCGCACCGATGTGCAAAGCCTTGCCGACATCAAAGGCAAGCCGGTGATGATTGCCGATGCCTCGGCCAGTGCATTTTGGGTTTGGTTAAAAGCCAAATATGATTTCTCGGATCGCCAAATCCGAAAATACACGTTTAATCTGGCGCCATTTCTGGTCGATAAATCAGCCATTCAGCAAGGCTATGTGACATCGGAGCCCTATACGATTGAAACTCGGGGCGGAGTAAGCCCGCAGGTATTTTTACTGTCCGACTATGGCTACCCTAGTTATGCCGCTATGGTTTTGGCGCAAAACCGCATGATTATCGAACAGCCAGAGATTGTGCAGGCTTTCGTCAATGCCTCGATAGAGGGCTGGCGCAGCTATATTTATGGCGATCCAACGCCGGGTAATCAACTCATCCTGCAAGCCAATCCAGACATGACCCAAGACATCATCGACCAAGCGATTGAGCAAATACGCGAGCGCGGCATGTTGCTCCCCCCTACCCCAAAAGCCAGTCGAGGCACGGCCGGTATGGGCACGATGAGCGAGGCACGCTGGCAATCTTTCTTCACCACGATGGCTGAAAACGGCGTTTATCCAAAAAGCTTGAACTGGCGCGACGCTTTCACCACGCGCTTCGTCCAGCAAGGCACATCACAATGACACGCTTAATGTCACGCTTAATGTCACATGGCCCCGAGCTGGCCTTGAGCAGGCTTGGCCTGCGCTATCCGCAAAGAGGAAGCGAGGCGGAGGTTGTGGCCTTGCGCGATATCACGGCGTCTTTTCCTGCGGGCAGTTTCACCGCTTTGGTGGGACCTTCGGGCTGTGGCAAATCGAGCTTGCTGCGGTTACTGGCAGGCTTGCTAAGCCCAACCGACGGCGAAATGTCGGCCGTGACGCAAAGCGATATTGGCTTTGTGTTTCAAGAGCCAACTTTACTGGCGTGGCGCAGCGTTTACGAAAATGTCGCCCTGCCGTTGAAAATAGCCAATCGAAAATTGGGTCTGAGCGCGCAAGAAATCGACACGCGGGTAAGCGAAGCCCTAACTTTGGTAGGCCTCGATGCGCGTGCCAAAGCCCTGCCGCGAGAATTATCAGGTGGCATGAAAATGCGCGTGTCGCTGGCTCGCGCCTTGGCCAAACGCCCACCCATATTGCTGATGGACGAGCCCTTCGCCGCCCTAGATGAGCTGACGCGGTTTCGCCTCGACGATGATTTGCGCGCCATCTGGCAGCAACAAAAACCAACGATTATATTCGTGACCCATAGTGTTACCGAAGCCGCCTATCTGGCCGAACGCGCCTTGGTGATGCGCGCGGGAACCCTTCACGCCGAGATTAAAATTGAGCGCCCCAAAGATGAGCGTCCAAAAAACGGCGCAGATAATTTCCGCGCCGCGCCAAATTTCCATGCGGCCTGTGCAGCCATTAGCGAAGCCCTAGCAGAACCCAATGGGAGGGTTTCTTGATGCGCGCAAATTTACTCCGCCTTATTCCACTGGGCGTTGGCATCGCCATGCTTGGCATTTGGGAGCTGAGTGTCCATCTCACCCAAGTGCCGATTTTCGTGCTGCCTCCCCCCTCGGCTATCGGCAACGCGCTGGTCGATAATTTCGCCACGCTCATGGGCTCGCTGCTGGTGACTTTACGGATTACGGCTTTGGCATTTTTCTGGGCGCTGGTCAGCGGTCTAGCTTTGGCGATTATCTTCACCCGCGCGCGGTTAATTGAAATGGCGCTTTATCCCTATGTCGTCACCTTGCAAGTCACGCCCGTGGTCGCCATCGCGCCCCTCATTCTTATCTGGGTGGGCTTTGACCATGTCGATCGCGCGCTGGTCATCATCGCTTGGATTGTCGCCTTCTTCCCCATGCTAACCAATGCCGTGCAGGGCTTAAGAAGCACCGAGCCGCAATTGCACGATGTCATGACACTGGCTGGCGCGAGCTGGTGGCAGAGATTGTATTATCTCGAGCTGCCTGCCGCCCTGCCCGCCATGCTGACAGGCGCCAAAATATCGGGCGGTCTGGCGCTCATCGGCGCCGTGGTGGCAGAATTTGTGGCCGGCTCTGGCGCCAGCACAGGGCTGGCATGGCGTATTATCGAGGCGGGCAATCGCTTAGAAATAGCTACTTTATTTGCCGCTTTGGCGCTTTTATCAGCGCTCGGCATCGCGCTGTTTTACGCGCTAACTTTGCTAGAATGGCTGGTCTTGCGGCGCTGGCACGACAGCTTTGCGAATACCCATTAGCGAGCTATTAATACATTTATTTTTTGTAGATTAAACCAAACTACATCAAGTTGACGGATAATATGAAAATATGCATTATCCGGCTGAGTTTTAGAGGATTCTTTCATGGCACAGCACAGCTCCAAGGGCGCCCGTTTTCAGGCCGTCACCGCCAATCGCCTCAGCGATGGCGAGGTGGTTTATTTAACCACAGACAATCAATGGGCCGAGACATTCCCCGCCGCTGATATTGCAGATGGCCCGGAAGCTGGCGACGCCCTGATGGCGCGTGCCCTGCCGGCTGACTTTGAACTGCATGTCCTAGATCCCTATTTGTTTGAAGTGCTGCAAGACGGCACTCACTATAAGCCCGCCAGCGTGCGCGAAATTATTCGCGCGGCCGGCCCTACAGTGCGCCTAGATTTGGGCAAACAAGCCAACGCGAAACGGGAGAGCTAGACCATGTATCGTTATGACGAATTTGATCATCAATTGGTTGGCGACCGCGCAAAGCAGTTTCGCGGCCAAGTGGAGCGGCGCGTTTCTGGCGAGCTGACCGAAGATGCTTTTAAGCCTTTGCGCCTGATGAACGGCGTCTATTTGCAACTGCACGCCTATATGCTTCGCGTGGCCATTCCCTATGGCACTTTGTCATCGAAGCAACTGCGGATGCAGGCACATATTGCCCGTAAATATGACCGTGGCTACGGCCATTTCACCACCCGCCAGAACATTCAGTTTAACTGGCCAGCGCTCGATAAAATTCCAGACCTATTGGAAGAACTAGCGACCGTCGAAATGCACGCCATTCAAACTTCGGGCAATTGCATTCGCAATGTGACGTCCGATCAATATGCGGCGGCCATCGATGGCGAAATAGAAGACCCGCGGATTATCTCCGAGATTATTCGCCAATGGTCGACCTTCCACCCTGAGTTCACCTATCTGCCGCGCAAGTTTAAAATTGCCGTGACCGGACATGACAACGACCGCGCGGCCATTAAGCTGCACGACATTGGCATTGTGATTAAGCAAAATGAGCTGGGCGATGTTGGCTATGAAATTCATGTCGGCGGCGGCCAAGGTCGCACGCCGTTCATCGCCAAAAAAATGGCCGACTTCGTACCAAAAGCCCAATTGCTGGCTTATTTAGAAGCCGTGATGCGGGTCTATAATATGCTGGGTCGGCGCGACAATAGTTATAAAGCGCGGATTAAAATTATGGTTCACGAGACCGGCGAAGTCGAAATGCGCCGCCTCATAGAAGCCGAATTTGCCAAGATTGATGCCTCGCAAATGCTGGCCGTGCCGCAAGCCGAGATCGACCGCATCAGCGCTTATTTTGCCAGCCCAGAGTTCGAAACTCTGCCAGCCACCAGCACCACGCTAGATGCCGCAAAAACCCAAGACGCCGATTTCGCGCGTTGGGTGCGTGCCAATGTTGTGGCGCATAAGCAAGATGGCTATGCCATCGTCAATGTTTCGCTCAAGCCCATCGGCGGCGTGCCGGGCGATGCGACCGACGTGCAAATGGAAGCTGTGGCAGATTTGGCCGAGCGCTATAGTTTCGACGAGATACGCGTTACCCATGAGCAAAACCTGGTGCTGCCGCATATTCGTTTGGATGATTTGAAAACCGTCTATGACGCGCTTAACGCTCATCAGTTGGCCACTGCTAATCTCGGTCTTATCTCCGATTCGATTGCTTGCCCGGGGCTCGATTATTGCAATCTTGCCAATGCGCGCTCTATTCCGTTGGCGCAAGAAATTTCCGAACGCTTTGCCGACCTCGACCAGCAATATGATATCGGCGAATTGAAAATTAAAATCTCCGGCTGCATCAATGCTTGCGGTCACCATCATGTCGGCCATATCGGCATTTTGGGCGTCGATAAAAAAGGCACGGAATTTTATCAAATCTCGCTCGGGGGTTCCGCCGATGAAAACGCCAGCATTGGCACTATCACCGGACGCGCCTTTACCGAAGATACCATCGTCGATGCGATTGAAACCGTGGTCACGACCTATACGGATATGCGCCAAACCGACGAACGCTTTATCGACACCTATCGCCGCGTCGGGCTAGACCCATTTAAGGAGCGCCTCTATGCCGAATGAGTATCAGCTGATGAAAGATGGCGCGCTGTGCCATGACGAGTGGACCTATAGCGATGATGAAACCGCGCTGCCCGATGCCCCCACGATTATCTCGCTTACGCGCCTGAAGGCCGAGGCCGAAAGTTTGCGCGCCCGTAATGCTAAATTGGGCGTGCAGTTATTGGCGGATGGCAATGGCAAAACCAAGTTAGGCGAAGACGTAGCCGAGCTGGAACCTTATCTCGACATGCTGTCGCTAGTCTCCATTGCCTTTCCAACTTACCGCAATGGACGTGGCTTTTCGGCGGCGCGAGTGTTGCGGGAGCAGTTTACCTTTGAAGGTGAGCTGCGCGCCTCTGGCGACGTGTTGCATGACCAATGGGCCATGATGCGCCGCTGCGGCATCACCGCTTTTGAGCTGGCGCCAAGTGTCAGGCTAGAGACGTTTACGGCGGCGATGAGCGAGCTATCGGACGCCTATCAACCAGCAGCCGACGACCAACGCGGCGCGCTTTGGCAGCGTCATAAATAGCGTCATAAATAGCGTCATAAACAAGCAATGCTTAAAGGCTGGTGGTATCCGCACTCGGCGTTTCGATATAAATCGAGCGGCTTGGGAAAGCAAAACCTGTGCCCGCCTCTTCGACCAATTTCTTAATCGCGAACAATAAGCCTTGTTTGGCATCCAGCCAGTCTAGCCAATCGGTAGAAGCGGTAAAGCAATAGACCATCATGTCTATGGAGCTGGCGTTAAAGCTTTCCACACGCACCACGCAAGAGACATTTTCATCGTCCGTCACAAAGCGCGGATCCTCAATCAGCCATTGCTCGACACCTGCGCGCACTTTTTCTAGCTGTTCCGCCGTGCTGCGATACTCTAGGCCGATGGTCCATTTCACTCGCCGTTGGGTCATATTCGAGTAATTAATCAACGCATGATCGGAGAACGTATTATTGGGCACGATGACAGGCACTCGATCAAAACGGCGCACGCGGGTGGAACGAAAACCGATTTGCTCAATCACGCCTTCGACAACGCCCGTCACCTCAATGCGATCGCCGATTTGAAACCGTCGCTCCACCAAAATAGACACGCCACCAAGTAAATTCTTAAACAAGTCCTGCGCGCCCAAAGCCACCGCCACGCCAAACAATCCAAAGCCCGCCACGATAGGGCCAATTTGAATACCCCAGATTTGCAGCACCGTCGCCCCGCCCGTCAGGCCTATGCCCCATCGCACTAGCGTCATCAGCCAACCAATAATCTCGGGCGACAGAATGTCTCCGATTTGCTTCAATGCCATATGGGCGGGCGTGATGGCGGCATAAAAAGTCCAAAAAATACCCACCGCAATGAGCGAGCGCATCACCTTATCGGCCAGCTCTTCGGGCAGTCCCGTGAGCGGCAAGGCTTCCAGCGCAAAAAACACGCCCAAAATGAGAAAGAAGAATTTGATAGGGCGCTCGATGGCCTCTCGCAACATGTCGTCGATTTCGTTCTTTGTCCGCTTGGTAACACGCTCCAACGCGTTTAAGACAAAACGAGTGAACAGCCCCCGCAAGACAGCAAAGAACAAAAAGATGGCCAGCGCCGTCAGCAAGTCTGAGGCACTCACCCCAAAGGAGCCCGAACTCCAAACATCACCCACTAAGTTGATAAACTCCTGCATTGCTATTTACCTCTCCCTCAAAACCAATTGCCGTCTAGTTTCTCGTCTAAAAAATGCCGCCCTGCAACATCTTCTATATCTATCACCCAAATATCTGGGTCGCGCGATATTTCGCGCGATAGATGAGCATCGATATCTGGCTCCGGTGTCCCCGGTTCCAAAACGACGCGCGCCAAACGCTCGCCATCCATATTGGTAAACAAAGACAATAAGCCGCCCGTGCCATCCAACCGGTTAACGCGCACGAAAATAACCCCAGCATCCGTGTCGCCTCGCTTAGCGACATAGGCAGCCGCCAAAGCGGCGTTAACGCGGCGCACCAGCGCTTGCACATAAAGCTCAGATTTGAGGCGAATAAACATGGGTCTTCTTTACCATGATTGCGCGGCTTCTTTACACACTTGCTTTCCCTTATAGCTCGGCTTAATTTTGCGCTAATCGCGCCCCATTGGATTGGCGCCTAAAGGAAGTTGAACATGTCGCTAGAAACTCTACTTGAAGATTTCGCCCTATTTAACGATTGGGAAGAGCGCTATCGTTTCATCATCGAGCTTGGCAATGGCTTGGCCCCCTTGAGCGATGCCGAACATAATGAAGCCAACAAAGTGCCGGGCTGTGTCAGTCAGGTTTGGCTCGTCACGCAAGTTGAAGGCGAAACTCTGAGCTTTCGTGGCGATAGCGACGCCCATATCGTGCGCGGTCTGGTCGCCATTTTGCTCGATCTTTATAATGCTAAAACCCGCGCTGAGATTGTCAGCTTTGACGCCAAAGGGGCTTTTGCCCAGCTTGGCCTCAGCGAACACCTTACCCCACAGCGCTCCAATGGGTTTTACGCCATGGTTCAGCGCATCCGAAACGATGCGGCAGCGGCGGCAGTCGACTGAAGCCCATAATGCACCGATAAGCGCATGAGGGCCATTTTGAGCATCAGCTTGCCGGAGCGTTTGGGCAAAGCAAAACCACGTTCACAATCTTCCAAACCAACTTCAGCACAACAAATAGCGACCGCCACATCTGACAAGCCGGGGCCGATATAGACCAAGGCGGCATCCAGTCTTTTACGCGCGTCCAAAAGGTGTCCAGCAAAATTTGGCTCGCCGGAGGACGGCGTCCCATCAACAAAAACAGGACGCTGCCAATCCATCGTTTGTCGGGGTTGGTATGCGGCGCAATCATAATCTTGGCCGAGCCGGTTCCCCGCCTCAAACTCTATATCTTGAAGCCCGAAGCGCTTGTCTTGTCGGCGCGCTTGCAACCATTGCAAGGGGGTTGTCTGGGTCTGTTTCACTAGACTGTCGGGCCCCGCTTTGCCCAGCCCTTTGTGTTGCGCAATAAACAAGCCCCCCGCCTGAAAACGACGCAAATGCGCAAGGCCTTGGGGCGATATTTCAAAACACTCATCTTTTTGCAAATGGAGCGCTTGCAAAAGATCCGCTTTGTGCCAAGCCAAGACATAAGTAGCCTCGATGGTGGCTTGCGGCCTCGTCGATTTTTGGCCTTCACGAAACAAGCCAAAGCTATCTTTGGCCAGCCCTTTGAGATAGGCATTTGGCGCCGACAGTTTCTTGGCATGCTGGCGAAACATCCGCTCACTCGCCGGAGTCATTGGATGCCTTCCAGCTGGTTGCAAATAGTTCCGCCAAAGCCAGTTCTGCAAAATGCATAGCCCGATCCAGCTCGGGCGCATCGCGGCCATCCTCTAAACGTGTCACCCCATGTGCCACGCTGGTGCGGTCGCGGGTCGTCATTTGGCCAATATGGGTGTAGCTCATGCCAAACCCCACGTGGGAGAGATAATAGACAACATGTCGGGCCTGAGATAAATGCTGGCTCCCCCGACTGGGGCCCAAAAGATATTCCGGCGAAATATTATTGGCCGCACGAACATAAGAGACGATTAAGCTAAACTGCGCCTCTCGCTGTATCCCTTCGAGCGAGGTCGATATGGCCTCTTCAACAGGATCTGGTTTACAAATTATTCTTCGACGAGCGGGCATAAGAACCTCTTTTTTTTAACAGTATGAACAATCGCCAGCCCCCGAGCATGACTGCTGAATAATAACGCGAAAACACAGGCTTAAGAAAAACAAAAAGACACGTGCCCAGACCATTCACTTGAAACTCTCAGTTTATTAACTGAAAAGAAAAAACTTAACTTGAAGCTTTTAACCGAACCTCTAGAGTAAGTTTTCCTAAAAATAAAAATAAAGGGATTAATAATGGCTAGACGTCAGAACCATAAATTATCTGCAAAGGCCGCAGAAAAAGAAATCTTCACCCTGCCCAATCAAATCACCAAGCCAATCCTTGGCCTTGAAAACGATGCACAAGATTTCATCAACACTCTTTTGCTAAGCTATCGTTTTGGAAACCATATTTTCGACACGCAGACGCCGCATCACGAAGACTGGATTATGCTGTTCGTCATCCTCACCAATGAGGCGGAAGGCCGCGCGACCGTAACCAAGAATATCGTTGAAATTACGGGTCGTGCCTATGGCACGGTGCGCGCTTCTTTGCAGCGCTTTGAAGAGCTTGGCTACATCGAGCCCAATCAGCGCATTGGCCGATCCGAGCTGTATGTGCTAACGCAAAAAATGAAGAAAGCGGTGAACGCTTTTGCCAAAACCTTCTGGCCAAATGTTGCGCGCGCGCGCAACAGCCAAACGCGCGTGAAAGACCCTGCTTAAACACCAGACAATCGATTATCCTTTGGTTCCACCGCCTATTTTGTGTTAGGCCACACATCACCCGTGATTTAAATCGCCCGTGGCGATGGAGCTAGCATGACCCAAGAGAGTGAAATTTTAACGCCACGTTGGGGCGTCAATCCTATGTTTGCCTATCTTGGCAGCATCGCCACATGGTTTACCTCGCATGGGCTGCAGTTCGTCATGGTGCCAACTTTGGTCATCGTCACCTTGGGGGGCACAGCCGCTCAATTGGCGGCGGCACAAGTGGCTCTGGCTTTGCCGCAGGTTTTTTTAATGCTTTATGCGGGCAGCATCGCCGATAAAAACGATTCTCGAACCATTCTCATATGGGTCAATTTGCTCGCCGCCATCCCCCCAATCGCTTTGGGGTGGATTACCTATATGCAGCTTTTGGAATATTGGCACATCCTGCTTTTCGCAATGATGATGAGCGTCACGTTTGCTTTCATGGTGCCAACTCGCGACGCGCTTCTATCGCGTGTCACGGACACTCATATACAAGGCGCTGTCATGATGGCGCTCATCGCCCAATTTGGCGCGCAGCTTTTGGGCTATGTTTTGGCTGGCACGGCCTCGGCTTTTGCGGGCCCATGGGCTTTGCTAGCCTTGCAGGCCATGGCGCTGCTGGTCGGCTTTGTGTTCACGCTTATGCTGCCCAACTTCCCACCTATGAAACAGCCTGAGCTGGCCGAGGGAGAGGTAAACGACCAGAGCTGGCGTGCCGGTTTCACAATCGTTTGGAACTCGCCCATCATGCGTCCGGTGATTATTTCTTCCATCGGAACTGGCATTTTCTTTATTGGCATCTTCATGGTTACTTTGCCACTCATCGTCACCCAAATTTTTGGCGGCGGTCAGCTAGAGATTTCTATTCTGAATTTCTGCTTCTGGGGCGGCACTGTTTTCTCCACCCTTTTAATGATGATGCGCCGTCCGGTAGAGCGCCGTGGCCGCGCCATGACGGGCGCGCTTATCATTGGCTGTTTCGCTTTAATGGGCGTGCCCTTGGCACCCGACTTTGTGTCTCTATGTGCGATTGCCGCGATTTGGGGCATTGCAGCTGGGGTAAACATGACCATGGCGCGCACCATTGTTCAAGTCGAGGCTCCGGCCGAAGCCCGCGGTCGCGTATTGGCTTTTTACAGCCTCGGCTTCATGGGCTCTGCTCCCGTAGGTGCCACGCTTACCGGTATTATGACTGAGATTATTGGGCCACTAGCCGCCACTTTCATCTCTGCTTTCTTGATGATGGTGCTGATACTCGCCCTCATTGCGCTAACGCCAGTTTGGCAAATTATGCGCCGTGAGGACGAGCTAACTTCCTAAGCAAACCTGTTGCCTAGCTGTATTTCTTTTCATCCCACCAAGGGTAGAAATCCGGCATATCGCTGCTTGGCTTATTGGCAAATTCGGGCGGGCGTTTTTCTAGGAAAGAAACCACACCTTCTTTGGCATCCGACTGACGGCCACGGCCAAACACGGCCTTGCTGTCCACTTTATGCGCTTCCATAGGATGATCCGCGCCCATCATGCGCCACAGCATTTGGCGCGTCATGGCCACTGAAACTGGCGAACTCATTTGGGTCATTTGCAAAGCAATTTCTTTGGCTCGTGCCAGCAGATCTGCTGGCGGCACAATCTCGCTCACCAGACCGCCATCGAGGGCTTCTTGAGCATTAAACACTTCGCCCGAATAGCACCACTGTAGGGCTTTCGAGATACCCACAAGGCGCGGCAAGAACCAGCTCGAGCAAGCCTCTGGCACAATGCCACGACGCGCAAAAACAAAGCCAAAACGGGCCTTGTCTGAGGCGATGCGAATATCCATCGGTAATTGCATGGTCGCGCCAATACCCACAGCTGCGCCGTTAATGGCGCCAATAACTGGCTTAATACTTTCAAAAATTCGCAATGTCACGCGCCCGCCACTGTCGCGAATATCTTCGCTAGACCAATCGATGGCGCCGTCGTCTCCCACGACTGTTTTCTTTTCGCCTGCATCCTTACGCTCGGCATAATCGAAAGTTTTATCGCCTTCCGATAAATCGGCACCGGCACAAAAGGCACGTTCGCCCTCGCCCGTGATAATAATCGCGCGAACCTTGTCGTCGGCATCGGCGACATCAAAGGCGTCGATAATCTCATACATCATTCGTCCGGTAAAAGCGTTCATCACCTTCGGACGGTTTAAGGTCAGCACAAAGATGCCATCAGCATCCACTTCGGTTTTGATTTGTTGATAATCTGACATTTTTCTCCCCAAAACTGTCTAAAACTTGCATATCCGTGACTTGCCGAAACGTCCCATATCTCTATAGTTCCTGCAATAGTACTTTTTGGGAGAAACAGATGCATCCGTATATTCATGCGCGAAACAATCCGCAACACCCAGCCTTTATTATGGCTGCTACCGACGAGGTTGTGACTTACAAACAGCTAAATGATTACTCGAATCAAATAGCCCAACTGGCCCGCGCACGCGGGCTACAAGTCGGGGATGGCATTGCTATCTTCATGGATAACAATAAACATTTTCTGGAAATCTGCTGGGCCGCGCAACGCGCTGGTCTATATTTCACCGCTGTTTCGTCGCGCCTCACCGCGCCAGAAGTTGAATATGTAGTGAAAGACTGCGGCGCCAAATTGCTGTTCACCTCTGACTACATGAAAGACACAGCCCTGGAGTTGCTGGATCTGCTGCCAGACATGGCGGGTCTATTTATGGTCGGCGACGCCGCCGAT
>CAWVRH010000011.1:0-69965 GCA_963932545.1 uncultured Rhodobiaceae bacterium | reverse complement strand
TATCTCTCGCGGCCCGGAGACCATGTAAAGAGCTCCTGTAATTTTACGTAAACCCTAACCAGACTTTAAGGAATAGATGGATGGAAATGCTGTATGACCGCGATGCGGATGTAAACCTGATTAAAGGCAAAAAAGTAGCTGTGATTGGCTATGGTTCGCAAGGCCACGCGCATTTGCTGAACTTGCGCGATAGCGGTGTTACCGATATCTGTGTTGGCCTGCGCGCCGGCTCTGCTTCGGCAGCCAAAGCCGAAGCTGAAGGTATCGCTGTAAAAACCATTGCTGAGGCCTCTGCTTGGGCCGATATCGTGATGATCCTGACGCCAGATGAATTGCAAAAAGACATTTACAACGCTGACATCGCAGAGAACATCCGCGAAGGTGGCACTTTGATGTTTGCTCACGGCTTGGCCATTCACTTCGGTCTCATCCAAGCGCGTCCAGATTTGGATGTGTCGATGGTAGCGCCGAAAGGCCCTGGCCACACCGTGCGCGGCGAATACGCCAAAGGCGGCGGCGTGCCATGTCTGGTAGCTGTAGCTCAAGACGCTTCGGGTTCGGCTCGTGAATTGGCTATGTCTTACGCATGTGGCGTGGGCGGCGGTCGTTCGGGCATCATCGAGACCACGTTCCGCGACGAGTGCGAAACCGACTTGTTCGGCGAGCAAGCTGTTTTGTGCGGCGGTGTTGTTGAGCTGATTAAAGCGGGTTACGAAACGCTGACGGAAGCTGGTTACCCAGCCGAGATGGCCTATTTCGAGTGCCTGCACGAAGTGAAACTCATCGTCGACCTGATTTACGAAGGCGGCATTTCGAACATGAATTACTCGATTTCCAACACAGCCGAGTTCGGTGAATATGTGTCGGGCCCTCGCGTTGTCACGAGCGATACTAAAGCTGAGATGAAGAAAATCCTTGAGGATATTCAATCCGGCAAGTTTACCGATCGCTGGATGCAGGGTGGTCAAGAAGAGATCAAAGAATTCCGCAAAGTAAATGACGCGCACCCGATTGAAAAAGTCGGCGCCGATTTGCGCAGTAAAATGCCTTGGATCTCGGCCAATCAACTGGTTGACCAAAGCAAAAACTAAAGCTGATTTCAGCTAGACAATAGGGCGGCCTCGCGAAAACGAGTGCCGCCCTTTTTTTGCCAAAAAAGGCGCCTAGTTTAAAGTGACCCCTTGCATGGTGCTGACTTGGCCGACCTGCTGCTCTTGGCCTTTGACGCAGTCATGGTTGGATTGAATGCGGGTCTCGGTATCACCGACAAAGGTCATCAGCGCTTGCCCAAGCGCATAGTCGCAAGGGCGCGCAACTTGGGCAGAAGACAAAGTCTCGTCGCCGTCGCGGTAGATAATTTGTATTCCATCGACCAGTTTGGTTGAGCCTTGTCCAAGACGTCCGGCTTCAGAGCCAGCAATGACGCCGAGCGTTCCGCCGCCCGAAGAGCGGTTGTTATCGTGGCCAATGGCGACACCCAAAATGCCCCCCACCACGGCACCTATGCCAGAGGCAAGGTCTTGATTTCGCCGATTGGAGACAGTGACTTTTGCGGGTAGGACGGAGAGGATAGAGATAATTTTAACTTGCTGGCGCTGGTTGACTTGGCCAGCCGAAAACGACCCCGCTCGGTCCCCTTCGCCCGGCGTGGCGCAGGCGGTTACTAAAACAAAACTACTAATTGTCAAAATACGAAGCATGGGGTTCCCCTTATTCTTAGTGTAAACAATTTTGATATTGAGGAGCATAAGCGCTAGCGAGGATAAAGAAAGGGCAGCCGCGCGATATAACCTTTGAAAAGTTCGCGGACTGCCTTTAACCGAAAGCTGATTTGTGTTTCTGTTAGTTGCAGCCTTTTCTCGTTTGCAAATCTTGCAGCTTGTTCATACGTCTAGCAATCGCATATTGTTCTATCTCTGGTGCGTCGCTTATATTCAGGAAGAACAGCGGTATTAACACAAAAAATCCTGCGATGCCCATGGTAAGATTATGCCTGTTGATGCGGCTGCGTTCTATCTGCAAATTGAATTGCGCTCTGTCGTGGAAAGCCAATTCGCTGCTGATTCTACTGCATGAAATTTTTTGATCTGAGGCATGCGTTGCTGAAATTGGGCTGGGGTACCTGCCAACGCATGAGACTAAGACAACGGAAGTAAGAAGAATAATCAGTGTTTTTTTCATTATGTTTTATTCCTGTTTGTTAAAAAAGTGGCAGCGCCGTATCCAGCGCTGCCGGTTTCACTAGCGGTTGCAAACAACACGATACTGGCGCGGTGAAACGATGCCGCTCGTTAAAACCCTAATTAGGCCGTTCATGAATGTTAGTTGGGCTTCTACGGAAGCAACATTTCCTTTGCCGCCACAGATTTGAGCAACGTTAATTCTTTGGCTTTGGCCAATACCGGCAACAAAGAAAACGCTAGATGCGTCCTTAGCTACGCGAGAACCGCCATCGTCCAGAACAAATGTCTGTTTGGAGCAAGCACTAACGGTGAGAGCTACACCAATTGCGATTACAGGAATTATTTTTGAAAATTTAGTCATCAGGGTTTCATCCTCTTAATGTTAATTGGCAAACCCTCCCGGTCAGCCATTTTGAAATTTTAAGCAAAGTCCTTCAATAGTCTCTGAGGTAACTTTGTTCCTATCTCCATAAAATAGAAACAAACCGAAACTCATCTGCAAGCAGGTTATTCTCAGAATTCACGCTTCCTTAAACTTATCGCCTTACAAGTCTTATCCGTGAGCGAACGCCAGTTCGCTCTTGTCTTCTTGCGGACTATCGCTAAGGTAGGCACGCCTAATAATAAAAGAAAGGGTATTTAATATGAAACTTCTATCAACCTCTCTCCTCGTTGCCAGTGCATTCGCAGTGGCTGTTGGGACTATGTCTGTCACACCTGCTGAGGCCAAGAAACGCGAAAAATGTTTCGGTGTTCCCAAAGCCGGTAAAAACGATTGCGCTGCAGGACCTGGTACCAGCTGTGCCGGTACGTCTAAAGTAGATTACCAAGGCAATGCCTGGAAATTTATGAAGGCTGGCAAATGCGAGAAAATCAGTCTGCCAAAACAACGTAATGGCATGCGTCGTCATGGTTCGCTGGAAGCGCTAAAACGCGACCCAGTTTAAGTCGACCTTCGACAAAAATGACCAATCTTCCATGCGCCGTTGGCGTTGGTTTTAAGCCCTGTCATTTTGCCGATCTGCTGGCCTCTAAGGGGCAAGTAGGGTGGGCGGAAGTGCATGCTGAAAACTATCTTATGGACGGTGGATCCATGCGAGCGCAGCTTTTTGAGTTGCGCTCGCATATGCCCATATCGCTGCATGGCGTAGGGCTCTCGCTCGGCGGCACAAGCGCGCCCGATGCAGACCACCTGGCGCGCTTGCGGCGCCTGATAGACGAGGTCAAGCCTGCACAATTTTCTGAACATCTCGCTTGGTCGATGCATACGGCCAATGGGCAGGCGACCTTCGCCAATGACCTGCTGCCAGTGGTGTATAGCCAAGAGGTTTTGGCCCGTGTGAGCGCAAATATTGAGACCGCGCAACAAGCCTTGGGGCAAAGAATTCTAATCGAAAACCCGTCGCTATATTTGGCAGCCGAGGGCTGCGATAGCGCCGCCGCGGAAACCGATTTTCTAAGCGCTTTGGTGGCGCAGTCTGGCTGTGGATTACTGCTGGATGTGAATAATATTTTTGTCACTTGCCACAACCTCGGCTGGGATTGCGATGACTATCTTCGCGGGCTGCCCCTTGCAGCTATTGGCGAGGTGCATTTGGCCGGCCATGCCAGTGATGTTGATGCGTCGGGCGCCGAGGTGCTCATCGACAATCATGGCGGCCCCGTGGCGCCGCCTGTTTGGGCGCTATATCAAAATTTACTGGCGGTCAGCGGGCCTCTTCCAAGTCTTATCGAATGGGATACGGATGTCCCGGAATGGACCGTCTTGCAAGCGGAGTGCGCCAAGGCGGAAACTATTTTGAACCGTTTCAGCGCGGATAAAGAACATCCAAAGGCGTGTGTCGCATGACCCAGCAAGCTGCTTTTTTGCAGGCTCTATTTGAGCCGACGGCGGATGTGCCGCGCGGGTTTTCTCACCCACAAAAAGAGCGGGACCCTGCCGAGCGGTTTTCTATTTATCGCAATAATGTGGTGGTTTCGTTAAAGCAAAATCTGGCGGATGGCTTTCCATTGTTGTTGGCTCTTTTGGGGGGCGAGGCGTTTGACGCGTTAGCCGATGCTTTCGTGCGCGCTCACCCGCCGCGCTCGCCCTTAATGTTTGCCTATGGCGACGCGCTGCCCGACTTTGTCAGCCAATTTCCGCCTTTTGCAGAGCTGCCTTATGCCGCCGACGTGGCGCGCCTTGAACTGGCGATGCGCCACGCGGGCCATGCCAGAGATGCGTTGGCGGAGGCTGACTTGCAGCTCAGCGATCCAGACACGCAAGGTCTGCGGTTGGCGCCTTGTGTGCAGCTGGTGGTGTCGGATTGGCCGCTGCATGATTTATGGACGTTTTTAGACGACCGCACAGACGCGCCGCAAGATATGAGCCTCAGCCGATCGCTTTTGGTCTATCGGACGCAAGATTTTGATATCGAATTGGTCTCTCTGCCTGCCGGAGGGGAGACTTTTCTGGCAGCCCTAATGGCTGGAAAATCACTTTCTACGGCAGGGCAGGCCTCACCCGATGGACGACCGATGAAGGAAACCGATATGGCTTCGCTTTTATCGCGCCTCGTCGGGGCTGGGCTAGTGACGGCCATATTTCAAACCAAACCAGAAAAACTAACTCTAACGGAGGAAAAATAATGATAAAATTCCAACAATTCTGCCGCGACAGCCTATCGCTTTATATTACGGTTATGAACCGTATCGGTAAAGCGGCTGGCGAATGGTTTATTCCCTTGGCGGCTCGCTTTACTTTTGTGGCCGTCTTGGCTGGCTATTACTGGGCCTCGGCCATGACCAAATTGGAGGGAGTTTTCACCCCAACGATTGGCGGCTACTACCAAATTCTACCTAGCATCACGCAAGCCGCCGAATATGACACCGACGCGATTTCCCTGTTCTTCACGCCCATCGTTTTATTGGGAAGCTGGGCCGAGTTTATTTTGCCCGCACTCTTGCTGGTTGGCCTGTTCACGCGCGGCGCCGCTTTAGCGATGGTCGGGTTTGTGGTTGTGCAGTCCCTTACCGATATTTGGGGCCATGGTGCTGAAGCGGCCACGATTGGTGCTTGGTTTGACCGAACTTCGGATTCGCTCATTCTAGACCAGCGACTATTTTGGGTATTTGTGTTGGCCGTTATCGTGGTCAAAGGGGCGGGACGTCTGTCTCTCGATAATTTTCTGAACCTCGATCGAAAACGCTAATTTTCGCAAATCTTAAGTTGCAAAATTGCAATCTTGCATATTTGCAGCTAAGTTATTGCTATTATGAAAGATCTTGATTGGGACGATTTACGGTTTTTTCTCGCGGTGGCTGCAGCAGGTAGTCTGTCGGCGGCTGCCCGCGAGTTAAACGTCAACACCACCACGGTGTTGCGCCGCATTGGCAACTTGGAGGCAGCGTTAGAAGCGCGGCTTTTCGAGCGCCTCCGCAGTGGTTATACGCTCACGCAAGACGGCACTCGGTTGCTGCAATCCTTGGAGCCGGTGGATACAAGCCTTTCGTCGTTACAAAGAGATTTCCAAGCTAATTCAGGTGCTTATGGCGGCATTGTGCGCCTTTCTGCCAGTGATGTGGTGGCCGGAGGGCTGGTCGGCCCTGCTGTGCCAAGGTTTTTGCAAAGCGCGCCAGATATTGCCCTCGACATCATCACGGACCCGAGCCTATCGGGGCCGGGCGGCGCGCCGCGGGTGATGAATGTGCTGCGCGATGTCGATGTTGCGCTGCGTTTGGCGCGTCCCACGCAAGGGGACATGCTGGCCCGCAAGCTTTGCGATGTCGCTTATGGCGTTTACGCGACGCCTGCCTATGTGAAGAAATTTGGCGAGATAAATAGTGCTGGCGATTTATCGGGTCATCAAGTCGTCGCATTTTCGGAAGAAGAGCGCCCCTTGGGGCCTGTTTGGTGGCTCTCGCGAGCGGAAAAAAATGCCAAAGTGGTCATGCGCTCGTCCAGCGTGGCCACTCGGATGAATGCCGTTTTAGGGGGGGAGGCTTTGGCCGCCTTGCCGTGTTTTGTAGCGCAGCCGCAAACGGGTTTGGTGCAGCTCATTGGGCCTGATTTAGTCGGGAATTTGGAGTTATGGCTGCTTACCAGAACCGATTTGGCGCGCCTTGGGCATGTGCGAGCCGTGATGGATTTCCTAATTCAGCATGTGGCCGAACGGGCGGCATCTTTGGCGGGGCGAGATGCCAGCTAATGGGCTGCTTGGGCCTTTATCCTTTTTGTTTGAAAAATCGACGGAATGTGGGCTTAGCTATCCAGATGAAAGTGCTTGCCATGGCTGTTTTGCTTGGATAAACATTATAGATAAGAATTTTTACGGAACGAAAAATTGGTTCCAAAAGAGGCGCAAAATGATGGCTCAGGCCAATTTTATAAACTCCATACACACTCTGCCTTCTGGCGGTGTTGCGAGTTTGCGCGCGGCCTCGGGCGAGAGCAAGAAATTGGTTCGGCCAAACGACTTACTTACCATCCTTCTCCTAATCTGCCCCTGAGATCGGACAGGCCCATGCACGGCGCGTTCTCAGGGGGTGATTTAGGAACAAAACACAATGGCATATGCCTAAAAAAGCTAGGTAAAAGCCTCTCTAGAAGGATGATAAAATGACCAATTCAACAAAACAAACAGGCGCTGCAAGCGACCGCATTTATATTTTCGACACAACTTTGCGCGATGGCGAACAGTCGCCAGGCGCTTCCATGACTTTGGAAGAAAAACTGCAAGTTGCTGAAATCTTGGACACGATGGGTGTCGATGTTATCGAAGCTGGATTTCCCATTGCCTCGAACGGTGACTTTGAAAGCGTAAGCGAAGTCGCAAAATTGGTGAAAAATGCCCAAGTTTGTGGCTTGGCTCGCGCCGGTGCCAAAGACATCGACCGGGCGGCAGATGCGTTAAAACACGCAAAAAACCCGCGTATCCATACGTTTATCTCTACCAGTCCTGTGCATATGAAACACAAATTGCAAATGGAGCCGGAAGAGGTAATGCAAGCCATTGCAAGTTCGGTGGCGCGTGCGCGCGATCATACAGACAATGTGGAATGGTCGCCAGAAGACGCGACGCGCACAGACCATGATTTCTTATGTGCAAGCGTCGAAACAGCCATCCGAGCTGGCGCGACGACCATTAATATTCCAGACACTGTGGGCTATACGATGCCGCAGGAATATTTCGAGATGATTACCATGTTGCGCGAGCGTGTACCGAATATCGATAAAGCGATTATCTCTACGCATTGCCATAATGATTTGGGTCTTGCGGTTGCCAATTCCTTGGCTGGCGTTCGCGCGGGCGCGCGCCAAGTCGAATGCACCATTAACGGCCTCGGCGAACGCGCGGGCAATGCTGCCTTGGAAGAGGTTGTCATGGCGCTGAATGTGCGCAATGACTTGATGCCACAATGGAGCAACATCGAGACACAAATGCTGTCGCGCGCCTCCAAATTAGTGTCGTCTGTGACGGCTTTCCCAGTGCAATACAACAAGGCGATTGTTGGCCAGAATGCGTTCGCGCATGAGAGCGGTATTCACCAAGATGGCATGCTGAAGAACAATCAGACCTATGAAATTATGACGCCCGAAAGCGTCGGTATTTCCAAAACATCTTTGGTGATGGGCAAGCATTCTGGACGTCATGCGTTTCGCGATAAGATTAACAATCTCGGCTATCAATTGGGCGACAACCGATTGCAAGAAGCTTTTGTGCGCTTTAAAGAGCTGGCCGACCGCAAAAAACATGTGTTTGATGATGATATTATCGCGTTGATCGATGATGAAGTTGCCAAAGGTATCGACCGTATTAAACTCGTGTCTTTGCGCGTTGTTGCGGGTTCGCACGGCCCCCAAGAGGCTGTTTTGAAGCTCGATATCGACGGCAAGGAAACCGAAGTGGAAAGCATAGGCGACGGCCCCGTCGATGCGACGTTCAATGCGATTAAAGCTTTGTTCCCGCATGAAGCAGATTTGCAGCTTTACCAAGTCCATGCGGTGACACAAGGTACGGATGCACAAGCCGAAGTGAGTGTGCGTTTGGAAGAAAGCGGTAAAACGGTAATTGGTCGCGCCGCCGATACCGATACAATGGTCGCCTCGGCACGGGCTTATATTAGTGCTTTGAATAAATTGTTGATTAAACGAGAAAAACAGGCGCCGGATAGTCTGACCGCCTGATTGGTACTCTTTGAGAGGAATACACGATGTTAAATATGCTGCTTGCGATGTTCTCTGCCGACATGGCCATTGACCTTGGAACCGCCAATACTTTGGTTTACGTGAAGGGGCGTGGGATTGTTTTGAATGAGCCATCCGTAGTGGCCATCATCGAACAGAACGGTCGCAACCGTGTGCTGGCTGTGGGCGATGAAGCCAAGATGATGCTGGGGCGTACGCCAGGCAACATTAAAGCTATTCGTCCAATGCGCGATGGGGTGATTGCTGACTTTGATGTGACGGAGGAAATGATCAAACATTTCATTCGCAAAGTTCATAATCGTCGTAGCTTCGCCAATCCGCAAATCGTTGTTTGCGTGCCTTCGGGTGCGACGGCGGTGGAACGTCGTGCGATTCAAGAAAGCGCCATGTCAGCGGGCGCGCGTCGGGTATTCCTCATCGAAGAGCCTATGGCAGCGGCCATTGGCGCAGGCCTTCCGGTTACCGAGCCAACCGGCTCCATGGTCATTGATATTGGCGGTGGCACCACGGAAGTGGCGGTCCTGTCCTTGGGCGGCATTGTGTATTCGCGTTCGGTTCGCGTCGGCGGCGATAAAATGGATGAAGCGATTATCGCGCATATTCGACGTAACCATAATCTGCTCATCGGCGAGTCGAGTGCGGAGCGCATCAAAAAAGAAGTTGGCTCGGCTATGATGGCGCCAGGCGAAGAAGGCCAGACAGTCAGCCTCAAAGGGCGCGATTTGATGAACGGTGTGCCGCGCGAAGTTACCATTACGCAGCGCGAAATTGCCGAGAGCCTTACCGAGCCTGTGAGTGCCATTCTCGAAGCTGTGAAAGTGGCGCTAGAAGCCACGCCGCCAGAATTGGCCGCAGATATTGTCGACAAAGGCATCGTGATGACCGGTGGCGGTGGCTTGTTGCATAATTTAGATGCGTATCTGCGCGAAGCCACAGGCTTGCCGGTGTCGATTGCTGATGAGGCGTTATCGTGTGTTGTGTTGGGAACCGGTCGTGCGTTAGAGCACATTAAAACGATGAAACACGTTCTGTCCGCAGCCTATTAGGCGAGACTTTAAGGGGATAGTTTGGCGAAATTTGGCGCCAGTATTAGCGAGACACGCTTTGTCAGTGCGACGGGTATTGCGGCCGCTTGCGTGCTGATAGGGGCCTTGCTTTTATTCCTCTTGCCCCGCGATGATCCGCGGGTGATGCAATTGCGTCAAACGGCCTTTGATATTTTTCTGCCTGCCATAGATGCTTTGGGACGCCCCTTTGTGGCGCTTCGAGATACGGGCACGCAAATTTCGCAACTGGGTGGGCTGCGCGAAGAGAACCACCGACTGCTGGCTGAGAACGAAGCGCTGCGACTGAAAATCAACGAAATGACGCAATCGCAATTTTTGATGCAGCAGTATCGCGCCCTATTAGATTTGCCACCGGAGCCAGATATTGAGCTATTCCCCGTGCGGGTTGTGGCGGATCTTTCTAGCCCCTTTGTTAAAACACTGGTTACCAAAGGCGGAAAAAACGCGGGCATTGAAACTGGCTTGGCGGTTATCGGCACCAATGGGCTTATCGGTCGGGTTATTTCGAGCGGTGTCCAATCCGCCCGTATTTTGCTGCTCACAGATTTTAACAGCAATATTCCCGTGGTGGCGTTGGCGAGTAATGTGCAAGCGATTTTGGCGGGGCGAAATAATGACACGCCGGAGCTTCAATTCCTGCCACGCAAAGCCAAGTTAAAAGATGGAGATCTTTTGGTCACATCCGGGCGCGGGGGGCGTATTCCTATCGGCCTGCCGGTTGGGCTGGTGCGTTTGGGCAAGGACGGCGAGCCGCCCAAAGTAGAGCTTTTAGATGACGTGCAAGGTCTCATTCACGTGCGTGTGGTGAAGGGCGTTCCCATTGAAACACCGCCTGACATTGATATGTCTCCGGTTTCGCGCAAGGCGAAACGATGACCCCCTTACGCCGCCCCGATGTTCGGGCCACCGATGTGGGCAGCCTATGGCTGGTTCCCTATCTTGTCTTGGCCTGGTTTATTATGCTGGATGGACTGCCCGTCGACTATTATTGGCTAGGCCATTTAGAGCTTGGGTTTTACCTTGTTCCGATATTTTTCATTGCTGTGTCGCCTAGTGACCATGACTTTGCGCCGGTTTGGATTGTTGCCTTTGGCCTGCTCAATGATGTGTTAAGCGAGGCGCCGATTGGCTATTGGGCGTTTCTATTTGGCTTTTTCTATCTCTTGGCCATGGGGCAAAGGACGGTTTTGCAAGAGGCCCGAATGGCGGGCGTATGGCTAAATTTTTTGGTTCTATGTGTGACGACTTATTTTGCTGGCTATTTTATCGGCCTGCTGCGCGCCGATATGGAGATTGATTTTTTACTCTATTTATCTTCGTCATTGCTGACTGGCTTGAGTTTCCCGCTGCTGTATTTTCCGCTGGGGTGGATGGAAGCGCAAACCTTTTCAGATCCGCTTCGAAGGCGAGATGACTGATGGCATTATTTGAAAATGAGAGCGGCTCATTCTCGCGGCGTCTGTTTACCCTCGGTGGAATGCAAGCCAGCCTATTTGCTTTGCTGGCGGGGCGGCTACAATATTTACAAATCTCTAAGTCAGATGATTACGCGACTTTGGCCGAAGCCAATCGTGTAAATATTTCAGAACTATCGCCAGCACGCGGCATCATCACCGACCGAGATGGTGTTCTTTTGGCGGATAATGATCGCAAGCTGCTTGTTGAGCTGGTACCTGAGCAGGTGAAAGAACTAGATAGCACGCTGGCCGAGCTGCAAGAGCATTTGGGGCTCACAAACGGTCGGGTTCGAGAGCTCCGTCGCAGGATTAAACGCGGGCCGCCTTTCAAAGCCATTACCATCGCTGAAGATGTCGACTGGGATGCTTTTGCCTTGATTAATTTGCGCCTGCCGTTTTTGCCTGGCGTTGCGCCTCGTGTGGGTGAAAAGCGGGTTTATCCAGAAGGCGCCAAATTGGCGCATGTGGTGGGCTATGTCGGCGATAAAACGGCGGCCGATTTGCGGCGCATGGGGCGCATTGTCGGCGACACAGTGGGGCGCAGTGGTGTTGAGCGCGAGTTTGAACGGGACCTGCGGGGCGCGGCTGGCGTGCGGCATGTCGAGGTGAATGCCCGCGGGCGTACGGTTCGCGAACTGGAAACCAACCCGGGGCGCCCGGGCCAAAACATAGCCCTGTCTATTGATGTGGCGCTACAAAGAAAAGTTTCTGAGCGTTTGGCGGGACATAGTGGTTCTGCAGTGGTGATGGATATTGAGACGGGGGAGCTATTGGCTATGGCCTCCGTGCCGTCTTTTGATCCGAACGATTTCTCACGTGGGGTGGATACGCGCACATGGGAAAAAATGCTAGTGGCGGAACGAAAGCCCCTTTTGAACAAAGCCATTCGCGGACAATATTCACCAGGTTCGACGTTTAAAATGCTCGTCGCCTTGGCAGCTTTAGAAGATGATTTGGTAAACCCCGACGATGAGATTGCCTGCTCGGGCGTCTATAGTTTTTCCGGCGAACTGTATCACTGCTGGCGAACTGAGGGCCACGGCGCCACCAATATGGTTCAAGCGATTGAACAGTCTTGTGACACATATTTCTATGACTTGGCTTTGAAGGTTGGGATCAACCGCATTGAGGCCATGGCCCGCCGGTTTGGCTTCGGGGTGCCTACGGGCCTTAATCTAATGGGCGAGAAGTCCGGAACCGTGCCTGGGCGCGACTGGAAGCGGGCCAATTATGATACGGGCTGGAGATCTGGGGAGACGGTCATTACAGGCATCGGCCAAGGTTATTTGCTAACCACGCCTTTGCAATTGGCAGTGATGACAGCGGCACTCGCAAATGGCGGCAAGCTGGTAACCCCCACGCTTTTGCGAAACCAAGAAGCGTCCAGCGAGGCTGTTCGAATTGGCTTAGAGCCCAAGAATTTAAGCATAGTCCAACAAGGTATGTATCGCGCGGTCAATAAGCCAGATGGCACGGCCTATGCCTCCAGTCTGTTGATTGACGGGCAGCGCATGTCCGGCAAAACGGGCACGGTGCAGGTTCGTCGTATTTCTATGACGGAACGCGAAGAGGGCGTGACCCCCAATTCGAAGTTAGATTGGCATTTACGCGACCACGCTTTGTTTGTCGGCTATGTGCCGCACAATGCGCCGCGCTATGCCATTTCTGTGGTGATTGAACATGGGGGTGGCGGCGGCCAAGTGGCAGCTCCCATGGCGCGCGATATTATGGTGGATCTCCTGCGCTCGCGCGCTGAAACAGCTCCATCTATGCCGCAAGCTGGCATCTCTCCCGTCCAAGAGGAGCGCTCATGAGTTATCGGAGTCAGACAAACCGCGCCAGCTTGTTAGAGCATTTTGGCGACATACATAAGCCTTTGTTTTTCTGCGTTAGTTTGCTCGGCATGATTGGCGTTATGGTTCTTTATTCGGTTGCTGGCGGAGACTTTTCGCCTTGGGCATGGCGCCACGGTGTTCGCATCTTGGGTGGATTGGGGCTGATATATGCTATCTCGACGATTGAGCTGCGAACCTTTTATGGCTTAGCTTATCCGCTTTTCGGGCTTGTCTTTATTTTATTGATCGGAGTGGAAGCCTTCGGTACGAAAAATATGGGTGCACAACGATGGCTAGATTTAGGTTTCGTTCGCTTGCAACCGTCTGAGTTTATGCGCTTGGCTTTGGTGTTGGCGCTGGCTCGTTTTTACCATGGCATGCATCAAAATGATGTCTCTAATCCGCTAAACTTAATTGCACCTGTGGCGATGATTGCCGCCCCCTGTTTGCTGGTGCTGAACCAGCCTGACTTGGGCACATCGATTATGATTGCGGTGGCAGGCTTGAGCGTGGTGTTTTTGGCTGGGGTGAATTTGCGTTATTTCATGGTGGGCAGTGTGCTCATTATCGCCGCCATTCCCATCGTTTGGCAGAATATGCTGACCTATCAAAAAGAGCGCGTTTTGGTGTTCCTAAATCCGGAGAGAGATCCGCTAGGCGCTGGCTATCACATTATTCAATCGAAAATTGGTATCGGCTCGGGCGGCATGTTCGGTAAAGGCCTGGCGCAGGGCACGCAGAGCCAATTGAATTTTTTACCAGAACGCCATACCGATTTTATTTTCAGCAATTTTGCCGAGGAAATGGGCTTTTTTGGCTCCCTTGCTTTGCTGGTTTTATTTATTCTCACGTTATTTCTTATCTTCCGCATTGCCACGCAAATGCGCCATGCCTTCTCGCGTTTGGCGGTCGCCTCTATGGGGTTCTCGATATCCATTTACGTCATTGTTAACTTGGCAATGGTGATGGGCTTGGCGCCAGTTGTGGGTGTGCCTCTGCCTTTTGTTTCCTATGGCGGGACTTCCCTCTTGACCTTTATGGCGAGTATTGGCGTTATATTAGCCATGGAACGACAACCGACGGCAGACCTTCCGAAATAGTCTTGGTAGGTAGCCTAGAGCCGACAGGCAACTGAGGAGACCCTAATGTTAAAGACAAGAATTTTACCGGCGTTTGGCGGGCTCCTTGCCCTGATTATTATCCTTGTTCTGGCGCGGACTTTCATGCCTGCGGCCGAGCAAGGCGTCGGGCAGAGTTTCGACTTTACGCCCGATAGCGATCGCGTCGCGAAACTTATGAGCGAGTCTGTGCGCTATAAAACCATTTCCTATGGTCGCGACAAACCGACTTCCGGTAAGGCTTTGCTGGCCTATCACAAATACCTCGAGAGAAACTTCCCAAAAGTGCATATGGCGATGACCCGCGAAGTGGTGGGCAAGTATTCCTTGCTTTACACATGGGCCGGTAGCAAGAGCGTTTCGCTAGCCAATAAACCCGTTATTTTGCTGGGCCATTTGGATGTCGTGCCGGTGATTCCGGGCACGGAAGCCGACTGGAAACAGCCTCCCTTTAAGGGCGTGATTGCCGATGGCTTCATTTGGGGTCGCGGCACATTAGACAATAAAGTGAACATCGTGGGTCTGTTGGAAGCCGCTGAAAATATGCTGGCGCAGGGCTTGCAGCCCAAACGCACAATCTATTTCGCGTTCGGCCATGACGAAGAACAAGGCGGCATTGATGGCGCTTTGGAAATGGCCAAAGTACTAGAGGCACGTGGTGTCGAAGCTGAGTTTCTCATCGATGAAGGCGGCTTGGTAACCCAAGGCATTGTGCCCGGCGTAGAGCCACTCATGGCGGTCATTGCGCCAGCCGAAAAAGGTATTGTTACCTTGGAGCTAAAAGTGGTTGGCAAAGGCGGGCACTCTTCTGTGCCGCCGGTTCAAACCTCGATTGGTATTCTGGGTGCCTCAATTGCAGCTTTGGAGGCCAATCAGTTTCCGCGCGATTTCTCGCATACGCAAAGCTTCCTAGAATCAGTAGCCGACGACATGCCCTTCGCCAATCGATTGGTGATGAAAAACCTGTGGCTGTTCAAGCCCATCGTGATGAACCAGCTAGAGAATGATGCGCAAATTCAAGCCAGCATGCGCACCACAACGGCCGCGACAATGATTTCGGGCGGCATTAAGGCCAATGTCTTGCCTATCGATGCTACGGCAAAAGTGAACTTCCGCATCCTGCCCGGCGAGACGCCAGACACCGTTCGGACACGCGTTATCGAAGTGATTAACGATGCCCGCGTCGAGGTGAATTTTGATGCTTCCGGACAAGGTGGTATGGGGCCATCGCCCGTCAGCCCGCAATCTGGTTATGGTTGGGAAACGCTTACCACAGCCATTCGCGACACGGCGGCGCCGGAGCGGATTATCATTGCGCCTCGTCTTTTGGTGGCGGCAACCGACACGCGCCATTACCGCGCTTTGACGCCAAACCACTACAGATTTACCTATATGCAGCTCGGCGCAAGTGATTTGGGCGCCATCCATGGCACCAATGAACGCATTAGCGTCGCAACGTTGAAGGATACCGTGCGGTTTTTCTTCCGGATGATGTCTGGCTTATAAGGGCGTTTGCTTAGGCCAATAAAGCGTCGAGCGCGCCTTTTTGTTCAAGCGCATAGAGATCGTCACAGCCACCAATATGATCCCCGTCGATAAATATCTGGGGCACCGAGGTTTTGCCGCCCGCCCGACCTTGCATCGTGCTGCGTTGTTTGGGTTCGTGCGTTACGCTGATTTCCGTATAGCTCGTGCCTTTTTGGCTCAGCAGGTCTTTGGCTGCATGGCAGAAAGGGCAAGTGGTGGTGGTGTAAATTTCAATTTTGGCCATAGAAAACTCCTGTGCTGTAGGTTTAGGCAAATCAGCGCCTTGCGGCAAGGTGTATTAATTTCGGTTTGAAGCTCTATCTCAAGATATGTCCTAATCTTCGTCTAATTCATCTGGCTCAAACTCATAGGAATAGTCTTGAATGTCGAAAGGGGCGGCTTGCGACGGGGTTTCCGTGAAAAACCGAACGGCATAGATGGATAGGGCGCCGTAGCGTGTCTCGCCGCGCATTTCCAAAGGGGCTGCAAATTGGGTGTCCTGAATACGCCCATAATGGGCTTCCACTGGCGGAAACTCGGCCGCGCGCGCGATGCTGCGTTTCGAGTATCCAGCAATCGGGGCCCAGACAACTTTGCAGGCTAGGGCGGCTATTTGGCTTGGATACTCATGCTCACTCGGGGTTAATTCCTGCCCCGAGATGAGGGTCAGGCTCGCATGACGCCGCCCATCAAAAATCTGCTGCTCGCCTTGGCACGCATCGACGAGTTTGCCTGTCGTCAGCGGTGCCAACATGGCCAGAAACGGATCTGTCGTGCCCGCGCCAATACTATCGATATCCACTGTCGTGTCCGATTGACCTTCGGGAGGCAGGGCGTAACCCGATACAAATTCTACAGGCGCGCCGTCTTTATATCGCATCCATGATGATTTTATGCCCTCGTCATTCGCCCAGCTTAAATCAAGGTGCTTTGGCACAAATTCACCCGCATCCAAGCCCCCATAAGAGGTCGCTACGACATGTGAGTTAGAAGCGATATGGCCAAGGCCGGCAGGGGCAATATGAGCGCTGACCCGATACTCATCCGAGGATAGGTCGAGCTGTAACTCAACTTTACTGAGCAAAATACCGCCTGCGTAAATACGATACTCAGCCGAAAAATAGCGCGACGGCGTTTCTGCCGCGCGGCTGGGTGTGGCAAGGGCTAGGGAGCCAATTATAAAAAGCGAAATCGCGCGGCGCATAAGTTTTTCTATCCAGTGGAGCTTCAAGCGGCTTGAACGGCTTCAATATCTTGCTGCAAAGTGCGCGCCGCCATCCAATAATGAACGCCGCCCCATAGGCCGACAATCGTCATAGCGGCGAGGGCATAGCCAAGCCCTTGGGGCCCGTAAATAGGGGTGAATTGGTCGCTTAAATAGCCAATACTCAGGGGGCCCACGCCAAGTCCGATAATATTGTTAATGCACAACATAATCGCTGAGGCGAGCGAGCGCATTTCAGGTTTTACCAAAGTGTGCAGCATAGCCAAAGTAGGGCCAAAATATAGGGCGCCAACGGTCATCGGTAAAATGAGCCAAACAAGCGCCACCATAACGTCCGTGCTGAGGTATCCGAGAATCGAGAAAGGCACGACCCCGATAGTTACAGCGGCGACGAGCCATAGGTTCCAGCGCACATCGCGTTTGCCCAATCGGTCAGCAAACACACCACCGAACGCGGTGCCGAGGCCGCCACCAATACCAATCATAAGGGCCAAAATACCGCCCACTTGCGTAGCGCTCATGCCATGCACGCGGATGAAATAGCTTGGTAACCAAGCCACCGCGCCATAACCAACCGTAATCACGAGCGTCGAGGCGATGATCAACTGGCGAATAGATTTGGTGTTCCACATATAGCGAAAGGTCACAAGCAAAGGTGGTGCTGTGCCGTTGGCTTTATTATCGCTCATTCCGCGCGGCGGGTCTCGTAAGGTAAACCAAGCCAGCAAAGCCAAGGCTATGCCAGGAAGCGCGACCACTTGCACGGCGGCGCGCCAGCCATAAGTGTCGCCAATATAGCCACCGACAATAAACGCCGCAAAAAGCCCGAGGTTAATGCCCAGCGCAAAGATAGACAAAGGGGCTGCGCGGTCGTCCGGGCCATACATATCCGCTATAATTGCGTGCGAAGGGGGGCTCGTACCCGCCTCACCGACGCCCACGCCAACGCGCGCTAATAAAAGCTGCACATAGTTTTGCGTGAGGCCACAAACAAAAGTCATAAGCGAAAACAAGGATAGCGATGCAATGATGATTTTTTTGCGCGACATGCGGTCGGCCAAATAGGCGATGGGAATGCCTAGCGTGGCATAAAACACGCCAAAAGCAGGCCCCGTTAACAAGCCCAATTGCGTGTCCGTTAAGTCCATGTCTGTTTTGATAGACTGTAATAAAATGGCGACAATCTGGCGATCGACATAATTGGCCGTGTAGATAAGCGTGAGTAGGCCAACCGTATAGGCCTTAAGCCCTCGGGAAAACATTGGCTCGGAGGGCGCAGAAGTATCGTTCATTATTTTCGGTTCCGTGTGAATATATTGGCGTTGTTATTGCGTCCGCGAATGGCAGCGACCCCTCGGATGATTACCCATGCCGATGCCCAAAGAAGGACCAAGTGGCCTACGTTCACTTGCAAAACAGCACTCACGGTGTTGAACAAGGAGGCGTCGCCTTGGGAAAGAGAAATCCCTATCTGCGCGAGAACCAAGGCAAGGATGGCGGCCTGCGCGGCTAATAAATAGGGGCGTGTTTTGCGCCGACTACGTGTGCCCCAAACAAGGGCGCACACAACTAGAAACACACCACTTGCGGGGTGTGGCGGTAATTCAAAAAGGCTTAACCATGGGCTCATTTATCACCTAAAGACCCTAACTCTGACCCAAAGCGCGAACTGGGTCAACTGTTGCTTAAATCCACCCACTCAAGTCGCGCAGGGCGAGATTTTTGAGAAGGTCTACGGAAGGCTGGGTTTCATTGAGACAGGGCACTGTTGTGAAATGTGTGCCACCGGCTTCTTTAAAGTCGCCTTGTAGCTCAATGCCGATCTCTTCCAAGGTTTCGACGCAATCTGAAATGAACCCCGGCGTGACGACAGCAATTTTTTTTGTGCCGGCTTCCGCCATCTCGACCACTGTCTTGTCGGTATAAGGCTGTAGCCATTGGGTTGGGCCGAAACGCGATTGGAAGGTGAGTTTTAACTGTGTGTCATCCATGCCCAATTGCTCGCGCAACAGGCGCGCGGTCTTGGCACAATGGCAGTGATAGGGATCGCCTTTATCAAAATACACCTGCGGCAAGCCGTGGAAAGAGGCGATAATCACATCCGGCGTCCAGTCGAGCGTGTCGATATGCTGGGTAACCGATTGTGCCAAAGCCTCAATATAGGCGGGGTGGTCGTGCCAAGGTGCCGCCGTGCGAACGGCAGGCTGCCAGCGCAATTTCAAGAGAGAGCGGAACACCTCATCATACACACTGGCCGAGGTCGTCGCGCTATACTGTGGATAGAGCGCCATAATCGATATACGTTCGCAGCCCGCGTCTTTCATGGCCTGAATTTTATCGTCTATCGATGGCGCGCCGTAGCGCATCGCCCAATCGACGATGACACCTTCGCCCAGCGCCTCTTGCAAGAGCTCGGCTTGGCGGCGTGTGTAATAGCGCAACGGGCTTTCATTGCTCTCTTGGCGCCAAATTTTAGCATAGGCTTTGGCTGATTTTTTCGGTCGCGTGTTCAAAATAATGCCGCGCAAAATAGGCTGCCAAATCAGCGGAGAGGCCTCAATGACCCGACGGTCGCTCAGAAACTGTTTGAGATAGGGGCGCAATCCCTTTTTGTCTGGGCTCGTGGGGGTGCCGAGGTTAACCAGCAAAAGGCCGGTTTTTCCATAGGCAACAGAAGGGTGAGGGTTTGGCAACATCAGGTCTATTGCGCCGCTGGAGCAGATAAAACGCGAGGCAGCTCGCGTGAAATATCGAGATGCGCCCAAACTTCCGATATCGCCTCTACGAGGGCGTCTATCATAACATCATCATGCAGGGGCGTTGGGGTGATGCGCAGGCGTTCCGCGCCTCGTGGCACAGTCGGATAATTAATCGGCTGAATGTAAATATTATGCTCATTCAATAAACGGTCTGAGGCGGCTTTACACAAAAGCGGGTCTCCCACCATCAGCGGTACAATATGGGTTTGCGTGCGCAGAACCGGCAGGCCTGCTTTGGCCAATTTATCTTTCAACGTCTCGGCGCGCTCTTGGTGGCGCAGACGCAAGTCTTGGCCAAAATTCGATTGTTTAACCAATTGCACACTCTTAATCGCGCCCGCGGCAATGGCTGGCGGCAAAGAGGTCGTGAAAATAAAGCCGGGAGCAAACGAGCGAATGGCATCCACCAAATTACGATTGCCCGTAATATAGCCGCCCATCACGCCAAAGGCTTTGGCCAGCGTGCCTTCAATCACATCAATGCGGTGCATCAGGTTGTCGCGTTCGGCAATGCCACCGCCGCGTTCGCCATACATGCCCACAGCATGAACTTCGTCCAAATAGGTGAGGGCGCCGTATTTTTCAGCCAATTCGCAAATCTGTTCAATCGGCGCAACGTCACCATCCATGGAATAAACGCTCTCGAAAACGATAAGTTTCGGGCGTTCCGGATCCGCGTCAGTCAAAAGGCTCTCCAGATGCGCCAAGTCATTATGGCGCCAAATAAGTTTGCTGCAGCCACTTTGGCGCACCCCTTCAATCATCGAGGCGTGGTTCAGCTCATCCGATAGAATAAGGCAATTGGGCAACAGTTTGGCCAGCGTCGAAATGGTCGCCTCATTGGAAATATAGCCTGAGGTAAAGACCAGAGCAGCGGGTTTATTGTGTAGGTCGCAAAGCTCGTTTTCCAGCTCGACAATCATGTGGTGCGTGCCAGAAATATTGCGCGTACCGCCAGCCCCTGTGCCCATTTCGTCGATTGCCGTTTTCATGGCTTCCATCACGTCTGGATTTTGTCCAATGCCTAAATAATCATTGGAGCACCAAACGGTGATTTCGCGATGGGGGGTGGTAGAATAATCTATCGCACGCGGAAACTGACCAGCGCGACGCGCCAGATCGGTAAATACGCGGTAGCGCCCCTCTTCATGCAGAGAGGCGAGGGCGTCATCGAGATGTTTGTCGTAATTGACGGGCATATCAAGTCCACTTTAAAACTGCCTTTAGGATTAGCTCATATAGGCTTGGAAGACCAGCCTAGCCAGCTTGGGAGCCTTTTTGCCGCAGTTTTGAGATTATTCGCCGTCTTTGCGAACGAAAGTGACGGCAAAATATTCTTTTGCATCAAACAAGTCTTTCGGCTCGCCCGGGCCCTCAATCATCATGTAACGACGAGGCGTTATTTGGCCTTCCATGCGATATCCCCGTGCGCTCATATTGCGGCGGTGAAATTCCATGGCAGCCGGCGTAAATTCCTCAGCAAGAACCGTGATGCGCTCAGGTTGCTTTGTTTCTTCTGCCATTTTAGCCCCTCTAAGTAATCGTATATCCGTTAGAATTAAGGCCTCAACACGCAAATGTCGAGGCCTGTAAAAACTTTTAAGTGGCTTTTAGATTAATAGCCACCCAAATCCGCGTAACGTGTGCGGTGGAAATTAGTATCGCCCAACATTTGCGTCTGTACGCGAGCCCGTTTCATAAACAAGCCCACGTCTACCGCATCCGTCATGCCAATGCCGCCATGCATCTGCACGCCTTCATTGGTGATTAGGCGCAAAGCATCTCCAACCCGCGCTTTGGCAAGGCTGGCCGCACGAGGCGTGTCATTGCGACGCTCTTCCAATGCCGAAAGGGCATCCAAAAGAACCGATTTGCAAATCTCAACTTCGCAGAATAATTCCGCCGCGCGGTGTTTCAGGGCTTGGAATGTGCCGATGATGACACCAAATTGCTTGCGCTCTTTGAGGTAATCCAAAGTCGTGTCGAACACGGTTTCGGCGCCGCCCAGCATTTCAGCCGCCAAGCAAACCCGAGCCAAGTCGAGGCTACTTTCCAGCTCGGCATAGGCGCCACCAAGGCTACCCAAAACCGCATCCGCAGAAACCTGCACATGGCTAAATGAAATACTGGCAGCATTGCGGCTGTCGACCATATGGTTGCGGGTGATGCTAACGCCATTGGCTTTCGCATCGACGAGGAACATCGACAAGCCTTGGGCGTCACCTGCCGCGCCACCCGTGCGGGCAACAACGATAAGCGTATCGGCAATATGGCCATCGATGACGAACTTCTTATCGCCCGTAAGGGTAAAGCCGTCGCCCGATTTCTCGGCTGCCATAAATGTGTTCAGCGGATTGTGATGGTTGGTTTCTTCCAGAGCCAAGGCTGTCAGGGTTTCGCCCGCAGCAATATTTGGCAAGAGAGCCGCTTTTTGTTGGTCAGAGCCAGCCGCCATAATTAGGCCAGCGCCCAATACAGCCGTGGAATAAAGCGGCGAAGCAGCCAGCGTGCGGCCGGCTTCTTTCATCACAATACCAAGGCCCATGGGACCAAAACCTGTGCCACCATGTTCTTCTGGAATAAGTATGCCAGCAAAGCCCAGCTCCACAATTTGTTTCCAGACATCTTTATCGTAGCCGTCTGTGTTTTCTTCATCGCGAAGCTTGCGCAAATTGGCGACGGGAACTTGTTCGGTGAAAAAGTCCTTCGCCATATCGCGGAGCATGGTTTGTTCTTCGGTAAGCACGAATGCCATAGGGTATTCCTTCTTAAATCAAAGCGGGGGCGGTTCGACGCTTAGGCGTCGGGGAGGCCCAATACACGTTTTGCAATCACGTTTAGCTGCACTTCCGATGTGCCGCCCTCAATCGAGTTACCTTTGGAGCGCAACCAAGAACGGGTCACGGCCAGCTCGCGTTTATCAAAGCCTTCGCCTTCCCAACCCAGCGCTTGTGTGCCCATCAGGTCGAGTAATAGTTCAAAACGGCGTTTGTTCACTTCGGTGCCGTAATATTTAAACATCGAGGCAGCTGCGCCCATGCCTTGGCCAGCTTTGGCTTCGGCTTCCGCGCGTTTCAGCGTTAGGCCAAAGGCTTGCTGGTCCATTTTGTGGTCGGCCACAGCTTGGCGAATGCTCGAGTCAGCAATTTTCTCGCCATCGGCGCCAAAGTTTTCTTTCGCCACAGCTTCCATGCCGCCCATGGAGGCCGCGCCTGCGCCCATACCCATGCCGGAAATCATGCTGCGTTCATGCTCGAGCAAACGCTTGGCGATGGTCCAGCCTTTGTTCAGCTCGCCCACAAGGTTTTCTTTCGGCACTTTAACGTCCGTCAAAAAAGTCTCGCAAAATGGCGAGGCACCCGAGATCAATTTAATCGGGCGGGCTTCCACGCCGGCATCATCCATATCGATGAGCAGGAAGGAAATGCCGTCATGCTTCACAGATGTGTCTGTGCGCACGAGGCAGAAAATCCAATCGCACTGGTCGGCGTAGGAGGTCCAAACTTTCTGGCCATTGACCAGATAATGATCGCCTTTATCTTCGGCTTTAGTTTGAAGGCCAGCCAAATCGGAGCCAGCACCGGGCTCGGAATAGCCTTGGCACCAACGAATTTCACCACGGATAATTTCGCCAAGATATTGTTTCTTCTGCTCTTCGCTGGCGAACTCCAGCAGCGCTGGGCCAAGCATCCAAAGGCCGAAGCTGGTTAGGGCAGGGCGCGCTTTGATGCGACCTAGCTCTTCTTGCAGCGTTTTGTTTTCTTCTTTGGAGAGGCCACCGCCACCATATTCAGTTGGCCAAGTTGGCGCGGTCCAGCCACGGCTTGCCATATTGTCCATCCACGTTTTGGTGTCTGGATTTGGGTAGTTGGCTTTACGGCCACCCCAAGGCATTTCGCGTTCTGGCATCGGTGTGCGCATCGAGGCAGGGCATTTTTCTTCCAACCAAGCGCGGGTCTCTTCGCGGAAACCATCTAGAGCTGTCATAATCATTTTCTCCAATTTTCAAATCTGCAAAAATAATAGCACGGCGAATGGGTGTCGCAAGTGATTCAATATTCAACTTGCGTGGCATCTGGCCGCAGTTTTTAACGCCAAAAATGAGCAAAAAACGCCTTATGGCATCTGGAAACCGTCGAGGTTCCCGCCGGTTCCGGTTGTGACATGGCGCTTTATCGGTTCGCCTTTGGCATGGCGGAACAAAGATTTGGCGATGCTTTCATAGCGGCCCCTATCGGCCCCAAAAGTATGCGCGGCGCTATGGGGCGTCAGCAATACATTGTCGAGAGACAAGAAGTCATGCCGACTGCCCTGATAAGGCCCACCCCTATCGGGGTCGGCTTCCGCATCGGTGATATTGGTTGGGTAGCGATACCAAGTGTCTAACGCAGCGCCGCCAATTTTATGGTTGGAGAGGGCGTCAAAAAGCGCATCTTCATCGATCACTTCGCCGCGCGCGACATTAATAATATAGGCGCTGTCTTTCATCGCCTCAAAAGCGGCCGCATCAATCATGCCCTGCGTTTCGTCGTTTAAATCGCAAGTCAGAATGAGATAATCACTCTGGCTAAGTAGTTTCGGCAAATCTTTTTGGGTACCAATCCAGTCGAGCGGTTCTGGCGTCGTGTCGCGCACGCTGCGGGCGATGGCCGAGACTTGCATATCAAACGCACTGGCTCGCGAGGCCACAGCTTTTGCAATATCGCCATAGCCGACGATGCCAACATGTTTGCCGCGCAAGTCGCCATGGCGAGCTTCGGCGGCGGCGTTACGGCCTGCGCGATGCCATTTGCCTTGCGTCATATCTTGGTGCAAGTGGCGCAACTCTAGCGCGTGTTCCAACATGGCACCCAGCACATATTCTGCCATTGGGGCGGCATGGCCACCGGCATTGCAAAACACCAATCCGTCGGGCAAGAAGCCAGCGTCGAGCCAATCGGTTCCGACCCAAGGTTGCAATAGAATTTTTAGTTTGGGCGCGGCCATCAGCGCGCCGAAATTGCCCGGCGTTAAAATAAAGTCCGCGCTCATAACCGCCGCCTCGCAATTTGCAAGAATAGCATCACGCGCCCCTAAGTCATCATTGCAGGGCCAAACGTCCACCACCCAGTCGCCAGGAGCGGCCTTCAGAGTGTCAGCGATAATGGGCGCAAACCGTGCGCCCATTTTACCAAATACAGCTATATGTCGGGTCATGCGCGCTTGCTGACCTCTTCAACGGCAAATTCGGTTACCGATTTATAATCGGCCTTGCCATTGGGAGCGCGAAACGCAGGGCCGCCATGGAACACATGTTTTGGCGTTTTATAGGCGGCCAATTTGGTTTTGCAGAAAGCCTTCAAGTCGCCTTCGTCAAAGCTGGCACCGTCTATGGTTTTCACCACGGCGGTAACCGCTTGGCCCCATTTTTCGTCGGCCACGCCAACCACCAAAGCATCGTCGACGCTTTCGTGTAGTTTCAAAGTTTCTTCGATTTCTTCCGGATAGATTTTCTCACCAGCCGAATTAATGCAAACCGAGCCACGACCCAAAAGCGTCAATTCGCCTTCTGGGGAAACCAAGCAATAGTCGCCCGGAATAGAGAAGCGATGGCCATTGATGGTTTTGAAAGTCGAGGCGGTTTTTTTCTCGTCTTTATAATAGCCTAAGGGAATAGGGCCCCCAAAAGCGATAAAGCCCGGGGTTTCGCTACCCCATGGAATTTCATTGTCGTTTTCGTCAAACACTTTGCACATTTCATTGGTGGTGAATTTGGCGGTTTTCACCGGCGTGTCTTTCATGGTGATGGACGAGCCAAAGCCAATCGCTTCCGACGATCCGAAACTGTCGACCAGCATGCATTCGTCGGGCAGCACTTTCAGCATTTCCTGTTTCACTTCCATCGACCACATAACGCCGGAGGAGACGATGTTGGCCACCGAGCTGACATCATATGCGCCCGGATTGTTTTGCAGCTCCGCCAGCATTGGCTTAGCAAAAGCATCGCCCACAATGGCCATATAATCGACGCCGCGACGGCCCACCACAGTCCATAATTCTTGGCTGTCGAGCGAGGCAGCTTCTAGCGTCACAATGGTGCCGCCGTTCATCAACACGCCCATGGCGGTAAACAAACCCGTGCCATGCATCAACGGGCAGGCCGGAATATACACTTGGCCCGGGCCTTGGTTTTTCAGATGGGCGACTAATTCATCCATCGTCTCTGGCACTTCGCCGAGTGCGCGCAGCGCCATGGTTTGCGTTTCGCGTAAATTATGGTGCTCCCACATCACGCCTTTTGGCATGCCCGTGGTGCCGCCTGTGTAGAGAAACAGTAAATCATCTGGCGCGCGGGTAATGTCCAAATTAGAACCATCGCCTTCCAGTACGAGGCTTTCGTAGTCGATGCTGCCGTCTGGCAAATCTTTGCTATCGCCGACTTCAATCCACTGTTTCACATTTGGCAGTCTTGGCCGCAATATTTCAATATTGTCGCGAAACTCTTTGCCGTAAACCACGACGGTGGCGTCAGAGTTTTCAAAAATATAATGAACTTCATCGGCAACATAGCGGTAGTTGACGTTCACATGGGTGAGGCGTGCGCGAAAACAGGCGACCAGCAATTCGCAATATTCGGGGCGATTGCGCATATAGAAGCCGACCTTGTCGCCGGTTTGCGCGCCGTTGGCTCGTAAATTACGCGCCAGATTATTCGACCGATGGCTCATTTCCTGCCACGTAATCTCTCTGTCGCCATGAACCAAAGCCAAGTGTCCGTCCGGCAAAGCCGGTACGATTGCATCAATGATATCGCCAAAATTCCAGTGCATTATTTCCTCCCAGAAAACGCCATAATTTGAAAAAAAGGCTAGTGCATAAAACCCAGCTCTGCCAAGACTTTTTGCGACATCCCAGCAAAAACATCGATTTTTTTTTGGGGAACATGGTAAAACGGGCCATGGAATCACCGCTTTTCTTACTCATCTCTGGTTTTATTGTTCTCGGCTTTGCCGGCGAAGCGCTTTTGCGCGGCGCGGTAAGTGCGGCCAGTCATCTCAAAGTATCTCCGCTGATTATCGGCCTCACCATCATCGCCTTTGGCACGAGCGCGCCCGAACTTACGGTGTCCGTCAAAGCGGCCTTAAACGGTCAGCCTGATATTTCTATCGGCAATGTGGTTGGCTCCAACATCGCCAATATCCTGTTGGTTTTGGGATTAATGGCCGTGGTTAGCCCGTTTGCAACCCAAAGGGGCACACTGGCGCGCGATGGTAGCTTTATGCTCGGCGCCTCTTTTGTGCTGGTTGGTTTGGGTTTTGTGGGCGCCATATCGCCCGCACATGGCACCCTTATGTTACTGGCCCTCATCGGCTTCACCATTTATTTGTATACGTCCTCGCGCACGGGCGAGGATGCCCAAGAGGCCGAAGCAGGCGTGGAAGAAAACCTTGTGCCGGGCGGCTTGTGGGTGGCCTTACTGGTTTTGGCACTTGGCTTGGCAGGTGTTATTTGGGGCGCGGGCCTGATGGTCGATGGCGCGGTTTTATTGGCCCGACAAATGGGCATTTCAGAAGCGGTGATTGCACTTAGTTTGGTAGCGCTTGGCACGTCTTTGCCAGAGCTGGCCGTCTCGATGGTGGCGGCGGTGCGCGGCCATGCAAGCCTTGCGGTCGGCAATATCATTGGCAGCAATATCTCGAATATTTTGCTGATACTTGGTGCCACGTCTTTGCTGGCGCCCTTACCTATTTCCGAGTTAATGGCGCATCGCGATATTCCAATTATGCTGGGCGTCGCTGCGCTGGGAACTTTTTTCATGGGCACAGGGCGGCGCATGTCACGCGCAGAGGGCAGCATTTGTCTGGTGCTTTATGCCAGCTATATGGGCTTTATTTTTACCGCCTAATAGGCTAAACCCGTGGTTCATAAGAGCTTTAATTTGAGGACGAGTGTGAAACAGATCTTGCGACGACGATAATTTTTTAAAACACCAAGCCACTTTCGGCTCTGGTGCTTTTGACTTGTCGTTAACTTTTCTCGTTAACTTTTCGCAAAACAAATATCGGGCGTAGCCCATATATAATCTCGTTGGTATCCTCATGACCCATTTTGAAATCATCTCGCACTGCCCAAATGCGGCCTCTTTAGACGCTTTGCTCGACCTATGTTTTGGGCCGGGTCGATTGGCGCGCACGGCTGAGCGATTGCGCGAGGGCAATGTGGCCGTTGCCGAATATCATTTTTGTGCGCAAGACTCAGATGGCTCGCTCATGGGTTCAATAAATTTTTGGCCGGTTTGCATCGGCGATGCCCCCGCGCTGCTTTTGGGGCCCTTGGCGGTTCACCCTGCTCATCAGGGCTTGGGGCTCGGGGAACAGCTGATGCAAAAGGGGCTCGGCGCTGTAGATAAGGCGCGCTTTCCATTTGTGCTTTTGGTGGGAGACTTGCCTTATTACGAGCGGGCGGGGTTTCAGATCGCGCCTCGTGCGGTGCGCTTACCGGGGCCAGTCGACCCATCTCGGCTTTTGGTCAAAGGCATGGTTTCCGATAGCCCGAAAGCCGATAGCCCGAAAGCCGATAGCCCTAAGGCCGATAGCCCTAAGGCCGATAGCCCTAAGGCCGATAGCCCTAAGGATTGTGCGACCGATTGTGCCAATTTGGTTGGTTCGGTTCGCCCTGCACCGGAATTGTGCTAAATACTCTCTTGTAAGAGGGAATGAGATATGTCGGAAAATGCGAATAAAGATGGCACCGCCGAAGCAGCCAACGCGCTGCTGAAGGTGATTGCCGATGCCGAGAAGGCTGGCGAGAATAAGCAGACTGGCGAAAAAGGTCTGCCGCCCGTGCATCTTTGGGAGCCCGACTATTGCGGCGATATCGGTATGAAAATCACCCGCGATGGGCAGTGGTATTATGCCAATTCACCGATTGGCCGTAAAAAGCTAGTGCGCCTCTTTTCGACAATTTTACGCCATGACGAAGATGGCGAATATTATCTGGTTTCCCCCGTGGAAAAAATTCGCGTCGAGGTAGAAGACGCGCCCTTTATTGCCACGATGATGACAGTTATCGGCAAAGGCCAAACCCAAGTTTTGCGGTTTGAAACCAATGTCGGAGATTTTACCGAAGCCGGCCCCGAGCATCCGTTGCGCTTCTACCTGGATGCCGAAACCGACGAGCCGTCGCCTTACATCCATGTTCGTGCGCGCCTTGAAGCGCTTATCAGCCGAGCGGTGTTTTATGATTTGGTAGAGCTATGCGAAGTCGTGGATGGCCAATTCGGTGTCTGGAGCCATGGGCAGTTTTTCGCTTTCGTTTCGGCGGACGCGGTGATGGATTCCGAGAATGGCGCGAGCGATTAATGGACTATCGCAGCCGCATTGCCGCGATGGTCAATCCTGATTTACCCTCGCCAGATATACTCAACGGCCAAGGCCAATTCGGCGACCATAGCGTAGATGGCGCTCTTAACCCTAAAACAGTGGCCTCTGCGAGCATCGGGACAGTGGCGCCAGACGACGAATGGCTGGAAACTGCCAAAAACCTGCGTTTGGCCGCTGTTCTCATTGGCTTGGTTGACAAAGGGCCCGCCCAAGAGCCAACCATTTTATTGACGCGGCGCGCCGACCATCTCGATAAACATTCGGGGCAAGTGGCTTTTCCGGGCGGCAAAGTAGAGAGCCAAGATGCAACGCCCGTTGAGACGGCTTTGCGCGAAGCCCACGAAGAAACGGGTCTCGACCCAAGCTTTGTCGAAGTGGCTGGTTTTCTCGATACCTATCAAACGGGTACAGGTTTTTTGATTTTGCCCGTCGTTGGTTTCATCCGGCCCGGCTTTTCCCTGACGCCAGACACCAATGAAGTGGCGGATATTTTTGAAGTCCCTGCCAGTCTGGCGCTCGACGCGCAACGCTATGAACGCCACTCGGGCGAGTGGGGGGGCAAAACGCGCCACTATTATTCTTTGCAGTTTGAGGGCTATAATATTTGGGGAGCCACAGCAGGTATGCTGATGCACATGAGCCGGAGGTTGGCGCGATGATAAGAATACTTGTGATAAATTTGGTGTTATTCCTGACTCCGTTTTTTATCGTCTGGGCATGGACACAGTTTATCACGTCTAGCCAGCCAAGCGATAAATTGCGCAAGCGATACGCCGCCGCCGCCCTCATCGGGTTGGCTTTGGTTGTGGCCAGTCTGGTGAGCTATCGAATTAGCACCGGCAATGCACCAAGCGGCAATTACACTGCGCCTTATCTAGAAGACGGGAAAATTGTGCCCGGTCGTTTCGAATAGGCTTTCGGGCACAATGACCCAATTAGACAAAAAGCATAGCCAATGGTTAACGCGGCCAGAGACGCAAGAGCTGCTGCAAACTTTAAACGCAGACGGCGCCATCACGCGTTGCGTTGGCGGCTGCGTGCGCGATACGCTTTTGCAAGTGGCCGGGCGCGATACAGAAGTCGATATGGCCACCAATCTGGCGCCAGAGAAAGTCATGGAGCGGCTAAAAGCGGCGGGTCTCAAAGTTGTAGGCACGGGCCTTCGCCATGGCACTGTGTCAGCGATTGTTCACACAGAAGACGCCACGCTGATTTATGAAATCACCAGCCTGCGCGTCGATGTGACCACCGATGGGCGCCATGCTGAGGTCGCCTTCACCCAAGATTGGCAAGCCGATGCGGCGCGGCGCGATTTCACCATGAACGCGCTTTATGCCGATGCCGATGGCACCCTATACGACCCAACGCGACAGGGGCTGGACGATATCAAAGCCAACCATGTGCGCTTCATCGGAGAGGCGCGCGCGCGCATCGAAGAAGATTATTTGCGGGTTTTGCGTTATTTCCGGTTTCATTTCCGGCTCACGCCAGAGGCCGATTTAGACGCTGAAGCCTTAGCCGCCTGTGCCGCCACCGCGCCTTCGATGGCGACGTTGTCGGGCGAACGCCGTCAGGCTGAAATGCTAAAAATTATGAGCTTGGCCTCGGCGCAAAAGGCTGCGCGCGCCATGCAGGCGGCGGGTTTATTGCCAGCCATTTTGGAGCTAAACCCGCAAGGTTTCGACGCTTTAGACGCGATGGTGGCTTTGAGCGACGACCCGATATTGCGGCTGATGGCGCTGCTGCCCGATGCCGCCTCGGGCGCGGGTTTGGCCAAAACTTTGCGCCTATCCAACAAGCAAGCCGAGCGGATACGCGCCGCTTTACCCGCCGGTTCTTCCAAAGCCCCAGAGGGGCGCGCCTTGGAAGAAGCCCCAGAGGGGCGCGCCTTGGAGGAAGCCTTTTATGTCGATGGGCCCGTGGCTGTGGTCGACCGCGCTTATCTCGCTTGTGCCAAAGGGCAGGGGGATGCGGCGCTTTTACAAGCCGCCGTGCGCCAAGCCGAGGCCTATCAACGGCCAAAGTTTCCGCTAACCGGCGCGATGATGCAAGCCGCAGGTCTGCCCAATGGACCGACCATGGGCGTTATGTCTCGTTTGATAGAAGCTTGGTGGGTGGAGCAAGGGTTCCCCGATGAGGCGGCTGTTGCGGCGGAGTTACTCGTGCGAATGGAAAAATAGCTTTAAGGCCATTTCACAACAGGCGGCATGGACGACAGAATGCTCTCGACGTTTCCGCCGGTCTTCAGCCCAAACATAGTTCCGCGATCATACAATAAGTTAAACTCGACATAGCGTCCGCGTCGCGCCAATTGCTCGTCGCGATGGCTGTCGTCGAATGGAAGATGAATGCGGCGTTCGGCAATTTTGGGATAGGATTCTAAGAAAGCGCGCCCGACATCTTGGGTGAACAAAAAGTCTGCGTCCCAATCGCCGCTGTCCAAATGGTCATAAAAAATGCCGCCTGTGCCACGGGTTTCCTTGCGGTGCGGCAGATAAAAATAATCGTCGCATTCAGCTTTAAAGCGCGGGTAATAGTCCGCATCATGTTTATCGCAGGCCTTTTGATACTTTGCGTGAAACTCCACCGTGTCTTCATGTTCGGGGGTGCGGGCCGCATCGAGCATGGGCGTTAAATCGCCGCCGCCGCCAAACCAACCTTTGGTCGTTACCACCATGCGGGTGTTCATATGGGCGGTGGGCGCATTGGGGTTGGTGGGGTGAATGATAACCGAAATGCCAGAGGCCCAAAACCTTGGGTCGTCTTCGGCGCCGGCCACTTGTTTGCGGAAGTCTTCGGAGAACTCGCCATGCACGGTAGAAATATGCACGCCTGCTTTTTCAAAAGCCGACCCGTGTAGCATCGACATTTCGCCGCCGCCTAGGTCTTGGGCGCCATCTCCGCGTTGCCATTTTTTTCGCTCAAAAACAGCGCCATCGGGTTCCAGTGATTCGAGGCTTTCACACAAAGTGTCTCGCAATGACTGAAACCAGTCAGATGCGGTTTTTTTGCGCTGATTCCACAGATCTTGATTCACTTTTTCCCCACTTTCGTCACCAAATATGGCGCCTTTTAAAACCAATAGCAATAACAATGCTTTATCTATCTTTGTGCAAGCAAGGAATTGATGGTTTTGTGCGTCATGGTGACACATTATGTCTGCAGGCCTGAGCCTGTAGTTTGCCCTCAATCTTGGCTTGTATATAAAGAGCAAGCAATCGGGCGCAACAAGGAGAGCATTATGGCGGAACAAGACAAGCCAACAGCTGAGCAACCAAATCGTCGAGACTTTTTGTATTTGGCGACAGGCGCATTTGCGGCTGTAGGCGTTGCCAATGTGGTGTGGCCACTGGTTCACCAAATGAACCCAGATGCTTCCGTGAAAGCATTGGCGTCCATCGAGGTCGACCTGTCGAGCGTTGAGACGGGGCAATCCATTACGGTCACATGGCGCGGCAAGCCGGTATTTATCCGCCGCCGCACAGAAGCCGAAATCACCGAAGCCCGCGCCGTCGCGGTAACGGATTTACCAGACCCGCAAGGCGATGCCGAGCGCGTTCAAAAAGACGAATGGCTGGTTATGGTCGGCATTTGCACCCATTTGGGTTGCGTGCCTCTGGGCCAGTCTGGCGACTTTAATGGCTGGTTCTGCCCATGCCATGGATCGCATTACGATACATCAGGGCGCATTCGCAAAGGCCCGGCACCGAAAAACTTAGAAGTGCCAGCTTACGAATTCGTCAACGATACACGCATTAAAATTGGATAGGAACTGACCCATGAGCGGTGAAAGCACTTACAATCCAGGTACAGGTTTTACGCAATGGCTAGACACACGTCTGCCTATTCTGCGTTTGGCACATGACAGCTTCGTTGATTATCCAACCCCGAAGAACCTCAACTATTGGTGGACTTTTGGCGGTATTTTGACGTTCTGCTTGGTCACACAAATCATCACAGGCATCATCCTCGCCATGCATTACACGCCGCATGTCGATTTTGCCTTTAACTCGGTTGAGCACATTATGCGTGACGTGAACTATGGTTGGTTGATCCGCTATATTCATGCCAATGGCGCATCGATGTTCTTCATCGCGGTATACATCCACATGTTCCGTGGCCTGTATTACGGTTCCTATAAAGCGCCGCGCGAAGTCCTGTGGATTTTGGGCGTTGTGATTTATCTGTTGATGATGGCTGCGGCTTTCATGGGCTATGTTTTGCCATGGGGTCAAATGAGCCTCTGGGGCGCGACCGTGATTACCAATCTGTTTGGCGCTATTCCGCTGATTGGCGAGAACATCGCGATTTGGCTATGGGGCGGTTATTCGGTTGATAACCCAACGCTGAACCGTTTCTTCTCGTTGCATTATCTCATCCCGTTCCTGATTTTCGGTGTGGTAATCCTGCACATTTGGGCGCTGCACGTGCCGGGCAATAACAACCCGACCGGCATCTCCGTGAAAAGCAAACAAGATACGATACCTTTCCACCCGTATTACACGGTGAAAGATGGCTTTGCGCTATCCTTGTTCCTCATCTTGTTCTCTTACTTCATCTTCTTTGCGCCAAATGTTTTGGGCCATGCAGATAACTACATCCCAGCCAATCCGCTGGTGACGCCAGCGCATATTGTGCCGGAATGGTATCTGTTGCCGTTTTACGCCATTTTGCGCGCGGTACCCGATAAGCTAGGCGGCGTGGCCTTGATGTTTGGAGCGATTTTCGTTCTCTTCTTGCTGCCATGGTTGGACACATCGAAAGTGCGTTCGGCGCGCTATCGTCCACTGTTCCGTCAGTTCTATGTGTTGTTCATTCTCGACTGTTTGCTGCTCGGCTATTTGGGCGCGCAACCAGCCGAGGGCATTTACATTGTTCTGGCTCGTATCGGCACGATTTACTACTTCGCGCACTTCCTGGTCGTTCTGCCAGTGTTGGGCTTGGTGGAAAAACCGAAGGCGATACCGGAATCCATTTCTGAGCCAGTCTTGGCCGCAAAACCTGCCGAATAGGCTCTGAGGGGGAAGAAAACATGCGTAAAGCAATAAAAACCATTCTTGGGGCGAGTGTTGTGGCGATGAGCTTCATCGCACCGGCACAAGCGGCTGGAGATGCCAAACACCCTGCGGTTATCGACTGGAGCTTTAACGGCCCTCTCGGCACCTATGATCGCGATGCGCTGCGGCGTGGGTATCAGGTCTATAAAGAGGTCTGCGCGAGCTGCCATTCGATGAACCAACTCTCGTTCCGCAATCTGTCTCAAGAGGGTGGGCCTGAATTCAGCGAAGCCGAAGTAAAGGCGATTGCGAAAGAATATATGGTCGAAGATGGGCCAGACGATTATGGCGATATGTATGAGCGCGAGGCTTTATCATCCGACCGTTTCGTCGCGCCATATTCCAATGACAATGCGGCACGCGCGTCCAATGGTGGCGCTTATCCTCCCGACTTGAGCCTAATCAATAAAGCCCGTTCGGGTGGCCCTGACTATATCCATGCGCTGCTGACCGGCTATCAAGAGGCTCCAGAGGGCGTCGAAATGCGTCCCGGTCTGTATTACAATCCATATATGGCGGGCGGCAAAATCGCTATGCCATCGCCTTTGATGGAAGACCTTCTCGAGTATGGCGACGGCACAGTCGCGAGCGTAGAGCAGATGTCTCTCGACGTTACGCATTTCCTCAATTGGGCGGCCGAGCCTGAGCTGGAAGCGCGTAAGCGGGCTGGCTTCATGGTGCTTATTTACTTGGCAATTTTTGCCGGTCTGATGTATGCCTCGATGCGCAAAATCTGGGCTGACTTGCACTAGCAAGCCCGAAAAGACCCAAAACAAACCCCGCTCTGTGAAAACAGGGTGGGGTTTTTTTATGGACAAAACAGGCGCTAACCTGCCACGCTTAAGGTCTTAAAAATAATAAGAGGAGCGAGACAATGGCTCTACATCTATTTCTGCCACTGGTGGCAGGCGGTTTAATGGCAACAGTATGGGTTTCCACCCTCGGCGGCGGAACGCAAATGTGGCTCAGTGGCGCGGCCATTGGTGCCATCGTCTTCTGGATTTTGCTGAAAGCAAGACACAAGGCCGACCTAGACCAAGACGAGGAAGCCGCTAAACGTTAAAGCGGAACAGCATCACATCGCCATCTTTGACGATGTAGTCTTTGCCTTCTTGGCGCAGGCGACCTGCGTCACGCGCGCCTTGTTCGCCTTTATGCTCCACATAATCGCCATAGCCAATGGTCTCGGCTTTAATGAAGCCTCGTTCAAAATCGGTATGGATGACGCCAGCCGCTTGCGGCGCGGACGAGCCGTCGGCAACCGTCCAAGCGCGCGCTTCTTTGGGGCCAGCGGTGAAATAAGTGATCAGCTTCAACAGCGCATAGCCTTGGCGAATGAGCCGGTTGAGGCCGGGCTCGGCAAGCCCAAGGCTTTCGAGATATTCTAGGCGTTCGGCATCGTCTAATTGCGCCAATTCTTCTTCGATACGCGCGGAGATAACCACGCTTTGCGCGCCTTCGCTGGCGGCGCGTTCGGCGACTTTGGCCGACAGACTATTGCCGCTTCCGGCGCTATCTTCTTCTACGTTGCAGACATAAATCACCGGTTTGGAGGTGATTAGCTGCAAGTTATTATACTCGCGTTGGCGGTCTTCGGGAATATCGGCGTTGCGTGCCGGACGGCCTTCGCGCAATTCAGCCAGAGCCAATTCCACCAGTTCCAACTCGGCAGCGGCGTCTTTATCTTTGGACGATGATTTTTTGCGCAAGCTAGCGTCGCGTTTCTCTAAGCTTTCCAAATCGGCCAGCATCAGCTCGGTTTCCACCACATCGGCATCGGAAAGCGGGTTAATGGCGCCTTCCACATGGGTGATGTCGTCGTCTTCAAAACAGCGCAACACATGGGCAATAGCGTCGACTTCGCGAATGTTGGCCAAAAATTGATTGCCCAGCCCTTCGCCCTTCGAGGCGCCGCGAACCAGCCCAGCAATGTCGACAAAGCTAAGGCGAGTCGGAATGCGGGTGGCGGATTGGGCTATCTCGGCTAGCGCATCTAGGCGCTCGTCGGGCACGGCCACATCGCCGACATTTGGCTCAATGGTGCAGAAAGGAAAATTGGCTGCTTGGGCATTGGCGGTTTTCGTCAATGCATTGAACAGGGTCGATTTGCCTACGTTGGGCAGGCCAACAATACCGCATTTAAATCCCATGGTTTATCCTTCCGGTGTTTCGTCTTTTTTGGCATTCGCCGTTTTGGGTTTAGGGGGCTCAGGTAGAGACCCCTTCATTATATTTGGTCAGGGGGGATAACCCCCTTCATAGTTTCCACGACCCGCGTTTGAAAGGTCGCATCTTCGCCCTCGACCGCCAAAGGGGCGTTGTCGCAAAGGGCGGTTAAAAACTCGGCCAACCAGTCTTGGTCAGCCTTGGCAAAATCTCCCAGCACATGGCCGGTCACTTTGTCTTTATGGCCCGGATGGCCAATGCCCAATCGGGCGCGGCGAAAATCTGCGCCCATATGAGCTTTTATGCTGCGCAAGCCATTGTGGCCGGCTAGGCCGCCGTCGCGGCGCATCCTAAGTTTGCCGGGCGGCAGATCTAGCTCATCGCAGAAAACCAAGACTTTGCTACCTTCGAGCTTATAAAAATTCACCGCTTCGGCGACGCTAACGCCGCTTTTGTTCATGAAGGTCTGGGGTTTGAGCAGCAAGACCTTTTCGGGCCCTTTGGCCGTTGGAATAAGCCCTTGCGCCACCAGCCCATGAAACTTGTCTTTGAACGGGGCAAAAGAATAGGCCTCGGCCAGAGCGTCCATCACCATAAAACCTATATTGTGTCGGTTTTTGGCGTATTTCGCTTCTGGATTTCCGAGGCCTATAAATAGCTGCATCGTGTCACCTTATCGGAGATTTTCACCTCTGTCAGGTTTGCCACAAGAGAGGGGCGGGAAGATTACTCTTCGCCGCCTTCTTGTGCTTCAGCTTCTGCTGCTTCTGCGGCGACTTCTGCGGCTTCTGCTGCATCTTCGGCTTCTTCTGCTTCGCTACGCAAGGCAGCAGGCGCTGCAATGGTAACAATGGTGAAGTCGCGATCGGTAATGACCGGTTCCACGCCGTCTGGCAGGTTAACCTCAGAGATGTGAATGCTGTCATTCATTTGCGCGTCGGCCAGATCCAGATCAATTGATTCTGGAATATTGTCGGCCGGGCAATTCAGCTCAATGGTGTAGCGAACCACGTTCAACACGCCGCCCATTTTAAGACCTGGGCAGGTTTCTTCGTTGAGGAAGTTCACACTCACTTCAACCGCAATTTTCGCGTCTTTACCAAGGCGCAAGAAATCAGCATGAAGAATGTCATCGCGAACTGGATGCAATTGCACGTCACGCGCAATGGCGCGTTGTTTTTTGCCATTCACTTCAATCTCGATGAGCGTGCTTAGCAAGCGGCCCGTGTTGAAGATTTTGGTGATATCACGGCTGTTCACCGAGATACCTTCGGGAGATTCTTTTCCCCCATAAATAACGGCCGGCACTAGTCCCTCACGACGTAATGCACGAGCGACCCCCTTACCGGCCCGTTCCCGCTGTTCAGCGGCTAAAACTATAATGTCAGACATATCTGTCTCCTTTGTTGCGATATTTCCCGACATAGCCCATGCCATGCCGGTCAGACCGGGTTTCCTCCAGGGGTGTAAAACCGGATCGTGGGCGGGTTATAGCTGTGAAACCCGCAAGTTTCAATAGAAATGCTTCGGCTTGGGTTTAGTCAAACAAGCTCGAAACCGAGTGTTCGTCGGATGTGCGGCGCATGGCCTCGCCAATCAGCGGAGCGATTTTGATAACGTCGAATTTTGGCGATGCAAGAATTTCGGCTGTCGGCAGAATGGTATCGGTAATCAGCAGGTTGTCGAGCTGCGATTTATTCACCCGCTCGACTGCTTGGCCCGACAAAACGCCGTGCGTCACATAGCCAGAAACCGAGGTGGCACCGGCATTGATGAGCGCGGTAGCGGCATTGCAAAGCGTGCCCGCGCTGTCGACGATATCATCGACCAGCAAGCAAGCGCGGCCCGATACATCGCCAATAATATTCATCACTTCGCTTTCGCCAGCGCGTTCGCGGCGTTTATCCACAATCGCCAAATCAGCGCCAATGCGATTTCCCAGCGCGCGCGTGCGCACCACGCCACCAACATCAGGGCTAACCACCATCAGTTCTTGGTCTATATTGAAGCGGCTTTTAATGTCATCGACAAATACGGGAGCGGCGAACAGATTATCGGTTGGGATATCGAAGAAGCCTTGAATTTGGCCAGCGTGTAAATCCAGCGTCAGCACGCGGTCAGCGCCGGAGGCTTCCATTAAATTGGCTACCAATTTGGCTGAAATAGGCGTGCGCGGCCCCATTTTGCGGTCTTGGCGGGCATAGCCGAAATACGGCAAAACAGCCGTAATGCGTCGTGCAGAGGCGCGCCGTAGGGCGTCGATAATGATCAATAATTCCATCATGTGGTCATTGGCCGGTGCTGAGGTGGATTGAACGATGAACACATCTTCGCCGCGCATATTCTCTAAAATCTCGACAAAAACTTCATTGTCGGCAAAGCGGCGAACGGTGGCTTTGGCCAAGGGCACGCCCAAATATTTGCTAACTTCTTCGGCTAAGGGAATGTTGCTGTTACCGGCTATAATTTTCATGCGACCATCTCCAAAATCTATCCTCTCCTTAAATAACAAAGCCGCGTTAGATTCGCTATTTGCGAATCTAACTTATTGCCTTGGAAGGCCTCTCATGCCGGTCTATGCACAGGTTTGTGCCTCTAAATTGTCTCGGGCAGGCAAATGGCAGAGATTTGACGACCATAATCGGGCTCGCCGCGATGGGTGGTGCGTCGATAGGAGAAAAACGCATCGGTTTCGCGATAGGTGCAAAGCCCGATTTGGGCGACATGCGCGTCGCTCAAACCGCTCCGGATTAATTGGCGGTTCACAAAGCTTGGTAAATCGAACATGTGATGGCCTGTTTTGCCGGTTGGCGAGGCGATGAACAGGTCGAGGTCGTCGGCAAAATGGCTTTCAAAGCGCGCGATAAACTCGGGCCCCACTTCATAGGCGGCTTGCGAAATGCAAGGGCCGACGACAGCCTTTATATGTTCGCGACGCCCCCCATGTTGGCACATCGTCCCCACCACACTTTGCGCAATACCATCAAAGGCGCCACGCCATCCGCTATGCGCCGCGCCAATAAGACCCGCTTCCACATCGGCCAAAAGAACAGGCGCGCAGTCTGCCGCCAAAGCCCCAATCGCCAAGCCAGGCGTGGCCGTCACCAGCGCGTCGGCGGGCAGGCCTTGTTGCGGTGCGTCAATAAATTCAGTCACGATACTATGGCTTTGATACCCCGTAACTAAATCGGTGGCGCCCAAAGCCAGTCGCACGCGGTCGCGGTTTTCCAGCACATGGGCAGGCTCATCTTGTGAACCGAGGCCAATGTTTAAACTGTCATAAATGCCGCTGGAAACGCCGCCAAGGCGGGTGAAAAACCCATGGGTGGTGCCAGCCAAAAGCTCGCCTTGATGATATTTTATTTGGCTCATGTATCCGTCTTCAAGCTTAACCCAGCCAAAGGTGGCATGGCTTTATGCGCGACGCCCAAAACTTTAAACAGCGTTCCCATTTCATCAGGAGCGGCAAGGCGGGCGCGTTCGCTTTGGATTTGCGCTTCGCGACCGGGGCTGGATTGCATCAATTGTTGGGCGCGTAAATTTAGCCCCAAGCTCTCGAGAAACGCGCCTTGCGTGGCCACGGGGGCTGCGTCTAAATCAGCCGCTTGGGCCAAATGCGCCAGCACTGGAAAATTCACATGCGCGGTAATATCAGCCATGCCCGGGGCTTCCAGCGGGTCGACAAAGCGGTGCTCTTTGAGCGCTTGAAAACTATCGCCGCAGGCTTTGGTGGCATGGCCATAATCGATCACCAAAGCGGCGCCGCCATGCTGGGCGATATGCGCGCAAAGTTGGCGCATGGCCGCTTCGCCTTGAGGGCAGGTCTCGAGGATGGCTTGGTCTTCTATTGTCTCTGGCAGGCAGGCCTTGGCGGCCTCGGAAAAATCGGGCTCGGCGATATCTTGCGGCGTAAAAACCAGCGCCTTGTCTTTGGCGCCGACGCATATTTCTTTCCAACCTGAGGCGGTTTTTCGGGTTTGGCGAATAGGCAGCGCATCAAAAAATTCATTGGCCACCAGCAAGCAAGGCATGGCGGGCAGGGTGGTAATATCGTCGTGCCAATGGGCTGTCACGTCTTTGCCCACGGCTTTTTTTTGCGCTTGGCGCAAAGCGGGGCTGGTCTCGACGAAATGCACTTGCGCGCTTTCGGGAAAGCCCGGCAAAACTTGCCCGACGCGCAAAACATCGGCCATCAGCGTGCCGCGTCCCGGGCCCAATTCGACCAGAGCAAACGGGTCGGGTCGCCCCATTCGGTTCCATAAATCCGCTAGCCAAGTGCCAATTAGCTCGCCAAACATTTGGCTGACTTCGGGGGCGGTAATAAAGTCGCCACCCTCCGCATCAGGTGCGCCAAAGGGGCGGCGTTGCATGTAATAGCCATGCTCAGGGTCGGCCAAAGCGCGCGCCATATAAGCGTCCAAAGGCATGGGGCCATGGGCGGCAATCTCGTCCAACAAAATGTCCTTCAAGGCGCTCATTTATTTGGCGCGGGCTTTTACCAGCGCCCAATAGACAAAGCCAAAACCGGCGCCAATCATCGGCAGTGACAAGACTTGCCCCATGGTGATGGCGTCGAATAAAAACCCAAGGTGCGCGTCGGGCTCGCGAAACAATTCGACAAAAGCGCGCGAGACGCCATAGCCAATAAGAAACAGTCCGGTAAGAAGTCCTGGCTTCGACAGGGCTTTAAATTTCCAAGCCAAAACATTCAACACGACCAGCAGCAAAACCCCTTCGAGGGCGGCCTCATAAAGTTGGCTGGGGTGGCGCGGCAAGGGCCCGCCATTTGGAAATATAACCGCCCAAGGCACATCGGTAACACGGCCCCATAATTCGCTATTGATGAAATTGGCGAGGCGTCCGAACAAAAGCCCTAGCGGCGCCGTAATGGCCACCATATCGCCAAGTGCCAACAGCGGAATGGCGCGCTTTCGGGCAAATAGAATGACACAAATAATCACCCCCAAGGCGCCGCCATGAAACGACATGCCGCCTTGCCAGACAGCCAGCGCATCGCCCGGATTGGCGAGATAATAGCTGGTGTTATAAAACAGCACATAGCCAAGCCGCCCGCCCAAGATGACGCCCAAAGTCATCCACAGCAGCATATCGTCGATGTCGTCTTCGTTAGCGGGTGTGGCCAGCCCGTTGGGCAGCGCTCCCTTGCCCCATAAAGCGGGGCTGCGGGTTAGGCGGACAATATATTTCCAGCCCGCCATTAGGCCAATAATATAGGCCAGCGAATACCAACGTATCGCGAGGGGGCCAAGTTCAAAAATTACCGGATCAATATTTGGAAAAGGCATGGGGCAATCGGTCTCTTAAAAAGGGCAAATTATGCTTGCAATATAGCACGCACTCATCAATCTTGCTGCTTATGAGTGATATGAAAAGAAAAATTATTGACGATTTAGGCGGTATGGTCTCCGGACTTGGCATTGCGGCACAAGGCGCACGCGAAGAAATAGAGCAGGCCGTGCGCGGACGCGTGGACGCAATGCTGGCAGAAAACGGCTTGGTATCGCGCGAAGAATTCGAGGCGGTTCGCGAAATGGCGGTCGCTGCGCGTGAAGAAAATAGTCAGCTCGGCGAGCAAATAAATCAGCTTCGTGCCGATTTGGAAGCGCTTCAAAAGACTAAAAAAGCCAAATAAAGACAAAGAATCAGCGGTCTTCATGCTGGTCTTGCGCCGTTTTCACAAAGGTCGTGGATTAAATTCAGCTTCCCTGTTTATCGCTTTTATCGACTCAGTGAATCAGACAATCTCAGTAGTGGTTGAGGGGGCACCTACCCCCTATATGTAGTCATTACTTAACGAGGTCGCCTGAATGAGCTCCGCAATTGCCCATAATATCGACATTGAGCATCCAATCGATTTGATTGAAGGGCTGGCTTGCGCGCATGAATGGCCGTGCGAACGCGGCACGCAAGATGATGTGAATGTTTGCATTTCTGGCGTCCATAGCGATTACCATTTGGCCATTAGTTGGCGCCCAGACCTCGGCGGTCTGCATGTCGCCAGTGTTCTCGACACGCGCGCCCCTAAGGGCAAACGCGCAGACGTGCATGAGCTATTGGCACTCATCAATGAGCAATTATGGCTCGGTCATTTCGACATTTGGTCCGGCGATGGTGCCATCTTGTTCCGCAGCACTATGTTTGTTAGCGGCGGTTTGTCGGAAGGCCAGTGCCAAGAGCTTATCAATCATGCGTTGGAAACCTGCGAGCGGTTTTTCCCCGCTTTTCAATTCCTTATTTGGGCGGGTCATTCGCCGCAAGAGGCGCTGCAAAGCAGCCTGTTCGAGACACGAGGCGATGCGTAGTCATCTGCAAACTCTGCTAGCTGGCCAAAGCCTGTTTCTTATCGGTGGCGGCAAAATGGGCATGGCCTTGCTCGACGGCTGGCTTGCGGCGGGCCTCGAGCCGAGCCAATTTTTCGTCCAAGATCCCAAGCCAAGCGAGGCGTTAAAAAACAGCGGCATCACGCTAAACCCAGACGCACAAAGTTTGGCCGCCCACGCGCCCGACATCACTATTTTAGCTATTAAGCCACAATTCATCGAAGCCGTTCTGCCCAAGCTTTCTTTGCCAGACAAATCTCTGGTTGTCTCGCTCATGGCAGGCGTGCCATTGGCCACGCTGAGCGATATGTTGGGCGACAAGCTTGCCTGTATTCGCACGATGCCCAATACGCCCGCCTCCATCGGCAAGGGCATGACGGGGCTTTATGCAGATGCCAACACGACGCCAGAACAACGCGGCGCCACCGAAGCTTTATTGCAAGCGGTCGGGCAAACGGTCTGGCTGGATACCGAAGCTGCCATCGATGCGGTAACCGCCATCTCAGGGTCGGGGCCTGCGTATATTTTTCATATGGCCGAGGCCATGGCATCCGCCGGTGAGCAGCTTGGGCTTCCCCAAGATATGGCGCGTCAATTGGCCGAGCAAACTATTGTCGGCGCGGCAGCTATGTTGGAACAAATGGATACGCCGAGTGCGGAGCTGCGCCAAAACGTAACTTCGCCGGGCGGCACCACGCAGGCGGCTCTGGAAGTTTTAATGGCGAAAAACGATGGCCTAGGCCAGCTCATGCAGCGCGCCACGAAAGCCGCGCAAGCCCGCGCCGTAGCGCTGGCGCAAATCGGAACTGATACAAAAAAAGATTAAACCGGAAGCGAAACGGTGGCTCGCAAGCCCCCCAAGGCGCTTTTCGACAGCACAATATCGCCGCCATGTCCGCGCGCCACGTCGCGCGCGATAGCCAAGCCCAAACCTGTGCCCCCCATTTGCGCATTGCGCGCATCATCGAGGCGGAAGAATGGGCGGAACACTTCCTCTAATTTATCTTCGGGGATGCCCGTGCCATTATCGTCGACGGTGATATGCACCATTTTATGATTGCTATTGAGCTGTGCCGAAACATGCACAAGGGCCGCATGATTGCAGGCATTATTGACCAAATTGGTGACACAGCGGCGCAAGGCGTTTTGCTTCATCGCCACTTCCATCTCCAGCGTATCGGTGAGGCGCAATTGCACATCGGGCCAGCGGCGCTCGGCGTCATGGTGAATTTGCGTCATGAAAGGCGCTAGATTGGCCATCGAGGCACGCTCGCCCTGATAGCCGCGCGCAAATGCTAGATAGTCATCCAGCATATCTTCCATTTCAGAAATATCGGTGTTCAGCTCTTCTATCTCATTGCCTTGAGGGAGCATGGCCAATTGCAATTTCAGCCGCGTCAGCGGCGTGCGCAAATCATGGCTCACGCCGGCTAGCATAGTCGTGCGCTGCTCGATTTGGCGCTGAATACGGTCACGCATTTCAATGAAACTGGCCGCGGCACTGCGCACTTCGGCAGCCCCAGCCGGGCGAAAGTTCGGCGTATCGCGACCTTTACCAAATTCCTGCGCGGCTTCGGCGAGGCGTTGAATGGGGCGAATTTGATTGCGCAAAAATACGCCCGAGACCATCAGCAAAATCACCGAGGTGCCAATCATCCAAATCATAAAAATATGCGAATTGGTGGCGTAAACGCGTTTTCGTTGCGCCAGCACGCGCATGACTTCGCCGGGCAGCAGAACGCGAATGTCTACGTAGTTTTCATACGTTTCTGTGTCCACCCAAAACGGTCGACCCACTTGCTGGCTCAACTCGCGCGATAAAGATTGATGCAGCAGGGCCACAATGGGCACTTCTTTATCTTGGGGCAAAGACTCGCCAGGCAAAAAGGCGACGGACATAGCAAAAGCATCGCCGGCGAGTTGGCTTAATAAGTCGCCATCTCCCCCCAGCTCTCGCATCCGCAAATCTGTCAGCATCGTGATGTCCGATACGACGGCGCGCGATAGGCGCTGCGTCACGGTAGACCAATGGCGTTCCATAAACACGAAAGCCACCACAATTTGGGTTACCACAACGGGCATCACGATGATTAAAAGCGACCGCGGGAAAAGCCCGGTCGGCATATAGGTTTTTAAAAACGCACTGAGAGAAAAAGAGAATAAGAACCGCATCCGTCTAATCCGTTCTCAAAACATAGCCAGAGCCACGAACCGTTTGCAAATAGAGCGGGTCGCGTGGATCGGTTTCAATTTTTCGGCGCAAGCGATTGATTTGCACATCAATGGCGCGTTCGGAGATGTCTTCTCCATCGGCTAACTCAATGCGGGTTACAATGCTGCCGGGCGATTGAGTGAGGCAGCGCAAGACTTCTATCTCGCGTGTTGTCAGGGTAATGCGCGTGCCATCGCAGGTTAGCTCGCCGCGTTCATAGCGGAAAAGATAGTCACCAAAACGCACTTCTTCAGGCGGCGCGATGGTGTTTTCTTCGGCCCCGCTGCGGCGCAAAATATTCTGCACACGCAGCAAAAGTTCTTTCGGGTCAAAAGGTTTGGGCAAATAATCATCCGCGCCCGAGGTCAGCCCTTCGATGCGTTGTTCGGTTTCGGCCAAGGCGGTGAGCAGTAAAATTGGGATGGCGTTCTCGGCTTCGCGTAAAACCTTGGTGAACTCCAGTCCGGTAATGCCGGGCATCATGATGTCCAAAACCAACAGGTCATAGGTCAGCGCATCCATTTTGGTTTGCGCCTCTTTGGCATCGCTAGCGCTAGATGTGCGATAGCCGTTGTCTGCCAAATATTTCTGCAGCAACTCGCGGATTCGTGTGTCGTCGTCGACGATGAGAATATGCGGTGTGGTTTCGTCCGGTTGGCTCATGGGGGCTGGCTTACTCCGTATGGGTCTCTCGCGCGGCGCGCGAACTGGTAATCAGATTATCAACATTTTCACGGTCTTGGCGATTTATCATCAGCCGCATGGTTTTTTTCCATTGGGCAAAGGCCTCCGGGCCAATGGCCTCCAGCACGGCTTCAAAGCGCGCTTCTTGGGGTGCCAATAATTTCTCATGTAGGGCAGACCCCCTCGACGTTAAAAACAGCAAGCGCTTGCGTCGGTCGTTGGCGCCGATACGCTGCTCGATATAATTGGCATCGATAAGCTCGCGCAAAACCCGCGCTAAACTTTGCTTGGTCACGCGTAAAATCTCTAAAAGGTCAGCGATGGAAATGCCCGGGCTGCCCGCCACAAAGTGCAAGACACGGTGATGCGCGCGGCCAAAATCATGGGCTGCTAAAATCGCGTCCGGATCGGCGATGAAATCACGATACGCGAAAAACATCAGCTCAATGGCATCCTTGAAATCATCGTTCGAGACGTTTTTCGACGTTTTAGACATGGTTTATATCTTTTATATCCATGGGTTTGTCAGCCACTCACACTTGGTTTCGGATTTGCCAGATAAAGACAAATGGGTCAGTCTTATTGACATAAAATTAGGGCGCTGTTAAGTCTATCATGGTTAGGTTTCTTTTCCTGCAAAATAAACCTGCAAAATAAAACAGCCTCAAGCGGGCGTATGAAAACCAAGAGGAAAACCAAGATGAGTATCGCTTTTGATCAACGCGACGGTTTTATCTGGATGAACGGCGAGATGGTGCCTTGGGCGGATGCCAAAGTGCATGTGCTGACGCATGGCTTGCATTATGCCTCGAGTGTTTTTGAAGGCGAGCGCGCTTATGGCGGCGCTATTTTCAAATTGCGCGAGCATACCGAACGCTTGTTTTATTCCGCCAAAGAGCTTGGTTTCACGCTTCCTTATTCGGTCGAAGAAATTGATGCGGCGTGCGAAGCGACGTTGAAGGCCAATAATTTAATCGATGGTTACCTGCGCCCTGTGGCGTGGCGTGGCAGCGAAATGATGGGCGTTTCGGCGCAGAAAAATAGCATTAATGTCGCCGTAGCCGCCTGGGAATGGCCGTCTTATTTCGACCCTGAAGAACGCCTGAAAGGCATTCGGTTGGACATGGCGAAATATCGTCGCCCGTCCCCTGAAACCGCCCCGTGCCATGCCAAAGCGGCAGGTCTTTACATGATTTGCACCTTGTCGAAACACGAAGCCGAGGGCAAAGGCTATGCCGATGCCATGATGCTTGATTATCGCGGGCAGGTAGCTGAAGCGACCGGCGCGAATATGTTCTTTGTTAAAGATGGCGTCATCCATACCCCGACGCCGGATTGTTTTCTCGACGGCATTACCCGCCGCACAGTGATGGATTTGGCGCGTCAGCGCGGCATTGAAATTATCGAACGCGCCATTATGCCAGATGAGCTGGAAGGCTTTAGCGAGTGCTTTATCACGGGCACGGCAGCGGAAGTGACGCCGGTCTCCGAAATTGGCCCCTATCGATTTGCGCCAAGCGACATCTCGAAAAACCTAATGGCTGATTACGCCAAACTGGTTGGCGCTTAAAACGCAAATCTAGCTTTGATTTTTCTCGAAAGCAGTGCCAAGCTCTGTCTAAATATTTGAGGAGAGAGAGCATGGGTTTTTACGATAAATTTATTCTGCCGCGTTTTATTGGTACCGCCTGTGGCACCAAGCCGGTTATGCAACAACGCCAGAAAGTCGTGCCGCATTGCGAAGGCCGTGTGCTGGAAATTGGCATGGGCACGGGACATAATCTCGAGTTTTATGATCCGAAAAAAGTCGACATGGTATTTGGTCTAGAGCCTGCCCCCGACATGGTGAAGCGCGCCAAACCGCTGGCCGAGAAAGTCGATTTTCCAGTTGAGTTTATCGACTTGCCCGGAGAAGAAATTCCGCTCGATGACAATAGCGTCGACACGGTTTTGCTGACCTATACGCTTTGCACCATTCCAGACACCTTAAAGGCGATGGAAAATATGCGTCGCGTGCTGAAGCCAGGCGGCAAGCTTTTGTTCTCCGAACATGGTCGCGCGCCCGATGCGGCGGTGGAGAAATGGCAAAACCGCCTGAACGGTGTTTGGGGTAAAATTGCCGGTGGCTGCCATATCAATCGCGATATCCCGACGCTCATAGAGGCGGGTGGATTTAAAATTACCAACATGGATCAAATGTATGTGCCGTCGACGCCCCGCGTGGTGGGCTATACCTATTGGGGTTCGGCGGAAATTAAATAGAGTTTCAAAACATAGCGGCTTTTCATGTGGTTCGGCTTGACTCTTATTTGTTCTCATTTTAGAACAAAAAGAGAACAAATAAACCGTCCAACAGAAGAAAAAATATGGAAATCAAGCCGGCCGCGCACATAAAAGCCACAACAACAAGCCAGAAACTGGCTGGATTACGCCGTTTGGTCGCGCGTTTTGAGCCCGTGGTTGCGCAAGGCCCGCACATTCAAACGGGCTTTGCCGACATCGATAGCTATCTTGCAGGTGAGGTTGCCAATGCGGGGTTAGCCTGTGGCGGATTGCATGAAGTGGTGGCCGCGCGCACGGGCGATATGGCTGCCGCGCTTGGCTTTGCGCATCGTTTGGCCGCCCGATTTTTGGACCGCCCGCATACCCAAGATATGTTGCTCTACGGCCAAACCTATATGTCATGTCGTGAGGCGGGTCAGCCCTATGGCCCAGCTTTGGCGGCGCATGGCTTATCGGCCGATCGCTTGGTCTATATCGATGGCGCCCGCTTGCCCGATTTATTATGGGCGGGCGAGGAGGCGCTACTTTGCTCAGCCATCGGCTGCATTGTTTTATCTAGCTGGGGCGAGGCGCCTAGCTTCACGGCCAGCCGTCGGTTGAGCTTGGCCGCGCGCGCTGCCGAGCGGCCTTTGGTAATGGCCTTGGGGGCGCAAGCTGGCACCAGCGCCTCGGCGGCCACCACACGCTGGCAGGTCGAGGCTTTGCCGCAACAAGGCTGGCAAGTGCGCCTCACCAAATTGCGCATGAGCTATAACACCATGCCACCGAATGAGGGCTGGACGCTTTACCCGAAAACCATGTCGCAACACTTGCCGCTTATGGATAGCGCTGCCGAGATACCTGGCATGGCGCAAGTTCGTGCGGGGTAGGGCGCTTATGCCGAATATGTCGGGCGCCAGCTATGCAGCACCTCTCGCGACAGGTCGGCGCATTGTCGCTTTGTGGTTTCCTTATTGGGCGGGGGAAACGACACAAATTGCGTATGACAGAACGAAAAGTTTTGCGCTCGTCGAGCGTTCTAAAAACGCACAACGTTTGGTGGGGCTAACGCCGTTAGCGGCGCAGCAAGGCTTGAGCTTGGGATTATCTTTGGCTGATGCGCGCGCGCTTTTGCCTGATTTGCAAACGGCCATGGCTGAGCCGATGGAAGCCGCCGCGCGATTGCAAAAATGCGCCTATTGGCTGCAACGCTATACGCCGTGGGTGGGCCACGACCCGCCCAGCGACACCCGCCATGCTGAAAATACCGACTATGGCCTTTTATTAGACGTCAGCGGATGCGCGCATTTATTTGGCGGCGAGCGGGCGCTTTTGGCCGATATGCAAGCGCGGTTTTTAAAACGCGGCATCACCGCTCATGCCGCCATGGCGGGCACGGTGGGGGCTGCTTGGGGGTTGGTGCGCTTTGGGTCAACAGCTAAAACCACCCCGCAAGCAAGGCGTCAAATAATTGTGCCAGAGGGGCAAGAAGCCGAAGCGGTATTGCCTTTGCCACCAGCAGCCTTACGCCTATCTGGTGTGCATATTGATTTGTGCCAGCGCTTGGGGCTGGCCACGGTTGCCGATTTGGCAGGCTTTGCGCGGCGCGAGTTAACCCGTCGCTTTGGCCCGTCGCCCGTATTGCGCCTAGAGCAAGCCTTGGGGCAGGCGGGCGAAAGTCTTAATCCGTGCTTGCCCCCTCCGCGATTTTTAGTGCGCCATAATTTGGCGCATGGGGTAACGCAAATGGAAGCCTTGGCGCAGCTCATCGGTGATTTATGCACACGACTGGCCGCGCAATTAGAACGGGCGAGCCAGGGCGCGCAGCGGTTGGATTTGGCGCTGACGCGATCGGACAATGCGGTTTTGGCTTTATCTTTGCCCTTGGCCCACCCTTGTGCTGATGGCGGGCATATGACGCGGCTTTTCGAGGAACGCTTGTCACGCCTCTCGCGCGGCGTCGATGCGGGCTATGGCATTGAACAGCTCACGCTGGCGGCCAGTCGCACGGCGCCGATATCGCAGCCGCAAGAAACCATGGGCGCGTTTGAGGGTGGCCAGACACGAAACAGACGCCGCGCCGCGCCGATTGCGGCTTTGGGCAGTCTTTACGATAGGCTGGTGTCGCGGCTGGGCGCGCAAGTGGTGGTGCGCCCCGTGCCGCATGCCTCGTATATTCCCGAGCGGGCGGTAAGGCTCGTGCCGGTTTTGGCGCCCGACAAACAGACCCCCGACAAACAGCAGCGCGATAAGCCTGAGGAAAATCTATATGCCCGCCTGCCAGATCCCGCCACCCGACCTTTGTTTATGCTATGCGCGCCAGAACCGATTGAGGTGATTGCCGAAATTCCGGAAGGCGCGCCGTATCGGTTTCGGTGGCGGCGCGTGCTGCACGAAATTACCGCCGCCTATGGGCCTGAGCGCATTAGCCCCGAATGGTGGGCAGGGCTGACCGGAGAAACGCCAGCCCACCACAATCGACAAACGCGCGATTATTATCGCTTAGAAGACACGCAAGGGCATCGGTTCTGGGTCTATCGCGACGGCTTATATGACCGCGAAACCACGCAGCCGCGTTGGTTTATGCACGGCGTATTCCCATGAGGGGTAGCGAAGGAGAGGCGGGCTTTGCCGAGCTGGCAGCGATATCTAATTTCAGTTTTCTCCGCGGCGCCGCGCATCCCCAAGAGCTGGTCGAGACGGCTGCGGCTTTGGGCTATCGCGCCATTGGGCTAGCCGACCGGAATACATTGGCTGGCATTGTGCGCGGCCATGTAGCGGCGCGAGATGCGGGCTTGCGCTATTTGCCAGGCGCGCGGCTGGTCACCCAATGCGGTTTTGAGGTGGTGGCCTATCCGTGCCATCAAGCGGCCTATGCGGCACTTTCGCAATGTCTTACGCGGGGCAATCGGCGGGGGGGCAAAGGACAATGTGTTTTGCATTTAGACGATGTGCTGGCCCTAGCACAAGCCACCGAGCTATGCTGGCTAGCCGTGCCGCCCATGGAGTTGAAAGCGCCTGATTTTGGCGATAATCTGAGCGCTTTGGCAGCCGTTAGCCAAAATGTATATGCCTTGCTGGTGCCGCTATATGGCGCCGATGACGAAGCTCGGTTTCGCAGAATTGCCGCCATGGCAAGCTGGGCCAAAGCTAAATTATTGGCCAGTTTCGATCCCCTCTATCACGTCGCCGAACGGCGCCCCGTGCAAGACGTGGTGGCTTGCATTCGCCAACACGTCAGCCTGCCCGAGGCGGGGTATCGGTTGAACGTTAACGCAGAGCGCCATTTAAAATCTACCCACGAAGCCGCCCGCCTATTTGCCGAGTGGCCTGAGGCGCTGGATAATATTACCGCCGTGCTAGAGGCCTGCACGTTTTCGCTCGACCAGCTTTCCTATCAATATCCTGAAGATGTTTTCGACACGAGCCGAAGCCCGCAAGAGCTGCTGGCGAAACTGGCTTGGGACGGCGCGGCGGCGCGCTACCCCAAAGGCATACCGAAGAAAATTAGTAAGCTGCTCATCCATGAGCTGCGGCTTATAGAGAGCTTGGACTATGCGCCGTATTTTTTAACCGTGCATGATTTGGTGCGCTTTGCGCGCTCGAAAAGAATTCTTTGCCAAGGGCGTGGCAGTGCGGCCAATTCGGCGGTCTGTTATTACATCGGCATCACGGCGGTCGACCCCAGCCAATTAGATTTATTGTTCGAACGCTTTTTATCGCCCGAGCGCGATGAGCCGCCCGACATTGATATTGATTTCGAGCATGAGCGGCGCGAAGAGGTCATTCAATATATCTATCAAAAATATGGCCGCGAGCGCGCCAGTATCGCCGCCACCGTCATCACGTATCGAGCCCGTTCGGCGGTGCGCCAAGTGGCCAAAGTCATGGGGCTTTCGGGCGATGTGGCGAGCGCGCTTTTGGCGCTAAACTGGGGTGGGGGATCTCAGCCACCGCCGCGCGAGCATATCCTCGAGGCGGGGCTAGACCCCGACGCGCCAGGGATTGCGGCAACGCTGGCTTTGGCAGGCCAAATCATCGGATTTCCACGGCATTTATCGCAGCATGTAGGCGGCTTTGTTATCACCCAAGATAGGCTGGATAAGCTGGTTCCCATTGGCAATGCGGCGATGGCTGAGCGCACTTTTATCGAATGGGACAAAGATGATTTGGATGCTTTGGGTCTGTTGAAAATTGATGTTCTAGCGCTGGGTATGTTGAGTGCCATTCGGCGTAGTTTCGATTTAATCGCGGCGCATCACGGGCAAGTTTTTGAGCTGGCCGATGTGCCGACCGAAGACAGTTGTGTTTATGACATGCTATGCCGCGCCGAATCCGTGGGGGTGTTTCAGGTGGAGAGCCGCGCCCAGATGAACATGCTACCACGCCTCAAGCCGCGCGATTTTTACGACCTTGTCGTGCAAGTGGCGATTGTCCGGCCCGGCCCTATTCAAGGCGATATGGTGCATCCTTATTTGCGCCGCCGAAACGGCGAAGAGGCGGTAGAGTTTCCCTCACAAGAGCTGGAAGATGTGTTGGGAAAAACCCTCGGCGTGCCTCTGTTTCAAGAACAAGCTATGCGCATCGCCGTGGTGGCGGCAGGCTTTACGCCCAGCGAGGCCGACCGCTTACGCCGCGCCATGGCAACCTTTCGCAAAAGCGGCGTGATTCACGAATTTGGCGTGCGGCTGATGGATGGCATGGAGGCGCGCGGCTATGAACGCGCCTTTGCCGAGCGCTGCTTTAAGCAGATTGAAGGATTTGGCGAATATGGGTTTCCCGAAAGCCACGCCGCCAGTTTTGCTTTGCTGGTCTATGTGTCGGCTTGGTTGAAACATCATTACCCAGCCGCGTTTTGTGCCGCCCTTTTGAACAGTCAACCGATGGGTTTTTACGCACCCGCGCAATTGGTAACGGAAGCCCAACGCCAAGGGGTGAGCGTTTTGCCTGTCTGCCTCAATGCCTCCGATGCAGAAGCAGATTTGGAGCCAAAAGACGGCGAGATGGCTTTACGTTTGGGCTTCAACCAAATTATGGGTCTGCTGCAAGCCGATGCCGAGACCTTGGTGGCGTCGCGCGCACTGGGCGGGGCTTTTGATAGCGTGGCTGATTGCGCGGCGCGCTCTGGCATTGGCGTGTCGACTTTGGAACGTCTGGCGCGTGCCGATGCCTTTGCCGCTTTGGGGTTGAGCCGTCGCCAAGCCCTATGGGCAGTGCGCGCCTTGGCCCCCGAAAGCAAAGCGCCTGCCTTGCCGTTGTTTGAAAACCAGATAGGCGATGCGCAGGTACTACGCGAGGGCGTGAGCGAAGAAGAACGCGGCGCCGTTTTGCCAGCCTTGGCGCCGGGCATGGAAGTGTTGGAAGATTATGCCAGCTTGCGCCTATCGCTAAAAAACCATCCGCTGGCTTTCTTGCGCGCGCAGCTCACCAAAGCGCATGTGCAGCCGCTGTCGTTTTTGCAAAGCGCGCCTTCGGGGCGGCGCGTATCGGTGGCGGGTCTGGTGATTTGCCGCCAACGCCCGGGCAGTGCCAAGGGCGTTGTGTTCCTCACGCTGGAAGATGAAACTGGCAATGGCAATATGGTGGTTTGGCCCGATAGGTTCGAGCGTTTCCGCCGCGTGGTTATCGGCGCGCGTCTCATCCGTATAGATGGGCGGGTGCAACGCAATGGCATTGTGGTGCATTTGGTGGCCGAACAGGTCAGCGATATGTCGGGCGATTTAGTACATTTGCTGCAGGAAAAAGGGCTGCAAAGCACACAAGATTTACCCAAGCCTTTGCGCTCTAAAAGCCAAACGGGCAGGCGCACACCCAGAGAAATGGCTTGGAAAGGCGCGCCTTAATTTATTCTGCCGCTTGTTTTTCGGCAGCCATTTCCGCCAGATACTTTTCCGCTTCTAACGCGGCCATACAACCCAGGCCTGCAGCCGTTACGGCTTGGCGGTAAATATCGTCGGTCACATCGCCAGCCGCATAGACGCCCGGAATGGAAGTCGCTGTGCTGTCGGGTGTGGTGACCAAATAGCCGCCAGATTTGGTTTCTAGCTGTTCGGTGAATAATTCGGTCGACGGCGCATGGCCAATGGCGATGAACACACCATCGGCATCTACTTCATGGGTGTCGCCAGTTTTGGTGTTTTTAATCCGCGCGCCTGTGACGCCCAGTGGATCTTCGTCGCCCAGAATTTCATCAATGGCGCTATCCCAAAGCACGTTCACTTTTTCATGCGCGAGCAAGCGGTTCTCGAGAATTTTCTCGCAGCGCAAAGCGTCGCGCCGATGCACAAGGGTGACTTGCGAAGCAAAATTGGTCAGGAATAAAGCTTCCTCGACTGCCGTGTTACCGCCGCCGACAACCAAGACTTTTTTATTGCGATAGAAAAAGCCATCGCAGGTAGCGCAGGCCGAGACGCCAAAGCCTTGAAACTTATCTTCCGAAGGCAGCCCCAACCATTTGGCTTGCGCGCCCGTGGCAATGACGACGGCATCGGCGGTAAACACCGCGCCGCTATCGCCTTTCGCCGTGAAAGGGCGCTTCGATAAATCGACTTCGGTGATGATATCAGAGACGATATCTGTGCCCACATTGGCGGCTTGCGCTTCCATTTGTTCCATCAACCAAGGGCCTTGCACGGCCTCGGCGAAGCCGGGGTAGTTTTCGACTTCGGTGGTAATGGTCAGCTGTCCACCTGGTTGAAGGCCACGCACCAACACAGGTTCCAGCATGGCACGAGCTGCGTAAACAGCGGCCGTATAGCCAGCAGGGCCAGAGCCTATAATCAGCAGTTTAGTGTGTTTTACAGTATTGGGTGCAGGTGCGGTCATAACTCTCTCCGAATGTGATGGCCCTAATTTAAGAATGATTCCGCAAAACCCAAGGGCGCAAGCTGTTCCTCGGCAGGTTATTCAGAGGTTTCTTTCGTTAGATGGCGCGCATAGGCCTTTGCGATGGCCTCGGCAATCTCTGGCGTGGTATTTTGGCTTTGTACGGGCCAAGCCTCTAGCGCGTGGGTAAAGGGGCGCACGAAGTTGGCGGCCTCTATGGCGCTATGGAAACGACGGAACTTAGCCGAGCCGCCTTTTAGGGCAAACACTTGCACCGGCACGCCCGGCAGGCAGGCTTCACCCACCATATTGACGCTATCGGCTGTCACGATAATTTGCTCGGCCAGCCCCAAGAGCGCGCGATACGGATTGGCGCCCTGATTGTCCCATAAATAATAACTGCCCTCGGGGAGCTTTTGGCGCAAGAGCGCTTCATAGCTATCGGGCGAGCGGCGCGACAAGGTGATGAGCAAGTGATGGCCTTGGCTGGCCAGCGCGCGAAGCCCATCGGCAAGGGCAGTCATCTCATCTGGCCCGAAAGGATAAACCGCATTGGGCCCACCAATCAGAACACTGACCAATTTTGCGTCATAGGCTTTTGGCACCAGTTGACTGCGAAACTCATTGGCTGCTTTTTCTAAGTCTTTCTGCTGCATGGGGTGGGGCGATAATAGGGTCTGCATCACATTGGCACCGCTGACTTGGTCATGGGCAGGGGCCCAAACAAAATCGAAATGGGCGGGGTTAATCAGTGGGTTTTGTAAAAAAGCAGTAAATACCCGCCCCCCAGAGGCGCGTTTGATATAGCGCGCATGGGGCACTGCTTGGCGCGCGCTGGCAATCACGATGTCGGGAAACGGCGGGGCGATATGAGGGTCGGCTTTGGCGGCAATCTCGGCCAAGCGATGCGGCGCCAACCACTTCCAGGGCGCGCGCAAATTCGTATGCACGCTGCGATGGGTGCCGCCAAGCGCTTGCGCCACGCCTTCGACCAGCACGTCATTTCCGCGTCTTCCGCCTGTTATGCCCCAAATATTCATCATGCTCATTTCAGTGACTGTTCATTTATTACAAAATTCGGTATTATTATTACTCTGCGGAAGCGTTTCAGGAAACGAAAAACTGTTATGAAGAAACCAAGACTAGACTCAATTGATTTGAAAATCCTAGAGATTTTGCAAGCCAATGGACGCATTACCAATGTCGAGCTGGCCAAACAAGTCGAAATTTCGGCGCCGCCTTGCTTGCGCCGCGTTCGGGCTTTGGAAGAGGCTGGTTTCATTAAAGGCTATCGCGCACGCGTCGATGCCAATATGTTGGGTTTGGGCGTCACGGTGTTTGCCATGGTGGGGCTGGAAAGCCAAGCAGAAGCTGATTTGCAGGCTTTCGAAGCGCGCGTCAGCCAATGGCCCGAAGTTTTAGAATGCCATATGCTGAACGGGGAAATTGATTTTATCTTGAAATGCGTGGCCACAGATTTGGAGAGCTTTCAAGAATTTTTAACCCAAAAGCTAACGTCGGCGCCCAATGTTGCCAATGTGCGCACCTCGTTGACCATCCGCCGCTCGAAGGGCGATGTCAGCCTGCCGCTCGGCCATATTAAGTAAGTTATTTAGATAAATTTAACGCCCAAAATCTCGTAAGATTTGCCGCCGCCCGGCGTATTTACTTCCACGCTATCGCCGACTTCTTTGCCGATGAGCGCGCGCGCGATAGGCGAGGATATGGATATTTTTCCATCTTCGACATTGGCTTCAAAGTCACCGACAATTTGATATGTTTTTTCTTCTTCGGTGTCTTCGTCGACAAGGTGAACGGTGGCGCCGAATTTCACGGTATTGCCGCCCATGGCGCCGACGTCGATGACATCGGCGAGATTGATCATCTCTTCGAGTTCCATCAAGCGGCCTTCGTTATGGCTCTGCTGTTCTTTGGCTGCGTGATATTCAGCATTTTCGGACAAGTCGCCATGCGCACGCGCTTCCGAAATCGCTTTGATAATGCGATGGCGTTCAGGGCCTTTAAGGCGTTTCAACTCTATGTCTAACGCCTCGTAGCCGCCGGCGGTCATTGGCACTTTATCCATACTATCACTCCTTCGCCAGACGCGGGTCGCGAACGGCAAATCTATCCTTCATTTTTATCGTTCCAAATTGTTTCACAAAAGCTTAGCAAATGCCAAGTTTTTTGAGAGCTAATTTTTCTCGGCGCGGCGAACCCCATAGTCTTGCAGGCTGGTGACGTTCAACGAATTGTCCCGAAGCGCTGCAATCGCCGCCACGGCGGCTTCGGCGCCAGCCAAAGTGGTGTAATACGGAATTTTCATCTCCAGAGCCGTGCGGCGAATGGATTTACTATCGGCCAAAGACTGCTCGCCTTCGGTGGTGTTCACCACCAATTGCACCGCGTCATTTTTCATCGCATCGACAATATGAGGGCGACCTTCCATCACTTTATTGATGGGCTCGACGCTCACGCCATTGTCGCTCAAGAAACTGGCGGTGCCGCGCGTGGCAACCAAATTGAAGCCCAGCTCTGTGAGGCGTTTGGCGGGCGCGACGGCGCGTTTTTTATCGTTTTCGCGAACCGAGAGAAACACCGTTCCACCATCTGGCAAATGCGTGCCGCTGCCCAATTGGCTTTTGGCGAAAGCTGTCGCGAAATCCATATCCAGACCCATAACTTCGCCGGTGGAGCGCATCTCTGGGCCCAAAACCGTATCGACGCCCGGGAAGCGAGCGAAAGGAAACACGCTCTCTTTTACCGCAATATGGTCATACTCCAGCGTGGTCAAATTGAAATCAGAAAGCTTGGAGCCAGCCATCAGGCGGACGGCGATATTGGCAATCGGTTGACCCAATACTTTGGCTACAAACGGCACCGTGCGGCTGGCGCGTGGGTTCACTTCAATGACGAAAATATCTTCGCCTTGCACGGCAAATTGCACATTCATCAAACCGACGACATTCAGCGCTTTTGCCATATCTGTGGCTTGGCGTTCCAGCTCGGCAATGATGTGTTTGGCCAAACTATGCGGCGGCATTGAGCAAGCGCTATCGCCAGAATGCACGCCGGCTTCTTCGATATGTTCGAGAATGCCGGATACAAATACATCCGTACCATCGCTCAAAACATCAACATCCAACTCGGTCGCATCGCGCAAATAGCCATCGATGAGAACCGGGCTATCGCCAGACACCACCACGGCCTCGCGCATATAGCGCTCTAGCTGCGTGTCATTACTGACGATTTCCATGGCCCTGCCGCCCAATACATAAGACGGGCGAATGACAACAGGAAACCCGATTTTAGCGGCAATGGCGCGAGCCTGTTCGGCTGAGCGGGCAATGCCATTTGGCGGTTGGCGCAGGTTCAAACGGTCTAGTAAATCTTTAAAGCGGTCGCGGTCTTCGGCCAAATCAATGGCGTCTGGGTCGGTGCCCAAAATCGGGATGCCGGCTTTTTCTAGCGCCTGCGATAATTTCAATGGGGTCTGCCCGCCAAATTGCACAATCACGCCCGCCAAAGTTCCGGCCTGCATTTCGCAATGCAGCAGTTCCAGCACATCTTCTTGGGTCAGCGGCTCAAAATACAATCGGTCGGATGTATCATAATCAGTCGACACGGTTTCTGGGTTGCAATTGACCATAATGCTTTCAATATCGGCATCTTCCAGCGCGAAGGCGGCATGGCAGCAGCAATAATCAAACTCAATACCTTGGCCAATACGGTTCGGGCCACCGCCCAGAATAACCGCTTTCTTGCGGCCACTTGGCATGGCTTCGTTTTGTCCATCCAGCACGCAAGCGGGGTCGTAGCTCGAATAAAGATACGGGGTGCTGGCTTTAAATTCAGCCGCGCATGTATCAATTTGGCGATAATAGGGACGCACCCCCATATCGCGCCGTGTTGCGCTCACGCTATCTTCGTCGCTGCCCGTCAGCTCGGCCAAACGCGCATCTGCAAAGCCCATGCCTTTAACCATGCGCATGGCTTCTTCGTTATCTGGTAGCCCGTGTTCGCTGACTTTGGCTTCCATGTCGATAATCTCGCCTAATTGCTCCATCACCCAAGGGTCGAAATGGGCAAGGCTGCAAACCTCGGCTTGCGACATGCCTTGGCGCAGCGCATGAGCGGCCATTAGCAGGCGGTCGGGTGTCGGCGTGGTCAAGGCGGCGCGCATATCGGCGACGCCTTGCTCGGTCGACATATCGGGCGCGCCCTCGGGAGCGTTTAATCCGGTCCGGCCGGTTTCCAAAGAACGCAGGGCTTTTTGCAAGCTCTCTTTAAAGTTACGGCCAATGGCCATGGCTTCCCCAACCGATTTCATAGCGGTGGTCAGGTAAGGCTTGGCGCCGGGGAATTTTTCGAAAGCAAAGCGTGGAATTTTCGTTACAACATAATCAATGCTTGGCTCAAAGCTAGCTGGCGTCGAGCCCGTGATGTCATTCATCAATTCGTCGAGCGTATAGCCAACCGCCAATTTCGCGGCGATTTTAGCAATCGGGAAACCCGTGGCTTTCGAGGCCAAAGCAGAGGAACGCGAAACGCGCGGGTTCATTTCAATAACTACCAAACGGCCATCGGCTGGGTTCACTGCAAACTGCACGTTCGAGCCGCCGGTTTCGACGCCAACTTCACGCAGCACCGCAATCGAGGCATTGCGCATAATCTGATATTCGCGGTCGGAAAGGGTTAGGGCTGGCGCAACGGTAATGCTGTCGCCTGTGTGCACGCCCATCGGGTCGATGTTTTCAATCGAGCAGATGATGATGCAATTGTCGGCGGTGTCGCGCACCACTTCCATCTCATATTCTTTCCAGCCCAAAACGCTTTCTTCGATAAGCACTTCGGTAACCGGCGAGGCATCCAAGCCGCCTTCGACGATTTGCAGAAACTCTTCTTTATTGTAAGCAATGCCGCCGCCGGTGCCGCCCATGGTAAAGCTGGGGCGAATGATGGTTGGTAGGCCAACTTTTTCCAGCGCGACCAGCGCCTCTTCCACCGTATGCGCTACATCGGAGCGCGGGCTTTCGAGACCAATTTTATCCATCGCTTGGCGGAACAATTGGCGGTCTTCGGCTTTGTTGATGGCTTCCAAATCCGCGCCAATGAGTTGTGCGCCAAATTTTTCCAGCGTGCCATCTTCCGATAAAGCGATGGCGGTGTTCAGCGCGGTCTGTCCGCCCATCGTGGGCAAGACGGCATCGGGGCGCTCTTTCTCAATAATCTTGGCTACCAGCTCAGGCGTAATCGGCTCGATGTAAGTGGCATCGGCCAGCTCTGGGTCGGTCATAATTGTGGCAGGGTTCGAGTTTACCAGAATAACGCGGTAGCCTTCTTCGCGAAGGGCTTTGCAGGCTTGTGTGCCTGAATAATCAAACTCACACGCTTGGCCAATAACAATTGGACCAGCGCCAATAATCAGGATGCTTTTTATATCTGTACGTTTCGGCATTAGGCGTCTCCTCGGCTGCTACCCATGGAGGCAACAAAGCGGTCAAAAAGATAATGGCTGTCTTGGGGCCCAGGGGAGGCTTCGGGGTGATATTGCACCGAGAAGACGGGCGCGCCCTTAAGGGCAATGCCACAATTGGTTTGGTCAAACAGGCTGACGTGCGTCTCTTCCACGCTATCGGGAAGGCTGTCGCGGTCGACAGTGAAGCCATGGTTCATCGACGTAATCTCGACTTTACCCGTGGTCAAATCTTTCACCGGATGATTGGCGCCATGATGGCCTTGTTTCATTTTTACGGTTTTGGCACCCAGCGCGCGAGCCAGCATTTGGTGGCCCAAGCAGATACCAAAAACTGGCTTGCCACTGGCCACAAGTTTTTCGATTTCCGCGACCGCATATTCGCCAGTCGCGGCCGGGTCTCCGGGGCCGTTGGATAAAAAGATACCGTCTGGGTTTTGGGCCAGAATTTCCTCTGCCGAAGCCGAGGCGCTAACCACGGAGACGCGGCAGCCCGCTTGTGCCAAGCAGCGCAGGATGTTTTTCTTCACGCCATAATCCAGCGCCACAACATGGGGCATGTCTTGGGTCTTGGGGTCGTTTTCCGAGAACCCTTGGTTCCATTCCCAGCGAGTTTGGTTCCACTCGTAAACGGTTTGGCTGGTCACTTCGGCGGCTAAGTCGGCGCCTTCCAGACCGGCAAAATTATCGAGCTCGGCTTGCAGGGCTGGGATATCAAACTCTGCGTCAGGGGCATGCGCCAAGATGGCATTAAACATGCCATTGTCGCGAATATGCGCGGTGATGGTGCGCGTATCCAAGCCGCTAATGCCGATGAGACCTTTGCTGATTAGCCAATCGTTCAAGTGCATCGTGTTGCGATAATTAGATGGATTTGTGATGGCTTCGCGGATAATCAAACCGTTGGCCGCGCGCGACACTTGGGTGTTGGATGTTTCGGCGTCGTCGTCATTGGTGCCAACATTGCCGATGTGGGGAAAAGTGAAAGTGACGATTTGCTGTTTATAGGAAGGATCGGTGAGGATCTCCTGATAGCCCGTCATGGCTGTGTTGAAGCAAACCTCGCCGACGGTGTGGCCCGTGGCGCCAAGTCCGTAACCATAAAAGGCTTCGCCATTGGCGGTGAGCAGTAGGGCGGTTTTTTTGGCTGGTTGCCAAATTGATTTATCGGCACTCATGTGAGGGCTCCCCATTGGTTGCTTGGTAAACTATCGGCCTGCCCAAGAAGGGGCGATGAAACGTGTCTTGAAAACTCGGAAAAACGCAAAAAAAAGGCCCCTGCCGCTGGTGCGACCGAGGCGTGAACGATGCTGAGAAACCTCATAAAAACCCTATTTTCTGCGTGAAGCAAATTGACGGGAAGCTATATAAAGGGGGGCTCCGCGTCAAGCTATCTTATGCCGATTCTTGTGGGCTAAAAATAACAATTAAAACAATGGCTTAATATGGTTTTGGGGCCCCTAAACGACATGTCGTCGGCGCCGATGCGATTCCTCTTGCTGTTGGAAGCATATCGGCAAATGGCGATTCCCGCGCTAAATTTCTCACCTGATTTGAAGCATTGCCAAAGCTCGTGCTTTGGCATATATCAAGTTTTCGCTGACTAAATGTTCATTTTAAAGGGTCAGGGAAGCAAATGATTTTCAAGGAGTTTGACCATGCAAGAGCGGTTCACAGAAGCGCTGAAGACAGCGGTTAAGGCCCAAGACAAAATTCGTGTCTCTACATTGCGCCTCATTCTGGCAGCCATCAAAGACCGAGACATCGCCGCGCGTAGTGCCGATAATGGCGATGGCGTCAGCGACGATCAAATTCTAGAAATTCTCGCCAAAATGGTAAAGCAACGCCAAGAGGCCGCCACCACCTATGAAGAAGCAGGTCGGTTGGAATTGGCCGAGCAAGAGCGGGCCGAGATTATTGTCATTGAAGAATTTCTGCCGGCCCAACTCGGCGACGAAGATGTGGCCGCAGCCGTTGAGGCCGCCTGCACGCAAGTGGATGCGCAATCTTTGAAAGACATGGGTAAAGTCATGGGTGCTTTGAAAGGCAAATATGCCGGACAAATGGACTTTGGCAAAGCCGGCGGTCTGGTCAAACAACGCCTCAGCTAAGCGCGGTTTATAGTTTCATTCACAAGAAATATGGCGTTTCGACAGCTCCCACGCATTATCTGCATGGCGGCACAGCCGATAAGCGCGTAAAATGATTTTATGGCGTTTCCCCAAACCTTTCTCGAAGAAATTAGAAATCGAATTTCCGTATCGGATGTGGTTGGCCGCAAGGTAAAGCTGCAACGCCGTGGCCGCGAATTTGTGGGCCTTAGCCCGTTCAAGCCTGAAAAAACACCTTCTTTCACCGTTAATGATGACAAGCAATTCTATCATTGTTTCTCGACCGGCAATCACGGGTCGGTGTTTGACTTTGTCATGGAGACCGAAGGGTTAAGTTTTCCAGAAGCGGTTGAGCGTCTGGCGTCTGAGGCCGGTATGCAAATGCCCGACCGCGACCCACAAGATGCCGTGCGCGCGGTTAATCAGGCCAGTTTGTTAGATGTCACCGAAGCTTCAGCCAAATGGTTTGAAGCACAACTCAAAACCCCCGGTGCTGCGGAGGCGCGCGCCTATCTCGAGAAGCGCGGCGTCAGCCAAGAGATGATAACCCGCTTCCGCATTGGCTTTGGGCCCAGCTCGCGCACCGCTTTGGTGGAGCATTTGAGTGCGCGCGATATGGGGCTCGATAAAATTGTCGAAGCCGGTATGGCAATTAAGCCAGACGATAATAAAGCGCCTTATGACCGTTTCCGCGATCGGATTATTTTTCCCATTAACGATGCGCGCGGTCGGGTGATTGCTTTTGGTGGACGCGCGATGAGCGCCGACGCGAAAGCCAAATATCTCAATTCGCCAGAGACCCCGCTGTTTTATAAAAGCCGTGTTTTGTATAATTTCTCGGGCGCTCGCCAAGCCGCCTATGACAGCAATAACGTGCTCATCTCGGAAGGCTATATGGATGTCGTGGGTATGGCGCGCGCGGGCATTGATAATGCGGTGGCAGGTTTGGGCACAGCGATTACCGAAGAGCAAATCGGCCTCGCTTGGCGCATGGCGCCGGAACCGATTTTGTGCCTCGATGGCGATGCGGCGGGCTTGCGCGCCGCTTATCGCGCGATTGACCGCGCTTTGCCTTTGTTAAAACCTGGCTATTCTCTGCGCTTTGCTATTTTGCCGCCCGGCAAAGACCCCGATGATGTGGTGCGCGAAGGCGGGGCCGAAGCTATGCAGGCGCTTTTGGGCAAAGCCATGAGCCTCATCGATTTAATGTGGGAGCGCGAAATTGAAGCCGCCCCTTGGGATACCCCTGAGCGTGCGGCGGCGTTGAAAAAGCGTTTGCGTGAGGCGGCAGCTCGGGTGGGCGATAAAGATGTGCGCGCCCTTTACGGCCAAGATATTAAAGCGCGGCTTGACAAATTATTGGGCGAGCAGGGCGTGCCCTATCAAAACCGGGGTGGCACTAGGCCTCGGAAAAACCCGCGCTTTCGGTCGCCACCAAGCTCAGAAGCGCGTCGTTCTGCCATCTCAACAGGGGCGACAGATTGGTCGTACCGCGAGGCCCTGATTGTTCTTTGTGTGCTGCAGCACCCAGCTGTTTTGGTGCGCGAGCGTGACATGTTTGAGACCATTGAAATACAAACGCCGGCTTTGGACGCCTTGCGCTTTGCGATGATTGACTATTTTGATGAGCTGGAGGGGCCCGCCGAAACGGACGCAGGACTTGACAATAGCGCTCTCACAAGGCATTTGATAGGCAAGGGAAAGCAGGAAATTTGCGAGCGTTTGGTAAAAATGCCAGAAGCTCGGCGTATGAGTTTTGCGCGCAAGGAAAGTGATCTGGAAGACGTTTTGGCGGGATGGCTTGAAGTGGCCCGCAATCATCATAAATTACAGACTCTAGCGACCGAAAAGAAATCGGTTGAAGCAGAACTTGAGATTGAGCTAGCGCGGGATGGAACACAAAACGCGTTGGAACGCCTTATGGCGATAAAGAATGAAATTGCGGCGCTGGAACGCGGAGACGATAGCGCAGCTTAATGTTAATCGTGAGGGGTCACGCAAGACTTACACGGAGACTTACATGGCAGGCAAAAAAGCCAAGGCTAAAGAACAAGAAGTCGAAACAGGCGACAGCCCACTTATCGACATGGACAATCGCGATGTGAAGCGCATGATCAAGGCTGCCAAATCGAGCGGCTTTGTGACCATTGATGCGTTGAACGCTGTATTGCCACCCGAAGAATTTACGTCTGAAAAAATCGAAGACATCATGTCTATGTTGTCTGAGATGGGCATCACGGTTGTTGAGACGGATGATGCAGACGACACCGAAGAAGACGGTGACGCCAAGCCAAGCGGCGAGACGGCTGTGGCGACGGCAACCAGCACTTCGGCCGTTGCCAAAACCGCCAAAACTGGCGCGGCAGGCGATCGTACCGATGATCCGGTGCGGATGTATTTGCGCGAAATGGGCTCGGTTGAACTGCTGTCCCGCGAAGGCGAAATTGCCATTGCCAAACGCATAGAGGCCGGTCGCGAGACCATGATTGCAGGCCTATGCGAAAGCCCGCTGACCTTTCAGGCGATTATCATTTGGCGCGACGAGCTGAACGAAGGCAAGGTTTTGCTGCGCGACATTATTGATTTGGATGCTACTTTCGCAGGCCCCGAAGCCAAGAAGATTGACCGCTCGGCAGTCGGTGCTGCGCCCCCTCCATCGGGCGCGCCATCTGGCGAAGCCGAAGGCGAGCCAGATGAAGATGATGATGAAGCCGAAGCCAATATGTCGCTTTCGGCCATGGAAATGGAACTGAAGCCAAAAGTATTGGGCAGTTTCGACATCATCGCCTCGACCTATAAAAAGCTACGTCGCTTGCAAGACCAAAGCGTGGAGCTGCAAAGCGAAGGCAAAGAGCTGACCAAAGCGCAGCAAACCCGCTCGGATAAATTGAGCGGTGAGATTATTGGGGAAGTCAAAGGCTTGGCGCTGAACAATAATCGTATCGAGGCTCTGGTTGAGCAGCTTTATGCCATTAATAAACGACTGGTTGGGCTGGAAGCGCAGCTTTGGCGTTTGGCGCAAAAAACCGGTGTGACGCGCGACGAGTTTTTGAAGCAATATCAAGGCAATGAATATGAGGCCAATTGGTCTCGCCGTGTCGGTCGTTTGACGGGCAAGGGCTGGAAAGATTTCATCCAGAAAAACCGCGATGACGTGAAAACCATTCGCAGCGAAATTCAAGAGCTGGCCAATGAGACGGGTCTGAACATCACCGAATATCGCCGCATTGTGCGCACTGTGCAAAAAGGCGAGCGCGAAGCGCGCATTGCCAAGAAGGAAATGGTCGAAGCCAATTTGCGGCTGGTGATTTCCATTGCCAAAAAATATACCAATCGCGGCCTGCAATTCCTCGACCTTATTCAAGAAGGCAATATCGGCCTGATGAAAGCGGTCGATAAATTTGAGTATCGCCGTGGGTATAAATTCTCAACCTATGCGACGTGGTGGATTCGCCAAGCGATTACTCGCTCGATTGCCGACCAAGCGCGCACCATTCGTATTCCGGTGCATATGATTGAGACGATTAATAAGCTGGTGCGGACCTCGCGCCAAATGTTGCATGAGTTTGGCCGCGAACCGACGCCGGAAGAGCTGTCGGAAAAACTGTCTATGCCGCTAGATAAAGTGCGCAAGGTTTTGAAAATCGCCAAAGAGCCGATTAGTTTGGAAACGCCTATTGGCGACGAAGAAGACAGTCAGCTAGGTGATTTCATCGAGGATAAAAACGCTATTTTGCCGATCGATGCTGCCATTCAGTCGAACTTGCGCGACACCACCACGCGGGTTTTGGCTTCGCTAACGCCGCGCGAAGAACGTGTCTTGCGTATGCGCTTTGGCATTGGTATGAACACCGACCATACGCTGGAAGAAGTGGGTCAGCAGTTCTCTGTGACACGCGAACGCATTCGCCAAATTGAAGCGAAAGCCTTGCGCAAGCTGAAACACCCAAGCCGGTCTCGCAAGCTCCGCAGTTTCTTGGATAATTAGACTTTAGTACGAATAAATCAGGCTCTCCCGATGATGTTAACGATGATGAAGGCGAAAATTCACCGCGCCACAGTAACCCAATGCGACATGCAGTATCAGGGTTCTATTTCGGTGGACCAAGATTGGCTCGACAAAGCGGGCATTTTGCCCAATGAGCAAGTCGATGTCTTAAACATCAACACGGGCGGGCGCTTTACAACTTACGCCATTCCAGCGCCGCGCGGCTCCAAGACCATTGGCATCAATGGCGCGGCCGCTCGTTTGGCGCAAAAGCAAGATTTGGTTATCATCATCGCCTATGCGCAGATGAGTGAAGAAGAAGCCGCGTCGCATGAACCGGGTTTGTATTTTCCCGAATTAGACGCATAATCATTATTGTATTGGTGTTGGGGCCTGTAGCTCAGGTGGTTAGAGCGGTCCGCTCATAACGGATTGGTCGCAGGTTCGAGTCCTGCCGGGCCCACCAATATTTTGCTTTTGCTTAGTTTGAAAATGTTTGAAGCTTTGCTGCAAGCTCGGCCAAATCCAGCTTTCCTTTTTCAGCAATAAACACCAATTCAGGCGCACGCCGCTCCGCTTCGAGGAGCGTGTAGCGCTCGCCTACCAATTGCAATCGATGGCTGCCCGTGTGGCCTTTCGCGCGCGCGAGTTTGGGCGCCACTTCGTCCAACAAGACGGCTAATTTTTCTATATCCAAGGGCGTCTGTGCCGAAAAGCTCATCGTACTGAACAGCGCATCGGCAAAAAGCGGTGCGGTTTCGGCCATGTCGGGCAAGGCGCTGGAAGCCGACAGCGTTAGCATGTCAGCCAGCACCTCGTCGCTGGCGCGCGCGATGGGGGCTTGGGTAAGACTGGCCAATAGGCTCTGCGCGCTGGCGCCTTCGTCACCGGTTAAATCTGCCTTGGTCAGCAAGCAATAATCAGCTTGCGCGATTTGTCGATTAACCAGACCGCCGGCAAACTTATCGCGCCGTTTGGCCGCCAGTGTTGTGACGTCTATCGCCACATAAATACCCGCCAGTTGCAGCCCCTGAATGCCATAGCCGAGATAGGCGAGGCGGGCAGGTTCGCCTGCGCCGCTGGCCTCAATCAATACATGGTCGGGGCGTGTGTCGCTTTGCGCTAATTGCTGTAATTGCTGCAACGCATCATCTTGCAATTGGCAGCAGGCGCAGCCATTGGCTAGCGAGATAGTGTCGCCGTCATGCGCTTCAATCAGCTCGGCATCGATGTTAATGGCGCCAAAATCATTGACCAGAATGGTCAGGCGTTTGCCCTTAAAGGCGGCTGGCGGGTTGGCCAATAGCCGATTGATCAGCGTGGTTTTTCCCGCCCCCAAATAGCCGCCTAATATGGTCAGCGGCAGCATTAGGGTTTTTCAATCGGGTGCGGCACGCCGTTAAACACCGTGCCCCAAATGGGAATATCGCGCAGCCCGTGTGCGCCCACCTCAAATGGGTCTTGCTCCAGCACCGTGAAGTCAGCGCGTTTGCCAGCCCGCAGGCTGCCGACTTCATTTTCTAGGCCCAGCACATATGCGGCATCGAGGGTGATGGCTTTCAGCGCATCGTAAATCGGCACGCATTCACCTTCACCAACAATTTTGCCGGCCTCATTTTCGCGCGTGGCGGCCACCCAAGCTGAGTTCAGCGGCAAGGCAGGCGCCATTGTGTAATCGGAATGCAGCGCGAACGGAACATTATTGCGTTTCAGCGTGCCAAGCCGCGCCATCGAATAAGCGCGTTCTTCGCCAATGGCATCGCGGGCATAAATTTCGCTCAGCTCGTGCAGGTAATAGACGTTCACCGAGGCAATGGCGCCAAGGCTCGCCATGCGGCGCACTTGCTCGGGCGTCGATAGGCCAAAATGCTCAATCGTGAAACGATGGTTGAAACGCGGCTTCTCGTCTTGCAGTTTCTCCAGCGTATCGAGCGCCAGCTCTAGCCCCATGTCGCCCGTGCAGTGGACGTGAATTTTATATCCCTTGAGCCATAAAAGCCGTGCCGCCTCCTCGAAGCGCTCGGGAACCATCATCCATTCGCCTTCATGGCCATCCAGATAACCGGGTTGCCCAACCATCATCAGTTGCGAGAAGAAGGCGCCATCGGTGAATAATTTTGCATGGTCGGTGAAGAATAATTTATCGGTGTTTAAATCTGGATAGGCCGCCATTTCGGTTTCCACGCGAGCGTAGTCTCCGTCATGGGCCAGCGCCAGCATGTTGGGCGTGTAATGAACCCGAAACGGTGTGTCTTGCGTGTTGAAAAACCCTAAAGCGGCTTGCCATTCCATCTCGAAATTAAAGATACCAATGCCCATATCGCCCAGCAGCGTATGGCCGCCAAAATGCGCCACTTGCTTGAGGCGCTGCATGCCAAGGCCAAATTTCTCAGGCGACATAATCACCGGATTCAGCGCGTTAATGGCGAGGCGCAACCCGTTTTCGTAAAACAATCCGTCTTCCAGCTTAATCTGTGGATGCGCGCCCACTTCATTATTATGAAGGCCAAAATGCTCCAGCGCGGCACTGTTTAAAATCACCTCATGGAACGAGCGATGCCAGACCACGACAGGGCGATCGGGGCAGGCTTCATCTAATTGTTTGCGGGTGATATCGCCATGCCAATTGCGGTGGTAGCCCCAAGTGAAAAACGGCTCTGTGTCGTCGCCTTGCGTCAAATCGGTCAGGCGTTCGAGATAAGCCTCATGCGATTTTGTTGCCGGCACGCTCTCCCAAGGCAAATCCCATGGCAGGGCGGTAATAAATTGCATCGGTAAAATAACCGCCGCCATGCTTGGGTGCAAATGCGGGTCGATGAAACCAGGCATAATCACTTTATCAGCAAAGCGCTCGTCGATTGTGTGCGGGTGGCGGCTCATCCAGGGCTGTAAGCTTTCCAGCGTGCCGACTTCTAAAATCTGCGCCTGCCCCTCGCTCGTTTGGCGCACGGCAATGGCGGTGGCTTGCGGCAGACTTGGCTCCATAGTGTGAATGATGCGGGCGGTAAAAATGGTAATTTCAGACATGAAACCTCTCCAAGCAAGTGACGAACGGCTTGCTATAGTGGCGCAAAGCAGCGCAAAATTCATGTATTAAATAAGTTATCTGAGGAGACAGAAAAATGGTCGCTTCCGCAATTCTACAACCCGTCGTTGTTTTAGGTCTTTGGAGCGGCGTGATGATGCTTTGGTTGGCCAAAATGAGGCTTCAAACCGCCCGTCAAACCCGCTTCCCGAAAGGCGAGGCGGCGCATCCGTCGGCCATGACGGCGTTTCCAACCGAGGCCCGACGGGTCGGGGATAATTACAATCATTTGTTCGAGCAACCGACTTTATTCTACGCAGTCTCTTTGCTGCTGGCGGTGATGGGGCATGTCGACGCGGTGGCGGTGGCTTTGGCTTGGAGCTTTGTTGCGCTTCGCGTGGTGCATTCGCTGGTGCAGGCTACGGTCAATATTGTGCTGCTGCGTTTTGCCATATTCATGCTGTCTTGGGCGGCCTTGCTTGGGATCATTATGCGCGAGGCTCTGGCCATATTTTAATGGCGCGGCTTGCTATCTTGAAGCAAAGCGGCGCACACTAAGTCTATTGATAGTTTCATTTATAGGAGGATAAAATGGAAGCTTCTGCAATTCTACAACCTGTTGTGGCCCTGGGCCTTTGGAGCGGTGTGATGATGATTTGGATGTACGCCACGCGTATTCCAGCCATTGGTAAGACCAAGATTCCCGAAGCTGAAATGGGCCACCCCATAGGCATGGGTTATTTGCCATCGGAAGTGCGCCGCATCGCGGACAATTACAATCACCTGTTCGAGCAACCGACTTTGTTCTACGCGATGGCTCTGACTATCGCGGTGGCGGGTCATGTAGATGCAATGGCGGTGAATTGCGCTTGGGCGTTTGTTATTCTCCGCGTGGTGCATTCGCTAGTGCAGGCCACGGTTAACATCGTGCTGCTGCGTTTTGGCATTTTCTTGCTGTCATGGGTAGCGCTGCTAATTCTTACCGTGCGCGAAGCGCTGGTTATTTTTTAGGCTTTTGTTGAACACCAATGTTAAAAGGGCTCTGCCGCTTCGGGGGTAGGGCCCTTTGTCTTTCTCACTGATTTTCTCGCTGCTTTT